>JASBST010000070.1 GCA_030148775.1 Thiogranum sp.
CACAACAATCTTCTTGACGCGTTCTTCGACATTGCTCATCGCTGAAAAGTCCTCAGTTATATGTAATCAGTCCGGGCTGCGCGCGTATTTTAGTGAAAAGGCGATTACCATGCCAGTCAACTGAACCCGAATCTTTTCTCCGGTGGTTTCCGGAGTCGCGCAAGTTAGCAGATAATATTTCGTGTGTAAACAAAGCTCTATAAACGGAATCCGAGAGATTTTTGCATCATCCCATAAACATCCCACCGTTCACGTGCAGCGTCTGTCCGGTAATATAGGCCGCCTGTCCAGAAGCCAGAAACGCCACCGCGGCGGCGATATCCTGCGCCGCACCCAGGCAGCCCAGGGGTATTTGACCGATAAGCGCCGCACGCTGGCTGTCCGGCAACTCCCGTGTCATGTCGGTGTCGATGAACCCGGGAGCCACCGCATTGACGGTGATGCCGCGCGATCCGACCTCACGTGCGAGTGACTTGGTGAAACCCAACATTCCCGCTTTGGCGGCGCAGTAATTCGCCTGACCAGGATTGCCGGTGGCACCGACCACCGAGGCGATATTGATAATACGCCCGTGCTTGGCCTTCATCATCCCGCGCAGACAGGCCCGGGTGAGGCGAAAAACCGACGTCAGGTTGGTGTCGATAACCGACTGCCATTCCTCGTCTTTCATGCGCATCAACAGATTGTCGCGGGTGATGCCGGCATTGTTCACCAGAATGGTGGGCGGACCAAAACGATCGTTGGTGGTTTGCATCGCGGCTTCGATCGAGGCCGTATCGGTCACGTCCAGACACAGACCGAGTCCTTCACAGGCGCTGGCGTCGAAATCCCTCTGTATGGCCTCCGCGCCCAGGCCGCTGGTCGCCGTGCCGACCACCCGGGCGCCAAGCGACGCCAGCCGACGCGCGATCGCCTGCCCTATACCACGGCTGGCACCGGTGACCAGCGCAACTTCGCCCGCCAGTGTCATGGTTGTTTCCGCTTCCCCGCTCACGTCAGCCCCTCCTGTGCGGCTTTCAGTTCATCGGCGGTTTGGACCGCCAGATTTTCTATCGATTTCTCGATACGCTTGTTCAAACCAGTGAGAACCTTGCCTGGCCCCATCTCCAGAATCCGACCGATACCGCGCGCGTGCATGGCGCGGATCGTCTCGACCCAGCGCACCGGCTGATACAACTGCGCCTCCAGCGCCGTACGCAACGCCTCGACGCTGTCGTGGCTGCTGACATCGACATTGTGCAGTATGGGGATTCGCGGGGTGTCGAAGGCCGTGGCCGTCAGCGCGTCCGCGAACGCCTCGGCTGCGGGACGCATCAAGGCGCAATGGGACGGCACCGAAACCGGCAGGCGCAGCGCGCGCCGGGCGCCGGCTTCGGTGGCGAGCGCCATGGCCCGTTCGACCGCCGCCCGGTCGCCGGCAATCACCACCTGGCCCGGCGAGTTGAAATTCACCGCACTGACCACCTTGTCGCCGGCCGCCTGCGCGCACAAGTCGATCACCTGAGCGTCATCCAGGCCCAGAATCGCCGCCATCGCACCGCTGCCTTCCGCCACCGCGTTTTGCATCGCCTGCGCCCGCGCCTCGACCAGGGCCACCGCCGCGGCGAAATCCACGGCGCCGGCGCATACCAGCGCGCTGTATTCGCCGAGACTGTGTCCGGCCATCAGCGCCGGTCGCAGATCGCTGACCGACTGCCAACAGCGCCACACCGACACCCCCGCGGCCAGCATCGCCGGCTGCGTGACCGCGGTCTGGTTCAACAGCTCCGCGGGCCCCTCTTGAACCCGTCGCCACAGATCGTAACCGAGCACCTCGGAGGCCTGCGCGAAAGTCTCGCCCACCTGGGGAAAGACCTGCGCAAGCGGTGCCAGCATGCCGACGGACTGCGAGCCCTGGCCAGGAAACACCATGGCTAGTTGGTTGGCACTAGTCGACATGATCAGAATTTCAACAGCACGGAGCCCCAGGTGAAACCACCTCCGAAGGCCTCCATCAACAAGGTTTCACCGGCTTTGATACGCCCGTCACGTACCGCCACATCCAACGCCAACGGCACCGAAGCGCTTGACGTGTTGCCATGTTCGCCAACTGTGACCACCACCCGGTCCATCGGCATTTTCAGTTTCTTGGCCGTGGCCTGAATAATGCGTATGTTGGCCTGATGCGGTATCAGCCAGTCGATGTCGCTTTTGTCGAGCGCATTGGCTTCAAGCGTTTCATCCACAATACGGCCCAGGGTGTTCACCGCGACCTTGAACACCTCGTTACCTTTCATTGTGACGAAGCCTTTGCCGTCCTTGAAACTCTCATATCCTTGGCTAACGCCACCGGGCACGGAGAGCAGGTGCTCGTAAGCCCCGTCGGCGTGAAGATGAGAGGAGAGGATACCGGGCTCCTCGCTGGCCTCCAGTACCACGGCGCCAGCACCGTCGCCGAACAGCACACAGGTGCTGCGATCTTTCCAGTCCAACACCCTGGACAGGGTCTCGGAACCCACCACCAAGGCACAGCGCGCGCTGCCCGTACGGACGAATTTGTCGGCTACACCCAGTGCATACACAAATCCCGTACAGACCGCCTGCAAATCAAAGGCCGCGCAGCCGTGACGATCGAGTCGTTTTTGCAACAAACAGGCAGTACTGGGAAAAACGCGGTCCGGCGTTGTCGTGGCAACGATGATCAGGTCGACGTCCTGGGAATCGCGGCCGGCCGCCTGCAACGCCTTCAATGCCGCCTGTTCGGCCAGATCCACGGTATTCTGCCCGTCCGCGGCGATGTGCCGTTCACGGATTCCGGTGCGCTCGCGGATCCATTGGTCGCTGGTGTCGACGATTTTCTCCAGATCCTGATTGGTCAACACCTTGTCAGGCAGATAACCACCCGTGCCCGTTATGCGTGAATAAATCAAACTGCCTGTCTCTCCACTATCGCCGCCTGCAACTGCGAACTGATCAGTTGCGGCACGTTACGCTCGACCACCACCGCGGCCACTTCGATCGCATGGCTGAACGCCAACGCATCCGCGCCACCGTGACTTTTGATGACCGAACCGCGCAGTCCAAGCAGACTGGCGCCGTTGTAGCGGCGCGGATCGATCTGTCGTTTGAAGGCCTTGAGAACCGGTAACGCCACCAGGCCCGCGATACGGGTAAAAATATTTCGCGTGAACTCGCGGCGGATGAAATGATAAATCAGCTTCGCCGCGCCCTCGGTACTCTTCAGTGAAATATTGCCGGCGAATCCGTCGCAGGCGACGACGTCGACCTTGCCGCTGTAGACATCGTCGCCTTCCACAAATCCGATATAATTTAGCGGGCTGGCCGACAGCAACGCCGCGGCCTCACGTAACGTGTCGCTGCCCTTCATTTCCTCCTGACCGATGTTCAACAGACCGACGCTCGGCTGCGGATTACCATCGACCGCACGCGCGAGGACTGAACCCATCAGACCGAACTGAAACAAATGTTCCGGTGAACTGTCGATATTGGCGCCCAGATCCAGCATCCAGGTGTGGCCGCTGATACTCGGCAATGAGGTACATATCGCCGGTCGGTCGATACCGGGCAATGTCTTGAGCACGAAACGCGCGGTGGCCATCAGCGCCCCGGTGTTGCCCGCGCTCACGCACGCCTGCGCGCGACCCTCCTTGACCATGTCAATGGCCACGCGCATGGAAGAATCCTTTTTGAAACGCAGTGCCCGTGAAGGCAACTCGTCCATCTCGACCGTCTGTGAGGCGTGCTGGATCCGCAGGCGCGCATGCTCCGCCGCACCGAGCTTTTTCAGGCCGACCTGGATGACCTCTCGATCGCCCACCAGCAACAGATCGAAACCACTGCGTTTGCCGAGGAAACGCAGTGCCGCCGGGAGCACCACATCGGCGCCGTGGTCGCCACCCATGACGTCGAGGGCAATTGTGCGCACTTCGGTCATGCAATAAAAACACACGCCACTTCACGAAACAGGCGAAGCAGCGTGGTGGACGACCGGAAAGCGTAGGCGGACTGGCCGCGAGACGGTTTAATCAAGGTCCTTGCTGATGACCTTGCGGCCACGATAATAACCGTCGGGGCTTATATGATGACGAAGATGCTTTTCGCCCGTGGTCTGCTCGACCGACAAGGCATTCGTCTTGAGCGCGTCGTGAGAACGACGCATGCCCCGCCTTGAGGGAGTTTTACGGCTTTTCTGGACCGCCATGACAATTCTCCTGCGTATAGCTGTCTGACTAAGTTTTCAATTTTTCCAAAACGGAAAACGGATTGTCTCTTTCCTGTACCGGCCGGTTGCGGTAACCCGACTCACACTGCGTCTCGCCGCCATGCATCGGCACCGCGGGTATGAGCAACAATATCTCGTCCTCCACTACATCCGCGGTACGCAGCAACTCGCCGTTGGCCAACAAGGGTTCGTACCCTTCCGGCAAACGATCGATTTCGGCCTCGCTGGCAACGATGCCGAGGCGAAACTCCACCTGCAACGGAAATTCAAGCGCCTGCAGGCAACGCTGACAGATCAACCGAAGTCGCCCTTCGATCAGACCCGTGAGCACACGCAAACGCCGCTCATCCCGCCGGAACGTCAGCAACACCCGCAAGCCGCCCTCGGTATCCGCCAGCAGTGGCCGCAAGCGCTCAAAGGCGGCGATCGCGATTTCACCGCGGAACGAACGCCCGGCGTCGGCAAGACCGATGGGCTCAACAGTCTCCGGGAGACAATCCAGCATAAGCGCGGAATAATACGCTTAAACCGGGCGGGGTGTCAAAGCTAACATGCTGATAAATGGACAGGTTAGGTCGCCGCTCCGGCGCCGGAATCGGTTGACAGCGCGGTCGGATTTGCGTAGAAAAACAAGCTCTTTCGGTGAAAACCGCGAAGAGGCCGGAAACTGGCTGGCCGCAGGGGGCGCCGTCACGTGTTCAAGAGAATCCTGATCGCCAACCGTGGGGAGATCGCGGTGCGCATCGTGCGTGCCTGTCAGGAGGCCGGCATCGAGTCGGTCGCCATCTACAGCGACGCCGACCGCCACGCGCTGCATGTCAAAAAGGCCGACGAGGCCTACAACATCGGCCCCGACCCGGTGGCCGGCTATCTCAACGCCCACCGCATCGTCAACCTGGCGGTGGCCACCGGCTGCGATGCCCTCCATCCGGGTTATGGTTTCCTGTCGGAGAATCCGGAATTGGCGCGTATTTGTGCCCGTCGCGGGGTCAAATTCATCGGGCCTTCCGAACAGGTGATCCGCAGCATGGGCAATAAAATCGAAGCCCGTCTCAGCATGCAAAAAGCCGCTGTGCCGGTGGTACCCGGCGGCGACAGCAGCCTGAGCAGCCTCGAAGAAGCCCTCGCGCTGGCGCAAAACATCGGTTTTCCCATCATGCTGAAAGCCACATCCGGTGGCGGCGGACGCGGGATCCGTCGCTGCAACGACCGGGGGGAACTGAAACGCAACTACGAACGCGTACTGTCGGAGGCACGCAAGGCCTTCGGCAGCGCCGAGGTTTTTCTGGAGAAGTGCGTCGACCGCCCGCGCCATATCGAGGTGCAGATCCTCGCCGACGAACACGGCAACGTCGTGCATTTGTTCGAGCGCGACTGTTCGATACAACGCCGACATCAGAAACTGATCGAGATCGCCCCCTCGCCACAGCTCGACGATGACCAGCGCCGGCTTATTGGCGAGTACGCCATTCGCGCGGCGCGCGCGGTGGGCTACCAGAACGCCGGGACAGTGGAATTTCTCATGGACGAGGACGGCAATTTCCACTTCATGGAAATGAACACCCGGCTGCAGGTGGAACATACGGTCACCGAGAGCATCACCGGTATCGACATCGTCGGCGAACAGATCCGCATCGCCGAAGGCAAACCTCTGGGCTTCACCCAGGCCGAGATCCAGCGGCGCGGCTACGCCATGCAGTTCCGTATCAACGCCGAGGACCCGAAAAACGATTTTCTGCCCAGCTTCGGGCGCATTACGCGCTACTTCGCCCCCGGCGGACCGGGGGTGCGCACCGACGCGGCGATTTACACCGGCTATACCATACCGCCCTACTACGACTCGATGTGCGCGAAGCTCACCGTCTGGTCGCTACATTGGGAGGGACTGCTGCGCCGCGCCAGCCGTGCGCTGCAAGATACCGGGGTGTACGGTGTAAAGACCACGATTCCCTATTACCTGGAAGTCCTGAAGGTGGATGCATTCAGATCCGGTAGATTCGATACCGGATTTGTTGCGCAGCACCCGCAACTGGTCAACTATAAAACCAGTCGGCCCGCGCGCGAGCTCGCCGCGGTGGTCGCCGCCGCGCTGGCGGCACACGCCGGTCATTGACTCATCGGAGAGGCGTTTGCGTCATGTCTAGGGTTCATATCACCGATGTCATTCTGCGCGACGCGCATCAATCGCTCATCGCCACGCGCATGCGCACCGCGGACATGCTGCCGGTGTGCGCGCAACTGGATGAAATCGGTTTCTGGTCGCTGGAAGCCTTGGGTGGCGCCACGTTCGACGCCTGCCTGCGCTACCTCAAGGAAGACCCCTGGGAGCGTCTGCGCCAGTTACGCGCGGCGTTGCCGAACACACGTTTGCAAATGCTGTTGCGCGGACAGAACCTGCTCGGCTACCGGCACTATTCCGACGACGTGGTACGCGCCTTCGTCGACAAGGCCGCCGCTAACGGTATCGACGTATTTCGTATCTTCGACGCGCTCAACGACGTGCGCAATCTGGCTACCGCCATTGAAGCCGTACTTGCCGCCGGCAAGCACGCCCAGGGTACTATTTGCTACACCACCAGCCCGGTGCACAGTACGGATCAATTTGTTGCCATGGCGCACGAACTCGCCGCCATGGGGTGTCACAGCGTGGCGATCAAGGACATGGCGGGACTGCTCACGCCGAAGGTGAGCGCCGAACTGATCGCCAAGCTGGTGGCGGCGGTGGATATCCCGGTGCACCTGCACAGCCACGCCACTGCCGGAACCGCGGAAATGTGCCAGTTGAAGGCGATAGAGAACGGTTGCCGGCATATCGATACGGCTATCTCGGCCTTTGCCGGCGGCGCCTCGCACCCGCCCACGGAAAGCATGGTGGCGGCCCTCGCCGGGACCGAGTACGACACCGGCCTCGATCTGAAGAAACTGCAGACGATTGGTTTTTACTTTCGCGAAGTGCGCAGGAAATACCATCAGTTCGAAAGTGAAATGACCGGACTGGATACGCGGGTGCAGGTCTACCAGGTGCCCGGTGGCATGATTTCCAACCTCTATACGCAGTTGCGCGAACAGGCCGCACTGAACCGGATCGAGGACGTATTGGAGGAAATCCCGCGGGTGCGCGAGGATCTGGGCTATCCGCCGCTGGTGACGCCGACTTCACAAATCGTCGGCACCCAGGCGGTCCTCAACGTGCTCACCGGAGAACGCTACAAAACCATCAGCAATGAGGTAAAACTCTATCTGCAAGGTCGCTACGGGCGCGCGCCGGGCCAGGTCAACGGCATGCTACGCCAACAGGCGATCGGCAACGAGGAGACCATCGACATCCGTCCGGCCGATCTGCTGCGCGACGAGATGCAGACGCTGCGCGAAGAGATCGGCGAACTGGCCCAAAGCGACGAGGATGTGCTCACCTACGCCATGTTTCCTGGACTGGGCCGCGATTTTCTCAGCCAGCGTGCCGCCGGCACGCTGCAGCCGGAGCCACTGGAAGAAAAAGCGCCCGGAACCGATGCCGGTCGCCACAAACCGACCGAATTCAATGTGACGCTGCATGGCGAAACCCACCATATCCAGATCACCGGCAGCGGCCACCACACCCAGCAGGAGCGCCCTTTCTACCTGACTGTGGACGGCGTGCCCGAGGAAATCCTGGTGGAGACACTGGCCGAACTCGACGATGGCGCTACCGACTCACCGGCAACGGTCAGCGGCAGCAAACGACCGAAGGCGACTGCGCCCGGCCATGTGACCACCTCGATGCCCGGCACTGTGATCGAGGTCCTGGTGCAAATCGGCGCCGACGTTGCAGCCGGCGATCCGGTATTGGTGACCGAAGCAATGAAAATGGAAACTGAAATCCAGGCGCCGGTGAGCGGCCGCGTCGAGGCGATTCACGTGGCCAAGGGAGACAGCGTCAATCCGGACGAAACCCTGATCGAAATCGTCTCTTGAGCGGCGACCGTCCGGCTGGGGCAGGCACCGCTATGCGGGACGGATCAGGGTCTGGCCGTTCATGTAGGGCCGCAAAACCTCGGGCACCCGCAGTGCGCCATCGGCCTGCTGATAGTTCTCCATCACAGCCACCAGAGTCCGGCCCACCGCCAGACCGGAGCCGTTGATGGTATGCACCAGTTCCGGTTTACCGGTATCCGGATTACGGTAACGCGCCTGCATGCGGCGCGCCTGAAAATCCACGAAATTGCTGCATGAAGAGATTTCCCGATAGGCCTTCTGACCGGGCAGCCAGACCTCAAGGTCATAGGTCTTGGCCGCCGAAAAGCCGATGTCGCCCGTGCACAATGCCATTACCCGATAGGGCAAGCGCAAGCGCTGCAGAATCGTTTCGGCATGCCCTGTCAGTTCCTCCAACGCCTGCCAGGACGTTTCCGGCGTGACGATCTGCACCATCTCCACTTTCTCGAACTGGTGCTGGCGGATCAGGCCGCGCGTGTCCTTGCCGTAGGAACCCGCTTCGGAGCGAAAGCAGGGCGTATGCGCCGTCAGGCGCACGGGCAACTGGGCCGGCTCCAGAATATTGTCGCGCACCAGATTGGTCAGCGGTACTTCGGCGGTAGGGATCAGGTAAAGACCCTGCTCGCCACGGGTGGCGAACAGGTCCTGTTCGAATTTCGGCAGTTGCCCGGTACCGCGCAGACTATCGGCATTGACCAGATAGGGCACGTAACATTCCTGGTAACCGTGTTCGCCGGTATGCACATCCAGCATGAACTGGATCAGGGCGCGCTGCAGCCGCGCCAAGGGGCCGCGCAACACGGCAAAGCGCGAGCCGGACAGCTTCGCCGCATTGTCGAACTCCATACCACCTAGAGCCTGCCCCAGATCGACGTGATCGCTGAGTTCAAAATCAAACACAGGCGGCTCGCCCCAACGGCGGATCTCCTGATTCTGCGTCTCGTCCGCGCCCTCGGGCACCGACTCGTGCGGGATGTTCGGCACTTCAAGCAACAGATCAGTGAGTTGTTCCTGGACCGTCTCTAGCGAGCTGCGCGCTTCATCCAGTGCGCTTCCCAACCCGGCCACCTGATCGAGCAGCGGCTGGATGTCCTCGCCTGCGGCCTTCGCTTTGCCTATGGCTTTGGAACGCGTATTGCGCTCGGCTTGCAGTTCCTCGGTCCGCGTCTGAATGACTTTACGCTCAGCCTCCAGTCGCTCGATGCGCGCGATATCCAGGACGAAACCGCGCGTGGCCAGTCGCGTCGCAATTTCAGGCAAATGATTACGTAACAGTTTCGGATCGAGCATAGCGATTTCACTTCAGGAGAGGATTCAGGCATTCATCTGCGCGTGCCAGTGGACGATATGCCCCGCCTCGAATTTATCTTCCAGTTGCGGCAAAAGGGCGGCGATTTTCTCCGGGCTGTCGAAGAACTCGACGCTGACCGGCAGGTCGAGCGACAAATCCAGCAGCGACGAGGAATGGACGGTACCGCTACGGCCGAAACCGGACACCGCGCGAAATACCGTCACGCCGCGAACCCGGGCCTCGTCGTGCAGACAGCGCAGCAGGTCTTTTAAAGTCTTGTCCGCTTCTGTGAGGTAGATGCGTACAAAGGTTACTGTTTCAAATTTCATAGCTGCCTCGCCAGCAACACGCCGAGGGTGGCGGCGCCCAGGCACAATACCACGCTCAGTAGCATATTCATCAGTGCCCGCCCCACCTGTCCGGCCTCGATCAGATTGAGTGTTTCCAGCGAAAAGGTCGAGAAGGTGGTAAAGGCTCCAAGCAGGCCGATAAGCAGAAATGCACGCCAGGCCACCCCTACGGCCACCCGCTCGAGCAGCCAAACGCTGAAGAATCCGATCGCCAGACTGCCAAGGACGTTCACCACCAGGGTACCGTACGGAAAACCGCGCCCGGCCACGGCGTAGACCCAGCCCGAAACCCAGAAACGCAGCAACGCGCCGATGGCGCCACCGCCCGCTATCGCCAGCATCTGATTCATCGGGCGCCAATGTTACCGGAAGACCGGCGCGGCCGCATTTATTTGTCGTCCCTGGCCGCGCGCCGGTCCAGCTCGCGCAAATGAGCCAGTTTCTGTGCGATGCGCTGCTCAAGTCCGCGTTCGACGGGCTGATAATAACGCGTCGGAGTCATCTCGTCCGGGAAATAACGCTCCCCGGCCGCATAAGCTTCCGGCTCGTCGTGGGCGTAACGATAACGACGCCCGTAATCGAGTTCTTTCATCAGGCGTGTGGGCGCGTTGCGCAGATGCAGCGGCACATCCAGCGAACCGTGCTGACGGGCATCCTTCATCGCGGCCTTGAACGCGGTGTAGACGGCGTTACTCTTGGCGGCACAAGCCAGATAGACCACCGCCTGGGCGATCGCCAGGTCGCCCTCGGGGCTGCCGAGCCGTTCCTGCACCTGCCAGGCCTCCAGCGCCAGCGTCAACGCGCGCGGGTCGGCGTTGCCGATATCCTCACTGGCCATGCGAACCACCCGACGCGCCAGATACAGGGCGTCACAACCGCCATCGAGCATGCGCGCCAGCCAGTAGAGGGCGGCATCCGGTGCCGAGCCACGCACGGCTTTGTGCAGGGCCGATATTTGATCGTAGAAGGCTTCGCCACCCTTGTCGAAACGCCGCACGCCACCCGCCAGCACTTCGTCCAGCGCGGTATCGTCGACGGCGCCCTGATCACTACTGAGATCGAAAATGATCTCCAGCATGGTAAGCGCCCGGCGCGCGTCGCCATCGGCGGCCACGGCGATACGCGTCATCTGCGCATCGGTAATCCGAGTGTGGGCCGCCCCCAGACCGCGCTCGCTATCGGTCAGCGCCTGCTGCAGGATTGCGCTCAGTTCATCCTTGCCCAGTCGCTTCAGGACATAGGTTCTGGCGCGCGACAACAGCGCGTTATTCAGCTCGAAAGACGGATTTTCCGTGGTGGCGCCCACAAACAGCACAGTGCCGTCCTCGACGAACGGCAGAAAGGCATCCTGTTGCGCCTTGTTGAAACGGTGCACTTCGTCTACGAACAACAACGTCTGACGCCGTTCGACCTGAAGCCGCTTTCGCGCCACTTCGACGGCCTGGCGCACGTCCTTGACCCCGGCGAGCACCGCCGACAAGGCGACGAATTCGGCGCCGGATCCTGTCGCCAGCAAATGCGCCAGCGTGGTTTTCCCCGTTCCCGGCGGCCCCCAGAACAACATTGAATGCAACTGGCCCGCGGCTACCGCCTGGCGCAGTGGCTTGCCGGCGCCGAGGAGATGACTTTGGCCGATGAACTCGTCCAGGTTGCGCGGCCGCATGCGGTCGGCCAGCGGTCGGAACTGGCGCGGCGCGGCAGTCATTGGTCGCGGCCGATGATATCGGTTCCTTCCGGCAGTTGAAGCTGAAACAGATCGTCATCCAGTTTACGGTTGCGCTGCATGGCGCTAAAATGAATGCGCGTGTGGTTGCCGAAGCCGTCGACCACCTCGATGGTATCCAGCTGGCGTCCGGCGAATCCGATGCGCACCTGTTCCACCGAGGCATCCGCCGCCCGCGGACGCAGGCGGTACCAATTCAGCGGACCGGTTTTGGTATCCTTCTCCCAGGTCATGATCTCCTCCAACGGCCGGTAACCGCTCAGCAGCATGGCGGGCGTGCTGCTCAGTGTCGCGTCGAGATCCTTGACCGTGGCCTGTTCCAGATCCTCGTCGTAGGTCCAGAGCCGTTTACCGTCGGAGACAATCAGCTGACGATAAGGACTGCGATAATCCCAACGGAAACGTCCCGGGCGCTGGATCCACACCTCGCCCTGTGAATCCTGCATCTGCTCGCCGGCACTGTCGAACACCTGTTGGGTGAAGTCGGCCTGTATCGACTCCAGGCCCGAGAACCATTCGCTGACCAGATCGGCCGCGGTAGTCGTAGCCGGGGTAAACCCGGACACCAACCAGGCCGCGACGACAAAGCTGCGCCAGTATCGCGTTATTCCAATCCGCATCCGTTTATACCTCTTATACCTCGGGCGGTGGCGGCGCCAGCACTTCGCGGTTGCCGTTGGACTGCTGCGGCCCGACGATTCCGCAGGCCTCCATTTGTTCGATCATGCGCGCCGCCCGGTTGTAACCGATCTTGAGCCGGCGCTGCACACCCGAGATCGACGCCCGCCGGGTTTCGGTGACCACGCGCACGGCGTCATCGTACAGCGGATCGCTCTCCGCATCCTCCTCATCGCCCTGTGCGCCTCCTCCCGGCAGAAAATCAGTACTGGTGTGCAGAATATCGTCAATATAATCCGGTTCACCGCGCCCTTTGAGATGGTCCACCACGCGATGCACCTCCGGATCGTCGACGAAAGCGCCGTGCAACCGAGTGGGAATGCCGGTCCCGGGGGCGAGATAAAGCATGTCGCCATGGCCCAGAAGATTTTCCGCGCCGGCCTGGTCAAGAATGGTGCGTGAATCGATTTTGGACGATACCTGGAACGCGATACGGGTCGGGATGTTGGCCTTGATGAGGCCGGTGATGACATCCACCGACGGCCGTTGGGTGGCGAGAATCAGATGCACGCCGGCGGCGCGTGCCTTTTGCGCCAGGCGGGCAATCAACTCCTCGACCTTCTTGCCCACCACCATCATCATATCGGCGAGCTCATCGATAATGACCACGATGAACGGCAGGGGTTCCAGTGTCGGCGGCTCGGGATTCTCCTCGAGCAGTTCGTCGGGTTTGAACAACGGGTCCGGTATGGGTTGACCGTTGTCGATGGCGTCCTGCACTTTGCGGTTGTAGCCGCCGATATTGCGTACCCCTAGGGCGGCCATCAGACGATAGCGCCGTTCCATCTCGCCGACGCACCAGCGCAGCGCGTTGGCCGCTTCCTTCATGTCGGTGACGACCGGCGTCAACAGATGTGGAATCCCTTCGTACACCGACAGCTCCAGCATCTTCGGGTCGATCATGATGATGCGCACGTCTTTCGGCAGGGTCTTGTACAACAGACTCAGCACCATGGCATTGATGGCGACCGATTTACCCGAACCGGTGGTGCCGGCAACCAGCAGATGGGGCATTTTGGCCAGATCCACCACCGTCGGCAGACCGCCGATGTCCTTGCCGAGCGCCAGCGTCAACGGTGAATGCGAACCGTCGTACTCGGACGATTTCAAAATCTCGCTGAGCGACACGATCTCGCGCTGTTCGTTGGGGATCTCCAGTCCGATGACCGTCTTGCCCGGGATCACCTCCACCACGCGCACGCTGATCGCCGACAGGGCCCGCGCCAGGTCCTTGGCGAGATTACTGATCTGACTGACCTTCACCCCGGTGCCCGGCTGCAGTTCAAAACGCGTGATCACCGGCCCCGGTTGCACGGCCACCACTTCGACTTCAATGCCGAAATCGGCCAGCTTCATCTCCACCAGTCGCGACATGGCTTCCAGAGCCGCTTCGGAATACCCCTCGGTGTGTTCGTACGGATCGTTGAGCAGTGACAAAGGCGGCAGTTCAGTATTGGGCGGCGGATCGAACAACTTGACCTGACGTTCCCGTTCAACCCGGTCGCTGACCTCGACTTTTTTGATCACCGGCTCGATACGCGGCGGTTTGCGCGGCACGCTCTTGCGCTTTTCCTGCTTGGCGGCGACCGTCTCTTCACGCTGACGTCGCGCCCGGTAAGTCTGATACTGCATCCTCAGATCGCCGAGACGGGCATTGAGCCAGCCAAGTCCCAGCAAACTGACACGCCCGGTCCAGTCCATCAGACTGAGCCAGGAAAGACCGGTAAACAACGTCACCCCCGTCAGGAAAAGGGCGAGCAGAAACAATGTCGCGCCCATAAAACTGAACAGCGCATCCAGCTGATGGCCCACCAGGTTGCCGAATACGCCGCCGGCGTCCAGCGGCAAGCGCCCCGGCTCAATGTGGAAATGCAGCGTGGCCAGCGCGCAACCGGAGGCGACCGTCAGCAGGAAACCGGCCCAGCGCACCGCGAGGACATGGATGTCGATGCCCCCGCTCGGGGTTCGACCACGGAAAACCAGCCAACCGCTGAACGCGACCATCAGCGGAAACAGATAGGCCAGATAGCCGAACAGATAAAGGAACACATCAGCGAACCAGGCGCCGACCACGCCACCGAAGTTGTGCACGGTCTCGGTCGGCCCGCGGTGGGACCATCCCGGATCACGCACATCGTAACTGAGCAACGACAACAACAGATACAACGCCAGCGCAGCGGTGAGAAACAGCGTACCTTCACGCAAGCCCTTGCTGACGTGGGAATGGAGCTTGTGCGTTTCCGCTTTTTTTCGACGCGCTTGAGCCAAAGTAAGAAGTATCGGTAAGTATGTACGTTAAGGTATTAAATATCAGAGAATTTTAAATCCGATTTCACCGGCGGGCAAGAGCGGGACGGTCTTTTTTTGATCACGGCGTTCGGAGCGCGCACCGGGTTCCCATGGTAGCAGGATTACCGCGCAGGTGGCACAGACCAGACCGGCGCGCCTGGACGCGGGTTTTCTTTACCCCTCCCGGCACATTCCGTACCATTGCCTGCCAGCTTTCAGGGCTGCGCAGCTGCGGTCGGTAGACTTGCGGCCGCGGAGCGTCATTTTACCGCGGAGTCAAGAATCTATGAGCGAAAACAAGCATTGCCGCCTACTCATCCTGGGTTCCGGCCCGGCCGGCTATACCGCGGCCATTTACGCCGCACGGGCGAATCTGGAGCCGGTACTGATCACCGGCCTGGGACAAGGCGGTCAGCTCACCACGACGACCGATGTGGAAAATTGGCCCGCCGGAGCCGAAGGTTTGCAGGGTCCCGCACTCATGGAGGACATGCGCGCGCACGCCGAGCGGTTCAATACCGAAATTATTTTCGATCATATCAATCAGGTCGATTTGAAGCGACGTCCGCTGTGGCTGCAGGGCGACTCGGGCACCTACACCTGCGACGCACTCATTATCGCCACCGGCGCCTCCGCACAGTATCTCGGCCTGCCATCGGAAGAGAACTTCAAGGGCCGGGGCGTTTCCGCCTGCGCCACCTGCGATGGCTTTTTCTATCGTGGCAAGCCTGTGGCCGTGATTGGCGGCGGCAATACCGCGGTCGAAGAGGCGCTGTATCTGGCGAATATCGCCTCGCGGGTCACGTTGGTACACCGGCGCGATGAATTGCGGGCGGAGAAAATCCTTCAGGATCGGCTGTTTGCGCGCGAGAAGGAAGGCAAGGTCGAAATCGCCTGGAATCATGTTTTGGACGAAGTGCTCGGCGATGACAGTGGCGTGACGGGCATGCGCGTCAAACAGGTGCAGGACGGTGGAACACGGGACGTCACGCTGGATGGCGTGTTCATCGCCATCGGGCACAAACCGAACACCGCCTTGTTCGAGGGCCAGTTGGAGATGCACAAAGGCGGCTACCTGAAGGTAAAAAGCGGCGTCGATGGCGACGCGACCGCGTGCAGCGTCGAAGGCGTTTTCGCGGCCGGCTATGTCGCCGACCATATCTACCGCCAGGCGGTCACGTCCGCCGGTTCGGGCTGCATGGCGGCGCTGGACGCGGAAAAATATCTGGACAATCTGGCGAAACAGGGGTGAACCGCCAGCCGGGCGGTCCGGCTATTCCGAGTGCGCCTTCACTATCTGCTCGTAGACATAGCCATGGAGGGCGAACACGTCCTGCTCGTCGCGGGCGTTGAACTCCAGGCCGTGGTAACAACTGCCGCCGCCGTATTCGTCATTCGGCCCACTGTGGATGCTGCGTATATGTGCCGGTAGCGACAGCAGCTTTTCCTTTCCGCCTATCTTCAGCGCGCAACGTACCGCAACGGCGTCGCCGACTGCGCCGAGTGGCTCCGCCGCGACCATGAGCGCGCCACTGGTGCTGATATCGACGATCGTCGCCGAGCGCGGCTTGTCCGACGGATAATCCGGATTGCCGTTTTTCAACGAGGCATACAGCTTGACCCGCACCCGTTCGGCCTGGCGTACTGTAATCTGCTCGACTTCAAGCGGGTACGCCAGATGCAGATAGGGAAAAGGCCTGGCACAGCTACGCAGTATGGTGGTGGTGAACCCGACGATCCGCTTGCCCGAGAGCATGCGCACGACGAACGGCTGCCCTTCGCGCATGATCATGGTCTTGCCGCCCACCGTGGGCGTGGTTACCAGCAGGCTGGCGCCCGGAACATACCCGATCAGCTTCACCTGCAGGCGGCGCGAATCCTCGCCATCGCGTGGTTGCAGCTGCAGCGTTTCACCCACCTGTATTTTCAGCTCGGCCTGGTCCACCAGGTTATTGTAAATCAAAAGGCTTGATTCAAATATAGATATCTGGCGGCGAAGATTGGTTAAACTAATGGCATGGAACTGCGAGTACTCACTGCCGTCAGCGAACTCGAGCGCGACTCCTGGAACCGGGTCAGCGGAACCGACAACCCGTTTTTGCGTTATGAGTTTCTCGCCGCGCTCGAAAACAACGACTGCGTGGGACCGCGACACGGTTGGCTGCCCCGCCACCTGAGCGCTTTCGAGGACGGACAACTGGTTGGTTTGGTCCCCTTGTATGTCAAGGACAACTCCTACGGCGAGTTCGTCTTCGACTGGTCCTGGGCGGAGGCCTACCAGCGCGCCGGGGTGCCGTACTATCCCAAAGCCGTGGTGGCGATACCCTATACGCCGGCGACCGGACCGCGCATTCTGACCGCCCCCGGCAGTGATCGCGACGCGCTGGCAAGCGCGCTGATCGAGCTGGCGCAGGAATGGGCCCGAAGCGAACGGATGTCCTCGCTGCACTGGCTGTTCACCGATCCGGACGACACCCGGCGGCTGCAAGAACAGGGCCTGTCATTGCGCCTGGGCTGTCAGTTCCACTGGCACAATCAGGGCTACCGCGATTTCGACGACTACCTGGACACGTTCAATGCGCGCAAGCGTAAGAAAGTCCGGCGCGAACGACGTTACGTCGAGCAAGCCGGCATCGGCACACGGGTCGTACACGGCCATGAAGCCAGCCCGGCCGAACTGGACCTCATGTACGGCTTCTACCGTTCGACCTTCGACAAGAAGTGGGGTTACGCCACACTCAGCCGTGGTTTCTTCGGTGAAATCGCCGCCACAATGGGCGAGCAACTGGTCTTGATGATCGCCGAAAAGGCCGGACAAGCCGTGGCCGGCGCGATTTGCCTGCGCGGGAAAGATGCCCTTTACGGGCGCCACTGGGGCTGTAACGAACACTATCACAGCCTGCACTTTGAGACCTGCTACTATCAGGGCATCGAATATTGCATTCGCCACGGCCTGGGTCTGTTCGAACCCGGCGCCCAGGGCGAGCACAAAATCAGCCGTGGCTTCCTGCCCGTCCCCACTTGGTCGGCGCACTGGATCGCCCATCAGGGGTTCCGAGGCGTCATCGACCGCTATCTGAGCCAGGAAACCGACGCCATGCGCGACTATATCGAGGAATTGTCGTGTCGTTCACCCTTTCGCGAAGGCGCTGCGGCGTGACGGCGGTGGGACCCCACTGGCTCAGGCCGGAGGATCCGGTAACCGGCTTTCCTGATGTCAGTCTGGCCATGCGTGACCCCAACGGTCTGTTGGCCGCCGGCGGTGACCTGAGCAGCGCCAGACTGCTGGCCGCCTATCGACGCGGGATCTTCCCATGGTACAACCCCGGACAGCCCATCCTGTGGTGGTCACCGGACCCGCGCGCGGTGCTGTTCGCGGCGCATTTGCGAGTCTCGCGCAGTTTGCGCAAGACACTCAATCGGCGTCGCTTCCGGCTGACCATGGATGAGGCGTTCGACCAGGTGATCGAGGCTTGCGCCGGACCCCGGCGGCAGAGCGAAGGCACCTGGATCACCGAAGCAATGGATACCGCCTACCGTCGGCTGCATCAACAGGGAGTCGCACATTCCGTGGAATGCTGGCATGACGGGACGTTGGCCGGCGGTTTGTACGGCGTCGCCATCGGCCGGGTGTTTTTCGGCGAATCCATGTTCAGCCGCGAGACCGACGCCTCGAAAGTCGCGTTCTGCCATCTGGTCAGACAGCTGAACCGGTGGGATTTCGGATTGATCGACTGCCAGGTCCATTCCGCCCACCTGGCCAGTCTGGGCGCGACTGAGATTCCCCGTGATCGCTTTGTGCAGTACCTGAACAGATTCTGCGAGCAGGCTCCGAGGGATTTGTGGCGCTTCGACAGCGCACTGCTGGAACAGGCCTGGGTCTGATGAGCGGCCGCCCTTCGCCCCGCGAGGACGAACTGCGCTTCTTCGCCACGTTGCCGCGCCCCTGCCCCTATCTCGAAGACCGTTCAGCTGTCTCGATATTTGCAGACCCGCAGACACGATTCTCCATGACACTGTATGCGCAACTCGCACGCTACGGCTTTCGTCGCAGCGGCAACGACCTGTATGTTCCGGCCTGTCCGGACTGTTCGGAATGCATCCCGGTTCGGTTGTCGGTGGCGCAATTTCTTCCCAGTCGCAGCCAGCGGCGGGTCTGGCGACGCAACCGCGACCTGGACTGGGAAATGCGCTGGCCGCGGGACTGCGAGGATTTGTTTCCGCTCTATCGCGACTATCTGCGGGCGCGCCATCCGGGCGGCGGCATGGACGAGCCCAGCGTAACGGATTACCGACAGTTTCTCGACAGTGACTGGAGTGATACCCGTTTTTTGGTCGGCAGTCTCAGCGGACGCGCGCTGGTAGTCGCGGTCACCGATATCATGCACAACGCCCTGTCGGCGGTTTACACTTTTTACGATACTTCACAACCGGAGCGAAGCCCAGGCACCCTCGCCGTCCTGCAGCAGATTGAACTGGCGAAATCCACTCACCGCGCCTGGCTGTACCTTGGCTACTGGATAGCGGACAGTAAAAAAATGGGCTATAAGAACCGCTTTCGCCCGCTACAAGGTTATCGCGACGGCCGCTGGCGCGAAATCGCCGCCGGCCGGTAACCCTATCTCCTTTGGGGAAGTGCCATTTTTCGTCTAGAATCGGTTATACTCCGCGGCTGTCGTGAGCCAGATCCAGAGAAATAATGGCAAGAGAAGACCACATTGAAATGGAAGGCACCGTTGTCGAAACGCTGCCCAATACGATGTTTCGCGTTGAACTGGAAAACGGTCACGTAGTGACCGCGCACATTTCCTGAAAAATGCGCAAGCACTATATTCGCATATTGACCGGCGACAAGGTGACCGTTCAGCTGACGCCTTACGATCTCAGCAAAGGCCGCATCACCTACCGCGCCCGTTGACGGGCAGCCGCCGGGCGCTGGTTACAGCACCTCTTCCTCAATATCCACCTCGTGTACCAGACGCCCTTCTTCAGCGCGAATAATCAAGTGTCCGCCGTTCGCTAAGCGACCGAACAGCAGCTCCTCCGCCAGAGGCTTCTTGATATGCTCCTGGATCAGACGCGCCATCGGCCGCGCACCCATCTTGGCGTCGAAGCCGTGCTCGGCCAACCATTCACGGGCCGAATTCTCGACATCCACGGTGACACCTTTCTCCTGCAATTGCGCCTCCAGTTCGTAGATGAACTTGTCAACCACACGGGTGATGACCGCCGGATCCAGCGGCTTGAACTGGATGACCGCGTCCAGACGGTTGCGGAACTCGGGGGTGAACAATTTCAGGATCGCCTCCATGCCGTCGCTGGAGTGATCCTGTGGCGTGAAACCGATCGACGGACGACTCATTTCCGAGGCGCCGGCGTTGGTGGTCATGACGATGACCACATTGCGGAAATCGGCCTTGCGGCCGTTGTTGTCGGTAAGCGTGCCGTGGTCCATGACCTGCAACAGCAGATTGAATACATCGGGGTGCGCCTTCTCGATTTCATCCAACAACAGTACGGCATGTGGATTGCGTGTGACCGCCTCGGTCAGCAGGCCGCCCTGGTCGAAACCGACATAGCCGGGCGGCGCGCCGATCAGACGCGATACGGTGTGGCGCTCCATGTATTCCGACATATCGAAACGGATCAGCTCGATGCCCATGATCATCGCCAACTGGCGCGTGATCTCGGTCTTACCCACCCCGGTGGGACCGGCAAAAAGAAAAGAGCCAATGGGCTTCTCCTCGGTGCCGAGTCCGGAACGTGACATCTTGATGGCGCTGGCCATGGTCTCGATCGCTTCGTCCTGGCCGTAAACCACCATTTTCAGATCGCGCTCGAGCGTGCGCAGCGCATCCTTGTCCGAAGAGGACACGGTCTTCGGCGGTATACGCGCGATCTTGGAAATGATGCTTTCGATATCGGCTACACCAATGGTCTTTTTGCGCCGCGACGGCGGCAACAGGCGCTGGTTGGCGCCCGCCTCGTCGATGACGTCGATGGCCTTGTCCGGCAGAAAACGGTCGTTGATATAGCGCGACGACAACTCCACCGCGGCGCGCAGCGCCTTGGCCGAATATTTCACCTCGTGATGATCCTCGAAGCGCGACTTCAGCCCCTTGAGAATACTGTAAGCCTCGTCCACGGTGGGCTCGGCCACGTCGATTTTCTGGAAACGCCGCGCCAACGCACGGTCCTTCTCGAAAATACCCCGGTACTCGTGGTAGGTCGTCGAACCGATACACTTCAGCTCACCCGAGGCCAGCATCGGCTTGACCAGATTGGAGGCGTCCATGACGCCGCCCGAGGCCGCGCCTGCGCCGATGATAGTGTGGATCTCGTCAATGAACAGTATCGCGCCGGGTTCCTTGCGCAACTGCGCCAAAACACCTTTGAGACGTTTCTCGAAATCGCCGCGGTACTTGGTGCCGGCAACCAGCGAACCCAGATCCAGCGAATAGATCGTGCTGTTGAGCAGCACCTCCGGCACTTCGCCGTCGACGATCAACTTGGCCAGTCCTTCCGCCAGCGCGGTCTTGCCGACCCCGGCCTCGCCGACGTACAGCGGGTTGTTCTTGCGTCGCCGGCAGAGGATCTGGATGGTCCGCTCCACCTCCAGGCGGCGCCCGATAAGCGGGTCGATCTTGCCATTAATCGCCATTTCGTTGAGGTTGGTGGCGAAGCTTTCCAGCGGTTTCTTGGGCGAGTTGTCCGTCGTCGCAGCGCCTTCGGATTCCGCCGCCGCGTCGTCTTCGCTCTGTTCGCCGGCCACCTTGGAAATACCGTGGGAGATATAATTGACCACATCCAGGCGGGTAATGTCCTGCTTGTTGAGGAAATAGGCCGCCTGAGACTCCTGCTCGCTGAAAATAGCGACCAGCACATTGGCCCCGGTCACTTCTTTTTTCCCCGAGGACTGCACATGAAACACGGCCCGCTGCAGCACACGCTGGAAGCCCAGCGTCGGCTGGGTTTCGCGGTTGTCGTGACTGGGTAGCAGCGGCGTGGTTTCGTCCAGGAACGCGACCAGTTCCTTCTTTAGCCGGTCGATGTCGACACCGCAGGATTTCAACACTTCGGCCGCCGTGGGATTATCCAGTAAAGCCAGCAATAGGTGCTCTACCGTCATGAATTCGTGACGTTTTTCTCTGGCCTCTTTAAATGCCAGGTTGAGGGTGAATTCCAACTCTTTGCTCAGCATGGTGACTACCTCATTCCCCGTCTAGGCCTCCTCCATGGCACACAGCAGCGGATGTTGATTCTGGCGCGCATAGTCGTTGACCTGCGCTACTTTTGTTTCCGCGATGTCCTTGGTAAATACGCCGCATACGCCCTTTCCCCGGGTATGCACATGCAGCATGACCTGTGTGGCCTTCTCCCGCGGCATGGCGAAAAACTGCTCCAGCAGCAGGACGACAAACTCCATCGGCGTATAATCGTCATTATGCAGCACCACCTTATACAAAGGTGGCCGCTTGAGCTCCGGCCTGGATTCCAGTACCGACAGGCCCTGATCCGGCGAATTTCGCGATTCCTTCCCCATAACCCGATTTTAACCGATCCGGTCATCCCCGTGCCGGATTTCCAACGCTTGATTAACAGGATACACATGCTTTCGAAACAAGCAAGCACCCACCTAAGCTGGTGATCTGATGTGCTTTTCCCCGGCCTCAAGGCTTGACTATTTGAAACGACGGACTAACAATAGTCGTTGGCTCTTTGCGAGCCAGAGGAGGGGCTGTCCACACGCCAAAGAGCTTGGGATAGCGCGTTTAAAAATAAGCTGGGGTAACACCCACCAAAGAACGCAGTGAGGATGTAAGAGTCATGGCGACAGGTATCGTTAAATGGTTCAGTAATGCCAAAGGTTACGGTTTCATATCTCCCGACGAAGGTGGTGATGACATCTTCGCGCATTTCTCGTCGATCGAAATGGACGGGTACAAAAGCCTGAAAGAAGGTCAGCGTGTGCAGTTCGACGTCTCGACCGGGCCGAAGGGTCTTCAGGCCAGTAAAATCTGTTTCGCCGAAACCGTTAGTTGATTTCAGGGTAGCGGTATCCGCAGGAAGCGGCTGACCCGCCCGCCGTAGAGACGGGCACGTGAGCCTGTGTGCGTCACATATTGTCGACTATCGCCTGACCAAACGCGGAACAACTGAGTTTGGTCGCGCCGTCCATCAACCGTTCCAGATCATAGGTAACGGTCTTGCGCGCGATCGCCCCGGACAAACCTTTTACGATCAGGTCCGCCGAGTCGTTCCACCCCAGATGGCGTAGCATCATTTCCGCCGACAGAATCAGCGATGCCGGATTGACCTGGTCCTTGCCCGCGTACTTGGGCGCGGTACCATGGGTGGCCTCGAACAGCGCGACGGTGTCGGAAAGATTGGCGCCGGGCGCCATGCCGATGCCGCCAACCTGGGCGGCCAGCGCATCGGAAATATAGTCACCATTCAGATTCAATGTGGCGATGACACTGTACTCGGCCGGCCGCAGCAGAATCTGCTGCAGAAAAGCATCAGCGATAACATCTTTTACTATAATGTCACTGCCGGTATTGGGATTCTTGAACTGACACCAGGGACCGCCGTCGATCTCGACCGCGCCGAACTCCTCGCGCGCCAATTCATAACCCCAGTTCTTGAAGGCGCCCTCGGTGAACTTCATAATATTGCCTTTGTGCACCAGCGTCACCGAGTCGCGCTGCTGATCGATGGCGTATTGCAGCGCACGCCGCACCAGACGCTTGGTCCCTTCGGAGGAAACCGGTTTGACGCCGAGACCCGCCGTGTCGGGAAAGCGGATTTTGCTCACACCCATTTCGTTACGCAAAAAGTCGATAACCTTTTTGACTTCCGCGCTGCCCGCATCCCACTCGATACCGGCGTAAATATCTTAGGAGTTTTCCCGGAAAATCACCATATCGGTTTTCTCCGGCGCCTTCAGCGGGCTGGGCGTGCCGTCATAGTAGCGTACCGGGCGCAGACACAGATAAAGGTCGAGCTCCTGGCGTAAGGCGACATTGAGCGACCGGATACCGCCACCCACGGGCGTGGTGAGCGGTCCTTTGATCGCGACGCTGAACTCCTTAACCGCCTGCAACGTTTCCTCAGGCAACCAGGTATTGTCACCGTAGATGCGATTGGATTTTTCCCCCGCAAAAATTTCCATCCAGACGATCCGGCGTTGGCCGCCGAAAGCCTTTTCGACCGCGGCGTCCACGACCGCGCGCATCACCGGCGTGATATCCACCCCGATGCCGTCACCCTCAATAAAAGGCACGATCGGCTGCGCCGGCACGTTAAGTGTCAAATCGTCATTGACGGTGATTTTTTCGCCCTCGTCGGGCACGACAATATTCTGATAACCCATCTGCTTTCCCGGTTTCCTCAATGCAAGATCGCGGGATTGTATCAAATTGGGCGCACAATACACGGGCCATGACTGATCCCATACAACAAAAAACCCCCGCACCTGTAAGGTGCGGGGGTCCGTTTACAGCTATTGTCGGTGGTCGGGGTTAAACTTTGCCGCCGGCCGCCTTGATCAGCGATTCCTCGATGGCATTCGGTGCACACATGATATTGAAGAACGTGGCACCGGTCTCGCTCTGGATCATCGGCAGATGCGGCCAGCTGATAGCGATGCGGAAACGTGCGTACAGCGCATACACGTTGCCATCCGACACCAGGATCTCATAAGGCAGATGACCGGTGGAGCGGATGTCGGCCTTGTCGATCCGGCTCATGATGTACTCGTCACCACTGCAGCCGCTGTCGTTCAGCGCCACACCGAAGACCGTTTCATCCTTACCGGGGATATCGATGCGATAGACTTTCGTCGCGCCGCCTTTACCCTGAGCCAAGCCGGCTTCGACCGCGGCGATAGCCTCTTCCTGATTGTCGTACTCCGCCAGTTCGCTCGGATCGTCGAAGTACTCCATGCCGAACATGTAGTGGTACTTGCGCAGATCCTTGGCGGTCAACTGCTTGTCGCCGGTCCCATAGGCTTCTTTTTCGCCCAACGCCGATTTCAGACTGGCCAGTGCCGCTTCGGCACCAGAAGTATCCTCGAGGCGGTAAGCGTCCGCCAGATACACCGGGTTGGTGTAGGCCACCTGAACGTTGTCCCCCACTTTGGTCACGGTGACACGCTGACCGGCTTCATAACCACCAAACTCGGAACTGGCAGCGGATTTTTTCAGATCGTCATTGGTGACGGCGATGATGATCGCACCGTCATAAGGGGAATAGGTGCCAACCACCTCGAACCCCGCAGCCTGCACTTTACTTTTGGCCTCATCCGCCACGGCCTGAATGTCGCCCGTGGTTTCATACGCCAATACGAAAGGCTTCAATGCCTCTTCGGCAAACGCATGGCCTAATGACAATGCCAGCAAGGCACTTGCAACAAAGATTTGCTTAACGACCATGAGCATGATGACTCCTCCTCACGTTTTAGTCGTGTTATTGGTGTGTCCGGAATCTGCGCGGGGCGATTCCAGCGTTATTATTATGGCCTCGGCGCTCTGCCGGTTCTCCGGGCCAGAACAACAGTTTGCCTGGAGAACCGGAGGCGAACCCGCGCAAAGCGGCTTTGGTCATGGAGCTTACTTTATGGGACCCTGACATAATGTCAAGTCTATGACGCCCCCATGAGGCAAAATTTTACAAATTCACACGAATCGTGACAATTAACTACTTGTTTATACTTTAATTCACTAATAGATACAGCAGAGTCAAACACTATGGTCTGGAAACCCAGAGTTACGGTCGCGGTCATCGCCGAACAAAGTGCACGTTATTTGATGGTGGAGGAAGTGGTCGCCGGGCGGCCTGTTTTCAACCAGCCGGCCGGACACCTGGAAGACGGCGAAAGCCTGGTCGCCGCGGCAGTACGTGAATGCCTGGAGGAAACCGCCTGGCAGTTTCAGCCGGAGGCTCTAATCGGCCTCTACCGCTGGCGCAGCGCCCGCAAACAGGACACCTTTCTGCGCGCCACCTTCTGCGGACACTGTATCGAGCGTCTCGCCGAAACCGAACTCGACACCGGAATTGTCGCGGCACACTGGCTGACATGGGACGAAATTGAAGCGCGTCAGACGCAGTTGCGCAGCCCGCTGGTCATGCATTCCCTGCGTGACTACGTCCGCGGCAAACGTTATCCGCTGGACCTGCTGGTCGATATCGACGGCAACGCCGCGCCATGAAGGTGATGGTAGGGCTGTCAGGCGGGGTGGATTCGTCGGTGGCCGCCTACCTGTTGCTGCAACAGGGTTATACCGTCGAGGGTCTGTTCATGAAGAACTGGGACGAAGACGATGAGCCCGGGTATTGCCCCGCCGAGGAGGATCTGGCGCACGCGCGCGCGGTGGCCGGGCAACTCGGCATTCCTTTGCACACGGTCAGTTTTTCCGCCGAGTACTGGGAGCGCGTCTTCTCCCATTTTCTCGCCGAGTACCGCGCCGGGCGCACCCCGAACCCGGACATCCTGTGCAATCAGGAAATAAAGTTCAGAGCCTTTCTTGATCACGCGCGGGGACTGGGCGCCGAGGCCATCGCCACAGGCCACTACGCCCGGGTACGCGCGCAGCGTGAATCCCGCCAGCTGCTGAAGGGGCTGGACGCCGACAAGGACCAGAGCTATTTTCTTTATCGGCTGAATCAGCGGGCGCTTCGCCACAGCCTGTTTCCGCTCGGCGAATTGCGCAAACCCGAGGTGCGGAGCATCGCGGCCGGACATGGCTTCGCCAATGCTGACAAAAAAGACAGCACGGGCATCTGCTTCATCGGGGAACGCAAATTCCGCGACTTCCTCGCCCGCTACCTGCCGGCGCAACCGGGCGAAATCGTCAGCGTCGAGGGCCACCACCTGGGGCGGCATCAGGGTCTGATGTTCCACACCATCGGTCAGCGGCAGGGGCTCGGCATTGGCGGAATTCGCGACAACAGCGGCGAGCCCTGGTATGTCGTCGACAAGGACCTGCAACAAAACCGCCTGGTCGTGGCCCAGGGCGCCAATCATCCCCGTTTGTATCAATCCCGACTGCTGGCGGGCGACCTGCACTGGATCGACGAGCGGGCGCCACGCGCGCCGCTGAGCTGCGAGTGTCGCATCCGCTATCGTCAGCAGGTACAGCCGTGCACCGTGGATCTCGACGACGCTGGCGGTGCGCTGGTGGTGTTTCACCAACCACAGCGAGCCGTCACGCCGGGACAGGCGGTGGTGTTTTATGCGGGCGACGAATGTCTCGGAGGTGGTACGATTCAGTCATGAACATCGACACCCACCACCACCGCACGCTGGCCTTTGCCGGCGTGTTGCAGGCGCTGCTGTTGGTGAAGCAGACGGCCTATGGACAAAGCTGCGACAATGACAGTCTCGAAACCTCCCTGCGCAGCGTGCTGATGCTGGATGCCGACTCGGTGGAGGCGGTCTACGGCGGCAATGGCGGACTGCGCAGCGGTTTGCGGCTAATACAGACGCAACTGTTGGGCGACCGGCAGAAACCGGACCCCGAATTGAGCCGCTATCTGGTGGTGTTACTGCACCTTGAGCGCAAGCTCAGTAAACGTGACGACCTGCTCGAGCGCCTGCGCACCGGTATTGAACACGCGCAGCGCCAGAGCGAACACTTCGATATTCAGCATCCCAACGTCCTGGCGGCGTTTGCCGACACCTACAGCGACACCATCAGCACGCTCCGTCCCCGCATCATGGTGAACGGCGACCCGCAGCGGTTGCAGGACACGAACGTTGCGCGACGGGTACGCGCCCTGTTGCTCGCGGCCATGCGCTCAGTGGTGCTGTGGCGCCAGTGCGGCGGCACCCGGCTGAGCTTGTTACTGCATCGCACCAAACTGACGGAACATGCCCGGGAACTGCTGAAAACAGGCTATAGCCTGCATTAAGAAAAATATATAATCTATTGTATTTTAATATATTATACGTGACTCGGTGTTTGCGCGTGTCTGTCCCCGGCCGCGCGGCCACCCCTACCCAGTGAAATTCAAATAGACCATAATGGCGCGCTAACTTTCGGTTCGCCAGCAGGAGCATTGAATGAGCAACAGTTTTTCCAGTCGCGACAATCTGACAGTGGGCGACAAAACCTATGAAATCTACCGCCTGCCGGCACTCGCCGAGGACGTTTCACGACTGCCCTACTCGCTCAAGGTCCTGCTGGAGAATCTGCTTCGTTTCGAGGATGGCAAGACTGTCACCCGCGAAGACATCCAAGCGCTGATCCAATGGGATCCGCAAGCCGAACCCACGCAGGAAATCGCCTATCGGCCGGCGCGGGTACTCATGCAGGATTTCACCGGCGTACCGGCGGTGGTCGACCTGGCAGCCATGCGCGACGCGATGAAACGGCTGGGCGGGGATCCGGACAAAATTAATCCGCTGCAACCGGCCGAACTGGTCATCGACCATTCGTTGCAGATCGACAGTTTCGGCAGCAAAGACGCGGTCGACCTCAATGCCAAAATCGAATACCAGCGTAATCAGGAACGCTACAGTTTTCTCAAGTGGGGACAAAACGCGTTTTCCAACTTCAAGGTCGTGCCGCCGGACACCGGCATCGTCCACCAGGTCAACCTCGAATACCTGGGCCGCGTGGTTTTCTCTCAGATCAACCAGAACACCTTGCAGGCCTATCCGGACACGCTGGTCGGCACCGATTCCCACACCACCATGATCAACGGCCTCGGCGTGCTGGGCTGGGGGGTGGGCGGCATCGAAGCCGAAGCGGCCATGCTCGGTCAGCCGGTATCAATGCTGATCCCCCAGGTGGTCGGATTCAAACTCAGCGGCGAACTACCCGAAGGTGCGACGGCGACCGATCTGGTGCTTGTGGTGGTGGAAATGCTGCGCCGTCACGGCGTGGTCGGCAAATTCGTGGAATTCTTCGGTTTGGGGCTGGATCACCTGTCGTTGGCCGATCGTGCCACCATTGCCAATATGGCGCCCGAGTACGGCGCCACCTGCGGTATCTTTCCCGTCGACGCGGAGACACTGAATTACCTGCGCCTGTCGGGCCGCGACGAACACCAGATCGCACTGGTGGAAGCCTACGCGCGGGCGCAAAACATGTTCCGCACGCCGGACCAACCGCAAGCCGACTACAGCAGCCTGATCGAACTGGACATGAGTACTGTGGTACCGAGTCTGGCCGGTCCCAAACGGCCGCAGGACCGGGTCGCCCTGTCGGTGGCCAAAGAATCGTTCATACAGGCGTTGAACGCCCTCAAGCAGGAGCGCGGCCTCAGCAGCCACGCCGTAACGCGCCATATCGACGGAGAGTCTTTCGAGCTCGACGACGGCGCGGTGGTGATCGCATCGATCACTTCGTGCACCAACACCTCCAATCCCTCGGTCATGCTCGGCGCCGGTTTGGTGGCGCAGAAAGCGGTCGCCAAAGGACTGAAAGTCAAACCCTGGGTCAAGACCTCGCTCGCCCCCGGCTCGCAGGTGGTCACTGAATATCTTAACGCCGCCGGTCTGATGGATGACCTGGAACAACTTGGTTTTCATGTCGTCGGCTACGGCTGTGCCACCTGCATCGGCAACTCGGGCCCGTTGCCGAAAGCGGTGTCCGAGGCGATCGCCGAAGGCAATCTCTCGGTCTGTTCCGTGCTGTCCGGCAACCGCAACTTCGAGGGACGGGTCCACGCCGAAGTGCGGATGAACTACCTCGCCTCGCCGCCGCTGGTGGTGGCTTACGCTATCGCCGGCAGAATGGACATTGATCTGTACAACGAGGCGATCGGCGAGGATGCCGAAGGTCATGCCGTGTTCCTCAAGGATATCTGGCCGACCCAACAGGAAATCAGCGACACCGTCCTCCGCAGCGTGACACGCGAGGAATTCACCGCCGTCTACCGCGACGTCTTCACCGGCGCCGAACGCTGGCAATCCTTGCAGGCACCGGCGCAACAACTGTTCGACTGGCGGCCGGATTCCACCTATATCCAAAATCCCCCCTACTTCGAGGGCATGAGTCTCGAGCCGGGCGAGGTCAGCGACATTGTCGGTGCCCGCGTACTGGCCAAGCTCGGCGACTCGGTGACCACCGACCATATTTCACCGGCCGGCGCCATCAAAGCCGACAGCCCGGCCGGACAGTATCTGATGCAGCACGGCGTGCAACCGGCGGACTTCAACTCGCTGGGATCGCGCCGCGGCAATCACGAGGTGATGATGCGCGGCACCTTCGCCAATATCCGTCTGCGCAATCAACTGGCGCCTGGCACCGAGGGGGGACTGACTCGATATCTTCCCCAGGGCGAGCAGATGAGCATTTACGACGCGGCCATGCGTTACAAGGACGAGAACGTGCCGCTGATCGTCCTGGCCGGCAAGGAGTATGGTTCCGGCTCCTCGCGCGACTGGGCCGCCAAGGGACCCCGCCTGCTGGGCGTTCGCGCCGTCATCGCCGAGAGCTATGAACGCATCCACCGCACCAATCTGGTTTGCATGGGCATTTTGCCGCTGCAATACAGAGACGGCGAAAACGCCGATTCCCTTGGACTGACCGGCGAAGAGGTCTATGCGATAGAAGGTCTGGGAGACGGTTCGGCGGCGCAGGTCAGCGTACGCGCACAGCGTGCGGGGGGTGAAGAAATCCGCTTCGACGCACGCGTGCGTATCGATACGCCGCAGGAAGTCGAGTATTTCCGCCACGGCGGTATACTTCACTACGTCCTGCGTCAACTGGCGGCCTGAGGAAAGCGATGATGGAGCTCACCACACTCACGGCGGTCTCTCCCGTCGACGGCCGCTACGGCGGCAAAAGTGAGAGTCTGCGGCCGATTTTCAGCGAATTCGGTCTCATACGCCATCGCGTGCTGGTGGAGATTCGTTGGCTGCAGGCGCTGGCCGCGGAACCGGCCGTCGCCGAAGTTCCCGCGCTTGATCCACGCACCACGGCAATCCTCGAAGGCATTGTCGAGAACTTCAGTGTCGAAGACGCCCAGCGGGTGAAGAATATCGAGCGTACCACCAACCATGACGTCAAGGCCGTGGAGTACTTCCTCAAGGAAAAAGTCGCTGGCAACGAGGCGCTGCGGGCGATCAGCGAGTTCTTCCATTTTGCCTGCACATCGGAGGACATCAACAATTTGTCCCACGCGCTGATGTTGCGCGAAGCGCGCGGCCAGGTGCTGCTGCCACAAATTGACGAGGTCATCCAGTCGATAGCCGCGCTAGCCCATGCGACCGCGGAGCTGCCCATGCTGGCCCAGACCCACGGGCAGCCTGCCACGCCGACCACGCTCGGCAAGGAAATGGCCAATAGCGTGCACCGGTTGCGTCGCCAGCGGGAACAGATTGCCGCCGTCGCGCTGATGGGCAAGATCAACGGCGCGGTGGGCAATTACAATGCCCACCTGGCCGCCTATCCGGAAATCGACTGGGCGGACTTCGCCCGGCGCTTTGTCGCCGGACTGGGACTGGAATGGAACAGCTATACCACGCAGATCGAACCGCACGACTATATCGCCGAACTATTTCACGGGATCAGCCGTTTCAACGTGATTCTGATCGACTTCGCGCGCGACATCTGGGGCTACATCTCGCTGGGCTACTTCAAGCAAAAAACCGTCGCCGGCGAGGTCGGTTCGTCCACCATGCCACATAAGGTCAACCCGATAGACTTCGAAAACGCCGAGGGTAATCTGGGTCTTGCCAACGCCTTGTTCGAACATCTGGCGGCGAAACTGCCGGTGTCGCTCTGGCAGCGCGATCTGACGGATTCCACAGTATTACGCAATCTGGGCGTTGGCGTGGCGCACTCGACCATCGCCTACAGCTCGCTGTTGCGCGGCATTGGCAAACTGGAGGCCAACCCACTGCGTCTGCAGGAAGATCTGGAAGCCACCTGGGAAGTGCTCGCCGAAGCGGTACAGACGGTGATGCGTCGCTACGGTGTCGAACAGCCTTACGAGAAGCTTAAGCAGCTGACCCGTGGCAAGGGTATTAGCAGCGAGTCGCTGCAGCGGTTCATCGACGGTCTGGACCTGCCGGCATCCGCCAAGCAGGAATTGCGTAATCTGTCGCCGGCCACATATCTCGGCAGCGCCATTTCCCAGGCCAAAGCGATCTAGGGAATCAGACGGTCTCCGTTTCCAGAGCTGGAGACGGTGTCCAGTACTCGCGATGCCACTCGCTGGAGCTGATCCAGTCGGCGAGGGCTTTTCCGGCCAACGGCGGACGAATGAGATAGCCCTGGGCGGTGTCGCAACCGAGCATCTCCAGCAGATCCCACACGTCGGTACTCTCGACGCCTTCGGCCACCACTTTCATGCCGAGATTGTGCGCCAGATCGATGGTAGCACGGACGATTACCGCATCGTTTTCGTCCTGATCCATCTGTGACACAAACGATTTGTCGATTTTGATCTCGTCCACCGGCAACTGCTTCAGATAGGCGAGCGAGGAGTAACCCGTGCCGAAGTCGTCGATCGACAGATGGAAACCGATGTTCGACAGCCGCCGCATCACCCGCCGTGCGGTCATGGGGTCGGACATGATCGCGCTTTCAGTGATTTCGAGTACGACATTGGCCGGATCGACATGATGCCGATCGACCAGTGCCTGCACTTGCGCAGGTAGCCCCCGGTCCTGCAGGCAGCGCACCGACATATTGATGCTGATACACAGGTGCAAGCCGGCGTTCGCCCAGTGCTTGACCTGCTCCAGCGCCCGGTCGATCACCCATAGCGTTAACGGACGGATGGCGCCGGTTTGCTCGGCCAGGGGAATAAAGTCCTCCGGCGGAATCTGACCGATCGTCGGATGACACCAACGCACCAGCGCTTCGGCGCAGAAGATCCGGCCGGTCTTGACGTCAACCATAGGCTGGTATTCAAGCTTCAATTCGTTGTTGGCCACGGCGTCACCGAGATCAGCCGAAAGACCGAGCCGGCTGATAGCCTGGATATCGTCGCTGGGCCGGTAAAAGGCATAGCCCTGTTGCTTGCGTTTGGCTTCATACATCGCGATATCCGCTGTGCGCATCAACAGGGTCGCGTCCGCGCCATGGTCGGGATACAACACCACGCCGATGCTGATCCCGGCGCGCAGACGTATCTCGTCGATGCGAATCGGGCGCTCCATGACCGCCAGAATACGGCGGCAGACAGCCTGGCTCCGCTGGCGATCCGCCCCGGGCAACAGCAGCGCGAACTCGTCACCGCCAAGCCGGGCGACGGTATCCATATCGCCCAGCACGGACTCCAGCCGGCGTCCCACCTGTTGCAGCAGACGGTCGCCCACATGATGCCCAAGCGTATCGTTGACTTCCTTGAAGCGATCGAGATCCATGATGAACAAGGCCAGCGACCTGTACTGAGTACGCGCCTGATGCAGCGCCGCCTCCAACCGCTCCAACAGCAAAGAGCGGTTCGGCAGACTGGTCAGCCCATCGTGTTGTGCCTGATATTCGAGCGCCGAGGTTTCGGCGATGACCTCCTCGCTGAACCGCTGCAGGCGACTCTCGAGCCGTGCGAGCGGGTCGCCGCGGGACTCGACCGGCAGCGGCACCCCCATGCGGCTGGCATAGTGCTCCAACTGCGCATGAATCCGTCGCAGGCGGGATCTCCAGCGCAGCATCAAACAGACCAGCAGTGACAGCGAAACCGTCGCCGCGACCACGCCCGTATGCCTGGAAAGCAGTTGAAAATGCACCTGCAGCTGCCAGCCGGCGAACACCGTGCCGAGGACGAGCAACGGTATCTTGTAAATCGATACTGCGACGGGCAGCTTGATCAACCCGCGCGGCGAAGTGGCCGCGCTGTTCGGTGCTGACATTTATCGTCCTCATCATGTAGCCGGAACGGCCACAGGTGCGTGCGCAGGACCCGCTATTGGCGGGCACGAGGGCGCAGCGCCCTGTCCGGCATGACAAAATACGCTGGATACTCCTGACCGAGACAGTCGGAGAAACATGATTTTCCTTATATTACTTGTACTTGCGCGCCTTCCTTGAGAGCTTATACTTGCAAGTATCGATTAAATAACGGCGGCGGACCGGGAAAATTAACCCTGACTGTACAGCCGCCGGGCGGCACAGTAATCTGCATCCATGAACCAACAGGAAAACTTCCGTCGCTTTACCGAACTACGTCTCGGTATCTCCGAGCTGGAGATCGAGCTCCACAGCCGCGACGAAACCCGCCACGCCGCCACGCTGATGGTCGCCCAGTGCGAGGAATCGGTGGAAATTTTCAGTCGCGATCTCGACGCACCTTTATACGGCCAGGGCGATTTTCTTCAAGCGCTGGGCGCATTGTGCCTGCGCAACCGCAAAGCCCGGGTACGGTTGCTGGTGCAGATGCCGCTGGTTGCCGTCAGGCGCGCATATCGGTTTGTCGAGCTGGCGCGCCGGCTGAGCAGTTCCATCGAATTGCGTCAACCGCACACCGATTATCGGCAGCACAACGAAGCCTTCCTCATCGCCGATCAGTGCGGTCTCATCCAACGTCCCTTGTCCGATCGCTATGAAGGCAGCGCCAATTTCCATAATCCCGTCCACGCCGCCCGCAAACTCGAATTCTTTACCGAAGTGTGGGAGCGCAGTGAAACGCATCCCGAATTCCGCCGGCTGCACATCTGACATGAAGCGGTTGATTTTCCTGTTGCTCACACTATGCGTAACATCGAACACGTACGCCAATCCCATCACCACCCTGGAGTTGCGTCACCGGCCCGCCGAGGAGCTGATCCCGATACTCCGGCCCCTGCTCGGGCCGGAAGACTCGATATCGGGACAGGGATTTGTACTGTTTCTGCGCTCATCGGCCGACACACGCCGGCAGATCCAATCGGCACTGCGTTCGCTGGACGTGGCGCCACGATCACTGCTCATCTCCGTATTTCAGGGTAGCGAACGTGATTTGCGCAACCTGCATCTGCAGGGCCGCCTGCGCCACTCCTTGGCGGATACCGATGCTGATGTCTCGATTGCCAGTACCCGCGCACGGCTGCGCGACAACCCTATTCACCAGTTGCGGGTCAGCGAGGGCGTCGAAGGGTACATAGAGACCGGACGTTCCATCCCCTTTCTTTCAACGCTGTTGATCGGTTCGAATGGTATCGCCGCAGGCCAGGAGTATCACGATGTCGGCACGGGCTTTTACGTGGTGGCGCACCAGCGCGGGGATCAGGTCCGCCTGCGCATCAGTCCGTTCCGAGAATCAGCCGACCCGCGGCGCGGCGGCGAAGTCAGCATCCAACGGGCACAGACGACGCTCAGTGGCCCGCTGGGGGAATGGCTCCCAATTGGCGGAATCACACAAGGCACGACGCGCACATCGCGCGACAACGCTTACCATAGCACACGGGAACGAGACGACAGCGGCGTCTGGATCAAAGCGCAGCCCGCACCCTAATCACACAAGAAAAAGGAGTACCTAGCACATGTTCGGTTTTCAGGAGCTTGTCATACTTATTCTGGTGCTGGCGGTGGCACTGGTCATCATGGGCGTCAAGTCGGTGCCCCAGGGCATGGAATTCACCGTTGAACGCTTCGGTCGCTATACCCGCACACTGCGGCCCGGTCTGAATCTGATCACACCGGTGATCGACCGCGTGGGCGCCAAGCTGAACATGATGGAACGCGTCATGGATGTTCCCTCCCAGGAGGTCATCACGCGCGACAACGCCATGGTGACAGTCGACGGCGTTGTCTTCTTCCAGGTCCTGGACGCCGCCAAGGCGGCGTACGAAGTCAGTCAGCTGGAACTCGCCATTCTCAATCTGACCATGACCAATGTGCGTACCGTGATGGGTTCGATGGATCTGGATGAGCTGTTGTCGCAACGCGATAAGATCAACGCCCAGCTCTTGCACGTGGTCGACGATGCGACGACGCCGTGGGGGGTCAAGGTCACACGTATTGAAATCAAGGACATCACGCCCCCTCGCGATCTGGTCGACGAGATGGCCAGGCAGATGAAAGCCGAACGCGAAAAGCGCGCCAACATTCTCGAAGCGGAGGGCTTTCGCCAGGCGGAAATACTTAAAGCCGAGGGCGAGAAACAATCCGCCATTCTGGATGCCGAGGGCAAACGCCAATCGGCGTTTCTGGAGGCCGAGGCGCGGGAACGGCTGGCGCAGGCCGAAGCCAAGGCCACCGAGATGGTTTCACAGGCTATCGCCAAGGGAGACATCAACGCGGTCAACTATTTCGTCGCCAACAAGTATATTGAGGCGCTTCAATCCATCGCCATGTCGCCAAACGAAAAACTGGTGCTGATGCCGCTGGAGGCCTCCAGCGTGATCGGCGCCCTGGGGGGTATCACGGAATTGGCCAAGGACGCCCTGGACCGGCAGAAAGGCGCACGCACATGACCACGCTGGCTCTGGACTACTGGCACTGGTGGATCCTCGCCGTCGCGCTGGTGATTCTGGAAGTCTTCGCCCCAGGCGCGTTTTTCCTCTGGCTGGGCATCGCTGCGGCCGGGGTCGGCCTGCTGGTCTACTTGGTACCGTCGCTGGGATGGGAATACCAGTTACTGCTGTTCTCGTTATTGTCCGTGGTCAGCATCATTGTCTGGAGGCGTTACTTCCGCACGCGCCCGGCCGATACCGATCAACCCGCGCTCAATCGTCGTGGCGAACAGTATATCGGCAGGTGGTTCACACTCAGCGAACCGATGATCAATGGCGTCGGCAAAATCCAGGTCGACGATTCCACCTGGAAAATCCTGGGTCAGGACTGCCCCGCCGGTACCCGGGTGGAAGTCACCGGCGTCGATGGAACCGTGCTCAAGGTGGTGCGCAGAGACGACGACGCCCCCGCACCAGGCTGATCACTTGCCGATCAGTTTGAGAAATTCGGTACGGGTACGGTAATTCTCACGAAAGGTGCCGGTCATCATCGAGGTGACCGTCTCGGAATTCTGCTTTTCCACGCCGCGCATCATCATGCATAGATGGGCGGCCTCGATCACCACACCTACGCCTTCGGCGCCGGTGGCTTCGTGAATGGCATTGGCGATCTGCGTCGTCAGCTGTTCCTGAATCTGCAGGCGCCGCGCGTACATATCCACAATGCGCGCTATCTTGGACAGACCGATGACTTTGCCCTGGGGAAGATAAGCCACATGCGCCTTGCCTATGAACGGCAACAGGTGATGTTCGCACAGGGAGTACAACTCGATGTCCTTGACGATCACCATCTGGTCGTTGTCAGAGGGAAATACCGCGCCGTTCAGCACCTCGTCGAGGTTCTGCTGATAGCCGCGCGTAAGAAAGGCCATCGCCTTGGCCGCGCGTTCCGGGGTCTTCAGCAACCCTTCTCGGGCAGGATCCTCGCCAATACCCTCGATAATTTTTCGATAACTGGCGGTGAAATCCTCGATCATCCTATTGTCCCGTGCAGCCAATGTTAACTACACAAGCTTAAACCGGTTATGGCACGGGAATCCAGTCAAAAAGAAACCGCCCACGGCCGCTATTCGTCGTCGGGCGTCGACCTGGGGGGAGGCAGCGGTCCGAACAGGGGCGGAGGTTTTCTATGGCGGGTCGCCTGTTCGTAAGCGTACGCGTACTGGATCAACTTGCCCTCGTCGAAAGGACGCCCCAGCAGTTGCAGACCCAGAGGCAGGCCGTTGCGGGTGAAACCCATCGGTACGGTAATCGCAGGCTGGCCAGTATGCGGCGCTATCACCGGACTGTTATTGCCGTAAGGGCTGTCGTGATCGCCGATCTTGTGCGCTGGGTTGGTCCAGGTCGGGTAGATAATAGCGTCGATCTTCGCCTGCTCCATGGCGCTGACCACACCGGCGAGAAACTCACGCCGACGCGGATCGTCCTGCACCCCGACGCAAGGCGGGTTTTGAGCCTGCGGCGGACCATCGAAGCCCATGGCCCACTGCATTGCCTGTTCATTTTCAGGCAAATACAGGCCGGCCTCGGCCACCTCGTCCAGGGAATGAATCGGCGCGGAAGACCCGCGCCCGGTCAGATAATTTTTCAAATCATAGCGAAAACGGCTGCAAAAACCCGTAGCACTGCGCAATCGGCCGAAATCGGGTATACCGAAAGGGTCGACGATGGTCGCTCCGGCCGCCTTCAGTTCATCGATGGCGCGATCCATCGCCTGCACGACTTCAGGATCGGCGTCACTGGTATTGATCAAGGTACGCAGCACGCCCAAACGGGCGCCGACCAGCCCGTCGCGTTTGAGATAAACACTGTAATCATCGGTGACCCGACCGGGCGCCGTGGCGGTCACCGGGTCGGCCGGATCGGCGCCGGCAATCACCGAAAACACCAGCGCGGTATCGGTAACCGTACGCATCAACGGCCCGCCGACATCCCGGTTTGACAACAAGGGTACGATGCCGGTCCGACTGGTGGCCCCAAGCGTCGAACGCAAACCCACCAGGTCGAGATGCGAAGCCGGGCCGCGGATGGAATTGCCGGTATCGGTGCCCATCCCGATAATTGCGAAATTAGCCGCGATCGCCGATGCGGTACCGCCGCTAGATCCCGCAGGCACCCGGGACAGATCATACGCATTGCGCGTTTCGCCGTGCGTGGAGCTGATCGTCTCGTAGGGGCTGAAGGCCCATTCGGCCATGTTCGATTTGGCAATCACGATCGCCTGCGCCGCGCGCAGACGCTTGACCATGAAGGCATCCTCCGGCGGTCGCGCGCCCCGCATCGCGACTGATCCGGCTTCGGTCACCATATCCGCGGTATCGAAATTATCCTTCAGGATCACGGGCGCGCAAAACAATCTCTGCATATGTCCGGTCGCCGCGTACTGGCGATCCAGTGCCTGCGCGCGTCGCAACGCGTTCGGATTGACGGCGATAATCGCATTTAGACCGCTGGCCTGGTCATAGTGCGCTATACGCCGCAAATAGCGCCGGGTGAGCTGCTCGCAACTGATCCGTCGCTCGCGGATCGCCCGCTGGGCGTCGCCGATGGTAAGTTCGATGAGACTGAGCGGTGCGGACTTCTGCGTCGGCGACATGACACAGCCGCCGCCAACGACAAACAGGACGATGAAAACAGTGCGTGCAGCGACCGACACCATGGACGAGGATGCCAACTTTCTCATAGTGGATAAATCAGAATGGGGTCACTGGTTCGCCAGCCCCTTGATAAAGTTCAGATAGGGCGGCGTATCCCAGGGCCGACCGCCGAGCGCAAGGTAGCGCAGGCGCCCGTCAGGATCGACAAAAAACGAAGCGGGAAGACCTCGCGGCTGCCAGCGTTCCGTGACCTGGCCATCGGTGTCCATCAAGGGCACGATATCCGGCGCGACCGCCGCGAGAAAACTGAATACAGTGTCTTCGCTTTCGGCGGTGTTGATGATGGCCAGCTCCATTTTCTTCGGATCCAGTTGTGGCAGAATCGCCTGCAGCGTGGGCATCTCCTTGCGACACGGGCCGCACCAGGTGGCCCAGAAATGCACCAATACCCAGTGTCCGCGGGATTCACTCAGATCCCATCGTTCGCCGTCCATATTCTGCAGTACCAGCGGCGGCGCGGGGCGGCCATCCAGCTTGAGAATGCCTTTTGGCAAGGTGACGGCGGCGGCGGACGACAGTAACAGCCAGGCCAGGCCGAGCGTAAGGGCTAGGATGGATTGGCTGTGCACTGGAGGTCCTCGAAGACCACGGTTTTTACCGGGCCTTGTTTATCCGCGCCGGTGTGAAAGCGCATGGTTAAGGTAAAAGGCCGATCCTGGCGCGGGATCACCACGCTGCCGCCGGCGCCTTCATCGGGCCGCAGATCGCGCTCTTCCGGCAGCAACGTCCAGCCGAAAGTCGCCTGGTGCGCCAGCGGCAAACCGGCGTCGGTCCAATGCGCCGGCCAGTAGTCGCGCTTGAGACGGGGAATCGGAGTATCGCCGCGGGTGAAGCGCCAATCGTCCAGTCTCAGCCATAAAACATCAAAGGTTTTGTTATGCACTATCGGAGTGATGAAACAGGTTTCCAGAATATGCGCAATGGCCGCCTGATTGAATCCCCGCCCCAGATAAAAGGCGGTCAGCTGGTCGGGAGTACGCATGACAATCCGCACACTCAGTGTGTCATCTTCATAACGCAGGTTGGGCTTGTTTTCGCTTTTCGCCGCGGACCGGGGCGCGTCCTGAGCCCCCTGGCTCTGATTTTCCTGCGCATTACAGCCCGCCGTCCCCCATGACAACAAAACAATCCATATCAACACCATCAGCCTGGTTGTGTTCATAAATCGAATCCTACCGGCAGGCGAGCCTGTCCGCCAGCCTTTGCCCCCCTCAACAGCGGCAAAGTAAAGCTGTTACAATAGACAACACAGTAGCTATTACACAAGTCCATGAAAACATTTAAACAACTCCTCGAAGACCGCATTTTGATCCTGGACGGCGCCATGGGAACCATGATTCAGCGCTACAAACTGGACGAGGCCGATTACCGCGGCGAACGCTTTCAGGACTGGCCGTGCGACCTCAAGGGCAACAATGATCTGCTGTCGATCACCCAACCGACCATTATTCGCGACATTCACAAAGCGTATCTTGAGGCCGGCGCCGACATTGTAGAGACCAACACATTCAACTCGACCTCGATTTCCCTCGCCGACTATCAGCAGGAAGATTTGGTTTACGAGCTCAACTACGCCGGGGCGCGGCTGGCGCGCGAGGCCGCCGACGCGTTCAGCAGCGAGGAAAAACCGCGTTTTGTCGCCGGTGTGCTGGGTCCGACCAATCGCACCGCCTCGTTGTCTCCGGATGTGAATAACCCAGGTTTTCGCAATATAACCTTTGATGCGCTCAAGCAGACTTATTACGAAGCCACGCGCGCGCTGATCGAGGGCGGTGCCGATCTGATCCTGATCGAAACAATTTTTGATACGCTGAACGCCAAGGCGGCCGCCTTCGCCGTGGAGACCTATTTTGAGGATTCCGGCGATACGCGTCCGGTAATGATTTCCGGCACTATCACCGACGCATCCGGCCGCACCCTTTCGGGCCAGACCGCCGAGGCCTTTTTCAACTCCATGCGTCACGTAAAACCTATATCCATCGGTTTCAACTGCGCGCTTGGCGCAAAGCAATTACGTCAGTATATCGAGGAACTCGCGGGTACGGCCGACTGCTATGTCAACGCACACCCCAATGCGGGCCTGCCCAACGAATTCGGTGAATACGACGAATCGCCGGCCGACATGGCGGCCGAGCTGAAGGAATGGGCCGCGTCTGGCTTTCTCAATGTAATAGGCGGCTGTTGCGGCACGACGCCGGCGCACATCAAGGCCATCGCCGAGGCCGTGGCCGAATTTCCGCCACGCAAAAAAGTCGACAACAACTTCGTCTTGCGCCTGTCGGGCCTGGAGCCCTGCAATATCACCGAGGAATCCCTGTTCGTCAATGTCGGCGAGCGGACCAATGTTACCGGATCGGCGAAATTCAAACGCCTGATTCTGGAGCAACAGTACGACAGCGCTCTAGACGTGGCGCGCGAGCAGGTGGAAAACGGTGCGCAGATCATCGATGTCAACATGGATGAAGGCATGCTCGACGGCGAGGAGGCAATGGTCACTTTTCTCAACCTGATCGCGAGCGAACCGGATATTTCACGGGTACCGGTCATGATTGACTCGTCCAAGTGGGACATCATAGAAGCCGGCCTCAAACGCATTCAGGGCAAGGGTATCGTCAATTCCATCAGCATGAAGGAAGGCGAAGCCGCGTTCATCGAGCACGCCCGACTGTGCCGTAAGTACGGTGCCGCGGTTATCGTCATGGCCTTCGACGAGACCGGCCAGGCGGATACCCAAGCGCGCAAGGTCGAAATCTGCACACGTGCCTACCGGATACTAACCGAACAAGTCGGCTTTCCGCCGGAAGACATCATATTCGACCCCAACATTTTCGCCGTTGCTACCGGCATTGAGGAACACAACAACTATGGGGTGGACTTCATCGAAGCCACCCGACAGATAAAGCGGTCTCTGCCGCACGCCAAGGTCTCCGGCGGCGTCAGCAACGTTTCCTTCTCCTTTCGCGGCAATAATCCGGTGCGGGAGGCCATTCACGCCGTCTTCCTGTACCACGCCATCCAGGCGGGCATGGATATGGGCATCGTCAACGCGGGCCAGCTCGCCATCTATGACGATCTGCCGGAGGAACTGCGCCGCGCCGTCGAGGACGTTGTTCTCAACCGCAATCCGGAGTCCACCGAACATCTGCTGGAGATCGCCGGCAAATACAAGGGCGACGGCTCCGGCGCCGAAAAAAAGGAAGATCTCGCCTGGCGCGAATGGGAGGTGGCCAAACGACTGGAGCACGCCCTGGTCAAAGGCATCGATGCCTATGTCGAGGAGGACACCGAAGCCGCGCGACAGAATTTCGAACGTCCGATACAGGTGATCGAAGGCCCGTTGATGGACGGCATGAACGTGGTCGGGGATCTGTTCGGGGCGGGCAAGATGTTTTTGCCCCAGGTGGTCAAGAGCGCCCGTGTGATGAAAAAGGCCGTGGCTTACCTGCTGCCCTTCATCGAGGCCGAGAAGTCCGCCAAGGCCAAAGCCAAAGGAAAGATCCTCATGGCGACCGTCAAAGGCGACGTCCACGATATCGGCAAGAATATCGTCGGCGTGGTATTGCAGTGCAATAATTTCGAGGTCGTGGATCTGGGCGTGATGGTGCCGGCGCAGAAAATACTCGATACCGCGCGCGAACAAAAAGTCGATATCATCGGACTGTCCGGACTCATCACTCCCAGCCTGGATGAAATGGCGCACCTGGCGAAGGAGATGGAGCGCGAGGGGTTAGACATTCCCCTGCTGATCGGCGGTGCCACCACTTCGCGCGTCCATACGGCCGTCAAGATCGAACCCGGCTACCATGGCGCCACGGTGTATGTAAAAGACGCTTCGCGCGCGGTCGGCGTGGCGCAAAACCTCGTGAGCGACGAGAACAAGAACGCTTATGTGACGGCGATCAAGGAAGAATACGACAAAGTTCGTGCGCAACACGCGGGCAAGCAACGCAAAACCGAATGGCTGACATTATCGCAGGCGCGGGCCAACAAGATCGCGATCGACTGGAGCACCTACACGCCGCCAAAGCCCGTCCGTACCGGTGTGGTCGTACTGGACGATTTCCCCCTGGAGGAACTGCGTGACTACATCGACTGGACGCCCTTTTTCAAGACATGGGAATTAGCCGGCAGTTACCCCAAGATTCTTGACGACGCCATTGTCGGCGAGCACGCACGCAACTTGTTCCGTGATGCGCAGAACATGCTGCAGCAGATCATTGACGAAAAATGGCTGCGGGCCAAAGCGGTCTTCGGGATTTTTCCAGCCAGTCAGGTGGGCGACGATGATATCGAACTCTATACTGATGAATCACGCGCCGAGGTATTGACCACTCTGCATCATATGCGCCAGCAGAATCAAAAGCCGCCGGGTCGACCCAATCAGTGCCTGGCCGATTTCATCGCCCCCAAGGGCAGCGGACTGCAGGACTATATCGGCGCATTCGCGGTCACCGCCGGTATCGGTATCGATGCCCATGTGGAACGCTTCGAAGCGGAGCACGATGATTACCGCTCGATCCTGCTGAAGGCATTGGCCGATCGCCTCGCCGAAGCCTTCGCCGAACGCCTGCACGAAAAAGTGCGCAAGGAATACTGGGGCTACGCCGCTGACGAGACGCTGGACAACATCGCCTTGATCAAGGAACAGTACAACGGAATCCGTCCGGCGCCGGGTTATCCGGCCTGTCCGGAACACACCGAAAAGGCGTTGCTGTGGCAACTCATCGATCCGGCAACCAACGCCGGCATCACGCTCACCGACAGCTTCGCCATGCTGCCGACCGCCGCCGTCTCAGGCTGGTACTTCAGCCACCCCGACTCGAAATATTTCGGTGTCGGCAAGCTCAATCGGGATCAGGTCGAGGACTATGCCAGACGTAAAGGTATGACGCTCGAACAAGCGCAGAGATGGTTGGCTCCCAACCTCGGCTACGACTCGGAGGAACCGCGCAAAACTGCGGTAGGAGAGTAAAAAACCAATGAACGCCGTAAGTGACACCGATTTTTCAGGCGCTGTTACTACAGCCGTTCAGGTCTAGTCACCGCAGCATTTCTTAAACTTTTTCCCGCTCCCGCACGGACAAGGGACGTTGCGTCCCGTCTTCGGGGAGGCGCGCTGAAACTGCACAGGGCCGACGTCCTTGCCGCCGCAATACAACCACGCGCCGTCCGTTTTCCGAAAGCGGGAGATTTCGTGATGTTCGTGCACTTTCCCATTGCGCTCATAACAAGCGATGAACTCGACGCTACCCTCGCGGTCCGCGGGCCCGCCGGCCGTGGTGGCAACGACCTCCAGCCCTTTCCAGACCGAATCGCGCGCCCAAGCCGCGGTGCCTGGCTTATCAAAGCATTGCGCCTCGGCGGCATCCAATGTCGCCTGCAAATAACTGATGTTTTGCAGGGCATAAGCCGTATAACGGGAACGCATCAACGCCTCGGCGGTCCGCGCCCGGACGCTGCCCCCGATTATCGGCTCACAGCAGTCGCATAGCGACAGCCCCGAGCCGCACGGACACGGCTCGACCTGACTCAAACCTTCATCTCCAGTACGGGCAAACGTCGACCTAACGGGTCCGGGGGCATAGCTCGTCCTCGCTGAAAAAGAACGCGATCTCGAGTTTGGCCGTTTCCACGGAATCCGAGCCATGAACCGCATTCTCGTCTATGCTGTCGGCGAAGGTGGCGCGAATGGTCCCCGCTCGCGCCTCCTTTGGATTCGTCGCCCCCATCACTTCCCGGTTTCTGGCGATTGCGTTGTCCCCTTCCAGCACCTGTACCATCACCGGTCCCGAAACCATAAAACGGACAAGTTCATTGAAAAACGGCCGCTGTTTGTGAACAGCGTAGAACCCTTCGGCTCGCTCACGGCTCAAATGCACCATTTTTGCCCCCACAATGCGCAGGCCCGACGCCTCCAGGAGATGGTAGATGTCGCCGATGTGATTTTTAGCCACTGCGTCGGGTTTGATGATAGAAAGTGTGCGTTCGATGGCCATATCAGGTCTCCCAACTGCCTGAGTGGAAAGGCGGCCTAGCATAGAGAAGAAAGACGCGCTTGTGAATAGCCCGTCGCGCCTGGAGCGGAACTTTAAATACTTTAAATTACAGCTGGATATACAAAACAGGGCAGCAGCGCGTCGATCCCGCGCCGTGACAATCGGCGCGCCTGCCGCGATATGGTATCTTGGTCCCCAGCCACCCGGGCGAACCACCAGACCATTCTCCGTGATAGGGGAAGAGGCACCGGTTTTCAATGGACCATAAGCCCAGCCACACGTCATCGGAATACCTGGCAGACGACGATCTCGCGCGCCGCTCGCGCATGTCCGGCGTGGCTTATCTGGTGCTGTTCGGCATCATCATCTTTTTTACGCCCTACGCCGACGACCATCCCTGGGCGACCCGCCTGGTCAGCGCACTGATTCTGCTCTCGGCCTTGGCAAGAGCGTTGCTGATTTTCAGGTTTGATCGGCTCTATCCACGCAACCCGTCGCTCTGGCTTCACTGTTTCACAGTCTTCAGTCTGGCACTGGCGGCAACCTGGGGCCTGTTTTGTGCCCACACTGTGCTCCACTACAGTCTGCAGTGGACCGCAATGTTGACGCTCCTGAGCACCGCCGGTATAGCTTCCGGCGCGATCACCACCTTATCAATCCGCAAGCCCCTGTCGATAGCATTCCTCACCCTGCTGCTGCTGCCGCCCACCATCGCCTCCGTCGTGCTGCCAACGCGCGAATCCTCGGCGGTCACGTTGATGTTCGTCAGCTATTATGTCTTCATGTTCATTGTAGCGACAAACATACACGCCGCCTATTGGCGGGCGATAAATAACGCTCTGCTACTGGACAGCCGCAGTCGCGAACTCGAGGCCAGCAATCAGGAACTCGAATCCTATAGTTACTCCATCGCGCACGATCTACGCACCCCACTGCGCTCCATCATCGGCTTCAGTCAGATACTGCAGGACAAACTCGGCGAGCGGCTCTCGGACGACGAAACCGATCTGCTGGATCGGATCGTGAAAGGGGGCAAACGTATGGCGGCGCTGCTCGATGACATACTACAACTGTCGCGTATCACCCGGCGTGAACTGGCGGTGAAAAACATCGATCTGAGCGCGCTGGCGCAGGCGCAAGTGGCCGCGCTGAGGCAGGCCGAGCCGCAACGATCGGTGGACATCCAGATACAACCGGGGATGCGCGCCACGGCCGACCCGCGGCTACTCGCTGTAGCGCTGCAGAACTTGTTGGAAAACGCGTGGAAGTTCACCGGCCATCAGGAATCGGCCGAAATCAGCTTTTCGTGCGAAAAAAGCGGCCAGCAGACCTTGTACTGCCTGTCCGACAACGGCGTGGGCTTCGACATGATCCACGCCGGAAAACTTTTTAAACCGTTCGAGCGTTTACAGCCGCAGGACGAATTCCCCGGCACCGGCATCGGACTGGCTACCGTTCAGCGCGTGATCCAGCGTCACGGCGGCGACATCTGGGTCCAGTCCTCTCCCGGCGAGGGCAGCCGTTTCTATTTCACGCTAGAGGGCAAGCCCACGCCTACCGGCTGACCTCAAACCGAATCGGCCAGTGATCATTGCTCCGGGGTGCGGTCATCGCGCTACCCCCAAGCGATCAATGTGACCTGATGCCAAACCAATTTGGCGGCAGCAACTCGGTTGCCCACCCGCTCCCCGCGCCGCTGTTCTTGTCTGGTGCACGCAAATCATCCGATGTTCTGACACGGCGGTTCGGCAATCTGTTCGTCTAACAAAGTCTCACAATGAATGATATTGTGGACTTTACTAACCCGGACAAGACAGTCAAAATGCATCGGTGCCAACTATACGGTTGTCCAGTTTCAGCGCACGTCCGCGGCAGCGTGTTTCGACTGCGACACCCTGTGACAGGAGTGCCCTGGAACCCGCCAGGGCATCCGCCCTAATGTGTTAATTACGCTCGATAATCAAGAATAAAGGGCATTGTTTATGAAACATTTCGGCACCGCGCCGGATCGACCTGCAGCCAATGATGCACGTCTGTTCTTAGCCGATCGGGTCACACTGCTGTACGACTCGCTGCCGTTGGCTCTGACGGCCGTCGTCATCAACGGCGGCATCCTGGCGGCGGTGCAACGCTCGGTGATCAGCCAGCCGTTGATTTCCCTCTGGTTCGGCTCGCTGCTGGCGGTCACGCTGCTGCGCTTTGGCCTTTATCACGGCTACCGCCACCGCAGTCACAGCGCCGACCCGGTGCCGTGGTTCAAGCTGTTTCTCATCGGCGCGCTGGGCTCGGGGCTGATATGGGGCAGCACCGCCTATCTGATGTTTCCGGAGCGGGATCCCGTTCATCAGCTGTTTGTAATCTTCGTGGTCGGCGGTATGTCTGCCGGGGCGGTGACTACGCTCGCCGCCTCGTTTCTGGCGCTACTGTTTTTTCTGTTGCCGGCCATGGGGCCGGTCATCTTCCGGCTCTATCAGCTCGACGCGCCTTTAAGTGACGTCATGGCCGCCATGTTGGTGCTGTTTCTGGCCATGATCTCAATCGCCGCACGGCGGTCGCGTAAACTGATCATGGAATCCCTGGTGCGGCGCTACGAACATCAGCGTACGGAGGCGGCCATGGAGCATCAGGCCCATCACGACAGCCTCACCGAACTGCCCAACCGGCGTCTGCTGGTGCACCGGCTCGAACAGGAGATCTCCCGGTCGCGGCGTCACCGGTTTCTCGCGGCGGTACTGTTCATCGACATCGACCGCTTTAAAACCATCAACGACTCGCTGGGCCACTCCGTCGGTGATTCGTTGTTACGCGAAGTCGCAATGCGGCTGAAAAGCAACGTCAGGGAAGAGGATACGGCGGCGCGGCTGGGCGGGGACGAGTTCGTGATCATATTATCGGAACTCGGCGACAACGACACGCTGGTGGCCCGAAAGACCCAGCGGCTGGCCGAAAAAATCGAGAACCTGCTTTCCGAGCCCTACCAGATCGAAGGCCATACCCTCCACGTCACCCCCAGTATCGGCATCGCCATGTTTCCGGTCGACGACGCCGACGCCGAGGAGGTCCTCAAGCAGTCGGATATCGCCATGTATCGGGCCAAGCAGCTCGGGCGCAATACCATACAGTTCTATCTGCCCGCCATGCAGCAGGCCGCCAAGACCCGCCTGGACATAGAGAACGAACTGCGCGACGCCGTCGAACGCGATGAGATGGAACTTTATTTTCAACCGCAGTTGGACGCCGACGGACGTATGGTGGGCGCCGAAACCCTGCTGCGCTGGAATCATCCGCAGCGCGGCATGATTTCACCGGCCGACTTCATTCCGGTGGCCGAGGACACGGGGACCATATTGATCCTCGGTGAGTGGGTTCTGCAGCGGGCCTGTCTACAGCTGAAAAGCTGGATGGACACGACCACCGACGAGGCCCTTTGCGCGTTTCCCTGTCTCGCCATCAATGTCAGCCCTAAACAGTTCCGTCAGCAGGATTTCTTCCAACGGGTCCAGCACATCATCAAACACACCGGCGTCGACCCGCGGCATATCGAGCTGGAACTGACCGAAGGCATGCTGATCGAGAATATCGAGGACACCGCGGAAAAAATGGCGCAGCTGGCGGATCTCGGCATTCGCCTGGCGATAGATGATTTCGGCACCGGCTATTCGTCCTTGCACTACCTGACCCGACTGCGCCTGGACCGGATCAAAATAGATCAATCCTTCGTGCGCGATATCCCCCGGGCACGGCACAGTGAAGTCATCGTTGAAACCATCATCCTGATGGCGAAAAACCTTGGTCTGGATGTCATCGCGGAGGGCGTCGAGACCGAGGCCCAGCTCAATTTTCTGAAGCAACGCGGATGTTTTACTTATCAGGGGTACTACTTCAGCAAACCGCTGCCGCGGGATGCTTTTCAACGTTATTTGCGCAACGGTTGCAAGTCTTAAGGCCGCTTACCCCAGTTCGTTCACCGCAACCCGGTAGTGCGGGTCCTCGAGCACGTTGACTTCCACCAGGTCGCCGGCCCGGCGCAGCAGCTGACGGCATTCCGGACTGAGATGACGCAAGTGCAGCGTTTTGCCGGCACTCAGATAGCGCTCCGCCAGACTGTCGATCGCCTCGATCGCGGAATGATCGACGACACGAGAATGCTGGAACTCGATGATCACGTCCTGGGGATCGTTTTTACAGTCGAACAGCTCTTGGAAATTACGCACCGAGGCGAAGAACAACGGACCGTGCAGGGCGTACACCCGCGAGCCCTGATCGTCGAGATAACTTTCGACGCGAATGTGCTTGGCGTGCTCCCAGGCGAACACAAGGGCCGAGACGATCACACCGATCAACACCGCCACGGCCAGATCGGTGGCAACGGTCACGGCTGAGACAAGCACCAGCACGAACAAGTCGCTTTTGGGTATCTTGCCGATCAGACGCAGACTGGACCACTCGAAAGTGGCGATCACAACCATGAACATCACACCGGTAAGCGCCGCCAGCGGAATCATCTCGATCAGTCCGGAGCCCACCAAGATGAATACCAGCAGGCACAAGGCGGCGGCGACACCCGACAGCCGGCCGCGCCCCCCCGAATTCAAATTGACCATGCTCTGCCCGATCATGGCGCACCCGCCCATGCCGCCAAACAGACCCGTCACCGTATTGGCCACGCCCTGGCCCACGCATTCACGGTTGCCCTGGCCGCGTGTCTGGGTGATTTCATCGATCAGGCTGAGGGTCAACAGCGATTCGATCAGGCCGATGGCGGCGAGGATCACCGAATACGGCAGAATGATACGCAGGGTTTCCAGGTTGAACGGCACCAGCGGCAGGTGGAACTCCGGTAAGCCGCCGGCAATGGAAGCCAGATCGCCTACGGTACGGCTCTCCAGCCCCAGCGCGATCACCAGCAGTGAGACGCCGACAATGGCCACCAGTGAAGCCGGTACGGCGCGGGTGAGTTTGGGCAGAAAATGTATAATCGCCATGGTCAGCGCCACCAGCGACAACATCAACCATAAGGCGTCACCCTGTAACCAGCGCATCTGACCGTCCGCGTCCTCGATCTGGAAGGCCTTCAGCTGGGCCAGAAAGATGACAATCGCCAGTCCATTCACAAAGCCCAGCATCACGGGATGAGGTACGATGCGGATGAACTTACCGAGGCGCAGCATACCCACGCCGATTTGAATCACCCCCATCAAGACCACGGCGGCAAACAGATACTCAACACCGTGCTGCGCCACCAGACTCACCATGACCACGGCGAGTGCGCCGGTTGCCCCCGATATCATGCCTGGCCGTCCGCCAATCAACGCGGCGATCAATCCGACCATGAATGCCGCGTACAACCCCACCAGCGGCGCCACGCCGGCGACAAAGGCAAAGGCCACCGCCTCCGGCACCAACGCCAGCGCCACCGTAAGTCCGGCCAACAAATCGTTTTTGGGACAACCTCTTTCGGTGCATTCGAAATTGAAGAGCATGGTTCTCCCGGAGCGACGGACCAGCGTGGAAAACCCGAAATATTAACATATTAGGCTTTTCTAAACAAACTGGGGGGTCAGACCCGTCTCCGGCACGGTCCCCGTATAATGCGGGGTATGATCTCTTCCGATTCGCGCCTGTCGGCCGCCTTCTATCTGGCGCTCGAAGAAGCGCTGCGATGTCATCCGCAAGGCATCGCGGAATTCGATCTGCTGCGGCTGTTACGGCAGCAGGGGTTTTTCGCGTTTCTGCCACCACCGCCCGCCGCTCCCGCCGTCTTGTTTCGGGCACATTTCCTGTTATTTCACGCGCTTTATCGTTTTCATGATCATCTGATCGACACACAACGGGGGCAATTGCGCATCGGCGCATTGTGCATCCGACGTCTACCCTGGGACGCCGGATGTTCGGCCTTAACCCGATCCGATCCGCTGCGCGAGTACTATCTCGACTGGAATAATCTCGATGCGACCGACGCGCAGGCGGTCGCCGATCTACTGGCCGGTTTCTGGCGCCGTTTCAGCAAAATCGACGGCCGTGCGGGCGCGCTCGCCGAGCTGGGGTTGGTGGATCCCGTGGACGATGCCACGATCAAGTTGGCCTGGCGCCGGTTGGCGATGGAACATCATCCCGACCGCGGCGGAGATACCCACAACCTGCAGACGATCAACGCCGCGGTCGACTATCTGCTCGGTTGAAGCCGTCGGAATCGCGCCGTCTTTCGTCGATCAAACACCGTAAAGCAGCTCCTACCGGATGATCGCGGTTGGCTCCGCCCGTAAAAACGTAACTTATTCGGAAGCGGCCATCCGGCAGACGTACTGCGCCGGATCTATATCCATCGCCAGAAACCCAAGCGCCGTCGCCGCCGACGTCACGCCGTAGATCAGCGTGGCACAGGGTAGTTGCGTCAGTCGACTGACATAGGTTTCACACAAAAAAGCGCCCTGAAAGGCCGTGTTGTGCAACACCGCCGGAGGAATCGAATAAGGCCGCAGCGACAGATCCTGGCCATAGGCGCTGCGGTCGATACCGCCGCGGCTGATATTGGAACTGACTTGCCGTCCGTCTGCGCCGATGGCGTAGATCAATTCATCGCCGAGACGGGGGTCCGCGGCGAGGGCGGCCGCCAAGGCTTTATCGAGACGCTCGCGATTGAACCACACCCGTACCGCACGCCGGGCCAGCGCGCGTAAAGCCCCCTCATACCACTCACAGACGGCGGCAGGATCGAGCGGCGGGATTTCACGTTGAGCCAGAGTCATAGCAGCTGTCGGGTCGGCATCATGATATAAAGATCAAGCAGTATATATGCCAGCTTCTGCGATCTTGTTAAGCACCTGTCCCGGGAAGGAATTTCTCTTATCATCACACTGGCCGCCGGTTTCGCGCTGACAAATCACGGGGCAAAGCGCCCATAAGACGCCCAAACGAGGCGCATAAGGTCACCCATACAGAATCCTGTTTCGTCATTGCCGCAGGCGATAACCGGTCCGGAACATCCAGCCGACCACCAGCAGACAGACGACGAGAAACGCCAGCACCATCGCCAGGCTGACGCCAACGCTGACGTCGGATACCTCAAAAAAACTCCAGCGAAAGCCGCTGATCAGATAGACCACCGGGTTGAACAGCGTCACCGTCTGCCAGATCGGCGGCAGCATGTTCACCGAATAAAAGCTCCCACCCAGGAACACCAGCGGGGTAATCACCAGCAACGGGATGAGCTGAAGTTTTTCGAAGTCATCGGCCCAGAGGCCGATGATGAATCCGAACAGGCTGAACGAGACGCACGTCAGCAGCAGAAACGCCGCCATCCACACCGGATGGGCGATTTCCAATGGCACGAAAAAGCCCGCGGTAGCCAGGATAATCAGACCGATGATCAGCGATTTGGTCGCCGCTGCGCCGACATAGCCCAGAAGAATCTCCAGAAAGGATACAGGCGCGGACATGACCTCATAAATGGTGCCGGTGAATTTGGGAAAGAAAATTCCGAACGACGCGTTGGCAATGCTTTGCGTCAACAACGCCAGCATCATCAGACCGGGGACGATGAACGAACCGTAGGGAACACCGTCGATCTGTGCGATACGCTCGCCGATCGCCGATCCGAAGACGACAAAGTAGAGCGCGGTGGAAATCACCGGCGAGGCAAAACTTTGCAACAGCGTCTCCCACGCGCGCAACATCTCGTACTTGTAAATGACTTTGACTGCCTGCACGTTCATGACCGGCCCTTCACCAGGCTGACGAAAATCTCCTCAAGGGAACTCTGCGTGGTTTTAAAATCCTTCACCGCCAGACCGGCCTCGCCGACGGCCTGCAGCAGATCCGGAATACCGGTACGGACACCGCGGGGATCATAGGTATAGGTGAGCTGAGACCCGTCGCCCGAAAGCTCTAGGCCCCAGCGGGCCAGCGTGTCCGGCACTTCGGCCAGAGACTCGTCCAATTCGATGATCATCGCCTTGCGGCCGAGCTTTTGCATCAGCTCCTGTTTGTTTTCCACCAGAATCAGTCTGCCGCCGTCGATGATGCCAACACGGTCGGCGATCTCCTCGGCTTCCTCAATATAATGTGTGGTCAATATGATGGTAACGCCGGACTCGCGCAGTTCACGCACCAGCGCCCACATATCCTTGCGCAGTTCCACGTCGACGCCCGCGGTCGGTTCGTCCAGAAACAGCACTTTGGGTTCGTGCGCCAGCGCCTTTCCGATCAGCACACGACGTTTCATACCACCCGAGAGCGCCATGATCTCCGTGTCCTTCTTGGACCAAAGCGAAAGATTTCTGAGCAGCCGTTCGATGTAGTCCGGATCGGGCGCCTTGCCGAAAAGGCCTCTGCTGAAACACAGAGTATTCCAGACTTTGTCAAAATGGCCGAGGGTGAGCTCCTGTGGCACCAGACCGATCAAACTGCGCGTGTGTCGGTAGTCGGCGATAATATCGTGGCCGTCGACCGACACCGAACCGTCGCTGGCGTTGACGATGCCACAGATGATCGAAATCAACGTGGTCTTGCCGGCGCCATTGGGCCCCAGCAGCGCAAGAATCTCCCCGTCCGCAATCTCGAGACTGACATCCTTGAGCGCCTCGTGACCGTCAGAGTAGGTCTTGGACAGATTGGTTACAGAAACTATGGATTTCATAAACACGGAAATTGGTCAGCGACAGCGGTCCCGGCTACTGACGATAGCGGAAATGGTCCGGCGCGACCGCGCCGCCCGAGATAATGAATGTCATCGCCTCGTCCATCGTCCAGTCGGTTTGCACCAGATTTTTTACCGGCACAATCTCCAGATAACCGGAAGTCGGATTCGGTGTGGTCGGAACGTAAACGGCCGCCAGCTCCTCTCCGGTATTGTCGTCGGTCAGAATTCGCATCACGAAACCCACCGCCTTCATCTCGGGTGAGGGAAATTCGATCAAGACCACGCGCTGTGCCCCCTCGGGCTTTTGCTGGATCGCGTGCATCAACTGTTTGGTGGAGCTATATATCTTATGGACGAAAGGAATACGTTCGATCAGACCGTCGAACAGCGCGATCGCACGCAATCCGATCACACGCGTGGCAACCCAGCCCAGCAGATAAAACGCCAGCAGCGTTAATAACACCGCAAGCGTCGACTGGAACCATGCCGCCTGCACCCAGCCGGTAAGATTCGGCCACTGCTCCTGGAACTGCTCGACCAGTGCATTCACCCAGGGCCGGCCGAGCCGCGAGAGTTGTTCCAGCGAAAACGCGAAAATCAGCCACGTGATCCACAAGGGGATGGCGGTGAAAATCCCGGTGATGACGTAGCGCTGGAACCGGCTCCAGAAAGTCTGCCCGCTCATAAATACTCACTCGGACCCGCGTTCGAGTCTAAATACCTGACCATTATTATCGAGATAACACTGATATGCCACGGTTTCCCGCCCGCCGTCCTCACCCAGAACAGAAAAGGTCATTCGCGTCACGTAGGGCCCGTCCTGGGTGTGATGCAGCTTGCCCGCGCGTAACAGACGGACATAGCGGCGATCCCGCAGATCAGCACGCGCGGCCTGGCGGCAGGTCTGCCGCACGCCCCATTCGGCCGGCGTAAAGGCACGCGCCCACCAGTCGGCAACCGCGGGTATCTCCTGGCGCGCCACTATAAGAGCGAATGCCACCAGAATCACCAGTGCCAGTACCCGCGGCAGGCGGCGGCCACGTCCGGCCGCCGGTGGCGTACCGTAGGCGGGCTCCTCGGAGCGTGGCTCGCGCTCCATTACCGGCGGCTGCGAATCCCGGGGCCGGTTGCGCGGGTGACCCTTGCGCTCTTCCCCCATGCCGGCAACCGCGCTATTGGCCCGGCGTGCTGTCGCCGACCAGGGTCTGACTATCGATGGTCACGATTACCGGTCTGCCTTCTTCCAGCCGGTAACTGGCGTACTCCCGGACCTTGCTCACCATTTTTCTGCCGTCGATGTCGAAGGTCTCGATAATCGTGGAAAAGGACTCGCCACTGTCGCCTTTTGGCGATAGATTGATGACCACATCCTTTCGCCGGTAATCGTAGCTGTCGGTTTTCCGCCAGCCCTTTTCGATCATCCGTAGATACTGCTGCTTGTCGATCCTGGCGGTGGCCGGCATTCCCGCGGACGGGACGTCAATGTATTTATAGAAATCGCTCGCCAGCGCCCCGCCGATCGCCGCCGCATCGCGCTGCGCTGACGCCGCGTCGGTGCGGTGCATCAGCTCCCGGATCATCTCCCGGGTCAGCGCTTCCCCGGCACCGGCGCCGGTACTCCACAATATCACAGCCGTTATTATCAGGCGCAGGATAGTCACCTCGGCCCCCTCGTTATTAAAATCCATTGTGCGTCTCTACAGCAGTCGGCCGCGAAAGTAAATGCCCGGCAACGCGAACAACCGCGGACCTGGGTCGATTCTGAACGCTGGGACGCCGCATTTCCAGTCTCCGTATCGGTTATTTCAAATTCGGTCGCTTTACAGCGATAATGGGCGCCCGATGTTTCCGCCCCAGCCGTTGGTTCGATGACCCGTTTCAACATTATTATCGCCGTTACCGTTGCCGCCATCACCGTAACCCTCTGGGCATATATCAACCGTCCCGAAACCGAACCGCCCTGGCCCGATGTGATCCAGGGATTTTCCTTTTCCCCCATGCAGGCCGACGACGATCCGATCCGCAATAAGCTGCCAACCCGGGCGGAGATCGAAGCCGATCTCGCCTTGCTCGCCGGCACGACTTTCGCTGTGCGCACCTATCGGATGGAGGGCGCATTCGCCGACATTCCAGCCATGGCGCGAAAATACAATATCAACGTGGCGCTCGGCGCCTGGCTGGACAAAGACTCGAAGCAGAACGAAGCCGAGGTGCACCGTCTAATCGAATACGCGGACCGCTACCGCCGCAACGTGGTGCGCGTGCTGGTCGGCAACGAGGTGCTGTTGCGCAAGGACCTCCCGGTGGACAAGCTCATCGAATATATTCGCCGTGTACGGGCCCAGGTCGGCATGCCGGTGAGCACCGCCGAACCCTGGCACGTCTGGCTCAAACATCCGGAGCTGGTCAAGGAGGTCGACTACATCGGCGTGCACATGCTGCCCTACTGGGAAGGCGTGAACATCGACGATGCCGTGAATTTCGTCGTCGAACGGATGAACGATCTGAAGGCCAAATATCCCGACAAGCCGATCGTCATTGCCGAGGTCGGCTGGCCAAGCAACGGTCGCACGCGGCGTGGCGCGGTAGCCTCGGAGGCCAACGAAGCGGTTTTTCTGCGCCGTTTTCTGCAACGGGCAGACCAGGAAAATTATGTCTACTACGTCATGGAAGCCTTCGATCAACCCTGGAAGACCCGTATCGAAAGCGGTGTCGGGGCCTATTGGGGCGTATTCGACACCTATCGAAAACCCAAGTTTGAATTCACTAAACCGATCGTCGAGATCCCGCAGTGGCGTGAACTCGCGGCGTTGTCGGTAGTGATCGCGCTGATCGTATTCGCGCTGTTGTTGATAGACGCGAAGACGCTGACCAATCGCGGACGAAGTTTTCTCGCCGTGGTCGCCTATGCCCTGGCGACCGCAATGGTTTGGATTGTGTACAACTATACTCAGCAATATCTGTCGGTGAGCGCGGTCATCGTCGGCGTATTGATGCTGGTGGGAATGATCGGCGTCATCCTCGTGGTGCTGGTCGAAGCCCACGAATGGGCCGAAACCTTGTGGGTCAAAGAGCGTCGCCGGCAAGTGATTCCCAAACCGGTCGACGACAGTCGGCTGCCGCTGGTGTCGATTCACGTACCCGCCTACAACGAGCCACCGGAAATGCTGATCAAGACACTCGATGCGCTGGCACAATTGGATTATCCGCGTTACGAGGTGCTGGTCATCGACAACAATACCGAGGATCCATCGGTATGGGAACCGGTGGAGGCGCATTGCCGGACGCTGGGCGAACGGTTCCGCTTCTTTCACGTCGCCCCACTGAGCGGATTTAAAGCCGGCGCGCTGAATTTCGCCCTGCAGCGGACTTCGCCGGAAGCGCGCATCATCGGCGTCATCGACAGCGACTATGTGGTGACCTGCAACTGGCTGCGCGACCTGGTACCGCAATTCGAACGCGAAAAGATAGCCGTGGTGCAGGCGCCGCAGGACTATCGCGACGTCGACGAGAACGCTTTCAAGGCGATGGCCTACGCCGAGTACCGCGGGTTCTTCTACATCGGCATGGTGACCCGTAACGAACGTAACGCCATTATCCAGCACGGAACCATGACCCTGGTGCGGCGCGAGGTTCTGCAATCGGTCGGTGGCTGGAGCGAGTGGTGCATCACCGAGGATGCGGAACTGGGTCTGATGATTTTCAGCGAAGGCTACGAGGCGATCTATATTCCGAAGAGCTATGGCAAGGGGCTGATGCCCGACACCTTCCTGGGCTACAAGAACCAGCGCTTTCGCTGGGCCTACGGCGCGGTGCAGATCATCCGCCACCACATCGCCGACCTGCTGGGCTTCAACGGCGGCAAACTGACACCCGGGCAGCGCTACCACTTCATCGCCGGATGGCTGCCGTGGCTCGCCGACGGCGTCAATCTGCTGTTCAATTTCGCCGCGCTGGCCTGGTCGTTGGGTATGATTTTCTATCCCCTGCAGATCGATCCGCCCTTGATCATATTCTCCGCGCTACCACTGGTGTTGTTCAGTTTCAAAATCGCCAAGGCGATATACCTCTACCGGGGGGCCCGGATCGTAGGCACCATCAAACAGACCCTGGCCGCCTCCCTGGCCGGTCTGGCACTGTCGCACACCATCGCCCGCGCCATGTGGCAGGGCCTGTTCACCCGCAACAAGCCGTTCATGCGAACGCCGAAAATGGAACGCGCCAGCGCCCTGTTCAAGGCCCTGGGTGTGGCGCGACAGGAACTGTTGCTGTTGCTCGCGCTTTGGGGCAGCGCCTGGGTACTGGCCCAACGCTATGAGACCGGCACGCTCGATCTGTTGTTATGGATCATCGTTCTGCTGGTACAGTCGATTCCGTATCTGGCCAGCCTAATCGTTTCGATCGTCAGCGCCTTCCCCCGCCTGGGCGCCGATCTGATCTGCGGCGGCTCCTGCGAGGACCAACGGACGCGCCCGGCGCGCTGAAAACCGGCGGCCGGCCCTCGCGCTCCGATCACTAGGCGAACGTGACCACGAGTGCGGCCGTGAGCGCCAACAACAATGTCGCCTGCAGGCGAAAGTCCGCGTACCAAGCCCCGCGGCCGGGTCGCCCGGCCGCGGGTTCTTTACCGGTCCACATCAAAGCGTCGATATCCTCACGCCGGTCGGCGGCGCGGCTTCCAATCACCAACAACAGCAGACTGAACACAAACAGGATCGCCGGCACATAAAGAAAATGGATAGTCAGCCAACCGGCGACGGCATTGAAATAGAACAACAGCGCGCCGGCCACCAATCCGCCCAGCAATGCCAGGACCGCGCCGTTTGCCGAGGCGCCATGCCAGAACACCCCGGCCAGCAACACCGCCACGACCGGACTCACACTATAGGCCAACACCTGCTGCAGATAATTGAACAGGGAACTGAATTGGGAGATCTGCGGCGCCCAGAGCATGGCCAGCAGCATGAACAGCAGCGTCACGCCGCGGCCGATCCACATCAGAGCGTGACGGCTGAGGTGCGGCGCCCGGGTATGGACAAAATCCATCGTGACCAGCGTAGAGGCTGAATTGAGGGTGGAGTCGATACTCGACATCAGCGCGGCCAGCAAACCGACGAACACCAACCCTAACAGTCCCGGCGGCAAAAGATCGAACATCATCACGGGAAACACCAGATCCTGGTCGGGCAGATCCGGGTAGAGCACGCGCGCCATCAGCCCGGGCATCACCATGACGAAGAGTACGGAAAGCTTCAACAGCCCCGCGAACAGGGCGCCACGGCGCCCCTGCTCCAGGCTGGCGGCACTGAGCAGACGCTGCACCATGAACTGATTCATACCCCAGAAGTAGAAACCGATCAGCAGCACGCCGGTGAACAGTCCCGGCCAGGGTAGATGCGGATCGTCCGCCGGCAAAATCAGCGACAGCTGTTGTGGCGAGGTGACGGCGAGAATGGACTGCCAACCGTCGATCCGTTCCCACGCGATCCAGGCGATCACACAGGCGCCGATTCCCAGCAGCAGCGCCTGCAGCGCATCGGTAACCATCACCGCCGCCAGCCCGCCGGCGGCGGTATAAAGCCCGGCGACCAGGGTCAGCGCGGCGATGATCTGCCATAACGGCATGTCGGGGAAAATCAGTTGCACCACCAAACCACCGGCATACAGACTGCCGGCGGTGTCCACAACGATATTCAGAAACAACGTCAGCGCGGAAAAATAATAACGCACCCGACGGTCAAAACGACGCTCGAGAAATTCGGGAATGGTATAGACGAGGGCGCGCAGATAGGCCGGCAGGATGAACACGGCAATGAACACCAACACCAGCGCCGCCATCCACTCGTAGTTGAACACGGCGATGCCTTCGCCATAGGCGTTGCCCGACAGGCCGATCAGCGTGGTGCTGGAGATATTGGACGCAAACAGCGAAACCCCAATCAACGGCCAGCCCATGCGCCGGCCGGCGAGAAAATATTGTTCCGCATCGTGTTCCCGCCGGGCAAAGTACAAACCGATGGCCAATACCACCGCCGCATACAGCGCGATCGTGAAATAGTCTGCCGGGCTGAGCGTAAACCTTGGCAATGTCATCGTGCCGACCCACCGGTCGCGGGACATCGATACACGGCAAAGGACTGACTGCCACGATTTATTTTGTCGATTGCGACAATCGCATTGCCCCCCAGCTGCACGGCGCTGCGGCGCGCCAGCGCCGTAAGCTCGCGCTGGAGTCCGCCCTCGACCTGCTCCAATACATGCAGTCGGTCCTGCACCGAGACCTGCGTCGACCCCGCTTTCGTGCAATCGGTCACCTGCGCGGCGCTCAACAGCCGCACACCCGCCGCCTTTTGTTCGGCGGACATACCGGCGCAACCGGCCAATACCGCGGAAAACACCAGGGAAGCGATGATTCTTAACCAGTTTTCCATGATCTTCAGGCTCACTTTGCGGCCCGTCATCGGCGCTGGCGCCGGCCGCCCGGGATTTCGCCGCCGTTGTCACCCTTTCGGCGGCTGCGGCGTTAAGACCTATACTGTAAAACAGGAACAGGAGAAGCTCTATGACGCCGCGTACCGCCCGAATCGGATCCCAGGTCCTGGCCGCCGCGCTGCTTAGCGCCGGAAGTATTCAAACCGGCTGGGCAGACCGCTATTCGCGCCACCACAAGCCGGGGCACGGCTACCACCATTATCCTCACGCTCCCAGACACTATCGCCTACGTGACAGCGACGACAGTGAGAAACTGGTCTACGGCCTGTTGGTGGGCGGTCTATTCGGTTACGTCATCGCCAATTCGCGAAATAGCGAAAGCTATCCACCGCCCGCCAGCTATCGACGCCCCGCCTACCCGCCGGTGCAAGGTCGCTACGGCCCCGTTCCGCCCCTGGAAAGCTGCCTGCAGGAACGGGAGTACCAGATGACGGTCATCGTCGGCGGCAAGGAGGCGCAGGCCTATGGTACCGCCTGTCTGCAGCCCGACGGTTCCTGGTATCGCGGACCGGCCCAGGTCGTGGCGCGCTGAAACCGTCCCGGCAGGTGTCGCTGTCGTTGCGCAAACCCGTCGGCAGATGCCGCTTCCGGCGGTTCAGCCACTGATATTGGCCGATGGCCGACGGCTCGGCTACGCCCGCTATGGCGCCGCCGACGGTCGCCCGGTGTTTTACCTCCACGGTCTGCCCGGTTCCCGCTTCGAGTGTCGCTTGATCGACCGTGCCGCGCAGACGGCCGGCGTATGCGTGATCGCACCCGAGCGCCCCGGCTATGGCCAGAGCTCACCACGCCCGGCCGACGGGTTGCTCAACGATGCCCGCGACATCCGCGCCCTGGCCGACGCGCTGCACATCGACTGTTTCGCCGTGATCGGTGTTTCCGGCGGCGCCCCCAGCGCGCTGGCATGTGCCCACGCCATGCCGGATCGCGTGCTGAAGATCAGCCTGGTTGCGGGGCTGGGCCCATTGTATGTCGCCGAGCTGCGCGCGGACCTGCGGCGCACCCTGCGGCTGCTGGTACGACTGGCCAGCGCCCGTCCGCGACTGTTCAGCCTGGCGTTCGGTCGGCCAGTGGCGATGCTGGGGCGACACTGGCCGGGCCTGCTGATACGGCTGATGGCGATGCTCAACGGCGCCCCTGACCGGCGTACCCTGTTGCAACCTTCTACGGTGAGGCATTTCGCGCCGAGCCTGCGCGCCTGCTTCGCGCAGGGCGATCGGGGTGGGCTGAGAGACCTGCGTCAATATCGCCGCCGGTGGGATTTCGAGCTAGGCGCCATCGCTCAGCCCGTGCAGCTGTGGCACGGCCTGCGCGATCGGGTGGTGCCGCCGAGCCATAGTCGCTATCTGCATGCCCGATTGCCCGCCTCGACGCTGGAACTCGTCGCCGACGCCGGTCATTTTTCGCTACCGATCGAGCATCAGCAAGAAATACTCACCGCCCTTCGATAACACCGGGCCGGTTATTTCGCTCCGGCGTCGCCGGTCACCGGCAGGTTTTCCCGGGTCCAGCGATCGAAACCGCCATCGAGGCTGCTGACCCGGCCGAAACCCATTTGTTGCAGCGTATCGGCTGCCATCGCTGAACGACCGCCCGAGGCGCAGTACGTCACCACCTGCCGGTCGCGGGCCGCGGCAAGTTCCGGTACGTGCCCTGGAAAAGCGGGATCGGCCGCCGCCTCCAGCACACCGCGGGGTACCAACAACGATTTTTCGATATGCGCCTGCTGATGTTCGTTGGGTTCACGCACATCGACCAGCAGCAGATCGCTGTTCTCGGCGAGCAGACGCTGCAAATCCTGTGGACTCACTTCCCGGATGCGGGATTTGGCGGTCTTGACAAAATCCATTAACGACAGGGGGGTTGGGTTAGACATGAAAGCTACCTCCGGGAATTGATTGGCGCGCAGAAAACGGCCGCTGATTTTACCGCAGCGACCCGCGGTGGCAAGCCGGATCCGGTATGATAATGGCGTGTCTTCGATTCCTACAGCCGCATGACTTCGCGCCCGGATTCAAAAACCGAAGCCGAGACCCTGCGTTCACCGGCGCTGTATCTCGGCCGCGTCGTCGTTCCCACCCGCGCCGACGACCGCGGCGCCCTGCTCAGCGGCACCCGGCTTAAAGGCGCGGCCTTTCCGGCGCTGCACTGGTTGATCCGGCACACACCGCGCCCGGTCGCGCTGCTGCCCGCGCGCCTGGTCACGGTGCTGCTGCGCTTGCGCTACTTTTTGCCGGGCTACCGCCTGCGTGCCGCGTGCCTGGCCATCTCCCATCTGCGTGGACACGGCGACGCCCGCCGGATACACCGCCGCTTCCTGGGAAACGCACTGGATGTTATCGCCAACTTTGTCTGCCTCTACCAACAAGGTCGAGCCTCGGTACTGCCCCGGATCTATATCGCCGACGAGGACGTGGAACGCGTGCGGCGGCTGACGGGGCAGCACGGCGGAGTGATTCTGGCGGTACCGCACAATGTGGCGAGCGCCTTCTCCGCGCTGCGCATAGGGCACTGTTTCGATATGTTACTGGTGGCAAAAAATCCGCGCACCGCCGCGCGCACGCGCATCGCGCTGGACTTCTATGAACGCATGCACCTCAGCGTACTGATGGTGCGCGGCGGCAATCCCTTCGAGCTGTCGCGCACATTGTTCTCGGTCCTGCGCAAGGGCAAGCTGGTTGCGGCCACGCTCGACAACCAGGATCGCTCCGCCAACGCGGTGCAGGTGCGCATGTTCGGTCAGACAGTCGGCCTGCCGGGATGGGCGGCACGTATCGCCGCGCGCAGGCAAGTGCCGGTGGTCCCGGCCTGGTTTCATTCCACCGGCCGCGATATCCGTGTGCTAATCGGCCGACCGATCCTCAGCGATGATGTCGCACGCATCGTTCAGCATTACGCGGACTTCTTTCAACAACATATTCTGGAAGACCCGGAAAGCTGGGCCTATCTCGCCGACAAACACTGGCAGGCGCTGCTCGCCCGGGCTTGCGAGTCGGCACAAGTTCAGGCGTCCTCTTCGTGAACGATCCGTAGACAACTGTCCCGCGCGGCATCGAATGTCAACCGCGGTGCCGGCGCCAGCTTCCCTCGCCAAGCATCGCCTCGTTGGCGAACCCGTGACCGGAACGCCGCGGCGCGCCCGCGCTTCCAGGCATCACACCGGCGTCGACCCGCCGTCTCAGTCCCGCTGTTCCCGACCTTGCCTCACGCTGGGTTGTAACGTCCGGATTCTGTGTATTTCTCGCCAGACGTCAGCCGTGCCGATCGGCGGTCGTCGGCTATGACAGTTTGTCCCGTGACAAAATTTTCATGCTCCGCTTTCCAACTCCGGATAAAATAACCGGGTCCAAATGACTCAAGCCGAACCGGCTCGGAAGCCCGCCATCGACTGCAGCTCGACAAATCCTCGATCTAATATTAAGTAATATTTGTATATAATTGATATACATAAATATTAGCATGTTTGCTTTGTGTCTGACAAAGGGGTCGAGGC
>JASBST010000091.1 GCA_030148775.1 Thiogranum sp.
CACCACCTCCTGCTGCCAGATCAACTGCGGTGGCCAGGGTGACATCGCCATCAACGTGCAGCACACCAAACCACCGAAGATCGACCACAACCTGGTCTCGAACGTCTGTGAGCGTCCCTCGGTGGTTGCCCGCTGCCCGGACGCGGCGATTCGCCCCGCCATGGACAACGGCAAGCCTTCGCTGGAAGTCGATGAGAAGAAATGCATCTGCTGCGGCGCCTGCTTCCCGCCCTGCCCGCCGATGCAGATCAACGACGCCGAGCACACCAAACTGGCCATCTGGATCGGTGGTAACCACTCCAACGCCCGCGGCAAGCCGACCTTCCAGAAACTGGTCGCCTCCGGCATTCCGAACAATCCGCCACGCTGGCCCGAAGCCACCGCCATCGTCAAGCGTATTCTGAAGGAATACAAAGCCGGTGCGAAGGATTGGGAGCGCATCAACGAATGGGTCGAACGTATCGGCTGGCCGCGTTTCTTCGAAGTGACCGGACTGCCGTTCACCAAATACCACGTGGATAACTGGCGCGGCGCCCGTGCGAGCCTGAACGCTTCAACCCACATTCGTTTCTAATCCGGGAGAGCCGAGGCATGAAGTTATCCGTATTGGTTAATGAAGGGCCGTATCAGCATCAGTCCGCTGATTCCGCGATTCAGTTCACCAAAGCCGCCCTGGAAAAAGGGCACGAGGTCTATCGTGTGTTCTTTTATCACGACGGCGTGAACAACGGAACGCGCTTTGCGGTTCCCCCGCAGGATGATCGGAACATCACGCACGAATGGTCATCTCTGGCCAAAGAGCACGGCCTCGATTTGGTGGTATGCATTGCCGCGGCGCAACGCCGCGGCATACTTGACGAGAACGAAGCCAAGCGTCAGGGCAAAGACGGTGACAATATCGCCGAGGGTTTCCGCATTTCGGGCCTCGGTCAGCTCATCGAAGCGGGCATCCAGTCCGACCGCCTGGTCATCTTCGGCGACTAATTGAGGAATTATAAATTATGGCAGAACCCTGGGAAGACGATGAACTTGACGGCCCCGTGCGCAAGTTCATGTATGTCAACCGTCGCGCGCCCTACGGCACCATCTATGCGCTGGAGTCGCTGGAAGTCGTGTTGATTGCCGCCGCCTTTGAGCAGGACGTGAGCCTGGTGTTTATGGACGACGGTGTCTATCAGATCAAGAAAGAACAGAACACCGACGCGATCGGTGTCAAGAACTTCTCTCCGACCTATCGCGCCCTCGAGGGCTACGACGTCGAGAAGCTCTACGTGGAAAAGGAATCGCTGGAGTCGCGCGGCCTGACCATCGACGATCTGATCGTACCCGTACAGGTGGTCGAAAAAGACCAACTGGCCGAGCTGATGGAAGAGCAGGAAGTCATCCTGAGCTTCTAGGAGAGAGATTTACAATGCCTATGCTACACACGGTAAACAAGTCGCCCTTTGAGCGCCGTACCCTGGATACCGCGCTGCGCCACGCGGTCAAGGGTTCAGCCATTCTGTTGATCGAGGACGGCGTCTATGCCGCTTTCGACGGCACGGTGGTCGCTGACAAGGTCAAGGCCGCGCTCTCGGATCACAAGATCTATGTGCTCGGCCCGGACGTCGCCGCCCGCGGCATGTCCGAACACCACGTTATCGATGGTATCGACGTGGTGGATTACGGCGGATTCGTGGACCTTGTCACCGAATACGACAAGGTCCAGTCCTGGTTATAAACCGCAATTGATTTGCACTAAGCACAGCTGCAAACGAGGAGAGACAACATGCCTATCGAAGTAAACGGGAAGTCGCTGGAAGTGGATGAAGAGGGCTATCTTGCCAACCTGAACGAGTGGGAACCCGAGGTTGCCACCATCATGGCCAGGGAAGACGGCACCGAGCTGACCGAAAATCACTGGGAAGTGATCAACTTCCTGCGTGAGTACTATGAGGAATATCAGATCGCGCCGGCCGTCCGTGTGCTCACCAAGGCCATTGGCAAGAAGCTGGGCAAGGACAAGGGTAACAGCAAATACCTGTACGAGCTGTTCCCTTACGGCCCGGCGAAGCAGGCCTGTAAGTATTCCGGCCTGCCGAAGCCGACCGGTTGCGTCTGACCCCCGGACGCATCGGCCAACGGGGGGAGCTTGCCTCCCACTCGTTTTGTATAACAGATTTTTCTAAGGAGAGTGACGCGTGACTCTGGTTACGACACTGTATGTCGGACTGTTCTATGCTACGACGATTATTCTTGTAGTCGGTGTCGCATTGCGTATCAAAAAATACGCCCAGGCGCCCGCTCCCCTGAAGATTCCGACCATGCCGGCCCCGCGCACGCAGACCGGTGTGGCCCTGCGCATGTTTCGTGAAGTTGTATTTTTCGAAAGCCTGTTTCGCGCCAACAAATGGACGTGGATCTTCGGCTGGTTATTCCACTTCGGCCTGCTGTTAGTTCTGCTGCGCCACCTGCGTTACTTCACCGAACCGGTCTGGTTCTGGGTGAACTGGATCCAGCCTTTCGGCAAATATGCGGCTTTCGCCATGGTTATCGGACTGCTCGGTCTCTGGGGCCGTCGTTTTCTGGTCGACCGGGTGCGCTACATTTCCACGCCCTCGGACCATCTGATACTCGCCCTGCTGGTCGGTATCGGTCTGAGCGGCCTCGGCATGACCTACATCGCACATACCGATATCGTCGCGCTTAAGTCGTTCGTGCTCGGACTGATGTACTTCTCTCCGCAGCCGCTGCCCGCCGATCTGTTCCTGCTGACTCATCTCGGACTGGTCGCGCTGCTGATGATCATCTTTCCGATCAGCAAACTCATGCACGCGCCGGGCGTGTTCTTCAGCCCGACCCGCAACCAGACGGACAGCTCGCGCGAGCGGCGTCATGTCACCCCCTGGGCACAACCCGTGGAAGCTGTGCAGAGCGGCAAACAGTAACGGAGCGGAGGAATTAGCGTGGCCGATTTTGAAGTCCCTGTTTTAAACGAGTACCCCATTATTCCCAAGGTGAAGGAAGGGGTGATGGCGCACTCCTCGCCCTTTCTAGCCGCCGAGAAATTCCAGACGCCACTGGGATATCCGGGTGAACTTCCGGACAACTGGAAGGAAGTCGCCATCGACAAGATGGGCGAACTGCTGGGCAAATACCGCTCGCTGCAGGTCTTTCTGGACATCTGCGTGCACTGCGGTGCCTGCACGGACAAGTGCCACTACTACCTGGGAACCTCGGACGCCAAGAACATGCCGGGTGCCCGTCAGGAGTTGCTGCGCAAGGTTTATCGCCGTTATTTCACCTTTGCCGGAAAATACTTTCCGAAACTGGTGGGCGCTGTCGATCTGACCAAGGAAGTCCTGGACGACTGGTACAGCTATTTCCACCAATGCTCCCAGTGCCGGCGTTGCTCGGTGTTCTGTCCCTACGGCATAGACACCGCGGAAATCTCCATGGCCGCGCGCGAAATTTTGGACACCGTTGGTCAGGGTCAGAAGTACTGCAACGAAATCATCGGCAAGGTCTTCGTCATCGGCAACAACCTGGGGCTGCCGGAGCCTGCGCTACGCGATACCCTGGAAGGCCTGGAAGAGGAAGTCGAGGAAGACACCGGCGTCAAAGTGCGCTTCCCGCTGGATGAAAAAGGTGCGGAAGTGCTGCTGGTGACGCCGTCAGCGGATTTTTTCGCCGAGCCCCACGTCGACGGCCTGATCGGTTACGGCAAAGTATTCCACGAAGCCGGTATCAGTTGGACGGTTAGCTCCAAAGCCAGCGAGGCGTCCAACTTCGGCATGTTCATCGGCAGCTACGAAAACATGCGCCGCGTGGCCCTGCGTATTCGCGAGGCGGCCGCGGAACTGGGTGTCAAACGCATCATTTTCGGCGAATGCGGTCACGCCTGGCGCGTGGCCTACAGCTTCCTCAACACCCTCGCCGGCCCGTTCGATTTTCTCGATCCCAAGTACCCGGTGCCGCAGCATATCTGCGAGTTCACCAACAATCTGATCAAGGAAAACAAACTGCGCCTCAACAAGGAAGAAAACGATCACATGAAACTGACCTTCCACGATTCATGCAACGTGGCACGCGGCGCCGGCATGGGTAATGTCGAGGGCGGTCAGTTCACCATTCCGCGCGAAATCATCAAGGCCTGTTGTAATTATTTTTATGACATGCCCAAAGATACGATCCACGACGCCACCTTCTGTTGCGGCGGCGGCGGCGGTCTGCTGACCGACGACCTGATGGAGCTGCGCGTCAAGGGCGCGCAACCGCGGATGGAGGCGCTGAAGCGGGTGACGGAGGATTACGGGGTCACCAATCTGGCGGCGATCTGCGCAATCTGCAAAAGCCAGTTTGCCAAGACGCTTCCCTATTACGGATTCACGATGGACCAGATCGTCAGCGTGCACCAACTGGTCAGTAACGCAATTGTGTTGAAGGGTTCGGAGCAGGAAGCCGAGCTCGATGGTACAGCAGAGTAATTTGTCACGGTAACTTTGAATCACCAGCCGGGATTCATTTTGATTTAGGAGAGAATAGGCATGGCTACTTCTCGCGATGATACGAAACTGACGTTCAGAAAGTTCGAAGACGGCGATCACAAATGGGATAGCTGGACACACGCCATCTTTGAAGGCGATCACTCCCATAAGTGCCCGACCTATGTCCACCGCACGCCGCCCTGCCAGGGCAGCTGCCCCTCCGGCGAAGACATCCGCGGCTGGCTGGACATCGTGCGCGGCATCGAGCGCCCGCCGGAAGGCGTGAGCATGCAGGAATACGCCTTCCGTCGTTCCACCGACGCCAATCCCTTCCCGGCCATGATGGGCCGTGTGTGCCCGGCTCCCTGCCAGGACGGTTGCAACCGCAACGAAGTCGAGGACTTCGTCGGCATCAACGCAGTCGAGCAGTATATTGGTGACGCCGCCTTCAATGAGGGATTCAAGTTCCAGCCGGGCGCCCCGCTGACCGGCAAGAAAGTCGCCATCATCGGCGGCGGCCCCGCCGGCATGGCCGCAGCTTATCAGCTGCGTCGCCGCGGTATCGCCTCGACGATTTTCGACGATCACGAGAAACTCGGCGGCATGATGCGCTACGGCATCCCCGGTTACCGTATCCCGCGCGAGGAACTGGATCACGAATGTCAGCGCATCCTCGATCTGGGTGACATCGAATTCAAAGGCAACACCCGTGTCGGGCGCGACGTGTCGGTCGAAGATCTGGAGAAGGACTACGACGCCATCCTGTGGGCGCTGGGGTGCTGGACCGGTCGCGGTCTGCCTCTGGAAGGCTGGGACGAAACCCCGAACTGCGTTTCCGCGGTCAAGTTCCTCGAAAACTTCAACATGGGCAAACTGAAATACACGGCCAACCGTATCGTCTGCGTGGGTGGTGGCGATACCTCCATCGACGTGGTTTCCGTGTCCCGGCGTATCGGCACGCTGAAAGATCTGCAGGAAAACCCGGAAGACGTGGTTAACGGCAAGATCGAACACGGCGACATCGATCCCTCGTTGAAGAAAGCCTGCGACAACGTCACCCTGACCGCTCTGTTCCCGCGCGACCAGATGACCGCGGCCGAGCACGAGGTCAACGACGCGATCACTGAAGGCGTCGACATCATCAACGAAGTGATGCCGGTGGAGATCATCCGCAACGCCGAAGGTCGCGCCACGGCGCTGAAACTGGTCGAGTGCAAATGGGAGAGCAACGGCCCGGTGGCTGTCGAAGGTGGTAAGGAACACCTCATCGAATGCGACATGATTGTCGCCGCCATCGGTCAGGGCGGCGAGATGAGTGGCCTGGAAACCTACGCCAACGAACGCAATCTGATCGACGCCGACAAGTTCTACCAGGTGCCGAATCGTCCCGGTCATTTCGTCGCCGGCGATATCGTTCGCCCTCACCTGCTGACCACCGCGATCGGTCAGGGCTCGATTGCCGCCGAGTCGATCCAGCACTATCTGAATCAGGAGGAGTTGCGCAAGCGGCCGAAGGTCGACAAGCATCATTTCTCCCTCCTGGACAAAATGAAGGAAGCCGGCCTCGAACCTGCCGCCTACACGCAGGGCGAAACCCGCGGTACGAACTTCGAGAAGTTCGCGGTGCACAACTACGAGGACCGTTCCAAGAACGAAGTCATCACCGCCGACAAGCTGTTCCTGGGCCACTTCAAGTTCACCCCGCGTCTGCTGCGCGAGGAGGATGTGCCGAGTTCCGAGGAAGTGCTGGGTCACTTCGCCGAGCGCATGAAGGGCTACTCGGATGAACAGGCCGTGGCGGAAGCCGAGCGCTGCATGAGCTGCGGTATGTGCTTCGAGTGTGACAACTGCGTCATCTACTGTCCTCAGGACGCCGTGTTCCGCGTCAACAAGGCCGAGGCGACCACGGGCCGCTATGTGGATACCGACTACGCCAAATGCGTCGGTTGTCACATCTGCTCGGACGTCTGTCCCACCGGCTATATCGACATGGCACTGGGTGAATAAGGGAGCCAGGGGGATATGACCCAATGTTCACCAGTAGGACGAATGCTCGCCTTGCTGCTGCTGTTGCTGCCGCTGGCGGCAACAGCGGACAGCGATAAGGACGGGGAGAAAGAGGCCCTGCCGTTTTCGGACCTCACCTTCCCCGAGCCCGCCAGGCACTACAGCGCCGAACAGAAATGCGTCCAGCCTGTCGAGGAAATGCGCAAGAACCATATGAACTATATTCTTCATCAACGTGATGAAACGGTTCATCGTGGTATTCGCACCCGTCGCTACGCGCTGGAGGAATGTGTCAACTGTCACACCGCGCAGGACGACAAAGGCGAATACGTGCCGATCAACGCGCCCGATCAGTTTTGTTACAGCTGCCATAGTTACGCTTCGGTCAAAATCGACTGTTTCCAGTGTCACGCCACCAAGCCGGTGCGTCCTTCGACGCTGAACACCCCTGAGGCCGATGCGACGGACAGTACCGAAAAGCTTTCCAATGACATCAGGCAGCTCCTAGCTTCCGAAGGACAAGCGCAATGAGCGAATCCAGCAAACTGGCCGATGCCGCGCGCCGGAATTTTCTCGCCAGAGCCGGCGTCGCCGCCGGTGCGGCAGCGGTGGCCCCGGGGGTCTTTCTCAGCACATCGACGGCTCACGCCCGCCCTGCCGATGAACCTGTCAGCAGCGAGAAACGCTGGGGCATTCTGGTCGACACGACCAAGTGCGCCTCGGATTGCAATGACTGCGTAACGGCGTGCGAAAACGAGAACGGCTGGGGTAGCTCGGAACCCAACTCCGACGCCGCGCAGAAGGCACATTGGATCCGTTCCGTGACCATCAAGAACAAAGCCACCGGTTTCGCCAAAACGCTGCCGATGATGTGCCAGCATTGCGAAACGCCTCCCTGTGTCGACGTCTGTCCGACCGGGGCCTCCTTTCGCCGCGCCGACGGCATCGTTCTGGTGGACAAGCACATCTGTATCGGCTGCCGTTACTGCATGATGGCCTGCCCCTACAAGGCACGCAGCTTTGTGCACGAAGATCTGCACGATCAGAAACCCTGGGCGCCGCGAGGCAAGGGTACCGTGGAATCCTGCACCATGTGCGATCATCGCGTCGACAAGGGTCAGATACCGGCCTGTGTGGAGGCCTGCAGTGCCGACAATCACAACGCGCTGATCTTCGGCGATCTGTACGACGAAAACAGCGAGATTTCGCAGGCGCTGAAAGCCAAAGACAGCGTGGAGCTGCGCGCCGATCTGGGCCTGAATACCGGCGTCCGCTACCGCGGCATCTGAAGATAACAACAGGAATACCGATCAGTCATGAAACTATCGATGAACTATCGTGAAATCGAAGGCAGCAGCACCGGGTTCTGGATACTTCTCGGCGGCCTCGCGCTGGTGATCGCATTGGCCGGCGGCGCCACGCTCTATATGGAGCACGAAGGCCACTACGTGACCGGCATGAACAATCAAATCGTCTGGGGCATGCCGCACGTCTTCGCGATTTTCCTCATCGTCGCCGCCTCCGGCGCGCTCAACGTGGCCTCCATCGGCACGGTCTTCGGCAAACCTCTGTATAAGCCATTGGGCAGGCTCTCGGGGCTGCTGGCGATCGCGCTGCTCCTCGGCGGACTGATCGTACTGGTGCTCGACCTGGGTCGCCCCGATCGTCTTATCGTGGCCATGACCTACTACAATTTCAAATCGATTTTCGCCTGGAACATTATTCTCTACAACGGTTTCCTCGCCGTTACTGTGGTCTATCTGTGGATGATGATGGAACGCCGGATGAACCGCTATTACCGCCCCGCCGGGCTGGTGGCCTTCCTGTGGCGTTTGATCCTCACCACCGGCACCGGTTCCATCTTCGGTTTTCTGGTGGCCAGACAGGCCTACGACGCGGCGATAATGGCGCCGATGTTCGTGATCATGTCCTTTTCCTACGGACTTGCCGTGTTCATCCTGGTGCTGATGGCCAGCTACAACTGGACCAGACGGCCGTTGGGCGATGCCGTGCTGTTGCGGCTGAAAAACCTGCTCGGCGTCTATATCGCGGCGGTACTCTATTTCGTGCTGGTGTTCAATCTCACCAATCTGTACGCCACCGAGCACCACGGCATTGAACGCTTTATCCTGCTCGACGGGGGTATTTACACCAAGTTGTTCTGGATTGTGCAGATCGGGCTCGGCAGCCTGCTGCCGCTGGCCATGATTTATCACCCCACCATCGGCAAGTCACGGCCGGCGATTGCCACGGCCGCCGCGCTGGTGATCGTCGGTGCCTTCGCCCAGCTCTACGTCATACTGATCGGTGGTCAGGCCTATCCGCTGGAAATATTTCCGGGCTATGAAGTGGTCAGCAGCGCCTTTTTCGACGGACAGGTCAACAGCTACAGTCCGAGCGTCTGGGAGATCGCGCTCGGGGTGGGCGGTATCGCCCTCGCCCTGATGATCGTCACTATCGGTGTGCGCGTCCTGCGTTTCCTGCCGGAAAGCCTGGAAGATGCCGCGGTGGATCCGCACGCCAAGGGCGCTTGAATTCGGTTCACCGTGGCCTTCCGGCAGCGAGCCGGAACGGTCGGGGTGGACGGGCAAGCCAATCAGACACGCCTGGCCGGCAGTCGCGGCCGTTTTTTGATTTCCGTTTCGACAGGAAGCGTATCCCGCAGCCATGTCCCAACTGTTCATTTCCGCAGCCCACAAATCCTCCGGCAAGACCACCGTCACTCTGGGGCTGTGCGCCGCGCTGCGCCTGCGCGGCCTGAAGGTGCAGCCGTTCAAAAAAGGTCCGGACTATATCGACCCCATGTGGCTCGGTCAGGCCGCCGGAAGAACCTGCCATAATCTGGATTTCTTTACCCAGAGCCACGAGGAGATCCGCGACACCGTCGGCTACTATGCCGACGACGCCGATATCAGCCTGATCGAGGGCAACAAGGGCTTGTACGACGGTCTCGATCTCGATGGCAGCAACAGCAATGCCGCCCTGGCCAGGCTCCTCGCCGCCCCGGTGGTTCTGGTGTTGGACGCTCGCGGCATGACGCGCGGCATCGCGCCGCTCATACTGGGTTACCAGGCATTCGACCCCGCCATACAGATCGCCGGCGTCATTCTCAATCAGCTCGGCGGCAGCCGTCACGAATCCAAACTCCGCGCGGTCATCGAGCATTACACCGACGTCGCCGTGCTGGGCACCGTCACACGCGACGGCGAACTGGAAATCCTGGAACGCCATCTGGGGCTGATCCCGAGTAACGAACAGGAGAGCGCGCGCACCCAGATCGATGCCATCGGACAGCGTATCGCCCAGCAGGTGGACCTGAACCGGCTCCTGAGCATCGCGCAAAGCAGCGCTGTGCCGCCGGCGCCAGCGAGCGCACCGTGTCGCATCGAGACATCCGGCGTCGCGCTGCGTATCGGTATCGCCCGTGACGAGGCCTTCGGTTTTTATTATCCGGGCGACCTCGAAGCGATGAGCGCCGCCGGCGCCGAACTGCTGCCCATCGATACCCTGCGCGACAAGAGTTTACCGGAGGTCGACGGTTTGATTATCGGTGGCGGATTCCCGGAGAGTTGCATGCGGCAACTCGAAGCCAACAACGAATTGCGCCATGCCATAAAGGCAGCCATAGAAGCCGGTTTGCCCACTTATGCGGAATGCGGCGGGCTGATGTACTTGTCGCGTAGCCTCACCTGGAACGACGAAACCCGCGCTATGGTCGGGATACTCCCCGCGGACACCTTGATGCATTCACGCCCGCAGGGTCGGGGCTATGTCCGGCTGAGACAGACAGCCGTCCACCCCTGGCCGCACAACGACGGCGATACCATACTCAATGCGCATGAATTCCATTATTCCTGCCTGAGCGGGATGCAAAGCGATCGACCCTATGCCTACGAGGTCGTGCGCGGCGCCGGAATCGACGGCTCGCACGACGGCTATATTTATAAAAATCTGTTGGCGTGTTACACCCATCAACGCACGACGCGCACCAACCGCTGGACCGAACGCTTTTTGAAATTTGTCGCCGAGTGTAAAGCACGGCGATCCACAAACAGCACCGTGCCATCTTCACAGCAAGGGTAACCACATGATTTCAGTCACTCCGGCCGCCGCCACTCAAATCCGCGAATCCGCAAAACTCGGCAACATGGAAGGCATGCCGCTGCGTATTGCCGTGACCCGCCTGCAAAACGGCGCCTTTCACTACGCGATGGGTTTTGACGATCAGCCCCGTGAGGGCGACAAAACCTTTCAATCCGAAGGGATCGATATAGTGGTCGCGCCGCCCAGTCTCGAGCTTCTCACCGGCACCGTGGTCGACTACGTCGACATGGAAGGCAAAAAGGAAATCATCTTTATCAATCCCAACGATCCGGACCAGAAATAGACGCCCGGCGACCGGCGTGTGCCGGGGAGTCCGATCGGCGTTATAATGCTGTTCAACCCACTTGAGAAGCCTTGGAGCTTTCGGTAGCCGGATGAACAGAGAATTCAATCCCCTGGCGGATTCAGCAGCGCAACAGCGTCGGCGTCTGTTTGACTGGCCGACCACCGGGCAGTTTCTTGGTGCCCTGTCCGCGCTCGGCGTGATCCTGTTCGTCCTCGGTGTATTGAATATCTGGTTTCTGCTGCACTCGGACAGCGGTGGGCTGCTCCACCTGGCCAACAGCGTTTTACTGCTCGGCGGCGTGCTCCTGCTCTCCTATGCGTTTCATAGCGCACGACGCAACCTGCTGGCGCCGCTCAATGAGCTGCGCAACTGGGTCAACAGAATGCGCGAAGGGCACCTGGACGCCCGTCTGCCCCAGCCCGATCAGCCCGATTTCACCGTTCTCTATCAGGATATCAACGCACTGGCTGAACGCCTGCAGTCGCTGTCGATGGACATGCAATCGGAAGTGACCAAGCACACCCGTCGGATCCAGCAAAAAACCCACTCCCTGGAGATCCTTTACGACGTCGCCGCCAATATCAATGCCGCGCGCGACCTGGAAGACCTGCTGACACGTTTTCTGCATACGTTGAAGGATGTGGTGGACGCCCGTGCCGGAACGGTACGCATGCTGACCAATGACGGCGACATGCAGCTCATCGCCAGCAGCGGCCTGGATGCCGAAGTGGTCAAGCAGGAGCAGCTCATCAGCGTGGATCGCTGTCTGTGTGGTCAGGCGGCGCGCAACGGCGAAGTCTACGCGCTGGACGATCTGCAGGGCTGCGGCCAGTTCGCCGGCCGGCCGTTTTTCGACAACGACAAGGTGGAAATGATCGCGGTTCCCCTGCGCTACCGCGGCAAAATACTGGGCGTCTACAACCTGTTTACCGAGCACAGCGGCCTGGTCGAGCGCGAAGACATGAAAAACCTGCTCACCAGCATCGGCCATCATCTGGGAATGGCGATCGAGAAGTCGCGTCTCGATGAGGAAGCCAATGTGTTGTCGATCATGGAAGAGCGCACCCGGCTCGCCAACGAATTGCACGACTCGCTGGCGCAGAGTCTGGCCAGTCTGCGCTTCCAGGTCCGGGTACTCGACGAAACGCTGCACAGCGGCCAGGAATCGGCGCTTTGGCAGGAACTGGAAATCATTGAAAACAGTATCGATGAAGCGTACACCGAATTGCGCGAGCTGATCGCCCACTTCCGCGCTCCGATCGACAAGCGCGGACTGATTCCCGCCATCGAACAGGCGGTGGAGCGGTTCCGTCGCAACTCCGATATTCGCGCCTTTTTGCAACTGGAATGGAACAATACCAAGCTGCCGGCCGAAATCGAAATACAGGTACTGAGAATCGTGCAAGAAGCGTTGGCCAACATTCGCAAACACAGTCAGGCCAATGCCGTGCGCGTCATGATGCGTGCCTACAAGGACAAGACATTCATGGTCATGGTCGAGGATGACGGCATCGGCATCCAACACCAGGTGTTGGACGGTGGTCCGGGAGAACATCTGGGCCTTAACATTCTGCAGGAACGGGCGGCGCGTATCGGCGGGGACCTCAAGATCGAGAGCGAGGCCGGCGAAGGCACGCGCGTGATTTTGGTGTTCCCCATGCCGGAAGAAACCCCCGTTAGCGACAAAACGGCGGTGGAAGTGGCATTGCCGAGTCGCACGCCGGGTCAGCATCAATGAATCTGCGCGTTTTGCTGATCGACGACCATACCCTGTTTCGCGTCGGACTCGAAGGATTGCTGGCGCACCGTAACATCGAGATCATCGCCTCGGTCGGCGATGGCGGCGAAGGTTTGCTGCTGGCCGACAGCCTGAAGCCCGACGTCGTCCTGCTCGACATGCGCATGCCGGATATCGACGGTATCGGCGTGCTCAAGAAACTGCGCGACAGCGGCTTTCGCAATCCCGTGGTGATGCTCACCACGAGCACCGACGAGCGCGACCTGGTCGAGTCGCTGCGCAACGGCGCCCAGGGCTATCTGCTCAAGGACATGGAACCCGACGAGCTGGTACTCGCATTGCGCGACATCGTGGCGGGGAAAACGGTGGTCGCGCCCGACCTCGCGCCGGTGCTGGCCAAAGTAGTCAAAGGCGATGGCACACTGCCGGAAGAAGCCTCGCCATTCGACGATCTGACGCCGCAGGAAAGCGAAATTCTCTGTCTGTTGGCCGAGGGCCAGAGCAACAAGGTCATCGCCCGCAACCTGGGTATCTCGGACGGCACGGTGAAACTGCACGTCAAGGCAATCCTGCGCAAACTGGGCGTGCATTCGCGGGTCGAGGCGGCGGTCATCGCCGTTGAACAGGGTATGCGCTCGCTCAGGGAAAACATAGAATGAAACACGGGTATCCACTGCCATGAAAACCTTTCAACAACTCGTCGACGAGGCGCTGAACCGCGTCGAGGAACTCTATCCGTGGGATCTGCTGGAGCGGCTGGAAGTCAATCCGGATCTGCTGCTGGTCGATATCCGCGAGCCCTACGAGTACGACGCGATGCATATCGAGTCGGCGCTGAACGTGCCCCGCGGCATCCTGGAAAGCGCCTGTGAATACAATTTCGAAGAAACCGTCCCCGCCCTGGCTGACGGACGTGAACGTGAAATCGTACTGGTCTGCCGCTCAGGCAAACGCAGTGCGCTGGCCGCGGACGTTCTACGACAAATGGGTTACACCAAGGTCAAATCGCTGAAAACCGGCATGCGCGGATGGAGCGACTATGAACAGGACATGGTGGATGCGCAGGGCCGGCGGGTCGACGACGAGGCCGCCATCGAGTACTTCACGCCCCGTCTGCGACCGGAGCAGTTGAGCAGGAGCTAGTCGTAGCGCTTGCGGTCCTTGCGACGGGTGCCGGCCTTCTGCGACACCACGCCGTTGATGTCACCCACTCCGTTCAACTCCACCACCTCTTCGTAGGCGTGGTTCAGGCATTTGAGCAGATAACGGTCCTGCTCGATAATCAGTTGACGGAAGTAAAATTCGTTGTTGTGGTTGGCCACGACGAAGCAGCCGTTTTTGACCACACCCTCCGGATCGACAATGATAATGCAACCGTGTTCGAACTCCGGCTCCATCATGTCGCCCAATACTCGCAGCGCAAAAGGTTCTGCGGCCGCGCAACCTGTACTATCCACCCTGTCACCTCGTCCCGTTGCGGTCTGAATCAGCGCACAGTCTAGCACATCGGTACCAGGGCGGGGACTGTGGGTATGCACAAATAATCACTATAATACATAAGGTTAGAGTATTTTCTAAAGACTGCACTACAACTCGTCTTTCCACCTAAAGGATTACCCCCGGCAAGCCGTCACACTAGGGCAGAACAGACAATCACCCGTTTTCAGAGGAAAAATAGTGACACCACAGGATCTGGTTGCGCGCAACGTACGGCTGGTATCGCTGCCGGAGGTCTGCATACAGGTGCAGGCCCTGGCCGACTCGCCGCATACCGTGGCCGACGATATCGGCGAGGTGGTCGGCAAGGACACCGCCCTCACCGCCCGGTTGTTGAAACTGGTCAACAGCGCCTATTTCAGTCTGCCGAAGAAAATCGACACTATCAGCCGCGCCGTCAACATGATCGGCATGCGCGAATTGCGCAACCTGACGCTGGCCGCTTCCGCGGCCGAAGTCTTTTCCCGTATCCCGGCCAATCTGATCGATATGGCCGCGTTCTGGCAGCACAGTATCTTCACCGGTCTGGTGGCGCGCAATCTGGCCAACCGCTGCAACGTGCTGCACAGTGAACGTCTCTTTACCGCCGGCCTGATGCACGATGTCGGGCGCCTGTTGATGTTGATGAAAATGCCGGACGACATGGGCAAAATCGAATCGAGGCGCCTGCAGAGCAAGGAGCCGGTCTGTGAAATCGAACGGCGCGTCATCGGCTTCGACCATGCGCAGGTGGGACATGCGCTGCTCAGCCACTGGAACATGCCCGACAATTTATGCAACTCGGTGCTTTATCATCACGAGGTGGCCGCAGCCGAAGACGCCTGCCTCGAAGCTGCCCTGGTGCATATTGCCGATCAGGTCACTCATTGTGCCCAGGAGAGCAAGGACCCGCTGGGCTCGCCGTTTTACGATCCCTACGGCGCGCTGCTGGATTCCGACCTCAGCGCCGACAAGATCAGCGCGGCAGCAATGGAATTGATGCAACCGCGGGCGGTGGCCCTTACCGGGATCGAGGATTACGATATCATCGACGCCATCGGCAAAAGCGCCTCGGCCTTCAACCAGGTTCTGGATCTGCTCTATCCGATGGCGTGGGAGACACCGCGCTAGCCGACGGGCCCATACCCCCGATCGCGCCGATTCCACACCGTCGCGCGAACTGTCTCGCCCGCACCGAGGGTCGCACGATCCGGCTCAGGGTCCGGTCGATGCATTCAATCCACCGCTGCCCAGAAATACCAACTCGCCACGCTGCGCCAGGGTCGCCAAGACTCGGCCAGCGCCAGATAGTCCTGTTCCCCGGCGTCCTCGTCGAGGGCGTGCGCCAGCCGAATGGACTTCCTCAAAGCCAAATCCCCCAGTGGCAGAATATCCAGGTGTCCGAGCGAAAACATCAGCAGCATATCCGCCGTCCAGCGTCCCACACCCGGTAAAGCCATCAACGCCGAAGCCGCCGCCTCGTCGTCCAGCGTTTCCAGCGCTTGCAGGTCCAGTTCGCCACGGCGCACCCGCCGTGCAGCTTCGCGTATATAACGGATCTTGGCGCCGCTCAGTCCGCAACGACGCAAACTGGTCTCGCGGACCCGGAACAGATGCCGTGGCTCGATGACCTCGGTGCGCAAATGGCGTTGCAAGCGCTGCTGTATGCTTAGCGCCGCCTTCACCGACAACTGCTGATTGACGATGGCCCAGACCAGCGTATGGAAATGGGGCATCGGCGCCTGCATCAGAGTACATGGGCCATGGCGGTCGATAAGCTCCGCGAGCACCCCGTCCGTGCGCCTGAGCTGGCGTTCGGCGCGGCGTATGCGCTGGCCGACATCCGTCACCGCCTCAGTCCTCGTCCAACAGCTGCAACAGATCGGCTTCGCTCAATACGGGGATTTGCAGTTTCTCCGCCTTGGCAAGTTTGGAGCCGGCCTTCTCCCCGGCGACAACCGCCGTGGTCGACGCCGATACGCTGCCCGAAACGTTCGCACCCAGGGCCAGCAGGCGGCGCTTGGCCTCGTCTCGGGTCATGCTCTCCAGCGTACCGGTCAGCACATAGGTGCGACCGTTCAGCGGTTGATCGCGGCGTTGCTCCACCGGCGGCCAGTCGATTCCGGCGGCAAGCAATTTGTCAATGACCTCCCGGTTGTGCGTCTGCTGAAAAAAATGCGCAATGTGGCGCGCCACCACCGGGCCGATATCGCGTATCGCTTCCAGCTGCTCTACCTGCGCCGCCATCAACGTTTCGAGGTCACCGAAGGCCAACGCCAACGCGCGTGCGGTGGCTTCGCCGACTTCACGGATTCCCAGCGCGTAAAGAAATCTCTCCAACGTCGTCTGTTTGCTTTTCTCCAGTGCCTTTACCAGATTGGCCGCCGACTTCTCGCCCATGCGCTCTAGACCGGCCAGTTGCGCCTGCTGCAACGAATACAAACCGGCGACATCTTCGATCAAGCCGCGATCGATCAACTACTCGACCAGCTTGTCGCCCAGACCGTCGATATCCATGGCACGGCGCGAGGCGAAATGCTTGACCGCCTCCTTGCGTTGCGCCTCGCAATAAAGACCGCCGCTACAGCGGGCGACCGCCTCGCCCTCGATGCGCTCCACGTCACTGCCGCACACCGGGCACCGAGACGGCATGACGAAGGGCCGCGCATTCGCTGGGCGGCGTTCCCGGACCACGGCGACGATTTCGGGGATCACGTCGCCGGCCCGGCGCACCATGACCGTATCACCGGCGTGCACGTCCTTGCGTCGGACCTCGTCCTCGTTGTGCAAGGTCGCGTTGGTCACCGTGACGCCGCCGACAAACACCGGCTCCAGCCGTGCCACCGGCGTGATCGCTCCGGTACGGCCCACCTGCACGTCGATGGACAACACCCGGGTCATCTCCTCCTGCGCCGGAAACTTGCGCGCGATGGCCCAGCGCGGCGCACGGGCGACGAATCCGAGACTGCGCTGATAATCGACACGATCGACCTTGAACACCACACCGTCTATATCGAAAGGCAATTTGTCGCGCTGCCGCTCCAGTTTGTGATAATAAGCAAGACAGCCCTTCAGCCCCTTGACACGCTTGACACCGGAATAGACCCGCAGCCCCCAGCTCCTGAGGCGTTCGAGGATTTCGCTGTGCCGTTGCGGCAACTCGCCGCCGGCCACGGCGCCCACCCCGTAGCAGAAAATCTCCAGCGGCCGTTGCGCGCTGATCCGGGCGTCCAACTGCCGCAGACTGCCCGCCGCCGCGTTGCGCGGATTGACGAACAACTTTTCGCCCTGATCCTGCTGTCGCCGGTTGAGTCGCGCGAAGCCCTCGCGAGACATAAAGACCTCGCCGCGCACCTCGAGGCGCGCGGGGAAATCATCGCTTCTCAGACGCAACGGGATCGATTCGATGGTGCGCACATTCTGGGTGATATCCTCGCCGCTGCTGCCGTCGCCGCGCGTGGCCCCACGTACCAGTACACCGGCCTCGTACAGCAGACTGACCGCCAGGCCATCAAGTTTGGGCTCGGCGGTATATTCGATACTGTGGACTTCGAGCCGCTCGCGCGCGCGGCGATCGAATTCGGCCACTTCCTCGTCGTCGAAGGCGTTGTCCAGCGACAGCATGGGCAACTCGTGGCGCACCGTGCCGAAGGCGGCCAGCGGCGTCGCACCGACGCGCTGGGTCGGCGAATCCGGGCTGATCAGCTCCGGGTGCTCGGCCTCCAGCGCCTGCAGTTGCCGCAACAGGCGATCATATGCGGCGTCGGAGATCTGCGGATCGTCCAGCACATAATAGCGGTGATTGTGATAACGGATCTGTTCGCGGAGCTGTTCGACTCGCTGCGCCGGTTTCATGTCGCGACTCCGACTTATGCGGGCAGTGGAATGCGCAGCCGTGAGCGCGCCAGCAGTTCGCGTTTCTGCATCAAGGCCTGATGCGTGACCACGCAATGCGAACGATCCTGCAACTGGCCGCCCAACTCGACGGCCAAACGCTCGGCGGTCTGCACGAAATCGTCGAAAGCCTGCAGGCCGTCGATCGGCGCCGGCAGTTCCAGAAACAAAGTGATACCCGAGGTCTCGAAGTCCTCCAGATCACCGTTGCCGAAATCGCCGGGTTTGAACAGATTGGCGACGCCGAACACGGAGATATCCCGGCCGTCCTGCCGGCTGATGCGATGGAAGATGTTTTTGTCGCCAAAGGTCAGTTTGTTATTGGCGAAAGCGCGGGTGAGCGCCTCGCCCTGAAACGGCTGTTCCGAACCGGAAACGACGGAGATCACCACCAGATCCTCGATCTCGGCGGTCTTTGCCGCGGCCGCCGGGTCCGGTTCAGCCGCCGCCGCGCCCGGCTGGATCTGCGCGCTCAGTGTTTCCTGCATGCGCGCCAATTCCCGGTCGATGGCGTCGTTGTCGGGATTGTCTGCCGCCGAGGGACGCGGAGACGGCGGCATCCGCCGCGGCGGCCGCGTACGGCCCTGCAGGTGGCCCCAGACATAGATGCCCGCGATCACCAGAATGCCGACCAGGAGCAGGATCAGGCGCAGTTGATCCATGACCGGTCTCCCGCTACGGCATCAGACCGCCGCCAGTTGTACGGCTTCATCGACGTCCACCGCCACCAACCGCGACACGCCCGGCTCGTGCATGGTCACACCGGTCAGCTGATTGGCCAGGTCCATGGTGATCTTGTTGTGCGTAATGAAAACGAATTGCACCCGTTCCGACATTTCCCGCACCATGTCGCAGAAGCGGCCGACGTTGGCGTCGTCGAGCGGGGCATCGACCTCGTCGAGCATGCAGAACGGCGACGGATTGAGTTCGAAAATGGAAAACACCAATGCCACCGCGGTCAACGCTTTCTCGCCGCCGGAAAGCAGATGGATGGTGCTGTTGCGCTTGCCGGGCGGGCGCGCCATGATGGTCACCCCGGTGTCCAGCAGGTCCTCGCCGGTCATTTCCAGATAGGCGTGTCCGCCGCCGAACAGACGCGGGAACATGGCCTGCAAACCGCTGTTGACTTTGTCGAAGGTTTCCTTGAACCGGGTGCGCGTCTCGCGGTCGATCTTGCGAATCGCATCTTCCAGGGTCGTCAGCGCCGAGCTGATATCCTCGTACTGGGCATCCAGGTACTTTTTGCGCTCGGACTGCTCCTCGAATTCGCCGATGGCCGCCAGATTGATCGGCCCCAGGCGCTGGATTTTCGCGTTCAGGCTCTCCAGCTCCGATTCCCAGGCCTCGAGGCTGGCCTCAGCGTCGAGTTCCTCGACCAGCGTGGCGAGCTCAAAGCCGCTGCCGGCGATCTGTTCGAGTAACGTCTCGCCACGCACCTTGATCTCCTGCCAGGCCAGCTTTTCGCGCGACAAAACGTCCCGCAGTTGCTGCGTGGCCTGTTCCTGACGGTGGCGCAATTGCTCATTTTCGCGCAGGCTGTGTTCCAGCGTCTCTACCTTGCGCCGTTCCTCGCCCAGCTCGGTTTCCACCGCCAGCCGGCTTTGCAGCAGCGTCGCCAGCGCCTGTTCCTGTTCCTGCATCGGCGCTTCGCCCTCGCTCAGGCTGCGGCTCAGTTCGTCGCGGCGTTGCTGCAGCCGCTCGAGCTGGCCGCGCATGCGTTCCAGGTTCTGCGTCGTCGTCTCCTGCTCGGTATGCCAGGTCTGGTACTGCAGCTCCAGTTGGTGGGCGCGATCGCGGTCGCTCTGTGCCTGGGCGCGAGCGCCGTCGAGAGTGGTACGTAATTGCTCGCGCTCGGCGGCACGGCGTTCGCGTTCGTCGGCCAGTGTTTCCAACAAGGCCAGCGCCTGATGCAGCGCCCCGCGTGCGTTGGTGACCGCGCCGTTGTCCTCCTCCTGCTGGGCCTCGATTTCAGCCGCTTCGCGTTGCAGCGCTTCGGCCCGTTTTTCCATCTGTTCCAGGCGGGTGCGGCGCGCTTCCAGTTGGGCGCGGACGTCGCTGAACTGCCGGTGCGCCTGATTGGCCTGCCGCTGAATGTCGTCGAAGCTGGTTTCGGCCTGACGCAGTTCGTCGCGGGCGGCCTCGAGCTGTGTTTCCAGGTCGGCAACCAAGTCTTTATTGACTTTAAGTTCTTCTTCTATTCTATTGATTTCTTTTTCTCTTTCCAGCACACCGCTACGCGCGTCCTGGGCCCGGGCCACACGCAGCCAGCCCGGCCCGATCCACACTCCGTCGGGCGTGATCACGGATTCGTGCGCGGCCAGCCTGGTGCGTAACCGCAGCGCCTCGGCCAGCGACTCGACGGCGTAGACCCCGGCCAGCAGACTGCCGAGCGGCCACGCCGCGCGCACCTTGGCGGTCAAGGGCTCGGCCAAACCGGCACCGGCCTCGGGCGCCGCCTGGGTATCGGCCAGCGTGAGGGTGCCCTGGGAGAACGCCCCCAGCGCATCGGCGTAACGTTCGATGCTGTCGACGCAGACCGCTTCCAGGTGTTCGCCCAGGGCGGTCTCCACGGCGCGCTCCCAACCGGCATCCACTTCCAGTTGCTTGGCCAGACGCGGCGCCTCGGCCAGCGCCTGGCCCTGCAGCCAGTCGCCGGCCGCGCCCTGTCCTTCGCCCAGGGCGGCCTGTTGCAACGCCTGTAACGAAGCCAGGCGTCCGCCCAGGCTTTGTTGCCGGTTCTGCGCCTCGTGCAATTCATGCTGCTGCCGGCGCGTCTCCTGGCGCAACTGTTCGATTCGTGCACGCAGCGCTTCGAGTTCCGTCTGCAGCTGCTCGCTGGATTGTTGGCGCTCGCAGGCCTGTTGCTCCAGCGTGGCGATCTCGCTGCCCAACGCGGCGCCATCGAGTTGGGTCTGTTCCTGCTGGATGCGCTGCAAACGTTGCCAGAGCTGATCCAGGTGCCGCTACAGGTGATCGATACGGGTGCGCTCCACCTGTGCCGTCTGCGAGGCCTCGTTGGTGCGGGCATTGAACCCGTCCCAATCGGCCTGCCAGGCCTGCATGGCGCTTTCAGCGCTGTCGAGCGCTTGCCGCGAGCGCTGCGCCTGCTCCTTGGCCGCGGCATGTGCCGGTTCGTTGGCCGCCAGTTCCTGCGCCAGTTGTTCCAGCCGCTGGGTGTCGACACGGATATGCGCCTGCACCTCGTTCCAGCCCTGTTCGGTTTTTTCCAACTCCTCGCGCTGCGCCTGGCGCGACTGCTTGGCATGTTGAATGGCCTGTTCGCTGCGTGCCACATCCGAACCCAGCGCGTAGAAACGGCCCTGCACTTCGTTGAAGCGGTCGGACTGCTCGATGTGCTGCGCGCGCCCTTTTTCCAGCGCCGCCTCGACCGCGCGCAATTCGGCGGTCACGGCTTCCAGACCGGTTTCCTGCTCCTGGATGCGGCTTCTGCGGTCGGCGCTCTCCTCGTGCAGCTTCTGGTAGCGCAGCGTCAGCAGTTCGGCGCGCACGCGCCGTTCCTGCTCGCGCAGCTCCTTGAAGCGCTCGGCGCTCCGGGCCTGTCGCTTGAGTTTTTCAAGCTGTTTATCAATTTCTTCCCGTAAGTCCTGTAACCGAGAGAGATTTTCCTGCGTGTGACGTACCCGGTTTTCGGTTTCCCTACGCCGTTCCTTGTATTTCGAGATGCCGGCCGCCTCTTCGAAAAACATGCGTAAATCCTCGGGACGTGCCTCGATCAGACGCGAAATCATGCCCTGTTCGATAATGGCGTAACTGCGCGGCCCAAGACCGGTACCGAGAAAAATGTCGGTGATGTCACGCCGGCGGCAACGGGTACCGTTGAGAAAATAGGCCGACTGGCCGTCGCGCGAAACCTGCCGGCGCAGCGCGATTTCGTTGTAGTTGGCATACTGGCCGCCGATAGCGCCGTCGGCGTTGTCAAACACCAGCTCGACCGACGCCTGCGCCACCGGTTTGCGCGCGCTCGATCCATTGAAGATGACGTCCGCCATGGAGTCGCCACGCAAGTGCTTGGCGGAAGTTTCGCCCATGACCCAGCGCACGGCGTCGATGACGTTCGATTTGCCACAGCCATTGGGACCGACCACCCCGGTCAGCGATGACGGGAAGTGCACGGTGGTTGGGTCGACGAAGGACTTGAATCCGGAAAGTTTAAGCTTGCTGAGCCGCATTGCCGAAAGATACCGGGACGCAACAGCGCTGACAAGCTCGGGCTTGGATCCGCGTCGATTCGCCGCGGCGGGACGGGACGACGGCGGCCGATCTGGCCGGCGCCGGCGCATGAAGATTGCACGCCGGTCGCCCGCCGTCGACTGTCGAGCCGGGGGTTCCAGCTAGAGCCGATTCTAATTTTTTGCGGCAAGTCGCTCTTACCCCGCGACTTGTGTTGTTGGACAGCGCTGCGGTATCTTGCGCGCATGCCGAGTCAGCCGAGTAAAGACCTGGAAACCTTCGCCAATCCGCATCCGGAACGCGACTATACCATCCGTATCCGCATGCCGGAGTTCACTTGCCTGTGCCCGAAGACCGGACAGCCCGATTTCGCCGAACTGGTGCTGGAGTACGTCCCGGAGGCGCGCTGCGTGGAGCTGAAGTCGCTGAAAATGTTCATCTGGTCTTTCCGCAATGAAGGCGCCTTCCACGAGGATGTCACCAACCGCATTCTCGCCAGCCTGGTCGCGGCCTGCGAACCCCGGTTCATGCGCCTGAGTGCCGAGTTCAATGTACGCGGCGGTGTCTATACCAGCGTGATCGCCGAACACCGCGCCGCGCACTGGCGCGCGCCGGAAAAAGTCGAGCTGCCGTAGTCCTCAGGCCGGCGGGTTTACTGCGGATCGTCCACCGCCAGCACCAGGGTCACGCGCCGGTTTTTCGCCCGTGAAGCCGGAGTCAGATTGTCGTTGCGCGGACGTGTCGCGCCGTAGCCGATCGCCCGCAAGCGATCCCCGGCCACCCCCAGCTCGATCAACTTGCGCGTCACCTGCGTGGCGCGCGCCGTGGACAGTTCCCAATTAGACGGATAGCGCGGGGTATGGATCGGAACGTTGTCGGTATGCCCTTCCACTGAAACCTCGTAGGGCAAGGTACGCAAAATCTCACTCAACTGCCGCAACAGCGCCAGTCCGGAGGCGGACAGCGCGGCACTCGCGGGTTGAAACAGAATATTGTCGCTGATTTCCAGGTTGACCGCCCCGGGCCGCGCGATTACGTCGATATCGGCGTCCAATGCCAGCGCGGCCAAACGTCGCTGCAACGTCTGCGCCGGCTCTGGCGGCGTTGCGCCCCGGGCCGGGACCGGCTCGCGCGGCGCCTGATCCGTCGCCGGCGCGACGTCCGCCGGCGTCGCCGCCGCAACGGACGGTTGCGGCGATGCCGACAGCGTGGCAGCCGAGTCCGTCCCCGCCGCGGGGACACTGTCGCTGCCCTCGCGCGCTGATCCGGCGGCGGCCGGCGCGCCGCCGGAATACGACGACGCAGAGGCGAACGAACGTGTCCCGGCGGGCGCAGCTGGCATCAGTTGCGGCTTTTCGCCGCCGGTTGCGGCTACAGACGCTTCCCTGTCGCCGGATCGAACCGGGCCGGCGATATCCAGCAGGCCCGCGTCAAAGGGATTGTCAAGGGCGCCCAGCCAGCCATAGGTCGCATCGGGGAGCGCCGTCAACCACTGGATTTCGTCGCCGGGCTGCGACTGCCGATCCTGGATCGCCAACAGCAGTACGAACAAGGTCAATAACAGCGCCAGAATATCGATGAAACTCAGCAGCCAGGTCTCCTGTCGCGCCGGTGACAGGCCGCTTTCCTGTTCCCACGGAAAACTCAAGGCATCCGGCGCCCCGGGATCGGCCACCGAGGGGGTGGTATGGCTGACTGGCGCGTAGTTCAAAGCGCCCCGCCTCAGGCTTTGACCAGGGTCAGCGGCACTGGCCCCGGCGCCGGCGCCTGACACTGCGCAAGGCAAGTCTCCAGCGCCTCCTGGATCAACGTCGGGTGGCGCTTCTGCTGGATTTGCAGCACGCCCTCCATCAACGACCCCATCTGCATCAGACGCTGCGCGGTGCGCCGTTCCATTTTTATCGCCAGCGGCTTGAACAACAGATTGGAGGCGATAATGCCATACACGGTAGTGACCATGGCAAAGGCCATGGATCCGCCGATCTGACTGAGGCCGGCCTCACCGATGCCCGAGAGCATGTGCACCAGTCCGAACAGCGTACCCAGCATGCCGAAAGCGGGCGCAAACGCCGCCATGGTATAGAGGATCTGCGTCTGCGCGTTCTCACGCGCGCGCAGCCCGGCGATCCGCCATTGCAGCGAACGGCTCAGCTCTTCAAAGCTGGCGCCTTCGATCACCTGCCGCAGTCCGGCGGCGACAAAGGGGTTGCTGATTTCGCCCAGCGCCCGCTCCGCGGCACGGGGACCGCTGAAACGGTGTTTGCGCGCAAACTGCAGGAGTTCGTCGATGTCCCGGTGCAACGTATCGTCGTCGGCGCGAAACAGTTGCGGCACGCTGTGCAACAGTCTGCGGACTTCGCTGACCGGGCGGCTCAACAGGGTGGCGGCGACCGTACCGCCGAAGACCACCAGCAGGCCCGGCAGGCTGAAAAAAGCGCCGGCACCGTGCGGCGACAGCAACAGCATTCCGGCGACCAGCAACAACCCGCCCGCCAAACTGATTAACACAGACCGTTTCATACCGACTCCCACTATGGTTCACATCTGCCGCAGACTCAGGCAAATTCCGTTCCCATGTTCGCGGTCCGGCACTAAGCCACTGTTTCAAAGGCGCTTAGGCATATCGACAGCGTCGCGATCACGTGCCCGGACGGCGTTTCTTGCCGCCCGGACCGGCAAGCCCTTGCCGCTGCGGCGGACGCGGTAGAATCGGCCTTGCTGAGAGGATGCAAAATGATGGCTATCTATGTCGGTGTCGATGTCGGCACCTCCGCCTGCCGCGCTTTCGCCCTGGATGAAACGGGCCGCGCGGTTGCCCGCGCGCGCCGCGCGCTGGCGCCGCCACAGCGCACCGGCGCGGGCGTCGAGCAGCAGCCGGAGCTGTGGTGGCGGATATTGGAACAAACGCTCGGCGATCTGTGGCGACTTGTGGACGCCGCCAAGGTGCGACGCCTGGCCGTCGACGGCACCTCGGCCACGCTGTTGCTGTGCCGGCCCGACGGTACCCCGCTGACGCCGGCGCTGATGTACAACGACAGCCGCGCCGAAGAAGCCGCCCGCCAGATCGATGCCTGCGCGCCGCGCGACAGCGCGGCCCGCGGCCCGGGTTCCAGCCTGGCCAAATGTCTGCATCTGCGCACCGGCGTGGCGGACAGGGACTGGGTGGCGATGCATCAGGCCGATTGGTTGAGCGGGCAATTGCGCGGCCGCTGCGACACCAGCGATGAAAACAACGCCTTGAAACTGGGTTATGACGCGGTGGCGCGCCGCTGGCCCGATTGGCTGCGCTCGCTGGATCTGCGCCCGCCGCAGCTTCCCCGCGTGGTCGCGCCGGGAACGGTGGTGGGTCATCTGCGCGCGGACCTGGCCGCACGCTGGGGTTGCCGGCCGACGCTGGAAATCGTCGCCGGCACCACCGACAGTACGGCGGGTTTTCTCGCCGCCGGCGCCACGCGCAACGGTCTGGCAGTCACGGCCCTGGGCTCGACGCTGGTGCTGAAAGTGCTGTCGGATCGGCCGGTATTCGCCGCCCGTTACGGCGTCTACAGCCACCGCCTGGGCGACAGCTGGCTGGTCGGCGGCGCCTCCAACAGCGGCGGCGCCGTTTTGCGACAGTTTTTCAGTCCCTGCGACATCCATCGTTACAGCCGCCTGCTGCAACCGGAAAACCCCACCGGGCTGGACTATTATCCCCTGCCGGCTCCCGGTGAACGCTTCCCGTTGCAAGACGCGCGGCTCGCGCCCAGGCTGCAACCCAGACCCGCCGGCGACGCGCGCTTCTTCCAGGGGATCCTGGAAGGCATGTCGGAAATCGAGGCACGCGGCTATCGGTTGCTGGCGGAACTCGGCGCGCCCTATCCGTCGGCGGTGCTCAGCGTCGGCGGCGGCGCCGTCAACCACGGCTGGCAGGCGCTGCGCGCCGCACGCCTGGGCGTGCCTGTCGTTCGCGCCCGGCAACAGGAGGCCGCCTACGGCGCGGCCCTGTTAGCGCTGCACGGTCAGGCCGTGCTCGCGCACCCATAGCGCCGTCGCACCGGCAACCGCCGCCGGCATGACGACAAAGTTGAGCAACGGAACCAGCGTGGCCAGCATCACCAGGCCGCCGAAGCTCCAGGCCAGCAACGGACGCTTGCGCAAACGCGCCCGCTGTTCGCTGAAAAACAGCCGGTGATTGGCCATCGGGTAGTCGATGTATTGCACCGTCATCATCCAGGCGCTGAACAGCACCCAGAGCACCGAGGCGGCCATATTCAGCACCGGCACCCACAACAGCAGCAACAACGGCAACGCCCGCAGCGCGAAATAGAGCAGTTTGCGCAGCTCCGAAAGCAGGCTTGGCAACAGATCCCGCAACGCCTGTTTCCAGTCGCCGCTCGGCGGCCTGCCGCTCAGATGCGCCTCAACCGCCTCGGCCAACAGCCCGTTGAAGGGCGCCGCGATCAGATTCGCGAGCAGCGAGAACCCGTAAAAGATCACCACCAGACTGACGAGCGCGAATACCGGAACCACCAGGTAACTCAACCAGTGCAACCAGTTGGGCAGACCGGCGATCAGGTAGGCGGCGGCGGCGGAGACCCAACCGTAGGCCAGACCGATGAGACCGGCGAACAGCACCAGATTGATCAGCAGCGGGACGATCACGAAGCGCCGCAATACCGGTTGGCGCAGCAGCGCGAAGCCCTCGATCAGATAGCCCGCGCCGGTGTAGAGATCTCTCATGACGGCCTCACTGCGGATGCTGAAGAAAATCTGCCAGGCGCTGCACGCCGAGCTCGAGTTGCGACAACGACGTTGTGTAGGCGAAGCGCACATGCCGCTTGGCCGCGTGCATACCGAAATCGGTCCCGGGCGTGACCGCCACGCCCGCGGTCTCCAGCAGCTGGCGGCAAAACGCATGGCTGTCGTCGGTAAAACGACTGCAATCGGCATACAGATAGAACGCCCCCTGGGGTTCGGCGTCGATGACGAAACCGAGTGCACGCAGTGCCGGCAGCAGGTAATCGCGGCGTCGCTGGAACTCGACCCGGCGCCGTTCAAGCTCGGCCTGCGTCTGCGGATCGAATGCCGCCAGGGCCGCATACTGGGCCACGGTCGGCGCGGCCAGGAAAAGGTTCTGCGCCAGCGTATCCAGTGACTGGACGTAATCGGCCGGCGCCACCAGCCAGCCCAGTCTCCAGCCGGTCATGCCGAAATACTTGGAGAAACTGTTGATGACGAACAGGTCGTCGCCGAATTCCAGCGCCGTGTAAGGTCGATCGCGGTAATACAGATTCTGGTAGATCTCATCGACCAGCAGTACCCCGCCGCGCTCGCGCACGGCCTCGAGCAGAGCCGCCATTTCCGCGCGCGGCAACAGACTGCCGGTGGGATTGGAGGGACTGGCGATCAGTGCCGCGACACTCCCGGCGGTCCAATGCGTTCGCACCCTGTCGGCATCGAGCTGATAGTTGTGTCGCGCATCCACCGGCACAATGACGGGTACGCCACCGTACAGGCGCACGAAGTTGGGGTTACAGGGATAACCCGGATCCGTCATTAACACGCCGCTGCCCGCGTCCACCAAGGCCGCGGTCAGCAACTGCAATGCGCCGGACGCGCCGGGCGTGATCACAATGCGTTGCGCGCTGATCTCCACGCCGAAGCGCCGCCGGTAGTCATCGGCGATAGCCTGGCGCAAGGCGGCCAGACCCAGCGCCGGTGTGTAATGGGTGCGACCGGCCTGCAACGCGGCCACACCGGCGGCGGTTATGCCTGCCGGCGTTTCGAAATCCGGTTCGCCGATCTCCAGGTGCACAATGGAACGGCCTTCGCTTTCGAGTTGCCGCGCCCGCGCCAATAACGCCATCACCTGGAATGGCGTGATCGAGCGCAGGCGCCGCGCGCTCATACCACGGCCTGGCGGCCACCTTCGGCGTGTAGCTGGTGCAGCTGTTCGACGTTAACGTAGCGGTGAGCGCCGGCGTTGCCGGCGAGCACCTGGAACGGCGCATCGGGTTCGCCGAGCTGATCCAGCACCAGCGCTGCGCCATTGAAGTTCTGCCCGCTGGTGTACTGGCTGACAGTCACCAGCGTTTGCAAGCCGGCGTCCAGCGCCGAACGCAGACCGTTCTCGGAGTCCTCGAAAGCCAGACACTCGTCTGGCCCGACGCCCATCTCCTGCATGGCATAAAAATAGATATCCGGCGCCGGCTTTTTTGCCGGCACCACGCCGCCGGCGGCGATGACTTCAAACCAGTCCTCGGCGTCGGCGGCCAGACTGTGTTGTAACAGCGCCGTGACATTGGCCGGGGTCGTAGTGGTGGCGATACCCAGGCGCAGACCGGCCCGGCGCACCTCGTCGAGCAGGCGGCACACACCGGGGCGCATCGCCACTTCCCCGTCCGCCACCATACGGGTGTAGATTTCGGTCTTGTCGGCGTGCAGACCGGCGATATACTCGCTCGGATCGCCGGGAAT
>JASBST010000105.1 GCA_030148775.1 Thiogranum sp.
CGTCGGCACCTGAATTCAGGTGCCGACGATCTTTTTTCCGACATACGGTCATGCGCCTTGTGGTATGCGTCTGGCGATGTAATGACGCACCCTTGCTTTTGTTATTGGGGGGAATATGTATGAACAATAAGATCGTTGTGTTCGCACTTTCACTGGCAGGGCTGGTATTGCCTGTCAAGCTTATTGCCGCGGACGTAGGTACCGCCATGATTGTGAACGGCGAGGCGGTCAGCCGGGCCAGCCTTGAGCTGCTTCTTTCCTCGCGCGAAGAGCGTGGAGCGGCCGTGGACGACGAACTGCGCAAGCGCATGGAACAGGAACTGCTGACCCGCATGGTGCTTTCGCAGCAGGCGAAAAAGAGAAATCTGGAAACCAGTACAATATGTACGCGCCCAACAGGAATTGAACGAGCTGACGGTATTGAGCCAGGCGTACCTGCGAGACTATGCCGACAAGCTAAAGATTACCGAAAGCGATATCGAGACGGCCTATCGGGACTATCTGCGCGACTACGACGCGAAGGAATACCACGTTCGGCAGATACTGCTCAAAGACGAAGCTGAAGCCAGGAATATGATCGCCGAGCTGGAGCGTGGCGCGGACTTCGCCGAACTGGCCAAAGCCCATTCGATCGATCCGGGCGCAGCGCAGACAGGCGGCGACATAGGTTGGTTTCGTCCGGACGTGTTTATCGATAAACGCCTTTCGGCCGCGGTTGAGCAGTTGACGGCCGGAGAATACAGTCGTCAGCCCGTCAGGACACGCTTTGGCTGGCATGTGATAAAGATCGAAGAGGGGCCCCGTGATGTAAAATTTCCGCGTTATTCGGAGTTGAGTGACGAGTGGAAGAAGAAGATGCGGGAACGGGCGCTGATGAAAAAAGTCAGCGCGCACGTGGAGTCATTGATCGATACGGCAAAAGTCCGCGTCCTGGATGACAGCAAAGGATAACCAATAAAGGGTTACGCTATGCGAGGGGATATCATGACAAATAAAAAGTTGTTTCAAGCATGTCTAGCGCTGATGTTTTCCATACTGTTTCTTGCCGGATGCGGTTCACTGCCCGGGAAATCCGGATCGCCGGATTCAGTCCGGCATAAGGCGGCTGCGAGTGAAGCGCAAGGAAGCAAAATGCTCAAGGCGGCCTGGAACGGCCGCTTGATGGAAATTCTGCTGTTGCTCGACCAGGGTATGGACCCCAATGTGCAGGATCAGCACGGCGTCACCGCGCTGAGTCTGGCTGCGCAAAACAACCATCTGCAAGTCGCTGAAGAACTGCTGCGACGCGGCGCCGACCCGAATCTGCGGGATGACAAAGCCGGTTGGTTTCCGTTGATGTGGGCCTCCTATAACGGCTTCGACAAAATGCTGGATCTGTTGCTGGCCCATGGCGCGGACGTCAATCTGAAGAACCACTATGGCGAAACCGCCCTGATTCACGCCGCCTTCGAGGGGCGTGACGACACGGTGCGCCTGTTGCTTGGCCACGGGGCGGATACATCGGCCAGGAACGACAAAGGCTTCACGGCGTTGAGCGCGGCCAGCAACAAAGGTTATTTTCGAATCGTCAAGATGCTTGAGCAGGCGGGGGCAAAACCCGATGACGACGCCTAGCCGCGGACGCTGGTAGGCCAGCTTGCTATCGGGCCGTCGACTCAGGGTTGCTCTCAGGTGCTTTGGGGCCGGGTCTGAATCTGGCGAGGTGGAGCCGTTTGTCGTCCGTTTCCACCATCAGTATAACCAGGGTGTCCGGTCTGAGCTTGACGCTGGGGAAGCGACCCCGGAGCGTCTTCAGGCCGGCATCGGCTTTGAGCCGTATGCGTTGCTTGACCTGACCGCTGAGCAGTATCGCTTCGGCCTGAAGAGTTTTAGGGCTTACCGGTGTTCCTGCGTGGTCGGTCACATAGACGGTCATGCTTTCCTCACCCATCAGCAGTTCCAGGTGGAACGGCCCCGCCATGCGCATCTGTCCGCCGTTCGGCGTTGGATGCGTATCGAAATAGGCGTCGTCGTGTGCGTGTAGGGCCTGGCTCACTAACAGCGTGCCGATATAAAGCAGAGTCCGGTAGTTCACTGCGTCGTTCCCTCGTAGTGGCGATGCGGCGGTTTAGAATAGCCCATTTTCCCTTCTCCCGCGTAAATGTTCCAGCGGCCGTTTCCCCCAGCGATAGAACAGAATCGGCGTGAACAGCATGTCGAGTAACGTCGATCCGATAAGGCCACCGCAGATGACGACCGCAACGGGATGCAGGATTTCCTTTCCGGGCGCGGCGCCGTCGAACAGTAGCGGGATGAGCGCCAATATGGATACCAACGCCGTCATGAAGACCGGCGCCAGGCGTTCGAGGGAACCGCGAATGACGAGTTCGCGGCCGAAAGGCACGTCTTCCGAGATAAACAGGTTGATGTAGTGGCTGACTTTGAGAATGCCGTTGCGAGTGCTGATACCGATAAGGGTTACAAACCCTACCAGACTGGCCATCGACAACGGATTGCCGCTCAGCCACAGTGCTATCAGGCCGCCGCTGAGCGCAAAGGGCAGATTGATCATGATGATCGCGCTCAGCGTGAACGAGCGGTAACGATTGTACAGTACGGCAAGAATCAGCAAGACCGAGATAATCGACAGGCCGAGTATGCGCTGGCGTGACGACTCCTGCGATTTGACGCGGCCCTCGAGTTCGACGCTGTAGCCGGGAGGCAGGTCGAGCTCGGCGGCCTGGCGTCGAATCTGCCGCAGCACACTGTGGTGATCGTCGCCGACCAGATTGGCATATACCAGTGACCGCCGCCGCCCGTTTTCGTGCGTGATCCGGTTAGGCTGCAAAACGGAGTCGATTCGCGCCACCTGTTGCAGCGGAACCGGACCGCGCTCGCTGGCGATCAGTAGTCGGCCGAGATCGTCGCGGCGTCGCTGCGCTTCGCTGAGGCGGAAGACCAGGTCATGGCGTCTGCCGCCGTCCAGCACTTGCGCTAGCACGGCACCGCCAGTGAGCGTTGACAGGGCGGTGTTGAGCTCGGCGGGACGAATGCCTAAACGCACGCCGGCGTCGGCGTCGGGGGTGATGTGTATTTCCGCTACCAGGGTTTCCTGCTCGAGCTGCAAATCGGTCAAGGCGGGATTGGATGCCAGTTTTTCCCGCAGGTCGTTTGCCACCGCCTGTGTCGTGGACAGATCGGGTCCGTATATTTTTGCCGCCATGTCGGCGCGCACCGCGGCCAGCAGATGGTCCAGCCGATGCGAAATGGGTTGACCGATGTTCAAACGAACCGGCAGCATGGACAGGCGCTCGTGAATCCTGCGTCGCAGAGCCGCGAAATCGGTGACCCCGGGTTCAAGAATGACGTCAAGTTCGCTGTAGTTGACGCCCTCGGCGTGTTCGTCCAGTTCGGCGCGCCCGGTGCGACGGCCGACCCGGCTGACCTCGGGTAGTTCCAGCAGCGCCTTCTCGGCGAGCGTGCCAATATGGTTCGAGGTCTGCAGCGAAGTCCCGGGGCGGGCTATCAGATTGACCGTCAGAGATCCTTCGTTAAAAGGTGGCAGAAAGGTTGCCGGTAGTTGCAACAGGGCCAGACTGGCGGCGAGCAGCGACAGCCCCATCGTCGCGGTTACCGGTGTGGGGTGAGAGAGTGTCCGGTCGAGCAGCCGGCGCGCCCAGGACTTCAACCCGGATAGCACAGGGGTGTCGTCGGTGCGGTACACTCGGCGCCGACCGAGAAAGTAGTAGCACAGGACGGGGGTGAGCGTCAGTGAGACCAGCAGGCTGGCGGCGATGGAGGTGATATAGGCGATACCGAGCGAGCCGAACAGACGGCCTTCGATTCCGTCCAGGGCAAACAGCGGGATGAAAACTATAATGATAATAAGCGTCGCGTTGTAGATTGCCGTGCGCACTTCCAGGGTCGCGTCCAGGATGGTGCGCATGATCATGGTTGGGTCTGGCGGGCGTTTCTGCCTCAATCTGCGGCTGACATTTTCCACGCCGACTATCGCGTCATCGACCAGCTCGCCGACGGCGATTGCAATGCCGCCGAGGGTCATGGTGTTGATGGTGAAACCGAAGTGGCGGAATATGATCGCCGTTGTCAGCACCGACAGGGGAATCGCCAGCAGGCTGATCAGCGTGGCGCGGCTATCCATCAGGAAGAGAAATAACACCACCAGCACGATGAGGCTGGCGTGGATCAGCGCCTCGGTCAGATTGTCCGTCGCGCGCTCGATGAAATCGGCTTGTCTGAAGACGACGTCTATGTCGGCTGGAAAGGCGCCGCCGTGGCGCATACTCTGAATCTGCGTTTCTATCAGGGAGGTCAGCGCCAGTGTGTCAGTCGCCGGTTGCTTTTGCACGGAAAGAATGACTGCCGGGCGTGCGTTCAGGCTGGCGTCACCGCGTTTGACTTTGGCGCCGAAGTCCACCGTGGCCAGTTGCTCCAGCCGGAGAATCCCGCTGTCGCGAATATCGACCGGCAGATTGCGAAAATCGGCCAGGCGCGTGGTCTGGCCTATATGGCGCAGCGGACGGTCAGCGCCATAGTCGCGCAAGTAGCCGCCGCTGTGGTTGCGGCCGAAATCCGTCAGCGCGCTTTGCAGGCGATCGAGCGGTATGCCCAGGTACTGTAGCCGCGACACTTTCGGATGGACCTGATATTGGCGGACGTTGCCGCCGATCACGGTCACCTGGGAGACGCCGGGCAGCGCCAGCAGGCGGGGACGGAGATCCCAGTCGGCGAGGTCGCGAAGCGCCATCGCATCAAGCCTTTCATCCGGGCTGTGCAGGGCCAGCAACATAACCTCGCCCATAATCGAGCTGATCGCTCCCAATTGAGGAGAGAAATTATCCGGCAGGCTTGGGCGAAGTAGCGCCAGGCGTTCGTTCACAAGCTGCCGGCTGCGATATATGTCCGCTTGCCAATCGAAGCGTATTTCAACGGTCGACAGGCCGGGCGCGGAAATCGAGCGTATGTGCGAGACCTGGGACAGGCCGGACATCGCCCTCTCGATCGGAAAACTGAGTTGCTGTTCCACTTCGCCCGGTGCCATTCCCGCAGCTTCGGTCATTATGGTGACGGTAGGCTTGTTCAGATCCGGCAAGACGTCTATGGGAAGCTCTCTTGCGCTGTGCAACCCCAGCATCATCAGCAGCAAGGCGATTCCCACAACCAACAGCCGTTGGCGCAAGGCGAATCTGATCAGCGTCTTAATCATGCCGCCGTCGCCCCGATCAATGCGCGGCGCTGAGCAGAGCCGCTCCCCGGGTGACCGCGGGTTCGCGGCCGCTCCAGTCGCCGGCGATGAAACGCTCTTGCCGGACCGGGCGGGAGACGGCGTCCACAACCTTCGGTGCGAAACGTTCCGGGCCGATGTGTGTCCAGACCACGGTGTCTCCGCGCGCGGTCAGCGAGAGCGCTTGCGCGGAGATGGCGACGCCTGTGAGCGATTCGCCGTGGAACAGATTCACTTCCACCATCTCGCCCGGAGCGAAGCTCGCCGGATCGGCGATGCCGAATAAATAAGCCTGTCCCAGGCCCTGCCGGTTTCCCGGTGTACCGATGAATTCCAGCGGTACACTCTCATCGTCGGCGGTACGAATGTGAGCCGTCGGTGAGTCAGCCTGTCGCAGATCGTCATAGGCGATGACCTCCACCCACAGGTGTCGCGGATCGAATATCTCGAATAACGGTTCACCCTGGCTTACTGTCTGCCCGGCGGTTATATGCATGCCGCTAAGCCGGCCGGCGACCGGCGCCCGAATCTCCACGCTGGCGTCGAACAGCTTGCGCAGCGCCTTGCGTTTTTTTTGCAGCCCGACCAATTCGGCGCGACGGATGTCCAGCAGAATGCTGTTGTCCTGCTGCATGACTGTCTGCGACTCCAGACGCTTCAGCTGTTTCCCGGTGAGGTAGATATCGCGCTCAATAAATGCCAGTTCCGCTTCTTTGCTGGCGCGCTCCGCGGGCGCGATGGCCGGCGTCAAGTGCGCCAGTACTTGAGCTTTGGCGATGGTTGCCCCGGGTTTGGGGAAACCTCCGGGCGGGGGCGAGACCACGCCGCTGAGCGCGGCCTTGAGGTTGGCGCTGGTGGACGGATCGGCGAGTACTTTACCCGGAAGAAGCAGGGAACCGCGCTGCCGGGTCGGCACCGGCAGCATCGTTCTGATACCCAACTTGCGCTGCGTCGGCTTGGGTACGAACAGGCTGCCGTCGGACAGACGCGTAATCTGCAACTGCAGCGGACCTGTTGCCATCGGTTCGATGTCGCGCTGCGGTCCCGGCTTCAGAAAGCCGGTTTCCGAACCCATGACAACGCCGATCGCGATTCCCGTGGCGACTACCAGATCAAATGACAGGCGCAGCATTCTTCGTCCGGGCAACCCGCTGCGAATCAGCCATAGAACAAGGCCGACCACCAGCGTTATCACCAATACAGCCACCCATTCACGAATTGTCCTGGATGCGGTTACCTCCTCTATCCCGGTCGCGCTCGGCAATTGAAAGGTGGCGGCGAGCAAATCCTGTCGACTGTCGCCGAGTAGTGTCAGGATCAGATGGTGTGTCCGTCCCGCTGTCAGAGTGGCGGCCGGGATGCGATAACGGCCTTTGTCGACGCGCTCGGCGTCGAACGGGCTTCCATCCACTTCAACCTGTACCAGGGTGTAATCCAGCGGTGCGTTCGTCAGCGCGTCGTCGATGAACAGTTCGAGGGCGCCGTTGTTCAGAATACCGACCACCTCGCTGGTCTCGCTGCGGACGCTGAATCTCGGTTCACTGACCCGATGAATCTGAGCAGCGGCCGAGTCGCCACCGTGATCCACCCCATTGTGGGCGGAGGCGCTGCAACCGAGCAGAAGCAACGCCGTCACCGCGAGCGCCATCAGCGTGCGCCCCAGGCAGCGCCCCGCATTTTCGCGTGACATGGGTGTTAAGCCTGCTTCGACTATTATCATTATATATGGCCAAGGCTTTTACAGCCCCATCTTTACCCAGTTGGAGCCGCTTAGGCATCGGTGAAAAACTGTATCTGATGTGGGAGCGGGGGGTGATTCCGAAGGGTTGAAGGCTCTAGTCGACTGTAAGTGGAAGACCGACGTTCCGGGGTGAAAATCCGGACCTATTCACCGCGCAAAGCCTCGACTGGATCCAGCGCCGCCGCCCGCCGCGCCGGTAACACGCCGGCTGCCAGTCCGATGAGTAGCGCGACCGCGACGGCCAGCACGACAAACAGCCAGGGCGTATGTACCGGCAGGGCGGGCAATAGCAGGTGCAGGACCTGGGCGACGCTTACACCGACCAGCAGACCGGCGACCCCGCCCACCGCGGCGAGCACCAGCGCTTCGCCCAGAAACAGGCCGAGCACCTGGCCACGGCGTGCGCCCAGCGCGCGCAACAGGCCAATTTCCGCCGTTCGTTCGTTGACGGAGATGGTCATGATGGTACCGATGCCGATCGCGCCAACCAGTAGCGAAATGCCGCCTATGGCGGCGACGGCGAACGTCAATATATTGAGTATCGACCCCAGCACATCGAGCATCTGCTCCTGGGTGGTTATGGTGAAGTCCTCCCGGCCGTGGCGCGCCAGCAATAACTTTCGAATGCCCTTGACCACAGTTTCGGATTTGACTTCCGGGGCGTACAGCAGATCGATCTCGAACAGCGATTCGCGGTTGAACAATTCAAGCGCGCGTGCCGCCGGGATGTATACCGTGTCGTCCAGATCGAAACCGAGCACGGTGCCTTTTTCCTCCATCACGCCGATGATTCGATAGCGGCTGCCGCCGATCCCCAGGCGCTGTCCGAGGGGGTTGTCGTTAGCGAACAGTTCGTGGCGCAGTTTGCTGCCGAGCACGGCAAAGGCGCGTGGTGCGCTCGGGTCGTCGGCCGGCAGGAACCGGCCTGATTTTACCGCCATGCTAAAGGCCGCCGGCATTTGCGTACCGACGCCGTAGACGGTTGTTCGGCGCCTGCGATTGCCTGCCTCCACTTCGGCATTCCCCTGTACCAGAGGCACGACGGCTTCGGCGAAGGGCAGACGCTGCAACGCCTGCGCGTCCTCGAGCGTGAGGGGGCGCACGGTGCCGAACACCCCCGTGGAAGCGCCGTGGGTGCTGGTTTTGCCGGGATTGATACCGACGATGGTGGTGCCGAACTGGGTGAACTCGGCGAGCACGAACTGGTGGATGCCTTCGCCGATGGAAGTCAATAGTATCACCGCCGCGATACCCACGGTGATGCCCAAGGTAGTGAGAAAGCTGCGCAACCGGTGCGCGCTCAGGGCGCGACCGGTCAGGCGGAGAAAATCTCGGCTGAACATGATTTAGCGGCGCGACAAGGCCAGCACCGGGTCGAGTCTTGCCGCGCGCCGCGCCGGCAGCAGACTGAACAGTACACCGGTCGTCAGCGCCACCAGCACCGCCGTGACTACGGCCCAGACAGGTGCCTGGGCGGGCAATACCGGAAAGGCCTGTCGTATTCCGGCGCTGGTGGCCTGGCCCAATAACAGGCCGAGTGTCGCGCCCAGCAGCGACAGCAGAAAGGCTTCGGCGATGATCAAGGTGACAATTTGCCGCGGCGCGGCCCCCAGCGCCTTGAGCAGGCCGATCTCGGCGGTACGCTGCGAGACCGCCACCAACATGACATTCATGATAAGAATGCCGGCGACCATGAGACTGATGGCGGCGATGCCGCCGACGGCGTAAGTCAGTGCCGAGAAAATCCGGTCGAAGGTGGCCAGCACCGCGTCCTGAGTGACGACGGTGACGTCCTTTTCTCCCTGGTGCCGGGCTTTCAGCGTGTCGACAATGAAGCGCTTCACCGGTTGAATGGCGTCGCGACTCCTGGCTTCGACCAGAATGCGAAACAGCGACGGGGTGTTGAACAACTGTTGCGCCGAGGCGACCGGTATCATGACCGTTTCCTGCACGTCAACGCCAATGGAACGTCCCTCGGAGGCCATCACGCCGATCACGCGAAAGCGCCGGTCGCCAATACGCAGCCATTGGCCGAGAGCGCGCCTGGCGCCGAACAGCTTGCTGCGGATGCGCCCGCCGATCACGCACACCGGTGTGGCCAGATCCAGATCGGTGGCTGGCAGAAAATCGCCCTGCGCCAGCTCCCAATGCCGTATGGCCAACATCTCATGGGTGGTCCCGATCACGGTCACTTCACGTTGTCGATTGCGCCAACTGATATCGGCCGCGCCGACATTGAGCGGCGCGATCCGCCGTACGCTGTAGCTGCGGGTCAGCGCGAGTGCATCGTCGAGGGTCAGATCGCGCGGTGTCTCGCCCATCATGGTGGTGGGATTGAAGCCGGCGGTTTCCGAGCGACCGGGAAAGACTATCAGCAGATTGGTGCCGAGAGAGGAGAATTCGTCGGTGACGTAACGGCGCGCGCCTTCTCCCAGCGACGTGAGTACGATCACCGCGGCCACCCCGATAGCCGTGGCTATCAGCATCAGCAGCGTGCGTGTGGGATAGCCGCGCAGCGCCGTCCAGGCGAATCGCGAAATGTCGCTACCGGTCACGCCGTTCCCGTCCGCGCGTCCGCCTCGATACGGCCGTCGCACATCAGAATTCTGCGTCCGGCGCGCGCGCCGAGTTCGGCATCATGGGTGACTACGATTAGGGTGATGCCGCGTCGGTTCAGCGCCTCCAGTGTGTCGATCACGTCGCCGCCGGATTTGTGATCCAGATTTCCCGTCGGCTCGTCGGCCAACAGCACGTCGGGTTCGGTGATGGTGGCGCGGGCGATGGCGATACGCTGACGTTGCCCGCCGGACAATTGTTCCGGTTTGTGCCGGGCGCGGTCGGAGAGATTCAGCGCTTGCAGAGCCGTCGCGACGCGCCGGCGGCGCTCCTGCGGCGCCATGGCGGCGAGTACCAGGGGCAGCTCGACGTTCTCCGCCGCCGTCAATCGCGGCACCAGGTGAAAGGCCTGAAACACAAAGCCGATGCGCCGATTGCGGGTATGCGCCTGTTGCACGTCGCTCAGGGTGGTGACGTCTTCACCGTCCAGCAGGTAGTGGCCGCTGTTGGGTCGATCGAGCAGACCGACAAGGTTGAGCAGGGTCGATTTCCCGGAGCCCGAAGGCCCCATGATGGACACATACTCGCCGGCTGCGATGTTCAGGTTGATATCGTCCAACGCGTGTACGGTCTGATCGCCGACAAGAAAATCGCGGCGCACCCCGCGCAGATCAATCATCGTCATCGGCGCCGGCGTCCACTTCGGCGAGGGCGCCGTCGGCCACGCCGTCGCGGTCTACCGATACGACGACTTTCTCGCCGGGCTCGATGCCCTGACTGACCTCGGTATAAGCCCAGTTGCTCAGGCCGGTGTCGATATTGCGTTGACGCAGAATACCGTCGGCCTGCATCACCAGCAGCTTGTCGCCCTCGAGCACCGCCTCGGTGGGTACGCGTACGACGTCACGATGCTCGGCCAGAATGACTTCGATGTCGGCGCTGTAGCCGGGCAGCATGCCGTCGCTGTCTTTGGGCTCGGCGAAATCGACTTCCACATCCACTGTGCGTGCCTGTTTTTCGCGATCCAGTACATAGGGCGCGACCCGACGGACCTCGCCGGCGAAACGCTTGCGCGGAAAAGCATCGAGCGAAATCAGCGCCGGCATCCCGACCCGAATCCCGGGCGCGTCCACTTCGTCGATGGGGGCCGAAGCGTAGAGACAGCTGATGTCGACCAGATCGACCGCAGGCGGTGTCGGGATACCCACCGGCGACGGGGTGACGAATTCACCGATTTCGCCGTTTATTTCCGCAACCGTACCGCTGAACGGTGCGCTTAGGCGGGTGCGTTCGAGCGTGGCGCGGGCGACGTCCAGTTGCGACTGGCTGACCGATACGCGCGCGCGGGCCGCTTCGCAGGCGGCGGATTGTGCCTGCGCGTCACCGTCGGCCTTGTCGGCGGCCTCTTCGGTGGTCAGACCCTTCAGGCGCAACTTGCGCAACCGCGTGGCATCGCGCGCCGCCACATCGGCCAGCACGCACGCCTGGCGGGCGAGCGCAGCGGCGGCCTTGGTTTCGCTGGCCGCCAGCGACACCTGGGCCCGCAGGTCGTCGTTCCACAGCTCCAGTAACAGTTGGCCGCGCTCGACCCGGTCCCCCACCGCCACTGGCAGCAGCGCAATCTGTCCGCCGGTGGCCGGTGACAAACCGGCGCGGCTGCAGGCCTTGATGGTGCCGGCGCGGGTATTGGCGATGGTGTTCTGGACGGGCCCGCGGTCAGCCGCCTTGACGATCACCGCCACCGGTTCCGGCTGGCCGAGCCAGACTGTGATCCATCCGATCGCCACTATGATGATCACACCAGAGACGAGCAGTTTAAAACGCTTGCCTGCCATAATTCCGCGTTCCTGTATTCAGCCGACCGTCGGCGGATTACCAGTACCAACCTTAACAGAAAACCTGGACAGATCTCACATGCGATATACTGGCACGATGACGCCCGCCGCGCTGCTCACTGACCTGATCGCTCTCACCACCGCCCTCGAGGCCGACGGCGCCACCGACACGCGGCGGCGCCAACAACGGGACCGTGCCATAGGCAAAGAGCTGCACGGGCAGCGCAAGCGACCGGCGCGCCAGCTCAGTGGCTGGCTCAGACGGGTGGATATCGCCGACTGGCGGCCGTCGGGCGCTCATGCCGGTGTCCATCTTTATCGTGTCCTCGGCGTGTCGCTCGCTGTTCTCGGGCTGGCGGTTGGCTGGACGCTGGCGCGCGGCGTACTCAGCTACAGCGGACAGACGCCGATCAATATCTTTCACGTCGTCAGCGCGTTGGTGCTGCCGCAGATTCTTTTACTGGTGGTATGGCTGTTGCTGGCGCTGCCGGGGGCTAGCGCGCTGTTCAGCGGTGTACGCGCGACGCTGGGCGTTGTGCACCCGGGACGTCTGGCGCAACGGTTTGCCGCGCGCCTGGAACGGGGACGAACCCCCGGCCTGCAACTGCTGTGGACGCAGCACCAGTCACGTGTCATGACCCCGGCGGGACGCTGGCTGGTGTCCTATTGGTCACAGCTGTTCGCGGTCTGGTTCAATGTCGGCGCACTGCTGGCGCTGGCCTATCTGACCGCGTTTTCCGATCTCGCGTTTGCCTGGAGCACGACACTGAATCTGGACAACGCCGAATTTCATCGCTTGTTGCAATGGCTGTCCTGGCCCTGGCATAACCTCTATCCGCAAGCGGTTCCCAGCCGCGAGTTGATCGACGCCAGCCGCTTCTATCGTCTGCAGAGCGGCGGCTTCGAGCCGGCACCGCCTTTGTCCGCGGCGCAACTGGGCGCCTGGTGGCCGTTTCTGTTTCTGGCGCTGACCAGTTACGGTCTGCTGCCGAGACTGGTGACGCTACTGGTCTCCTGGTTGCGCCTGCGGGTCCATCTGGCCCGCGCGCTGGCCCACATCGCCGGCGCGGCGGAATTGCTGGCGAGGATGAATTCGCCGCTGGTGACCACGGTTTGCGCGCACGATGACGTGATCGCCGGAGCGCCCGGCGCCAATGCTGACGCGTCGGATCCGGTACCGTCGGCGCGTACAGACGGCGTCGCGATGGCTTGCCCGGTCGTGGGCTGGTCGGGGACCTATGCCCAGCGTGAGCGGCTGGCGCCGCGGCTACGCGGGCTGGGTATCGAGCCGCTCGACTGGCAGGATGCCGGCGGTGGCCGCTCTTTGCACGAAGACCGCACGCTGGTCGCCTCGTTATGTCAAAAACGGCAAAGCGGCGTCGCCGTGGTCGTAAGAGCCTGGGAACCGCCGTTGCTCGATTTCATCGATTTTCTACGCGACTTGCGCCGCCAGTGCGGCGCGCGGCAGGCGATCGTCGTGGCCCTGTGGGGAGGCGAGCACCCGGTCGCTACACGCGACAGCGAGGTATGGCGCCACGCGCTGCGCCAGCTTCATGATCCGTATCTGCACGTCGAGACGCTGGAGCCAACGCCGTGAGCACGCCTCGCTTTGCCGTCGTCGGCCATCCCAACAAAGGCAAGAGCAGTATCGTCTCCACGCTGGCGAATGACGAGCAGGTGATGATTTCGGCCCTCTCCGGAACCACGCGCGAGGTGCAGGAATACCCGCTGATGGTCGACGACGAGACCTTGTACGTGCTGATCGACACGCCAGGCTTTCAGCGCCCCCGCGCCGCGCTGGAATGGATGCATGCGCAAGCCGGTTCCAGCGCCGAGCGCCCGCAGGTCGTGCGGCGTTTTGTCGAACAACACCAGGGCGACGCCCGTTTCGAGGCGGAGTGCAGACTGCTGGCACCGCTGATCGGCGGCGCCGGGATCCTGTATGTGGTCGACGGTTCGCGTCCCTTTGGTCACGAGTATGAAGCGGAGATGGAAATCCTGCGCTGGACCGGGCAACCGAGTCTGGCGCTGATCAACATGATCGGCAGCGGCGATTACCGTCACGAATGGGAAAACGCGCTAGGGCAGTATTTCCGGATAGTGCGCGTGTTCAATGCGATGAAGGCCGATTTTGACAAGCGGTTGCAACTCCTGCTGGCTTTCGCCCAACTGTGCGAAGCCTGGCGCGCGCCGCTGGAGCGCGCGGTACAGGTGCTACGCGCCGAGCGGCAGCGGCGGCGCACCGGCGCGGTCCGTCTCATCGCCGAGTGCCTGGCCGGGATGATCACCTATTTTCGTGAATCTCCGCTGGACAGTTCGAAATCGATCGACCGTCAGCGGGCGGCATTGGGCGAAGCCTACCGCGCGGCGTTGACACGCCGGGAGCAGGCGTGCCGCCAGGCGGTGGAGTCGCTTTATGACTATAACCGGTTGCAGCGTCGGGAAGCGGTGGTGGACATACTGGACGAAGATTTGTTTTCCAGTCTCAGCTGGCGCCTGTTCGGCCTGACACGGCGCCAGCTGGTCGCCACCGGCGGTGTTGGCGGCGCGGCGGCAGGCAGTGTGATAGACGTTGCGGTCGGTGGCCATTCGCTGCTTTTGGGCAGCGGTCTGGGGGCGTTGATCGGGGGCGCTTCGGCCTGGTTCAGCGCCGATCGGATCGCCGATATCCAACTGCTGGGCAAATCGCTGGGTGGGCAGGTGCTGCGTATCGGTCCCATGCGCAATATCAATTTCCCTTACGTAGTGTTGGGGAGAGCACTGTTACATCTGCGAATGCTGGAAGGGCGCACCCACGCCTGTCGCGAGCCGCTGGAGTTGGTTTCCGCCGCGGATTCGCTGCGCACGGCCGGTCACCGGCAACGGGCCGGTGTGGAGAAAGTCTTTGCCGCGCTGCGCAAGCAGGGCGCGGGTGATCCGGCGCTGCTGGATCGCCTCGGCCACGCCATTGAGCCCCTGCTCGACGGCGGCGATGAACCGGAAGCCTGAATAATTCTCAATTCCACTCGCGTTTATCCTGACGAATGTCGGTATTCCCTTACGTTTTTTTTTCGGCAATGCTCTTGCCTGGCGTTCCACACCCGTCTAAATTATTACCGTGTCATGAATATTTCATGACGGTTTGAAGAATTCTAAGAATAATGTAGATAGGACGTTTGGGCCGGGTTGCGTCTGGAAGATTGGCGCACCGGACGAAGGCTGCACTATGCACATCACTGGATTGCACTGGACCCGTTTACTGGACTTCTTCCTGGAAAGTGTGCCGACATTCAACCGCGGCGCCGGCCTGAGCGGCGAGTTGCGCAAGCGGGTTCTCTGGGTGGTGGCCTGCAACCAGGCCGGAAAGACCACCTTGCTGAGTGCCCTGGCGCGCTGCTCCCGCTGTACACTGTATCGTGAAAATTCGCCGCATGCGTATCAGAAATACCGTATTCTTCCGGAGCAGGTGATCGAACGGCTGATCCAATTCACGCCGAACGAACGGGTGGTTTTCGAGTTGGCGAATGACCTGCAGTACACCGACCGGTATATGAACCTGTATCCCGAATCGCAGGCGTTGTGGATTTTCCGCCATTATCGCGGCGTGGTGCGCGATATCGTGCGCAAATGGGGCGATGCGCAGAAAAATATGTTGCTCGGTATCGTGACAGGTAGCGCCAAACATCCCGGGCAGCATTCGATCGCCGAGAATCTGAATGCGCAAACCCTGGCGCTGCTCAAACAGCACGTCCACGACCAGATGTCGGCGCAAGACGGCGCCGCGCTGCTTTGGTATCTGCGCAACCAGATGTACTTTCAACTGCACCTCGATCGCGACGAGCGGGTGCTGCTGGTCAGACATGACGAGCTGGTCAGCAATCCGGAAGATTGCATGCAATCGATTTTCGACTTCATCCAGCTGAATTACGCGCGTCGGTACGTCAGACCGATCAATCGTTCGGCGCCGACCCTCGATCCGTTGCCTGACCTCAATCCCGAAATCGAGGCGCTGTGCGACCATATGCTAGACTGTTTGCATCAGGTTTATATCGGTCAGAAGCCGTTTCGGCACTGACCAGACGCCATGCTCATATCATCGGCTATGCCTCATTTGTTGCAGCTCGGCGTAGACGGAGGCCTTTTGTGGATGATTTTTAACAGGGAATGCGCGTCGGCTCCGGTGTTCGTGCTCGGTAGTCAGCGCTCGGGCACGACCATGATGGCGGATCTGCTGGCCAGGAGCCCGGACTGCAATGTCTATCTGGGTGATCAGCGACGACTGGTTTTCGAGGGTAGGAGTCGTCTGATCCCCCTCGACAGGCTGCGTAAGCTGCTGACCCGGTCGCATGCCAAGGCCGCGGTGTTCAAGCCCAACAACGATCTGCAATACGCGCTGCGTTTCCTGCGCTTCCATCCCGAGACCCGGCTGTTGTGGATCTATCGGGATTATCGTGACGCCGTGAATTCGTCGTTGCGCCGCTGGGGCGGGGCGCACCGGGAAATCATGCTCGGCATTTCCCAGGGCCGTGAACGGCATCCGGGCCAGCCGGCCATCGCCGAGGGCGTTACGGCCGAGTTGCTGGACTTGTTGCGCGGGCTCTGCCACGATGACTTGAGCGATCAGGACGGCGCTGCGCTGCTGTGGTATGCGAGAAACTCGCTCTATTTCGATTTGGGTCTGCATGAGCAGCAGCGCGTAATGCTGTTCAACTACGAAGCTCTGGTCAGCGATCCGGTCACCTACGGCCGCTGCCTGTTCGAATTCATCGGTGTGCGTTTTCGCCCCGCATACGTCGCCGGCGTCTACCACAGCTCCGTTTCCCGATACGAGTCGCCGGCATTGCAGCCGGGGGTTACCGCACTCTGTGACGACATGATGCGACGACTCGATGCCCAGTACAGCCAGTCACAAAATAGCTCGAACGCGCCGCTGTGCGCCGGTCGCCTGTAGCCCGCCGTCTTATCGTCTGCGTGACCGGCCGGCGGTCCGTTACCGCGACGGTCGGGTCGTTCCGATCCCGGCCCTGGAGGCAAACGGCGATTAGGTGAACCGCCCGTTGCGCGCGCGGCCCTGTGCGCGGATACTAATTCCCCCATGTCTTCCGATATTATCACCCTGGCTGTGGCCTATCTCAGTGGCCTTGCGGCGCGCGCGCTCGGCTTGCCCCCCCTGGTGGGTTATCTGCTGACCGGGTTCGCGCTGTACGCCGCTGGCAGTCGGCTGACACCTGTCCTGTCGCAGCTTTCCGATCTGGGTGTCACCCTGTTGTTGTTCACGATCGGTCTGAAACTTCGCCTCGGCAGCCTGTTAATGCCCCAAATCTGGGCGGTGGCCGGACTTCACATGGGTGCCTCGGTGCTGCTTTCGGTGGCCGGTGTCGCGGCACTGGCGGCTGTCGGCGTACCGATGTTTGCGGGGATGGATGGCGGCGCGATAGCGCTGCTGGCGTTTGCCTTGAGTTTTTCCAGCACCGTGTTCGTGGTGAAGGTGCTGGAGGAGAAAGGCGAGATGTACTCGCTTTACGGACGTATCGCCGTAGGCATCCTGGTGGTGCAGGATATTGCCGCGGTGGTGTTTCTGGCCGCCTCGGTGGGCAAGATGCCCACCGTGTGGGCGCTGGGTCTGTTGGCGTTGTTCGCCTTGCGCCCCTTTTTGCTGCGGCTGCTGGAGCGATCGGGTCACGGCGAGCTGCAGATTCTTTTTGGTCTGTTGTTGGCGCTGGGCGGCGCGCAGTTGTTCGAATTGGTCAATATCAAAGGCGATTTGGGCGCGTTGATCATGGGGTTGTTGCTTGCCGGCCACGCGCGGGCGTCGGAATTGTCGCGCCAGTTGCTCGGATTCAAGGACTTGTTCCTGGTCGGCTTTTTCCTCTCGATCGGCTTGTCCGGACCCATCAGCGTGGAATCGGTGAGCGTGGCCTTGCTGCTGCTGCCGCTGATACCGGTCAAGGGAGTGTTGTTTTTCCTGCTTATGACACGCCTGCGCCTGCGTCTGCGTACCTCGGTGCTGGCCGCGCTCAGTCTCAGCAATTACAGCGAATTCGGCCTGATCGTCTGTGCCATCGGCGTGGCCCAGGGCTGGATCGGCAGCGATGTGCTGATCACACTGGCCATCGCCTTGTCGCTGTCGTTCATTCTCGCCGCGCCGTTGAACGTGGCGGCGTATCGGATCTATGCCCGCTTGCGACCGCATTTGTCCCAGTTCGAGACGCGGTTGCGTATCGCCGAGGAAAAGAGCATTTTCCCGGGCGAGACATCGGTGATCGTCTTTGGCATGGGCCGCGTCGGTACCGGCACCTATGATGCCATGCGGCAACGCATGGGGGATCTGGTGCTCGGCGTGGATGTAGACCAGGTCACGGTCGACGAGCAGCAGGAGCAGCAGCGTCGGGTGATACTCGGCAGTGCCACCGATCCGGATTTCTGGGACCGCATCCAGCTGGATTTCGACTCGGTGCAGCTGGTATTGCTGGCAATGCCGAACACACAGGAAAACCTGTTTGCGGCGCGCCAGCTGACCGAACTCGGTTACAGCGGGAAAATCGCCGCCATCGCCAAATATCCCGACGAGATCGAATCCCTGATGCAGGTCGGGGTCCATGCCGCGTTCAATCTTTACGCGGAGGCCGGCGCCGGCTTCGCCGACCACGTATGCGCCGAGCTGCTGGGTGATGGCGGGCCCTGTTCCGATGCTGCCAGCCGTGATGAAACGGTCGCGTCGATTCCCCGGGAGCGCTGAAACATACCTGCTGTTGCCGATGAGCGGGACGCGCCTGGTCGAGATACTCGCCGGGCGCTTGTCCCAGGGCGCCGAAGGTGTACATGAGCATCCCGGCGTGTGTGTTCCGACCGATTGGGTTATAGTGCCGACATGCGCATTGATTGGAGCCAGTATGATGCTGGCGGCTTTTACGATGAACTGATCAGTTCACCGGGCCAGCCGCGCGCCGCCGCGCGTGTCCTCGCCAATTATCTCAAATCCCTGAGTGATCAGAAGCTGGCGCGCCGTCAGCGCGCCGCCGAGCTGGCGATCGAGGAGATGGGCATTACCTTCACTGTTTACAGTGAGGGTGAGAATATCGACCGCGCCTGGCCGTTCGATATTATTCCGCGGGTGATTCCGCTGCGCGAGTGGCGTCAGATCGAGGCCGGACTGAAACAGCGGATAACCGCGCTGAATCTGTTCATCGACGACGTCTACAACAAACAGCGCATTGTCCGCGACAAAGTCTTTCCACAGGCGTTGATTGACAGTTCCAAGGATTATTTTCCCCAGTGCGCCGGTTTCAGTCCGCGTTTCGGCGTCTGGGCACATATCTGCGGCTCCGATCTGGTGCGCGATGGCGACGGCACCGTTTATGTGCTCGAGGACAATCTGCGCGTCCCGTCGGGTGTTTCCTATATGATCCAGAACCGCAGTGTGGCCAAACGGGTGTTCCCCGAGTTATTCCGTCGCCAGTCGATTCTGCCGGTCGACGACTATCCGGCGGCTTTGTTCGACATGCTCGCCTCGTTGTCGCCGCGGCCGCTCGATTATCCGGAGATCGTCGTGTTGACGCCGGGAATCTATAACTCGGCCTATTTCGAACACGCCTATCTGGCCCAACAGATGGGGGCCGAGCTGGTCGAGGGGGGCGACCTGGTGGTCGATCGTGACGATTGCGTTTACATGCGGACCATCGACGGGTTGCAGCGGGTGGATGTGATTTATCGACGCGTCAACGACGACTTTCTCGACCCGGAAGCTTTCCGCGAGGATTCGCTGCTCGGTTGCCCCGGCCTGTTGCGCGCCTGGCGGGCCGGCAATGTGGCACTGGCCAACGCGCCCGGCTGCGGGGTGGCCGATGACAAAGTGGTGTATACCTATGTCCCGGACATGATCCGTTATTACCTGGACCAGGACCCCATATTGCCGAATGTGCCGTCCTATCGGTGTGAAGACAAACGGCAGCGCGAGCATGTGCTTGCCAATTTGAAAGACCTGGTGGTCAAGCCGGCCAACGAGTCGGGCGGTTACGGCATGCTGGTCGGGCCGCAATCGACGCTCAAGGAACGCGAAAAAATTGCCGCCCTGGTGCAGCGTCGACCGCGCAACTACATTGCCCAGCCGGCGCTGGCGCTGTCGACCGCGCCGACGGTGGTCGGCCGGCACCTGGAACCGCGCCACCTCGACCTGCGGCCGTTCGTTCTCAGTGCCAGGTCCACCTATGTCACCGCCGGCGGCCTGACGCGGGTGGCGTTGCGTAAAGGATCGTTGGTGGTGAATTCCTCGCAGGGCGGGGGCAGCAAGGACACCTGGGTTCTGGACAGTGGAGGGCGCGCCTAGATGTTGTCGCGGGTGGCCGAGCGGCTCTATTGGACGGCGCGTTATATCGAGCGTACCGAGAACATTGCGCGCTTGCTCAACGCCTTCAAACTGCTGATGCTGGATCTGCCGCGGGGGGTCGGTTTGACCTGGGGGGAGCTGATCGACATCAGTGGCGGGCACGACGATTTCAAAGCGCGTTATCGCAGCGCCAATGAGCGCAACACCCGGGCTTTCATGCTGGCCGACCGGGACCATTCCGGTTCGATTCTCAATTGCCTGATCATGGCACGGGAAAACCTGCGCACCACCCGTGATGTCGCCCCCAGCGAGAGCTTCGAAAGCGTCAACGAGCTGCTCATGTTTGTGCGCCGGCGCGTTGGAGTGAAGCGCCAGAGCGATCACAATTACGAATTCCTGTCCCAGATCGTGCAACGCTGCCAGGCGATCACCGGCTTGCTGGCGGGCACCATGAGCCAGGATGCGGCCTACCAGTTCATCCGTATCGGCCGTAATCTTGAGCGCGCCGACATGACCACGCGCATTCTAGACGTCGGCTCGGCGACGTTGATCGCCTCCGGTGCCGAGCTCGAGCGCCTGGAGCACCGTCTCTGGACCTGGTTGCTCAACGCCCTCAGCGCGCATCAGGCCTATCGCCAGAGCGTGCGCCGGCAGGTCAGCGCGCCGGTGGCGGCCGGTTATCTGCTACACGACACCCTGTTTCCGCGCGCAGTGCTGCATACACTGCGCCAGATACGCAGTTGCCTGAAACAGCTGCCGCGCAACGGCGTGCCGCTGCGTGCGGTCGGGCGGGCCGAGCGATTGGTGCGCGAAAGCGACCCGCACGAAATATTTCCGCAGACCTTCCATGTATTCATCGACGACGTGCAGGTGGCGCTGGGAGAGATCCACGCCGCGATGCAGCGCACCTGGTTCGATCCGGTCGCGAGGATGCAGGCGGCGCGCTGATTACTGGCGGCGGCGTTGCGCGACGCCGTCCGCGGCTTGCGTCGACAGACGCTCGGCGTACGCTTCGTCGGGTTGCCAGTTGTAGCGGCGCAATTCGGTGAAGGCTTCCTTGAGTTTGGCGTCCCAGGCAAGTTTCAGATCGGCAAGATAGGGGTCTTCGGCGGTGAAAATGAAATGGCGGTCGCTGCGCAGCTGGTTGGCTGAGTAAATCAGTACTTCGATAGGGGGGCCGACAGTTGCATTGGAGCGTGTGGTCGAGTCCATCGATACCAGCGCGCATAGCGCCGCCTCGTTCAACGGCGTATCGGGACGGATGATGCGGTCGAGTATCGGTTTGCCGTATTTGACTTCGCCGATCTGCAGATAAGGGGTCTCATCGGTGGCACAGATGAAATTGCCTTCCGGATAGACGAGACAGACCAGCGGCGGACTGTCGCCGATTTGTCCGCCGAGAATAAAGCTTGCGCTGGTATCGATAGCGCCGCCGCAGTGCCGGGCCTGTTCGTCGCGACTGAGCATGCCTAGATATTGCGCCGCTTCCTCGATGGTCTCAAGATTGTTCAGATTGGATTCGGCGTTTTTTCTGATATCCCGTTGCAGGCGACCGATGACCGCTTGGGTGGTGGCCAGATTGCCGGCGGTCAGAATGGTAAACACCCGTTGACCCTCGGTGCCGAAGGTGAACATCTTACTGAACGTGCTCAATTGATCGACGCCGGCATTGGTGCGGGAATCAGAGGCGAACACCAGTCCTTCGCGGACTTTTATGGCAAGACAATACGTCATGATCGGGTTGGGTTCCTGTGGTCTATACCAGCTTAGGCCGCTGCTGTACAAGAGTGTGGGGTAGATTGCCACAGGCGTCAATCGGGAAGAAAAACGCTTGACAGATGATGGCATTAGTATCCCGGCCCCCTCTCCCGGGACGGGTTCGTCCGTGTCATCCTACCGGTTGGCACGCGAGCGTCGATCCGACACACGGGTCCGGTCGACAGGCGGTTGCAGGCAACCGCCAGCCTGCCGGATACTTGCACTCCCCGAAGTGCCGCCGGGATCGTCGTTGACAGTGGGAGGACGTTTGCACGGGAAAACACACTTCATTGCAACCGCCGCGCTCGCACTGTGGCTGAGCGTTGCGCCGACGGCCGATGCGGCCGAGCTGAGGGTGGCGGTGGCGGCGAATTTCACCGCGGCAATGCAGACGTTGGCCGAGCGTTTTCAGCAGCTCAGCGGTCATCGTCTGCGGGTCAGTTACGGCTCCACCGGAAAACTCTACGCGCAGATTCTGCAAGGCGCGCCGTTCGATGTTTTTCTCGCCGCAGACCAGCGACGGCCGCGCCTGCTGCAACAACAGGGACTGGCCAGCGGACGCTTTACCTATGCCACCGGCCGGCTGGTCCTGTGGAGTGCCCGCCAGGCCGGCGCCACTTCACCGGGAGAACATACCCTGACAGAGGCGCGCTTTCACAAACTGGCGCTGGCCAATCCCAAAACCGCCCCCTATGGCGCGGCGGCGGTCAGCGTGATGCGCAAGCTGGGTGTGGAGCGACGTTTGCGCGACAAGCGGGTTACCGGCGAAAGCGTCGCCCAGGCGTATCAGTTTGTCGCCAGCGGCAACGCCGATCTGGGTTTTGTGGCTCTGGCACAGGTTGCGCTCGACGACAGCGGCAGTTACTGGCTGATACCACAGGCGCTCTATCCGCCGATCCATCAGGACGCCGTCGTGCTGAAGCGCGGCGACGCCAAGCCGGCGGCAACGGAGTTTCTCGCCTATCTGCGCAGCCGCGCGGCGCGCGATGTCATTGCGCGGTATGGCTATGGCACCGATTAGACGGTGCCGGCGGTAATGGAAGCTTACTGGGAGCCGGTCTGGCTGACGCTCAAGCTGGCGGCGGTCACCACCTTGATCCTGCTGGTGGCCGGAACCCCACTGGCCTGGTGGCTGGCGAAATCGCGCAACTGGTGGCGCGATCTGATCGGCAGCCTGGTAGCACTTCCCTTGGTGCTGCCGCCCACCGTGCTCGGTTTCTATTTGTTGTTATTGCTGGGGCCGGCCGGGCCGATCGGCCGGCTCACCCAGGGGCTGGGGTGGGGAACCCTGGCCTTTACCTTTCCCGGCCTGGTGGTGGGCTCGGTGTTGTATTCGCTGCCTTTCGTGGTGCAACCGATTCGTAATGCGTTCGAGGCGCTCGGCGAGCGGCCGTTGGAGGTGGCCGCCACGCTGCGCGCCTCGCCCGTTCAGCGATTTTTCGATGTCGCGTTGCCGCTGGCGCGTAGCGGTTTTCTCACCGGTGCCGTGCTCGGATTCGCCCACACCGTGGGCGAGTTCGGGGTAGTGCTCATGATCGGCGGAAATATCCCCGGCGAGACCAAAGTCCTGTCGGTGGCCATCTACGATCACGTGGAGGCGCTGGAGTGGGGGCAGGCACACTGGCTCGCGGGCGGGATGCTGCTGTTCTCGTTTGTCGTGATCTTCGCCATGTATCGAATGGAAAAACGCTGGCGATGAGCCAAATCGAGATCAGCCTGCGACACCGGCTGGGGGATTTCCAGCTGGCGGTCGAGTTCCAGACGGCCGGCCACGGGGTGACTGCGCTGTTCGGGCCGTCCGGCTGCGGCAAGACCAGCGTGTTGCGCGCCGTGGCCGGTCTGCTGCGGGTCGGACAGGGTCTGGTGCGGATCAACGGCGATTGCTGGCAATCGGATACACACTTTGTGCCGGTGCACCGACGCGCACTGGGATACGTCTTCCAGGAGGCGAGCCTGTTCGCCCACCTGTCGGTCGAGCGCAATCTGCTTTACGGCTGGCGCCGGGTGGCGCCGGCGCAGCGCCGTCTGGGTTTCGACACCGTGGTCGAGCTGCTGGGCATCGGTCCGCTGTTGTCGCGCGATACCCGGGTTTTGTCGGGCGGCGAGCGTCAGCGAGTGGCCATAGGCCGCGCGTTGCTGACCAGCCCCCGACTGTTGTTGATGGACGAGCCGTTGTCGGCGCTGGACCAGACGGCGCGGCGGGCCATTTTCCCCTACCTGGAGAGCGTGCACCGGGAACTTTCCGTGCCGTCATTGTATGTATCGCATGACCCGGACGAAGTGGCGCACCTGGCCGATCATCTGGTGCTGCTCGATGCCGGGCGGGTAGTCGCCAGCGGTAGCGCCGCCGACCTGTTAACCCGTCTCGATCTGCCGCTGGCGCGGTTCGAGGGGGCCACGGCGGTGGTGCAGGGGCGCGTGGCCGAGTACGACCCGCACTACGCCCTGAGTTGGATCGAGCTTCACGGCGGGCGCGTCGCGATCGCCGGATCGCAATTACCGCGGGCTGAGATGGCGCGGGTGCAGATACGGGCGCGCGACGTCAGCCTGGCGCTCAGCGCGCCTACCGACAGCAGCATTCTCAACCTGCTTCCGGTGCGCGTCAGCGGCCTGGAAGACGTCAGCGACGCGCACCGGCTGGTGCGCCTGCAGCTCGGAGACGGCCAGAAGTTGCTTGCGCGGATTACCCGTCGCTCGGGCGATACGCTGGGCCTGCAACCGGGGATGGCAGTCTATGCCCAGGTGAAGAGTGTGGCGTTGATGGACTGAGCGCCAAAAGGCGTTTGGCGCTCAGTCCTCGCGCTTGTCTTATAATAGGCGGCTTGTTGCCTGCAAGGAGTTGAAAACATGACCTCTCTGGGAACCCCGCTGGCGCCCAACGCGACTCGCGTTCTAATGTGCGGCGGCGGTGAACTGGGTAAGGAAGTGGTGATCGAGCTTCAGCGTCTGGGCGTGGAAGTGATCGTGCTGGATCGCTACGAGAATGCGCCGGCGATGCAGGTGGCGCACCGCAGCCACACGTTGTCGATGCTGGATGGCGAGCGTCTGCGCGCCATTATCGAGCAGGAAAAACCTCACTATATCGTCCCCGAAATCGAAGCGATCGCCACCGACACGCTGGTAGCGCTGGAAGCGGAGGGTTTCACGGTCATACCGACCGCCCGGGCCACGCGGCTGACCATGAACCGCGAAGGCATTCGGCGCCTGGCGGCCGAGGAACTGGGCCTGGAGACCTCGCCTTACCGTTTTGCCGCTACCCGGGAGGAATTCGAGGCCGCGGTGGCGGCGATCGGTCTGCCGTGCGTGGTCAAGCCGATTATGAGTTCGTCGGGGAAGGGGCAGAGCACGGTGAAACGTGAGGCCGATATCGAGCCCGCCTGGGACTACGCGCAGGCGGGCGGGCGCAGCGGCGCCGGAAAGGTGATCGTCGAAGGTTTTGTCGAATTCGACTATGAGATCACCCAGCTGACCGTCAGGCATGCCGGCGGTACGAGTTTCTGCGAACCGATCGGACACCTGCAGGTCGACGGCGACTACCGTCAGTCGTGGCAGCCGCAGCCGATGTCGGCGCTGGCGCTGGCGCGCGCCCGGGAAATCGCGGCCAGCATTACCGCGGCGCTGGGCGGCCGCGGCCTGTTCGGGGTGGAGTTGTTCGTGCGCGCCGACAAGGTTATTTTCAGCGAGGTCTCGCCCCGGCCGCACGACACCGGCATGGTGACCCTGATCTCGCAGGACCTGTCGCAGTTTGCGCTGCACGCACGGGCCATACTCGGTTTGCCGGTGCCGAATATCCGCTTCCACGGACCGTCGGCTTCCAGTGTGGTACTGGCGCAAGGCGACTCCCGTCAGGTGAGCTTCGGCGCGCTGGACCAGGCGCTGGCACCGGCCGACACCCAGTTGCGGCTGTTCGGCAAGCCCGAGGTCAGCGGCCGTCGGCGCATGGGGGTGGCGCTGGCTCGCGCCGCCACGGTGGAGGCGGCGGTGGACCGGGCCGAGACTGTTTCGCGCAAGGTGTCGATTGAGCTCTAGCGGCTTTTTGTACGGGTCAATTTGCTTCCTGTGAAATCTCGAATTCTGTATTAACTATTTGAATATCCATATAGTTGGTGTAGGTGGAGATATCCGGGGCCGAAAGCGGCCGGCGTTGGCGTCTTTTGCTATTGACAGCCGATTTATTCTGGCACAGTCTTTCCCGTGCGCAAAAATTTTAATGCCAAGTTCGCGCACTTAAAACACACGGCCGGTTACCTTGGTACATGGTCGGAAATCAGTAACTTGAGGAGTCTCACATGAACACAGACGATCATCAGAAATCTCGGCGGGACTTTCTGAAAAAAGCCGGCTATGTCGCCCCGGTCATTCTGACCATGGCTGCGGCGCCGTCATTTGCACGCAATGGTTCCAATATTATTCTCAAGGGGAACAACGGTATCGGTCAGGAAAAGCGCGGTATTTTCGATGGTCCGCCGCCCGGCCTGGCGAAGAAGGTCAACAAGGATTTCAACGACGGCGGCCTGTTTGCCCCGCCGGGTCAGAGCGGCGCGAAATTTGGAGGCCGTCCCAAGTAAACCGCCTCCAGGCTGCACGGCCGGAAGCCGCACTGTCAGCAGTGCGGCTTTTTTCATTGAAGAAAAAGTAGAACGCCGATTTGAGCTCTGCCGAACTCCACTTCCGTATTTTCGAACAACAAATCAACGTGCGTTGCGACGATACGCACTTCAGCGAGCTGCTGTGGGCCAATTATCGGGCCTTCGGCGAACGGGGCGAGACGGCGGATCTGGACTATTCGGTGGAGCGGGGCGGTAGCGGTGGATTTCGCATCCGCAGGCAGGATGAAATCGTCCTGGACCAGGACGACGATCCGGCGTTGCCCTATTTATTTATGTATGGGTTCGAAAAGCTGCTCACCATAGAACTGCAGCAGCGACGTCCCGACCTGTATTTTGTTCACTCCGCGGCGCTGGAACAGGGCGAGCGGGTGGCGATGATCGTGGCCGAGTCGGGCACGGGAAAATCAACCACCGCCTGGGCGCTGCTCAGCCATGGGTTCAACTATCTGAGCGACGAACTGGCGGTGCTCGAACCCGTGAGTCGCCTGGTCCATCCGTATCCGCATGCCCTGTGTCTCAAGGCGCCGCCGCCGGGGCCCTATCCATTGCCCGGGACCCTGGTCCGCACCCAACGAACGCTGCACATTCCCGTTACCGAGTTGCCGGGCCGGCTGGTCAGGCAGCCCCGACCCCTGGGCGCGATCTTCTTTCTGCAGCGTTCCGCCGCCACCCGGCGGCCCGGTTTCTCGATACTGTCGCCGGCGCAAGCGGGTGCGCGGCTCTACGCCAATACCCTCAACGCGCTGGCACACCCGGGCAACGGTTTGCAGGCGGCGGTGGACATAGCCGGTGCGGTGCCGGCCTATCTGCTCGAAGCCGGGGACCTCCGCGCGACCTGCGGATTGATCACGGACCTGTGCGCCAGGATGTGAGCGGGTATCAGGGTGTGTCCAGCTCGACGACCCGGACCTGCGCCAACTGCCTCAGGGCAGCGTTCACGTCGTGCTGCGCGGTGGCCGGGTCGACAGAAAAATGCGCGGCGAAATCCGCGATAATGCGTTCGAGCGATTTGTCGCCGTCGCACTGCGCCAGAATCCACGCCGCAGTGGCATTCAACTGGTGGATCTGGCCAGAGTCCAGATCAAGCACCAGGGCCTCGTCCCCGACCTGCTGGACGGTCAATTGAGATCGCAGTTTCACCGACATGGTATTCCCGTCGCGGAGCGGCCCTGGATAGTTGCACAAAGCGGTGCTGGTTATTCTAGCGCAACCGGCCGGCGTTTACCCGCCGCGGCGATACAGCGGCGCGGCGCGTGCGGCCCGGCGGATTTTCCTATATCGTGTACTGCATAACGATTAAAAACAGCAAGCGAAGCAGACATGTCGTCAGGCCCACCCGAAGCGGAGCTGTTGTCCTTGTGCGCCCGTCCCCGACTGGACGCCCGGGCCGTCGGGCGCCTGCGCGAGCTGCTGGCACAGCGGCTCGAGTGGGAGGAGATATTCCGTCTCGCGGACGGATATCGAACGATACCTTTACTGGCGACGAATCTGCAGCGGCACGGCGCGGCGCTGCTGACCCCGGCGTTGCGCCAATCGCTGCAACGCCTGCACCAGGAAAGCACCCGCCACAATCTCGCCCTGAGCGTCCAGTTGCTGCAGTTATTGGAGCGTTTTTCGGCGGCGGGGATAAGGGTCGCGGCTTTCAAAGGACCGGTCGCGGCCATCGCGATTTATAACGACCTGGCCATGCGCGCCTGCGGCGACCTGGATCTGCTGGTTGCCCGCGCCGACCACGCGGCCGCCGAGCGGTTACTGCAAAGTCTCGGCTACGTGGTGCAACAGCGTCATCCGGCGGCGTTGCAATCCTGCCTGACCCACAACCGGCACGCGACCGCGATCGATCTGCACTGGGGCATGCCCCCCGCCAGCCTGCACCTGCGCACCCGGCGCTTGTGGGAGGGGCTGTGCACCGTGGCGTTGTTGCAGCGGTCGGTCCCTACCTTCTGCGGTTACGATTGTCTGTTGATTTGCGCGATCAACGCGGTGAAAGAATACTGGAAGCCGTCGCTGCATCATCTGAGCGACATGGCTTCGCTGACGACGGACTATAACCGCGAGGCGTGGCGTGCGGCATTCACGCGCGCGCGCGAACTCGGCTGCCAGCGGATATTGGCGGTGGCGCTCCTGTTGACACACCGCGTGCTGGCTACGCCGCTGCCGCCCGGCGCGCCGGCGCGGTTGTTGCGCAGTCGCACGATCCATCGGCTGGTCGACGAGGTGCAGGCCCATCTGCTTCCCGCCGCCGGCGGGCATGCGCCTGACGAGGACTTAAAACCCCGTTATTACCGTACCAAGACCGCTTATTACCTGGCGCTGACCGATTCGCCCTGGCGCCGATGCCGCGGCTGGTTGCGATGGGCGTTCAAGCCCGGCAAAGCGGATCGATCCCTGCTCGCGCTGCCCAAGGGGCTGAGGTTTCTGTATTACCTGCTACGGCCGCTGCGTTTGCTGCTGAAACGCTTTTGACCGCGCCGCCGGCGGCTATTTTCCCAACAAGCCGTCAAGAGCGCCGTCGAACTTTTTCTCGATGGTCTCGCGGGATTTTTCCTCCAGCTTTTGTTTTGCCGCCTCGACGCCGACGCGTCCGGCGGCTCGCGCCGCCTGTTCCAGCAGCCGCTGCAGCACTTCCCTGGCGATGATGGCACCGCTGGCGCCGCCCTGCGCCTGGCCCAGCCCGTTCATTTCGAAGGCGGGCAGGTCGGTGACAACCGGTTCGTCCGGCCGCAAGCTGGTGTTGGCGCTGATACGTCCGCCGGCAAAAACCAGTTTGCGGATGATGAAACGAACCGGCTCGGTCTGCGCCGGTTCGGCGCCGCCGTCGGCCGACGTATAGGTCTGGATATTCTTTTTCAGTACATTCAGATTGGACTTGCCTTCCTCGTTCAATTCCAGGAACACCTGCGGCTGGTTGACCACCAGCCGGTCGATGACGATGGGATTGTCCTGCAACGAATCGAGCGCTATCGATAGCGAGATGTTTTCGAGCACAAAAGCGCTCTGGCCGGTGAATCCGGGGGGATTGGCCACACGTACGCCGGCCAGCGCGCCTTTACCCTCCAGCAGCTGCAATTGCACGCCGTCGACCGTGACAGAAGTGCCGGTGACTTTACTGCCGGTGTCTTCAATGGCCCTGGCGACGATGGCGTCCAGGTTGACATAAAGCTGCCAGACTACGACGGCAATTACAATCGCCAGCACAAATATCCCGATGAGTACTTTTTTCATGATCGCCTCACGCAGCGGTGGTCTCAAGAGCGGACTCAGGCGTCCCAGTATCGCCGAGCGGCCGGCGGGCTGCAATCGGGCGCCGGCTCGGCCGGGGCGCTGCCGCCGCTGTCGCCATTGCGCTACAATAACGCCGATGAGTCCCGGCATCCTTGAGATCAGGTTGACGTCGTTCAAGCGGATGGCGCTGCTAATCGTCGCGATCGTTGTCGCGGCCGCTACGGTCCCGGCGATCGCCGTCGGGACGGAGATCTGGCTGTTGGTCGATACCCAGCGGATGCGGCTGGATGTGATGCAGGGCGATCAGGTGGAGCGCAGCTATCCGAATATATCCATCGGCCGCGGCGGGACTTCCGCCGACCGGCGCCGTCACGACGACAAAACACCACTGGGCGAGTTCCATATCGCGCGCATCGCCAACGACAGCCATTTTCACCGCTTCTTCGGTTTCGATTATCCGTCGCTGGCGCAGGCTGATAGGGCACTGCAAGCCGGCGTGATCGATACCGGACAGTTCGAGCGTATCCGGCGGGCACTGGCCCACTCCCGGATGCCGCCGCAACAGACCGCTCTGGGCGGTTTTCTCGGCATCCACGGCATCGGCGCCGGCGACCCGCGTATCCACGAGGATTTCAACTGGACCAGCGGCTGTATCGCCCTGACCAACGAACAGATCGACGATCTCGCGCACTGGGTGCGGTTGGGCATGCGGGTAGTCGTACGCTGACACGGCGCCCCGTGTTGAAAAATGTGCAACCTTTTTACCCGCAGCTGATCTACACTTGCGCCTGAACTCAGGTTCAGACAACTTTCTTAACGTGCTAATTAATCAAGAGGACCAGACATGATACAGAGACAATTGAAAACGGCCGTGGCCCTGGTCGGGCTGGTGTCGTTGGGCGGACTGGCCGGCTGCGCCAGCACCTCAGGCATGGATTCGCTGCGCGGCGAGATCCGTCAGGCCAACGAAACCGCGCAACAGGCGGCGGCCGACGCTGCGGCCGCGCGCAAGGAGGCCGCCGCCGCGTCGGCCACGGCCAATGACGCCAAGTCCACCGCCGATGCGGCCAAGGCCTCGGCTGACGCCACGGCGGAGAAGATCGATCGTATGTTCAAGAAGTCCATGTACAAGTAAGTCCGGACGCCGGTTGCGGCCGGCAGCATTGCAGCGACCGGTCCGGTTACGGACCGGTCGTCCCGGCCTATCCGGCCTGGCCGATGGCCACCGGCATGCCGTTCTGGTTTTTGATTGCCTGGTTCAACGCGCCGCCATCCAGCACGAACGCGCGACGGGCCCTTTCCCGGTTGATCAGATCCATGGCAAGGGCCATGAGATTGGTCTTGTCGCGGTCCTCTTCCAGGGGAGGGTGGATTTCGATGAACAAGCTTGCGCCGAGCCAGCCGACCTTGACCGGCTGGTTGACGATCTGCACCGGTGTATTCACCGGCACCTGGGGAAACAACCGCTCGATATCCTCCGGATACATCCGCACGCAGCCATGGGTGACGCGCATCCCGACGCCGTAGGGTTTGTTGGTGCTGTGAATCAGATAGCCCGGCAGGCCCAGCCGCATGGCGAATTTGCCCAGTGGGTTGTCAGGGCCGGCGGGAACCACGTCGGGCAGGGGATCCCCATCGGCGGCGTGCTCGCGCTTGATCGATTCCGGCGGTCGCCAGGAGGGATTGCGTGTCTTGGCGACGACGCGGGTGGTGCCCTGTGGTGTGTCCCAGTCCATACGTCCGACGCTGACCGGATAGGTCTGCACCGTTTCCGCTTCCCCCGCCTTGGCCGGCGGGAAATAGTACAGCCGCATTTCGGCGACATTGAGTATCAGGCCTTCACGCCTGGCAGCCGGCAATATGTGCCGGGCCGGCAGCACCACCTCGGCGCCGGCCGTGGGCAGCCAGCGGTCTACATCCGGATTGGCGTGCAGGATTTCGTCCTGACCGATATCGTGGCGGCGCGCGATATCGAGCAACGTGTCCTCCGGCCGCGCGACGACGTGGCGCACCTGACCGATCAGATCCACATCCAGCGGCGGTCGGATGAGCGTTTCGGCTTGAACAACCGCCGGCACGAGGCATAGGGCGACCGCCGGCAGGGCACGCGCGCGCTTCAGACGCACACCGTGGGTTTGGGCAGACCCCCGTATTTGGTGATCGGTTTCATCGGTCCGCTCATCCACTGTTTGAACATGGCCTTCTGATCCTGGCCGATATATTTGGCGAATTTCCGGATCGGCGGCACCACGGCATGTTCGTCGTAGTATTGGCGCGCTTTCAGGATCTGTTCCCATTGGGAATCGTCGAGCTCGACGCCGTCCGCGGCGGCCATCGCCCGCCCGATCTCCGGTGTCCACGCGCCCATATCCACCAGGTAGCCGTCTCCGTCACGTTGCGGCAGTTCCATAATTACCTCACAGTCAGTTTAACCATCGCTTCTCAAAAGCATAAAACAGACGTAGGCGGAAATCCACGCACCGGTGCTATGTCATTTGATGGCAGGAGGAATTGTACGGAATTGGTATACTGTCGCCGACGCCCGAGCGCGTCGCGACGGTAAGCTACCGTTTATCCCCTACAGTCGATGAGGAGACTCTGTTATGCATATCATGCAACGCACGTTGACCGTGTTGTTGTCCTGCGTGTTGGCGCTACTGCCGCTGGGACCCGCTCAGGCGGCGATGGTCGGAACCGGGCAGATTGTCAGCCCGTCGCTGCAGGAACGTCCGGATGAGAGCCGCCTGCGTCATTTGCTGGCGCAGGAATCGGCGCGCGAACGGCTACAGGCGTGGGGTGTCGATCCGGCCAAACTCGATGCCCGTATCAGCAGTCTCAGCAACAGCGAACTGGCGCGCATCAACGCCGGCATCGAAAGCCAGCAGGCCGGCGGCGATGTGCTGGGCGTGCTGGTGTTGATATTCGTCATCTTTGTGATCACTGACGTGATCGGCGCGACCGATATCTTTCCCTTCATCCATCCTGTCAGGTAGAGTGCGGTGCGCGGCGCGACTTGGCTGCGGATACTGGCAGTGGGCGCCGTGTTAGGGCTGACCGGCTGCGCGACTGCACCGCAGTCGCGCGCCCTGCTGGCGCAGCCCGACGCCGGCCTGGCGCGCTCCGTCGAGCTCGATCAAACACCGTTCTGGCCGCAGGAACGCTATCAGTGTGGACCCGCCGCTCTGGCCACGGTGCTTGGCGCACAAGGTGTCGAGGTGAGGCCCGAACAACTGGTCGCCTCGGTTTATGTGCCGGCGCTGAAGGGCAGTTTGCCGGCGGAGCTGGCCGCTACCGCGCGTCGTTACGGGATGCTGGCCTATCCGCTGGAGGCCTAGCTGTCGGCGCTGCTGGCGGAAGTTTCCGCGGGGCACCCGGTGCTGGTATTGCAGAATCTCGGCTTGCCCTGGTTTAGCGACTGGCATTTTGCCGTGGTGATCGGCTACGACCTGGATCACAACGAAATCCGCCTGCGCTCCGGCACCACGCGTCGCTGGCGGACTTCGCTGGCCAATTTCGAACGCACCTGGGCACGCGGAGATTACTGGGCGCTGGTGGTGCTGCCGCCGGGCGAAATACCGCTCACGGCCAGCGTGTTCCCTTATCTGCAGGCCGTACATGAACTCGAGGTCGGGAATGCCGCCGCGGCGGCCGGCGCCTATCGTGCCGCGCGACAACGCTGGCCGGGAAACGCCAGCGTCTGCCTGGCGCTGGGTAACAACGATTACGCCGCCGGCCGCTATCCGGCGGCGGTCGGTGCCTTCCGCAGAGCGACCGAACTCGCGCCGCGCGACCCGCGTGGCTGGAACAACCTGGCCTATGCGCTGCTGCGGAGTTCCTGTCCACAGCAGGCGCGCGCCGCCGCGGCTTGCGCGGTGCGGCTGGCTCCCCACAACGCCAATTTCCGCGACAGTCTGGATGAAATCGACGCCGCCGCCGCGAAGACGGAGTCGCCGGCTTGCGCGGCGGTCGCCTGTGAAGCGCCGAACTGACTATCCGCCGGCGACCGTGTTGGCGATGCTGGCGTGGGTGACCGTGTTTGCGCCGGCACCAACGGCCGCTGCCGACGCCGGGCCGCTGTCCCGCGCCATCGAAAGCGTGCGTTTCGTGGCTTACACGCCCACCGATCTGAGTATCGTCGACGGCCAGGTTCGTGCCGCCTCGCCACGGCAGATAAGGCAGGATCTGCGCCGCCTGCGGGCGGATTTCCAGGGGCTGGTGACCTATTCCAGCGGTGGCGGCCTGGAGGCGGTGCCGGCCATCGCCGCGGAACTGGGTTTTCGCGCCATCGTTCTCGGCGTCTGGGACCCGGCGTCGACGCAGGAGCTGGCCACGGCGGTGCGTCTGGCGCGTCGCTGGCCGCGCCTCGTGGTTGCGGTGGCGGTAGGCAACGAGACGCTGCTCGCCGGACGCCACGCCTGGCCCGTGCTCCGTGGCGCGATGCAGCGCGTGCGCGATCAACTGCCGGGGGTGGCAGTGGCCACTTCGGAGCCGTTTTATTACTACCTCGACGGCGAGCCGGCGGATTTTGTCGCTCAGCAGGATTTCCTTCTGCCCAGTGTGCATCCGCTGTTTCAACCCTGGTTTGCGCACGCCAGCACGAGCCAGGCGGTCGAGTTCGTCGTCAACGTGGTGCAGCGCCTGGAGCAGGTCTCGACAAAGCCGCTGCTGATCAAGGAAACGGGCCTGCCCAGCGGGCCGGCGGGCAGCGGCTTTTCCGGCGCCCGCCAGGCCGAGTTCTGGCGCCTGTTGTGCGAACGTCTGCCTTCCCGTCCCGGCCTGGGGCTGGTGTACTTCGAGGCGTTCGACCACCCCTGGAAGACTGACAACGCGCGCCACGAGTTCGGCGACCATCCCGAGGAGGCCTACTGGGGGCTGTATCGCCACGACGGCAGGCCCAAGCCGGTGATGGCGCAGTTGCGTGCGCTATGGAACCAGCCGGCGCGCAGCGGATGCCGTCCGTTCGCCGTCGGAACCCCGGATGCGGGCGACGGTCAGTAGAGATGATCGCCCGCGTCCCGCAGCCATCGTTGCAATGCACCGCCTGGCGGCTAGACTTGATGGGCGCAGGTGGTCTTTGCCTTTGGTGCCGTGGTGTCCGTTCAGCCGCTCGACGGGAAACACTTACCGGTGCATCCACACACACGGGAGAGAACAGCATGGACACATCTTCTACGCCTACCGCCGCGGTGGCCGATCTGGGACAGAGCCTCTGGCTCGATTACATCGACCGGCGCATCCTCCTCGACGGTACCCTGGAACGACTGATCGAAAGCGATCGAGTCGCGGGTCTGACCTCCAATCCCGCGATCTTCGAAAAGGCGATTACCAACGACACCTGCTACGACGATGACATCAAGCGCCTGCGCGAGGCCGGCGCCGATCGCGACACCTTGTACGAGACCATCGTGCTCGGCGACATCGCCCGTGCCGCCGACAGTTTTGCCGCGCTCTACCGCGACAGCGACGCGCGCGACGGCTATGTCAGCATCGAGGTTTCGCCGTTACTGGCGCGCGATACCGAGGCCACCGTGGCCGAGGCGCGCGAACTGTGGCGGCGCCTGGAACGGCCCAATGTGATGATCAAAGTGCCGGGCACGGTCGAGGGTATCGCCGCGGTGCGCCAGTTGCTGGCCGACGGTATCAATGTCAACGTGACATTGCTGTTCTCGGTGGGACGTTATGTCGAGGTACTGGATGCCTACCTGGACGCCATGGAAGAGCGTCGCGACCTTGGGCTGCCGTTTCAGCACGTCGCCTCGGTGGCGAGCTTCTTCCTTAGCCGCATCGACGTGATGGTCGATCCGCTGCTGGACGCCATCGCCGCCGGCGACGACGCGCGCGCCGAAAAGGCCGAGCTGCTGCGTGGGCGGGCGGCGATCGCCAGTGCCGCCTTCGCCTATAAGCGCTTCCAGGAGATCAGCGCTCAGCCGCGCTGGCAGGCGCTAGCCGCCGCCGGGGCCCGGGCGCAACGACTGCTGTGGGCCAGCACCGGTACCAAGGACCCCACCTATAGTGATATCAAGTATGTCGAAGCGCTGATTGCGCCCGAGACCGTGAACACATTGCCGCTGGAGACGCTCGACGCCTATCGCCGCCACGGCGAACCCGCGATGCGTCTGGATGCGGCGATCGCCTCGGCCGCCGACGTTATGAAGGGGCTGGGCGAGCTCGATATCGATATGCATCAGGTCACCGACACGCTAGAGCGCGAAGGCATCGAAAAATTCGTCAAGCCTTACCGGTCACTGCTCGAAACGCTGGGTCGGGCGCACGCCGGCGCCTGAGCCCGACACCGCTTTTTCGCCCCATCAGGCGGCGCAAAGCCACCGCCCGGCCGGCGCGCGAACAAAAAACACCCGAATCGCGGAGGTGCTCCGGCATGACAAAACACAAGGACACAAAGGAAAACGGCGAGGACGATATAGCCCTGTCGGCGCGCGAACGCCACGAGGCGCATCGGCGCAGCGCCCCCGGCGTGGCCGTGGTCTACGAAGCGATCCGCCAGGAGGCTGAAACCGAGCTGAATCGCCCCAATCACGCCCTGTTCTGGTCGGGCCTGGCAGCGGGACTGTCGATGGGTTTTTCCTTTCTCGCCGAGGCGCTGTTGCGCGCCGGTTTGCCCGATGCGCCCTGGCAAAGCCTGGTGTCGAAGTTTGGTTACTCGGTCGGCTTCCTGTTTGTGATTCTGGGTCGACAGCAACTGTTCACGGAAAATACGCTGGTGCCTGTGCTGCAGGTGCTGCACAAGAAAAGCCTGGCGGTGGCGTTCAACACCCTGCGCTTGTGGGGCGTCGTGCTGGCGGCCAATCTCGTGGGTACGCTGGTGTTCGCGTTCGCCTTTTCCGCCGGCACGCTGATCGAGGCGAAGCAGCTCGCCACACTCGATGCCACGGCGCTGGAAGCACTCAAGGGCGGCTTCGGCAATACGCTGCTGCGCGCGATTTTCGCCGGTTGGCTGATCGCGCTGATGGTGTGGCTGCTGCCGGTCGCCGAAACCGGGCGCGTCACGGTCATTATCATTATCACCTATCTGGTCGGTATCGCCGGCTTTCCGCATATCATCGCCGGATCCACCGAAATGTTCTACGCCCTGTTCAATCAGCTGATTTCGCCCGCTGAGGCCTTCAGCGGCTTTTTCCTGCCGACCCTGATCGGCAACACGCTGGGTGGCGTCGCCCTGGTGGCCGCCATCAACTACGCGCAGGTACACACGCGTAGCAACGGTAAATAGTTATAATAGATCGGGCCCAATAAGAAAATCAGCAGAGAAGGACGTTACATGAAACAACCCGTTGTCGTAATCGGAATCGGAGAACTGGGTGCGGTGTTCGCGCGCGGCCTGCTTCGCAGCGGTCACCCGGTCTACCCGGTGACCCGCGATGTGGATATCGCCGCCGAGGCGACCCAACTACCGCAACCGCAACTGGTCCTGCTGGCCGTTGCCGAGAAAGACCTGCACGCCGGCATGGCGGCCATTCCAGAGCCCTGGCGTGCCCGGGTGGCCTTGTTGCAGAACGAACTGCTGCCCGCGGACTGGGAACGCCATCAGCTCATCGACCCGACCGTGATCTCGGTCTGGTTCGAAAAGAAGAAAGGCATGGACGCCAAGGTGCTGCTGCCGTCGCCGGTATTCGGACCGCAGGCGGCGTTGTTGAAGACGGCGCTCGAGAGTATCGACATTCCGGTACGGATCCTTTCCGATGCCCAGGCGTTATTGGTCGAACTGGTGGTAAAGAACCTGTATATCCTGACCACCAACATTGCCGGTCTGGTGGTGGGTGGGACGGTCAGCAAGTTGTGGGACGAGCACGAAACCCTGGCGCGCGAGGTGGCCTACGATGTGATCGACCTGCAGGAGCATCTGTGTGGGCAGAGCTTCGAGCGCGAGGCGCTGATCCAGGGGATGTTGACCGCGTTCGCGGGTGATCCGGCGCACAACTGTATGGGGCGCAGTGCGCCGGCGCGGCTGCAGCGGGCATTATCTCTGGCCGATGAGGCCGGGCTGGCGGTGCCGCGTCTGCGCGCAATCGCCGCGCGGCAGGGCGGCGGCTGAGCGCGGCGACCGGCTTCAATGCGCTGCCGGTTCCTCCGGATCGACGCGCGGATCCAGCTCCAGAACGGCCGGCGAAGTGCGGGCCATCATGACGAATTCGTCCTGCTCGCGGGTGTTGATGGTCTCGCCGGTATACCGGCGCAGCCAGGCGAAAGCCGCCAGTAACAGCATCAACCCGGCAAAATAGATCATCAGAACGTGGGTATCGCGCCACTCCATCAGCAGGCCGGCGGCGAGCGGGCCGATACTTGAGCCGATGCCGCCGAGCAGTAACAGGCCGCGGGTGGTCTCGAGCACATGCTCGGCGTGCAGATGATCGTTGGCCTGGGCCACGCTGAGCGAATAGATCGAGAAGGCGCCGCCGCCGAACAGTACCGCCGGCAGCAAGGCCAGTCGCGGATGGGCATCGACGAGAAAGTAGACGCCCATGGCCGCCGCCGCGGCCATCAGACAGACCAGGAAGATGACCAGACGGCGGTCGTGACGGTCCGAGAGGTGGCCAAGTGGCCACTGCAACAGCGCGCCGCCGAAAATAATGCCGCTCATGAACATCGCGATGCCGGCGTTGTCGAAACCGACGCTGGCGGCATACACCGGTCCCATGCCCCAAAGGGCGCCGCCGATCAGGCCCGAAATCAGCGCGCCGGTCACCGCCAGCGGTGAAGTTGCATACAGATGCCGCAGTCCCAGGTGCCCCGCCGGCACGGGCGTCGGCTGCACCATACGCGTCAGCGCGATGGGGACCAGCGCCAGCGAAAAGAACAGGGCGGTGAGGGCGAAGGGCGCCAACGAACCGATGTCGTACACCAACAGCAGGTACTGGCCGCCGCCCAGCGCCAACAGGTTGATGGTCATATAGATGGCGAACAGGCTGCCGCGGGTCCGGTTATCCGACATGCTGCTGAGCCAGGATTCGATCACCAGGTACATACCCAGCATACTGATACCGGTGATCACGCGCAGCAGCAGCCAGACCAGCGGGTCGATCCACAGTCCATGCAGAATGACGCTGGCGCAGCCGATGGCGGCGAAGGCCGAGAAACTGCGAATGTGGCCCACGGCATGCACGACGCGTGGGCACAGATAAGAACCCAATACGTAACCGAGGAAAAATCCCGACATGATCATGCCGATGGTGCCGCGAGAAAACTGCTCCAGGGCGGCACGCAGGGAAACGACCGTGCCCAGCAGACCGGAGCCAAGCAGCAGCACCGCCGTTGCCGCCAGCAGGGAGTAAATTGAACGAATGCTTCGGAGCATGCAAAGTCCTTGATCCTGTCGAGCGGCGCGCAGGCCCGGCGCCACTCAAATAGCCGGCAGTATGCCAGAAACGAGCCAACGGCATAGCGGCGCAATGGCCGGTGACTTGTGAGGATATGTCCGACCGGCGGGGGGGGCGGCGCTTGTATGCGATCGGCGAATGGGTGCTCCTGAACGCCTGTCGTAGCGCCAAAAGCTGGCAGGGTATACGCGGCGAAGCGTTGCGGATTTCGGTGAATGTGTCACCGATACAATTCCGCGGTAGTGATCTCGCGGCGACCGTATCGCGGGCGCTGGCGCAAAGCGGGCTTCCGGCATCGCTACTCGAGCTCGAAATCACCGAGCACGTCCTGGTACGCGACAGCCCCGGCTCCAGTCGGATTCTGGAGGATTTAAAAGCGATGGGAGTGCGGTTGTCTTTGGACGATTTTGGCAAGGGATATTCGTCGCTCAGTTACCTTAAGCGCTACCCTTTCGACGTGCTCAAAATCGACCGCACATTTGTTGCCGGAGTTCCCGCCAATGCAGAGGATGCGGCCTTGTGCAAGGCGATTGCGGCGATGGCCGGTAGTTTGAATTTAGAGGTGGTGGCCGAAGGCGTCGAGACTGAGGAGCAATGGAATTATCTCGCCGGCGAAGGCGTCGACCTGGTGCAGGGGTTTTATATCAGCAAGCCTCTCGACAACGGCCAATTTATAGAATTCCTCCGTCGCGCGGAATAGATCGTCGCCGCTATTGTGGGTCGTCAGTGCGGTAGTGCCTCTGGTGACGCTCTCTCTGCATATAAAAATCACTTACGTTATAAAATCGTTAACCGCTATGTTCATGTTGGTTTTCATCAGGCTTAGCGCGCCGCTTACGCTGCTATTATAGGCTGAAATGGTTTCCTTGAGGCATAATGCCGCTCGGCGTTAGTGGCGAGCAGTGGGCGCAAGCCGTTCGAATGCGTATAATGGCGGGCTGAATTGCTGTCCCGTACACCTTGGATCGAGCATTACCCATGACCGGAACCCTGAACGATATTGTCAGTTTTTCCATCAGTACCGTTTTGCTGGTGGGTTATCACCTCTACTTGCGTATCAAGCTGCGACGAAATCCTCACTACACCATCCAGGCGGTCAATCATGCCGCCCGTAGTGCCTGGGTGCGGGGCATCATGCAGGACGAATCCAAGGGCATACTCGGCGTGCAGACATTGCGCAACTCGACCATGGCCGCCACTTTTCTCGCCTCGACGGCGGTGCTGTTGATCATCGGTACGCTGACGCTGAGCGAACAGACCGACAAGCTGGAAAACACCTGGCATTCGCTCAACGTCCTCGGATCGCTGCATCCGGGGCTGTGGACGGCAAAACTTTTGTTGTTGTTGTCTAATTTTTTTCTGGCTTTTTTCAGCTTCGCCATGTCGGTACGTGTGTACAACCACGTAGGATATCAATTGAACGTTCCGATCCGGGATCGGGCGCCGTCGGTCAACCCCAACAGCGTCGCGGTCCATCTGAATCGGGCGGGCTATTATTACAGTTTGGGGATGAGAGCCTACTACTTCGCGGTTCCGTTGGTATTCTGGCTGTTCGGGCCGCACTTCATGGTGGTCGCCACGTTGGTGTTGATCGCGGTGCTCTACCATGTCGACCGGGCACCCAAAGACAAGGAGAACACCGGCGTCACCACGCTTGGAGAAGGACTGTGAAGCGGCTACGGCATCTGTCCGTGCTGCTGGGCCTGGTGCCGGCGCTGGCGGTTTCGGCCGGGCCCGCGCCGGCCGCAGCGCCGATCGAGTTAACGATGATCGCCCAGCACGCCGCCCAGGGCGACCCGGGCGCTCAACTGCTCTACGGCCTGGCCTATCTGGAGGGCCGCTATCGTCTCGGCGTCGACGCCGGCAAAGCGGTCTACTGGCTCAAGCGGGCCGCGCGCGACGATCAGCCGTATGCGCAGATGATGCTGGGAAACCTCTACCAGCAGGGCAAGGGGGTGAGCGCGGATCCGATCCAGGCGGTGTACTGGTGGGAGAAAGCGGCGTTGGCGGACAATCCGCAGGCGGAGTACCGGCTCGGTCAGGCCTATCTGGAAGGCCGCGGCGTGCGCCGGAACGCGGGCAAGGCGGTGCACTGGCTGACGCAGTCGGCCGAGCAGGGCAACAGCCAGGCCCGCTATCTGCTGGGAAAAATGTACTACGAAGGCTACAACGTGCCGCAAGACAAGGCGCTGGGCCGGGACTGGCTGGCGCAGGCGGCGGCCCAAGGACACAGCGAAGCGATCAATTTGCTCAGCGTGGCCGAACGCGTCGCTGAATACACGACCATGGTCTACCAGCAGTCGGCGGACGTGCTGAAGGAAAAGGCCGACAAAGGCGATCCACAGGCTGAATATGAACTGGGCCTGCGTTACGAAAGCGGCGCCTGGGATGTGGTGCGCGACGACGGGCTGGCGTTGCAGTGGCTCGGACGGGCGGCGCGACACGGCAACCGCCACGCCATGCTGACCCTCGCCCATATCTACGCCGGGGGTCTGCTGGGCGTGACGCCGGACCCGGCGATGGCCACTGCCTGGCGCGCTCGGGCACAGGCCGCCGCCCCTTTGCCCAGTCCACCACCCATCCCTGCACCATTTCGACGCAGCGAATAACGGGCTCCAACTCCACTTTCTCCTACAGCGGGTAGGATAAAACCCCGTTTATTAAAAGCCTAGCTGCTTTTTTTAGTCTATAGTATCTGCAAAAGCGATACGATTGTTTCGCACCCAAGGATGAATTGACGCTGGAACGGATTTCAGACGCTCCACACGGTACCGCATGGTATTTGTTGCCCGATCGCGATCGGGGCTGCCGGCTTCTAATTCGTCCAGTGGCGATATGAATTGACACTCCGGAGTATTGGGACTACGTGCGGAATCCATGCGCATGAACACAGAGGTTCTCAGCTGGTCTTTTGCGCGGCGGTTTTTGCGCGTTTCCGTGCCGCTGCTGTTGCTGTTGGCGCTCGTGCTGTGGTTGCTCTACCGCGGCGAGCTGCACGTGCGGCAGGCCAGGCAGGTGGCGGCCGCCGAGAATTCGCTGCAACTGGCCCGGCAGGCGGTCGATGCCGAGCTGCGCGGCTTGCGCGGCGACGTTCTCTATCTGGCCGAGGAAGTCTCTCTGCGCAGTTGGATCGAGCGTGGCGCCGCCGCGGACAAGGCCCGTATCGGTACGGACTTCCTCGCGTTTATCCGCTATCACAACATTTACGATCAGGCGCGTTTTATCGACGAGCATGGCCACGAAGTGGTCCGTATCAATGCCGGTGACAAGCACCCGGTGGTGGTGGCCGAGAACGAACTTCAGGACAAATCGGCGCGCTACTATGTAAAAAATACGCTCGAACTCGGCGCCGGGCAGATCTATCTGTCACCGTTTGATCTCAACATGGAGAAAGGGGCGATTGTCGAGCCGGTGAGGCCGGTGATCCGTCTGGGAACACCCGTTGTCGACAGCGACGGCCGCAAACGCGGTCTGGTCATGCTGAGTTACCGGGGCCAGCGCTTGTTGGATCGACTGCGCGAGATCGGTCAACGCAACAACAGCGATCTTTGGCTGCTGGATGCCAACGGCTACTGGCTGCTGGGTCCCTCTCCGCAACATGAATGGGGCTTTATGTTTCCGGACCGGGGAGAGTTGCGTTTTCAACGCGACTACGCGCAGGCCTGGAAAGCCATTGTTTCCGGCCCGGCGCAGGCGCGGCTGAATCTGGACGATGCGTTGTTCGCCTATGCCAGGATCAGCGGGGAGAGTGCTCACGCCCCCAAAGCCCAGGGCTGGATTCTCGTGGTGCGCAGTCCGCGCGCGTCCCTGCGCCGGGAGATGGCCGGCTATGCCCGTCATCTCGGTATCGCTTACGCGGTACTGGCCCTGATGTTGATCGCCGCCAGTGCGGTAATCACACACAAGGATATACAGCGGCGGCGCAGCGAAGCCCGGACGCGCGAAAGCGAATCGCGCTTCGGAGCCCTGCTGGACGCCGCCCCCGACGCCATCGTGATACTGGACCAGCTCGGTCGGGTGAAGCTGATCAATACGCAAGCCGAGCGCGACTTCGGTTATTCGCGCCAACGGCTGCAGGGCGAGGAGGTCGTGCGGCTGGTTCCCGAGCGATTGCGCCAGCAGTACTGCAGCGAGTTCGCCGCGTATCTGGAGGCCCCCTCCATCCGCAGCCTGGGCCTGGATACGGAAATGCATATGTTGCGTAACAATGGCGAGGAATTTCCGGTGGAAGTGCGTTTAAGTCCGCTGGTCACCGAACAGGGCACCTTGATTATCGGCATTATTCGCGACGTGAGTGCGCGCAAACAGGCGCAAGAGGCGCAGCGGCAGTTGCAGTTGCGCTACCAGGAGCTGGTCAACAATCTGCCGATCGGCGTATACCGGTACAGCCCGGACGATCACGGCACCTTTTTGGAAGTCAACGCGGCCATGGTGGACATCTTCGAGGCCGAGTCGGTCGTCGAGTTGCTCCATCATCCCATCCGCGATCTCTATAGCGATCCCTCCGAGCGGCAGATTTTCAGTCAACGGCTGCTGGAACAGGGGCGCACCAAATTCGACGAACTGCGTCTTAGAACGCTTAAAGGTCGCGAGTTCCACGCGGCGATCACGGCGGTCATGAAACACGACAGCAGCGGCCGGGTTTATTTTGACGGTATTGTGGAGGACGTCAGCGAGCGCAAGGAAAGCGAGCGCAGTATCCGGCAGTTGAACGCGCGCCTGCATGCGCGTTCCGTCGAACTGGAGGCCATAAACCGGGAACTGGAGTCGTTCAGTTACTCGGTGTCGCACGACCTCAGAGCGCCGTTGCGCGCGATGGACGGTTTCAGTCAATCGCTGATCAACGATTATATGGACCTGCTGGACGCCAAGGGGAAGGATCGTTTGATGCGGATCCGTGCCGCGGCGCAGCGGATGGCGGCATTGATCGATGACCTGCTCAAGTTGTCGCGTGTCAGCCGCGCGGAGATCGCCTGGCAGAAGGTCGATCTCACTTCGATCGCCAACGAGGTGCTCGAAGAACTCAAGCAGGCCGACCGCGGGCGCAATGTGCGGTTTTCGGTGCAACCGGATTTGACCGCCTCGGGAGACCCGCGCCTGCTGCGCGTCGTGGTGGCCAATCTGTTGGGGAACGCCTGGAAATTCACCGTCAATTGCGAGCGGGCGGAAATTCACATGGGTGGAAAGGCGGGGTCGGATGGCTATATTTATTATGTGAAGGATAACGGTGCGGGTTTCGATATGGCCTACGCCGACAAATTGTTCGGCGCCTTCCAACGCCTGCACGACAGCCGTGAGTTTCCCGGAAGCGGAATCGGTTTGGCGACCGTGCAACGGGTCATTGCCAAACACGCCGGTCGTGTGTGGGCGCAAAGCGCGGTCGGCGAGGGAACCACGTTCTATTTTACATTGGGGAAAGGTGAGGAATTATGATCGACAAGTCGATTCTCCTGGTTGAGGACAATTCGGACGATGAGCTGCTGACGCTCAATGCCCTGGAGGCCAACCGCATCGGTAACAAAGTGGTTGTGGTGCGCGATGGCGCCGAGGCGCTGGACTATCTGTTCGCCACCGGCGTCTATAAGGGGCGGGATCCGTCGGATATGCCATCGGTGGTGCTGCTGGATTTGAATCTCCCCAAGATCGACGGACTGGAAGTGTTGCGCAGGATCCGCGCCGACAAACGCGTCGGCCTGCTCCCAGTGGTGATTCTCACCTCCTCGGTCGAAGAGGAGGACCGTCTTCGCGGTTATCGGCTGGGCGCGAACAGCTATGTGCGCAAACCGGTCGATTTCGATGAATTCATCAAGGCCACGGGTCAGCTCGGACTCTACTGGTTGCTGTTGAATGAGCCGCCGCCGGATTGAAGGAGGCTCGTCGACTTCGATAACAAGGCTTATAAACAAGGAGGATTATATGCGGTCGACAGCGGTGGATACGGACTCGTTGCGCCTCTTGATTGTAGAGGACATGGAAGATGACGCGCTTCTGCTCGTCGAGCATCTCAGGACGGGTGGGTTGAGCTTTGACTGGCGTCATGTCGATAGCGCCGGCGGACTGCGCGAGGCGTTGTCGGAGGGTGGCTGGGACATCGTTCTGTCGGATTATTCCATGCCCGGATTCAGCGGTTCGCGTGCGCTTGAAATTGTCCGTGAACGGGATCCGGATGTGCCGTTCATTCTCATCTCCGGCGCCATCGGCGAGCGGGCGGCGGTCGAGGCGATCAAGGCAGGCGCCAATGATTACGTGATGAAGGACAATCTCGCCCGTCTACTGCCAACGGTGGACCGGGAACTGCGCGAAGCCCGTCTGCGGCGCCAGAGCAGGGCGGCCGAGCAGGAGCGGAGTCGGCTGGCGGCGATTCTCGAAGCAACCCCCGATCTGGTCGCGATTCTCGATCGCGGTGGCAGCGTGCGCTATCTCAACCGTGCCGGACGCGGTCTGTTGGGATTGTTCGATCAATCCGGCGACGAGTCGCTCAGTTTGACGGACATGTTTCCGGAACGCGTGGTGCGTCGCTTGACCACCGAGATCTTCCCTTATGTGCGACGCGAGGGGGCATGGACAGGCGAAACCGCGTTGCTCCATGGCGAGCATTCGGAGTTGCCGGTTTCCCAGGTGGTTCTGGCGCACCGCGATGCCGGCGGCAGGATCGAATACCTGTCGACCATCGCGCGGGATATTTCCGAGCACAAGCGTTTCGAGGCCGAGCTGGAACACCGGGCCTCGCATGACGGGCTCACCGACCTTCCGAACCGGCATTTTCTTATCGACCGTTTCACCTCGGCCCTGCAACGTGCCCGCCGCCATGGCAATTATGTGGCGGTATTGTTTCTGGATCTGAATAATTTCAAACGGGTCAACGACAGCCTCGGGCACGCGGCCGGTGACGCGCTGTTGCGCGAGGTCGCGCTACGCTTGAAAAGCTGTTTGCGGCCCAATGACACCGTTGCCCGGCACGGGGGCGACGAATTCACCCTGGTAGTGGATGATCTCAGCCGTGCCGAAAGCGCCCTGGCCGTCCTGAGCAAGCTGAATACGGCGTTCAGTACACCGGTCGACATCGGCGAACACGAGGTTTACGTGACCTTCAGTACCGGCATTGCGCTCTATCCACATGACGGCGATAACGTGGACGATCTGTTGCGCCATGCCGACACCGCCATGTACCGGGCAAAATCCTCCGGTTCCAGCCAATATCGTTTTTATTCGCCGGAGATGAATGCGCGCGGACAGGAATTTCTGCTGATGGAGGCCGACCTGGGGCGGGCGATCGAGCAACAGGAGTTCTGTCTCTATGGGCAGCCGCAGATCGAGATGCGAAGCGGTCGGGTTGTCGGCGTCGAAGGGTTGATTCGCTGGCGTCATCCGCAGCGCGGCATGGTGCCGCCGACCGACTTTATTCCATTGCTCGAAAATTCCGGCATGATCATCCCGGTGGGAGAATGGGTCTTGCGGGAAGCCTGCCGGCAACACCGTAGCTGGCGTGATGCCGGATTCGACAGTCAGCGTATCGCCGTCAATGTATCGGCGGTGCAGTTCAATGATGCCGATTTCCCGGGTAAAATACGCCGCGCTCTGCGCGAGGAAGCCATGCAGCCGCAGCTGTTGGAGTTTGAAATCACCGAGAATGTGGTGATGCAGGATCCAGTCGGTGCCACCGAGCTGTTGTGCGAGCTTCATGCCCTGGGGGTGCGCACCGCGATCGACGATTTCGGCACCGGCTATTCCTCGCTGGGATACTTGAAGCGCTTCCCGCTGGACGTGTTGAAAATCGACCGAACCTTCGTCTCCGACCTGGATACCGACCAGGGCGACGCCGTGATTGTCGAGGCCAGTATCTCGCTGGCGCACAAGCTCGGGCTGGAGATCGTCGCCGAAGGGGTCGAGTCCGCGCGTCAGCTCGAATTCCTGCGCCAGCATCATTGCGATCTGGCGCAGGGGTTCTGTCTGAGTCATCCGCTCCCGGAGCAGGACCTGCAAGCGCTGTTTCCGCGGATATGGAGCTGACTCCGGGGCGGCTACCGCCGGCGGCCGGAGCGATTCCCTTACACATCCATGCTGCATTCCTATATAATTCCGCGCCGTTGTTCCCCATGCAGACCGGCGCCGGACGCGTGACCAAGGCCGTGCTCAGATTGCCGTGTAAGTTATTGATTAATAGACGCAGAGTAGAGTAATGACTGATTTATCCAAATACCGAAACATCGGGATTTTCGCCCACGTCGATGCCGGCAAGACGACCACGACCGAACGTATTCTGA
>JASBST010000106.1 GCA_030148775.1 Thiogranum sp.
CAACAACCAGCTGAGCGGCTTCAAGCCGAAACTCTGCTGTAAAGGATCGTCTTTTTCGTGTACTCATAGTAATACCTACTTAATTTATGGGGTGATAGTATCACCCCTTATTAAGTGGCCAAAATCACTGAGCCACTACAATCCGTACCTTTTTCCGCGACGAAGAGGGTGCCAGCGCCATCGAGTATGTGCTTATCGCCGCCATGGTGGCGGTAGCGCTGGTCACCTTCGTGACACCGATTCGCGACGCAGTTACGGGGATATTCACCAGCATACAGAACGCGCTGACTTCGGCCAATAACCCGGGCAACTAGGTTTTTGCTCGCCTAGGGGAGGTTTGCATGGCTGAAGTGGCGCTTATTTTGTGGGCGCTGGCGCTGACGGTTTTCGACCTTGGGCAGCGTCGCCTTCCGAATCTGCTGACACTGGGCGGTCTGGTCGTCGGCATTGTGGTCCTGGCGGTAGCGGGGGCGAGCCTGTTGGGCGAAGCGCCCGGCGGCGTCGCGCAGGCCTTTGCGCTGGCGGTCGTTGTGACATTGCCGGCCTATGCCACCAGTCTTCTGGGCGCCGGCGACGTGAAACTGGCCGCGGCGATTGCGGTGTTGAGCGGACTCAACGATTTTATTGTCGTCTACGCGTTGGCCACGTTGCTGTGCCTGTTCGCGCTCGTCGCCCGGCGTTGTCTGGTCTATCTCCCCTATTCGGTACCGGGCATATATAGACAAAGCCACACCGTGTCGCTGGGCGGACGGCGGCCACGTCAGATACGTTTTGGCGCCGCGATGGGCGGCGCGCTGATAGTTGTCATGGTGTTCCGGTTAGCCGGCTATTCCTGGTGAGCGAGAAGGTGAGACATGTTGATTTCGGCACTACGACGAGCAAATTCGATCTCCGGGGGGAGGCAGCGCGGCAGCACCGCCATCGAGTACGCTCTTCTTTTTCTGCCGTTTTTCGCACTGTTCTACGCGATCGTCAGTTACGGTTTCGTGTTCATGCTGGTGCAGAGTTTTTGTGCCGCGGCCGAAGGTGGCGCGCGAGCCGCGGTGGCGGTGGACCCGACAGCGTATTCCAACAGCGACGATTACATCAACAACGGTGTGACGGTGGAAGTGCGCAAGCAGGTGGCCAGGCAGCTCGACTGGCTGCCGGCGCAGGTCAAGTCGCATGTACTCGGATCCGCAAACCAGAACGTATCGGTCAGCTACGCCGCCAACGTGCTGACGGTCGTGGTCGGATATCAGAACTACACGGCCAATCCGGTCGTCCCTTTGTTGAGTCTTCCTTTCATCGGGGCGGTGCCAAAGGTGCCGGCGAGACTGGTCGGCACGGCAACCGCGCGACTGTAGCGTCACCGGACAAGGAACACGTCATGGTCAATGGAGCGCAGAAATGAACCCGCAGGTGCTGCGTATGTTGTCAATCATACTCGCGCTCGGCGCCGTGCTCCTGGGCTATCTGGGACTGCGTCTCAGCGCCGCCCCCGAGCCGCAGCCGGTGGAGGTGCGCCCATCGAGCGGTAACGCCGAGAAATCCGACCAAACGGTTGTTATCGCCAGTAGATAGATTCCCGCAGGCGATGAGCTGCAACCGGACGAACTCACGGCGGTTCCGGTCCCGGTGATTCAGGCCGGCGCTTTCGGCTCGGTGGACAAACTGGTGGGGCGGGTGCCGATGGTTCCGATCGCTACCGGCGAAATTATCATGGAAAGCCACTTCCAGGCGGGCAGCCATCTGGCGCGCCTGCTGACACCCGGACAACGTGCTGTGGCAGTCAAAGTCAATGAAGTGATCGGCGGCGGCGGCTACGTGCGCCCCGGCGATTATGTCGATGTTTTAGTGTACCTGCGTGGTGGAGGTGCCGAGGTCAAGCGCAGCGTGGCGCGCACCGTCATCGAGCGGGTGGCGGTATTGGCTTACGGCGACTCGTTGGCGGTCGGTAGCGGAGGCCATATTACGAGTGGCGCGGCCGACGCCGCGCAGTCGGACGCGTCAAGTCATTCGGCCGTGTTGGCGATCCCGAAAAATCAGGTGGAAAAACTCATGCTGGCTGAAAATGCCGGCGTGATCCGCCTTTCCGTGGTATCCAGCGCGGAAGCACTCTCGCCGGAATCCGCCCAGGCCTACAAAAGCGCGCCGGTGGATTTAAGCGAGATGACGGTCAGGAAATCCAGCCCCAGGGAATACCGGATCCCCGTGTACCGCGGGGACAAACGTGCCTACGAGGGCGCCTCGCGCTGAGCGACTGTATATGGACCGGATGATGTCGATGTCAAAGAGTTTCACAACGCATTTATACTGGCTGGTCGGCTGCCTGCTCTTTCTGTATGTGCAAGCCGCGCACGCCGTTGCGGATCTGCTGGAAGTGCCCGCGGGGCAGCAACGCACGCTGGCGTTCGCGAATTCCGTCACCCGGCTGGCCGTCGGCGACCCGGGTGTGGCGGATGTCAGGTTGATTGGCCGAAAGGACGTGCTGGTCACCGCGAAGAAGCTCGGCAGCACCAATCTGCAGGTCTGGTCGCGGGGTGCCGCCCTGCGCGAGTATCGGATCAAGGTCATGGCCTCCGATGGCCTGCGTTCGACGCTGGACAACGAGGGCCTGCGGCTGGCGCCCGCCGGCGACGGACTGGTGTTGCAGGGAGACGCAACGTCGCTTGCCGGACACGCGGGCGCGGTCGCCGCGGCCGGTCAGATGAGCGAGCGCAAGCAGGTCACCGACCGCAGCCGAATGGCCTTCCGGCATCAGGTGCAGACGGATATCAAGATTGTGGAGATCAGCCACAGCAAACTGAAGAACGCCGGCTTTTTTCTCGCCAAGAATACCCGCTCGGTGACCGCCGGGGTCTCGCCTCCGGGGGTGCTGTCCGATATCAGCGGTGGGCAGGGTAGCTTCTCATTGGGCAGTCAGAGTGGGTTTCTGCCGAGCTTCGAGAGTTTCAATTTTGTTCTGGGCCGGGCCACGGACGGCGTCCTGGGCGTGTTGAGTATGCTCGAGGGGAACGGCTTTGCCTACACCTTGGCGGAACCGTCGCTGGTGACGCTCAGCGGACAGGATGCCAGTTTTGTGGTCGGCGGAGAGTTTCCGATTCCGGTGCGGCAGGGTTCCGGCGATCAATCCTCGGTGACGGTCGAGTACAAGGAGTTCGGCATCCGCTTGTTTCTTACGCCTACGGTATTGTCGAAGGACCAGATCATGCTGCGCGTGGCCCCCGAGGTCAGCGAGCTGGATTTTGCCGCCGGAATTCAAAGCGGCGGCGTATCGGTTCCATCGCTGCGCGTCAGGCGTACCGAAACCAGTATCGAACTGGGCAGTGGCGAGAGCTTCGTGATCAGCGGACTGGTCAGCAAAGAGACGGTCGCCAACGTCGACAAAGTCCCCGGGCTCGGTGATATCCCCGTTCTGGGGGCGTTTTTCCGCTCGTCGCGGCTCGACGTGCGCGACCGGGAACTGGTAATGGTGGTGACGCCGCACCTGGTCGCGCCGTTGTCCGCTACCGCCACCGTGCCGCCGCTGCCCGGCGAGCGCTACAGAAAATACGATCCCGACAGCGCGGATTTTCTACTGTTCGAAAACGGCGAGTTCAAGAGTCGGGACAATACCTATGGGTTCTCGGATTGAGCATGAACACGAAAAACAGTTTTGTCGTCGTCAGTAGTCGCGACGACCACATACGCTGGCTGCAAAGTGCGCTCGCCGAGCTGGGCGATATTGTCGTCGCCGATACCGAGGGCCTGGATCGCATCCTTCAGATTATTGATGTCACCGGATCCCCGCTCGTTTTTGTCGATGTCAATCATCAACAGTTGTCGCAGCAGACCTCGGTTATCGAAGGGCTGTTGACCGTCAAGTCGCTGATTTCCGTGGTGGCGATGGCAAAGAGCAACGACGCGGAACTGGTGCTGGCAGTCATGCGCGCGGGCGCGCGCGACTTTATCATGCCGGGTGAAGACAAAAGCCAGGTGACCAGTCTGGTGCGAAGATTGGGTGAGAACGTGCCGCGCGCGCAGCAGGGCCGCAAGCCGAGCAAAATGGTGGCGCTGGCCAACGCCCGTCCCGACGGCGATACGGTGATGCTGGCCCTGCATATGGCGCTGGCGGCGGCCGAGCTCGAGCCGAAACGCAAAACATTACTGCTCGACCTTGGTATACCGCAGGGCGACGCACTGCTGTATCTCGGTGTGAAATCGTCCTATAGCTTTGTCGATGCCGTGCGCAGCATGCGCAGACTCGACGAGACGCTGATCGAAAGCGCGTTCGCCGAACATTACAGCGGATTGCGTATCCTGGACATGGGCAAGGATGCCTCCGGCATGAGCGAGATCACCTCGGCCGACATCTTTGTGCTGCTCGGGACGCTGCGTACTTATTTCCCCAATATCATCGTGAATCTGGGCGGGCTGCCGGAATCCGATTTTCTCGATGTGCTGCTGCGCCACGCGGATCAGACGCTGCTGGTTGCCGAACAAAGCGTTCCCAGCGTGCAGCGGAATATGGCATTGCTGCAACGCGTCTGCGCGCATAAGTTGACGGTCGGACCAATGAGCCTGGTGGTGGACCGCTACTACAACAAGCTGGTTCCCACCGCTGACGTCATCGCCAAAGGTTTCGGCATTCCGCTGGAGGCCACGCTGCCGCCGTGCGGGCTGGCTCGCCTGAACGTGATCAATTCGGGGCTGAGCATGTTCGAGACCGCGCCGAAGGAACCTTATTGCGCGCGCGTAAGAAAACTGACCCAACAGCTCTTCGGAGAGACGCAGAACCCGTCCACAGCGAAGGACAACGGTATCCTGGCCTGTTGGCGGCGCTTCAAATTGTTGTTTGCCCACGAGGTGTAGCATGAATGTCAGCGACTTCACGCGCAATTTCAGTCTCAGGCAAAGCGACGGCTATCAGGAACTGAAAGCACGCCTGCATCACTACCTGATCGAATGTATCGAAGAGGATCAGGTATCGCTCAGCGCCTGGGAGCCGGAGGTCCTCGCCAACTACGCCCATGGGCGTACCAGTCGCTATATCAGCGAACATCATCTGGCGGTGAATCGCGACGACATCGAGTCGCTGGTCCGCGAACTGATCGATGAGCTGACCGGCTATGGGCCGCTGCAGTCGCTGCTGAACGACGACAAAATCAACGATATCCTGGTCAACGGCGCACAGAATATCTATGTCGAGCGTGCCGGCAAGCTACAATACACCAACCTGCGTTTTATCGACGACAACCACGTCTTAAGGGTGATTCAGAAAATACTGGCTCCATTGGGCAGACGTCTGGACGAGTCCAACCCGATGGTAGACGCGCGGCTTCCCGACGGCAGTCGTGTCAATGCCATCATACCGCCGCTGTCGCTCGACGGCCCCTGCCTGTCGGTGCGCAAGTTTCGCAGCGATCCGCTGCGCGCCAGCGACCTGCTGGCGTATCACACCCTGAACGAGGAGATGCTCGAACTGCTGTGCTCCGCGGTTTCGGCCCGTTGCAACATACTCATCAGCGGCTCGACCGGATCGGGCAAGACCACGCTGCTGAATATCCTCAGCCGGTATATCGACGAAGAGCAGCGTCTGGTCACGATAGAGGATGCGGCCGAACTGCAACTGGGGCACGCCCACGTGGTCAGGCTGGAGACCCGACCTCCCAACATCTAGGGCGACGGCGAGATCACCGCCAGAGATCTGGTTCGCAATGTACTGCGTATGCGCCCGGACCGGATTATTCTGGGCGAGATTCGCGGCGTGGAGGTTCTGGATATGCTTCAGGCCATGAATACCGGTAATGAAGGTTCCATGTGCACAATCCACGCGAACAGTGCGGGCGATGCACTCAGGCGGCTGGCGATGCTGGCGGGGCTGGCCGGCTTTAGCGGGGCGGAGCAGACCCTGAAGGAAATGATCGCTTCGGCCATCGACATGGTCGTGCACATAGGCCGTCGACCCGATGGTAGCCGGAGAATCACCCAGATAGTTGAGTTGGTCGGGGTTCAGGATTCCCATTATTCTCTGCACGAATTGTTCAGCTTTGATGATCAGAAGGGAAGCTTTATCAACGCCAGCCGCCAGTTGCAGTGCGTGAAATTCCGCCAGCGGGCCGATGGTGCCATGCCTGGCCCGGGATAAAAGACGATGACTCCTGTCGCCTACCTGCTTGTCGGTGAAGCACTGGTGTTTCTGCTGCTGGCGGGGATGCTGTTCATGTCCAGTCGGTCCGTCGATCTGAGTCAGCGCATTAAGAAGCGCTTTGCGATACTGTACTTCGATCCCGTGGATTCGCGCAGCAAACTGACCGCGTGGCAGAAGCTCTGCCGGAACATCGACGATATCTCCACGCGCGTGGGCATCAGCCTTGGCCCTCGGCGACTGAGATTTATCCTCGCTGTGGTCGCAGGTACCGTTGTGTTGACCGCGATCATCTACGGACTGGGGGAGGCGCTGGCGGTGCTGGCCGTGACGGTGCTGCTGGTCTACGTGCTGCTGCAATTGCGCTACCGGCGCCGGGCGGAGGCCCTGCGGAGCCAATTGCCGCGTTTCATCGACAATCTGGAACGCTCCCTGGGTACCGGACGCTCACTGCAGGCGGCCTTGTCGCTGGCCAGTGAGCGCTCGCAAGAGCCGCTTAAAAGTGTATTGCTGCGAGTCAAAAATAATGTCGAACTCGGTGGCGAACTCGGCCAGCAACTACAGGGCGCGGCCAACGCGATGGCGGTTCGCGAATTCCAGTTGCTGGCGCTCGCGGTCAACGTCCACCAGCGCTATGGCGGCAGTATCAAAGCGCTCATGCGCAGTATCACGCAGATGGTGCAGCGGCGCGAGCAGGCCCGGCGCGAGCTGGGGGCGCTTACTGGTGAAACGCGTTTCAGTGCCTGGGTCCTGGGTATTCTGCCGCTGCTCGTGGCCGCCTATATGTCGGCGGTCAACCCCGGTTATTTGCAGGCCATGCTTGTCAGCGAAGACGGTCGACTGGCCCTCTATGCGGCGCTGGGCCTGCAGATCAGCGGCGGTTTTCTGTTGTGGCGTATGGTAAAGGCGATTTGATCCCGGTATGAGTACGGAAACCTACTTGTTGATCGCGGTACTGCTTGGCATGATCAGCGCCGCGCTGTTGGTGATGACGTTACGCGCATCGGCGCGGATTCACCAGGTCACCCAGGAGCGGCTCAGTACCGTTCTGAAGCTGAACAAGGACGCGGTGGACAGCAGCCTGGCGCATAAGGTGGAGCGGTGTTGCAGCCGTTTGGGTTTGCACCGGCTGCACCGGATCACCGGTACTTCGTTGCGCACGTTGCTGGATGAGGCCGGGGTGCATAGACCCGAAGTCCGTGCCGTGGTGCACGGCATCTATGCCTTGTGTCCATTTGTGTGTGCCGGCTTGATGGCACTCTACATCCTCGCGGCCGGGGATTTTCGGGAACAGGGCGCATCGGCGTTGGTTTTTGGCGCGTTGCTCGGTTATTTCGCGCCCAGGTACGCGCTGCGTTATGCGGGTGGAGTGCGCAAGCGTCGTCTATCGGACGAAACGCTGATGATGATTCATCTGCTGGAGATGCTGTTCGAAGCCGGGTTGTCCATAGAACAGGCGCTGCGCACCTTGCGTGACCAGACCCGGACGCTGATGCCCAATATGTGCGGCGAACTGGACAAAGTGATTTCCCGCCTGGAGGCCGGCATGGACCGAGTCACCGTGCTGGAGCAATGGGGACAGAGCGTCGGTGTGCGCGAAGTGTCCGATCTGGTGGAGATGTTGTCCCAGGTCAGCACGCAGGGTGGCAATATCCAACGGAACCTCGCCGAGTTGGTCGCGCTAATGGAAGACCGTACCCGTACCGAACTGCGAGAGAAGGTGGGGAAACTGTCGGGCAAAATGACACTTGTGATGGTGCTGTTTTTGTTTCCCGCGCTAATGATTTTTGTGGCGGGACCCGGGATTCTGTCTCTCTCGGCCGCGCTTGGGGGGATGCAATGAAACGTTTGCATCGACTGTACATGGCGTTTTTTCTGCTTGTCCTGGGTGGCTGTGCGGCGCAGCCGACACGTTCTGTCGCCACGGCCGATGAGGAAACACCGGTTCACAACGACGGGGGATGTGAGTCGCTTGACAACTCGCAGCGCCTGCGGCTGAGCCTGGTGGAAGACGAGTTGAGTGCCGACCGGCCGAGAGCGGCGCTGGCCTATCTGGACGCGTTGCCGGAGAAACTGCGCCAGGATCCGCAGGCGCTGTACTTGCGCGCCGAGGCGCTCAGGGCCGTCGCCGATTATGCCAAGGCGAAGGGTTTTTATCGCACGCTCAGCGCGGGCTGCCTCGCGGGGGCCGGTTACCGCGGTCTGGGGTTGGTGGCGGCCGCGCAGCACGATCTCGACACGGCCCTGGCCAATCTGGAAAAAGCGCGCACGCTGTTGTCCGCCGATGCTCGCGTACGCAACGACTATGGCTACGCCTTGTTGCTCGCGGGGCGGATTTCCGCGGCCAAGATCGAGTTCGAGACCGCAGTGGAGCTTTCGGACAAGAAATCTCCGGCTGCAGGCAATCTGGTGCTCGCACTTCTGGTCGAAGGCGAGGATGCGCAGGCGCTCGACTACGCGCGTCACGCCGCTCTGAGTGATGCCCAGTTACAGCGCTTGCGCCTGCGAGCGGCGACCTTACGTACCCAATTGCAAAAGGAGCGCGCGAATGACACGTTTGACTAGCACGATTCTGATTTCCATGATGTTGATATTGTCGTTGACGCCGTTTCCGATTGGTGCGGATGGCAATGTCCGCGGTGAGACGGAACGCGGCGCCACGACACGGGAGTGGTTGAAACTACAGGCCAGCGGGGCGCAATCCTCGCCCACGCCCCCGCGCCAGCCTGGTGACGCGGCGTCGCGGACATACCAACGTTATCTCAAGTCCTTCGAGCGGCCGATAGCGGAAAGTTACTTTTCCGATCAGCCGGGTTTTGTTGGCAAATGAGCCCGCGCCTGGGTCAGGCCGGCGCCGCCAGTCTGACCATGATTGTCGCCATCTCGCTGGCAATCATCTTCGCCGCCCTGGCTGTCGATACCGGGCGTCTGGGGCTCGAGTCCAAGCGGTTGCAGAACATCGCCGATCTTGCCGCCATCGACGCGCTGTCGGAAGCCGGGTTGTGTTCCGGGGTGACAGCGATCGACCGGTCGGCGGTAGAGGCGGCCGCGGTCGCCAGCGCGGCGCGCAACGGTTTCGGTAACGACCCGACGGGCGTCGAGGTGCGGTTGGGGACGCTCGGAACCGAGGGTGGTTTGCACGTCTTCCATGCCGCTGCCGGCGGTGACATCAATGCCGTCGAGGTCAGCGTTGTTCGCAACGTCACCAGCAGCCTGATCGCCGGCGGCTGGCTGGGCGGGCAGACGCCGCTGCAACGCCGGGCGGTGGCTTACGACGAGGTTTTGGGCGCGTTTTCGGCCGGCAGTGAGCTGGCCTCGCTGGACAACGACGGTGTACATGTTTTCAATGCGCTGCTGGGAGCCTTGTTGGGCGGGGTAGTGAGTATTACCGATACCGGTTACGAACAATTGTTCGACGCCGAGGTCAAGTTGGATGACCTGGCAGAGGCCGCGGCCAGCCTGGGCGTGGGCTCCGGGGATGTGAGCGGTTTTCTGCAGGCGACTGTGTCGCCGGGGCAGTTTTTGCGGATACTGGCCGCTGCGGTGACCAACAGCGACCCCGCCTACGCGGACATCAGCGCGCTGGCGACCGTCACAACCAATACAGATACGATCGCGCTCGACGACCTTATTTCCGTTCCTGACGGGAACCCGCAGGTGGCAGCGGCTGGCAGGCTGAATGTGCTCGATCTGATCACCGGCAGCGCGCAACTGTTCAACAAAGGCGGCACGGTCAGTATGGCGGCAGGCGTGAATCTGCCACAGGGTCTGAGCGGTGTCGCTGTGGATCTGCATGTTCTCGAAGGGCCGAAGTACGCGATCGGTCCACCCGGCGTCGATGCGACCGGCGCGTGGCGAACCCAAGTGCGGAGCGCAAAACTGCAATTGGTGATCAAGGTGCCGCTCGACGCTGCCACGCCGATCCTGGGGGGCGCCGTGCGAGTCAGTGGAACATTGCCCCTGTACATCGACGCGCTTTCCAACCGCGCCTGGCTGGAGACGATACGCTGCGCCAACGCGGCCTCGGTGGCCCATCGGATTGTCATTGGCGCGCGGACCGACGGCGCGGAATTGGGGATCGGACAATTCGACGACATCGGCGACCCGGCCAGTGCGACGTCGCCCCCGGCGCCGCTGACGCTGGAGCTCTCTGGCGGCCTGGTAAGCATGGATGCCGAGGTGGCGGCCACGCTGCAATCCGCCGCCGTCGGCGATACTCGGTTCAACTTCGTGGCCGCCAAGGCCAGCCCGCTGCCGCAGACCCAGTCATCCGAGGTTGCCCCCGGTCGGGCGTTGACGCTGGCGCTGGGAGGACTGGCCGGGAGTCTTTCTGCCACGGTAACGGGCGGCGGCGGGCTCACCGCCACATTGGCGCTCGCCGGATTGAGCACCGCAGACCTGTCTGGCGGACTGGTCGACGAGTTGTTGTCGCCGTTGGTGCTCGCCCTGGATCAGCGACTGATCGTCCCCCTGCTGCAGGCCCTCGGTGTCCGTTTCGGCGCCGTCGATATCACCTTGCACTCGGTCGAACGCAACGATCCCCGGCTCAAGCACTGATCCGGCCCAAAGGTGTATCAGGGAGCTGAATACGGCGATTGTCGAAAAAATTTACGTGAGTAATTGGCTTGATGCAGCTCTTCTTAGAATATAACCGATTCAATATAAATAAAATTACAATAATATTAGGTGTTTGTCTGACAACTGCTCCAGTTGGCTGGTCTTACAAAATGTTCGCCGGAAAGTTTAACAACCGATTTACAGATCTTTTCAAAAAATTAACATAACTCATTATTAAAACTGGATTGTCCGGTTTTGGCGCAAGTCTTGCCCTATCAATCTCCGAGCTAAATACCAAATTAAATTCTTACTCGGAGGGAAGTCATGCGTCATTTCAAATCTAATTGCTGGTCCGTCGGGGCACTTGGTCTTGGCCTCGCACTCACAGTGGGGGCGCAAGCCAGCGTCATCAGCGGCAGCGCACAGGGCTACGGCGTCAGTAGCGAGCTGAACGCGTTCGGGGGAAATCTCGGCATCAGTGTGCCGCCCACGCCCAACGGGGCCTCGGTGTCGGCCGCGCCGCCTGGCAGCGCGTCCGATTCCGTGCTCGGTCTGAGTGTGTCGGATAGTCATTCGACGGGGTTGCCGCCGACAAACTACGCGCTGCAACTGTCGACTGGGTTGCTCAGCGCCGAGGCAGCCTCGGATGTCGACGGTGGGCCGGGTTCGCGGGCCAGCAGCGCCAGTGCGCTGGTGAACAATCTGGACTTCGGCGTCGGCACGCTCAACCTGATCAACGTACTGTCGTCATCGGTGGTGGATCTTAGCGCCGATACGCTCAGTTCCAACGCCAGTGTGACCGGCGACGCGGGCAGCTTTGTGGCCAGCGGTTCGGTCTCGCTCGAAAATGCTTATCTGACCGTTGCCGGCCTCAGCCTGCTGGGTGTGGGCGTGAACGACACCAACGGTGCTCTGGTGGCCAATCCGAGTCCGAATCTGGTGATCCTGGATGCCCTTGGCATCACGGTGACGTTGAATCGCCAGATTGTCGACTGTCTGTTCGATAGCTGCAGTATTTCGGTGGATGCGCTGGTCATCGAATTCAGCGACTTTGTCTTCGGCGGTAGCCTGTTGAACGGGGACCTGGTGGTCGGACACTCAGAGGCCAGCCTGAAGGCATCGCCCGTTCCGCTGCCGGCCGCCGTCTGGTTGTTCGGCTCCGGACTGATGCTGTTGCTGACAGGCAGTCGCATGCGTCATAAGGCGGCGTGATCGACGCTTACGCCGGGATGCGCAATCGTGGGGTCAGCGCGGAAAGGGAGAACGGAAAGGGATGCCGTGAGGGTTGGAGAGAAGGGGGGCGTTTGCCAGCAGCTCGTCGAATCCGGACAGTGTAACGTCCGCCAGGACGTAGACCGGATTCACGAGCTGACCGGCGACGATCACAATTGCCGCAAGCTTCGCCTAGGCGGCGATTTCCATTAACTGGTCGAGCGCTTCATGGTGGTCAAACAGGGTCGCCACGGCAAACTGCAGTTGTGTCTCGTCCAGATCCAGAAGTTCCATCAATGTTTCCAATGGCGCAGTGGCCACGCGGTAATCCAGCAGCTCGCTTTTTTCGAGCAGGCTTAGTGACAGTCCGATCAGGTGAGCATAGCCGGCCTGTTCGCCGCGGTAGGTTTCATCCTGGTAGTGAGTGATTGCGCCGACGATTTCCGCCGGCAGATGCCACTGTGTCAGAAGCCGCGCGCCCAGTTCGATGTGGGTGGAGTCGAGCATCGCTTTTTCAATCTCGCTAAGTGAAGCGTGAGCGTTGACCGCCAGCGTCCTGGCCAGTAACCGGTACTGGTCCGGGAACATCTGACCGAGGAACAGCATACCCAGGTTGTGCAACAGGCCTGCCAGGTAAGCCTTTCCGGGATTCAGTGACAGGCGCTTGGGCGCCTGACGGGCCAGCTGTGCTGTCAGTGTCGCGCAGTAGACCGAATGCCGGCGGTAGGCTTCCAAACCCAACGGGCCGGTTTGCGCAATGCGCACGTCTTTGCCGAGACACATAGCGATGGCGATGCCCATGGCGACGTCGAAGCCGAGCACGCGCGCGATCGCGCCCTGGAGATCGGCGATTCGTCCGGGGAAGCCATAGAACGAGGAATTCGCGTAGCACAGAATGCGGGCGGCGACGGCGGCGTCCGTCTCGATCGCATCCGCCAACTGTTCGGCGCTGGCGTGCGGCTCGGAGGCCAGTTCCAGCAACCGTCGGGCGGTTTCTGGCAGTGGCGGCAGACTGTCGCAGCGCCGCAACGTCTGGGCCGCCCGCGCCGGGAAGATGTGACTCAGGTCCGGTACAGAGGCGTCGGCGGCCGGGGCCGCGGCGGCGTTCGGGTCGAGCGAGAAGCGGCCGAGGGCGACTGTCTGCATGAGTCGCTGGAAATCCCGGGTGGCGAGTTGCAGCAGCGATTGCCTGCGCCCGCTTTCGATTAACAGCGACACCGCCGTATAAAGCTGAACGTCCACGGCAGTGACGACATTATACGCCCGGCCCAACGGCGGGCAGCAGCCGGCGTCGCAATCGACGAAGACTTCGCGGAAACGGTCCGCGGCGAGCGGCTCGAGCTGACGGTCGAGCAGCGTGCACAGCCGGGCGATATCGAGAATGCGGGCCGCGGGCAGCACCGCGATTACTATTCCGGCGTCGTCTTCCAGGGGCACGGCGCGTGCCCGCAATGCCTTGGCCGTTTGCTCCGGCCCTGATGCCGACGGCCGTTGCGTCGCCGCGCTTTCTGTCAGCAAGCTGTACTCGACGCGCTGTTCCCGTAAAAAACGTTCCAGTGCGCCGGACAGCGGCGCCGCCGAGATCCTGGTGTCCATCTTTTTTTCTCCTTGTGTATTCGATCTGCGTAGATTAAGCAATTTTCGCACCAACAGTTGAGTACGCGCCTTAAGGAGAATCCCTAACCTACTAGGTTTACATAAAATTATCTGAACGTACGCCGGACGCGCAGGGCGTTGTAGGAGCTTCAGGGGGGTCGTCACGATGGTGTCCGGGTGCAATGTGTCGATGCGAGGCCAGCAATACCGCGCCGGTTTTTACCAGTGCCGGAAAATTGTCTGCCTTCGTCAGAAAGCAGAATCCGTATCGCGGCGCGGTGTCGCGGTCGCAACCGGTGTAAGGCGCCGGCGGTCTCTTTGCAAATGGACAGACATCCGCTGGCGTTTGCGCACTCCCCGATGGGGTCGCCACACCTTTCTCAGAGCGCCAGTACGGAAACTTGGACGGTTCGTTGGCGCGTCCTGGCGTGCATGCGTCAATAGTTTGTGTCAGCAGTATGCCGACCAGGGGGCTCCCGGTGGAGACTACTTATTTTTAAGCGGTAGGCGGATATACAAGTCGTTGCGGCGAGGTTCATGCTGAGGCTGCTCGCAATGATTTCTCGGCGGGTCTATGTGGATCGAACGGCGACCGGCTCCGTGGCTGACGGCGTTTTCAGCCTGGCGGGGGATACCGTAGATAAGAGTCGGCCCAAGCGGACAACGATTATAACCGTGCTAGACGATCGAAGTGTAACGACCACAAAAATAGTTGGAGGGAATACCATGACAGAACCAGAGAGATATCGGTTCGCACGTGTAGTGAAACACACCACAGTGGCTCTGGGCATTTCGGCAGCATTGGGTTATGCCGGCAGTGTTCTCGCACTGGGTTTGGGTGGTGGAGGCACCACGGATGCTGTAAACAATATACAGACCACGGTAGGAACAACGGAAACCGTTGGGCCGCAGCCGGTAAGTACCGGGCAGACCGGAACCAACGTGGGTGGTGTTGTCACCACCGCGTCGGATGATCTGCTGGGAACCGGTGACGGCGGGCAGCGCGCCCCCGAGGCGGTTAACAAGAACACAGGGGAAGTGATTCCGAACGGCTCGGTAATGGTGATCTGGACCGGCGACAATGCTATGGACGACGGCGTGCACAATGGCGACTTCGTCTCTGTCATCGATGCGGAACCCTTATCGCGCACCTATGGCCAGGTGATCTGGACAGGCAACCTGCCCTCTTACCTGGGCACCAACAACCCCGGAGCGGCCCTCGGCCATACTTCGGATACTCACAACGAGCCGCACCACGGTAACACCTATACGCAGTACATCGATCCGGCCAGCGGCAAGAAGCTGCTGTTCACCGGCGGGCTTATCAGTGGCAACATGTTCCGTTTCGATATCACCGATCCGCGTGCCATCCGAACGGCCGAGCTCGCCATCTGCGGCACCGAGCTGCTGAAATCGTCGCTGACCGACGATATCTTCACCATGCCTCGGGCCAACCCGACCACCGGCGAGATCAACATGGTGGCCACCTATATGGGCGGCAAGTCGTATGGCGGACCCGGCACCCTGGTGGAGTTCCATCCCTTGCGTACCTCGACCTGCACCGGCGGCCTGCCGTACAGTCCGTTGAATCGTGATGCCCGTCAGTACCTGGCCGAGCATGATTCCGTCGTGATAGGCGGACCCAAGCGCTATCGGCCAAATCCGGTGACCGGGAATACCGACAGTGGACTGGAAGCCTACCCGCACGGCATGTGGTTCGACCCGACGGGTCGTTACGTGGCCACTTCGGATTATGCAATGCCGGCGACTATCGGCGGCGGGGATCCGATCCAGAACCTGTTCAACAGCACCTTCCTCAACGCACCCTTGTCAGGCAACGATACCAGCATCCGTATGTTCGGTACGACCGTGCGTCTGTGGGATGCCAACGACCTCTCAAAGGGGCCGATCGACATCAGTCAGGTGCCTGACGGTCCACGCGTCGAGGACACTTACTTCCACGAAGAGCCTGAGGGCCTGATGCCTTTCGGAATGCCGCATCAGCCCGGCAATAAAGGCGCCTTCGTCGCCAGTATGTGCGGAGGTACGATTTTCTACACCTCCAACCTCCTGTCCAAGGTCGACAATCAGGGACCGGTGAAATGGAACGCGGTGTGGGATGTCGGCCCCTGTTCGGGGGTTTCGGTGTTTACGATCAGCGACGACGACAAATACGTGGTCTTCCCGGTCGCGGGTATTCAGAGTCCGGGCGACCCGGAATACAACCGCGACTACGAAGGTCAGCATAACCGTCGGGAAATTGTGCTCGATATCCAGCCGTTGATCGCCAAAGGCGACGGCCCCATTGACTGTGATTTCCCCGCTGCCGATCCCACGCGTCCCGGCAACACCAGCCTGGGCCTGCCCGATCCGGCCTGTCCCGGACCGATGTGCAAGGACCAGGTTCAGGGTGTGATCCACAACAACGGTGCTCCGGACTGTCCTGTCAAGGTTAGCGAAGTGGTACACAACTCACCGGTGAACTATGCCCAGCACGGGGGGGCGCACTACACCCTGATCGACCGTATCGGCGCCGGGACCCGCAAGGGGAATACGCCGGATATCTGCAAGGGGGCCAACGGCTCGCTCAAGGCCGGTTGTCGTGTCGCCTGGTCCGATTACTTCGTGGTCCTGGATCATATGGGATTGCAAGGCACCGGCTCGGGTGGTGATCGCAAGATCTATATGGCTGACTTCAACCCATCGACCGGCGCCATGTCGCTCGACGCCACCTTCCGCGACGAACTCACCGGTGAAGTCGGTGTGAACTTCGCGGGTATTGCGCGTCAGGGCTTCCACTGGCCGAATCGGGGCGTGACCGGAGAAGCGCGCCCGCACGCGTTTACGTTGGAGCGTAAAGGCGCGGTGATCACCGAGCCCTGGCAGCAGTAGCCTGGCGGGTTAGGCGTTAAACCAAAGAAACAGATACGGGACGATGGAACCTGTATCCCCCACTGGTCGTCGGCACCTGAATTCAGGTGCCGACG
>JASBST010000110.1 GCA_030148775.1 Thiogranum sp.
GCGCCACAGGCGAAATCGGCGCAGGCCGACATCGAAACCGAATTTGCGCCCCGCGAACAGGAATTGGTGAAACTGCAAAAAAGCATTCGCGACCTTGAAGACAAGGCCGCGCGCGACGGCGCCGTGATGAGCGAGAAGGAGAGCAGCAAGCTGGAGCGCGAGATCCTGTCCAAGCGCCGCGAATTGAAACGGACCCAGGACGAGTTTCGCGACGACCTGAACATTCGCAAGAACGAAGTCCTGTCGAAGTTGCAGCGGGAGATGTACGAGGCGACCGTGACCCTGGCCAAGGAAAAGAATTACGACGTGATCCTGGGGCAGGGCGTGGTCTATTCGAACAAGAGCGTCGATATCACCGACTTTGTCCTGGACAAGCTCAAAGCCCAGGCCAAATCCGGCAAATAAAGGCTACGGATGTCGCTGACCCTCGCGCAGCTGGCCGCGGCGCTGGACGCCGAGCTGCGCGGTGACGGCGACATGCGCATCACCGGCATGGCGACGCTGAAAGACGCCACCTCGGGGCAGCTCAGCTTCCTCGCCAACGGCCGCTACCGACGCTTCCTCGCCGCCACACGCGCCTCGGCGGTCATCCTGAACGCCGCCGACGCCGACGCAGCGCGCACCGCGGTGCTGATCTGCGATGATCCCTACGTCGCCTACGCCCGCGCCGCGAGGCTGCTACACCCCGCCGGCGATTCCCCTTGCGGGATCCACGCCGACGCTCTGGTGGATCCCGGGGCATCGGTCGACGCCGGGGCCTGGATCGGCCCGGGAACTATTGTCGAAGCGAACGCACGCATCGGAAACGGGGTTTTCGTCGGTCCGGCCTGTGTGATCGGCGCCGGTGTCAGTATCGGCGCCGACAGTCGCCTAGTGGCCCGGGTGACGCTATTGGCCGGCGCCCGTATCGGGCAGCGCGTGCTGCTGCACCCGGGCGTGGTGATCGGCAGCGACGGTTTCGGCATGGCGCAAGTGTCCGGCCGATGGGAGAAGATTCCCCAGCTCGGCGGCGTTCGCATCGGCGATGATGTGGAGATCGGCGCCAATACCACCGTCGATCGCGGCGCCCTGGGCGACACGGTGATCGAAGAGGGCGTCAAGATCGATAATCAGGTGCAGGTCGCGCATAATGTCCACATCGGCGCGCACAGCGCGATAGCCGGTTGCGTGGGCATTTCCGGCAGTACCCGTATCGGCCGGCATTGCACCCTCGCCGGTGGTGTGGGAGTCGTCGGTCACCTGGATATCGCCGATCACGTGCATATCACCGGGATGTCGATGGTGACGCATTCGATTCGCACCGCGGGAACCTATTCGGCGGGTACGCCGCTGATGGAAAATCGGCTCTGGCGCCTCAACGCCGCCAGATTCAAACAGCTCGACCGCTGGACACGATGGCTACACAAGTTTGATAAAATTAACAATATCAGAAAACTAGACAAATAAGAGAGAAATCAGATTAATACTTCGATTATGGACGTCACGGCAATAAAAAACCTGCTTCCGCATCGTTATCCATTCCTGCTGGTGGATCGGGTGCTGAGCTTCGAGGCGGGCACCTCGTTGCAGGCGATCAAGAACGTGACCTTCAACGAGCCGTTTTTCCAGGGCCACTTCCCGGAAAAACCGGTCATGCCGGGCGTGCTGATTCTCGAGGCTCTGGCGCAGGCGACCGGTCTGCTGGCCTTCAACAGCGAACGGCGCGGCGCCGAGCGCGACACGCTGTACTATCTGGTGGGTATCGACGATGCACGCTTCAAACAGCCGGTCGTGCCTGGAGACCAATTGCACCTCGCGGTAACCGTGAGCAAACAAAAACGGGGCATCTGGGTTTTCGACACCCTTGCCAGCGTCGGTGAGGCGACCGCCGCCAGTGCCGTGATTATGTGCACAGAGCGCAAGATCGATTGAGTGAGCCGCGCGCGCTGCGAATCATTGATTCATGATACGGCCGTCGTTCATCCGACAGCCCGCATTGCCGCCGATGTCATCGTCGGGCCCTACGCGGTAATCGGCGCCGAGGTGGAAATCGAGAGCGGTTGCCGGATCGGCGCCCACGTGGTGCTGGAAGGGATGACCCGCATTGGCGAGAACACGCGCGTTTTTCCCTTCGCCTCCCTTGGCCAGGAGCCGCAGGACAAGAAATACGCCGATGAGACCACGCGCCTGGAGATCGGTAAAAACAACACCATCCGCGAATACGTCAGCATCAACCGCGGCACGGTGCAGGACCAGGGCGTGACCCGCATCGGCGACGATAACTGGATCATGGCTTATGTACACATCGCGCACGACTGCCGGATCGGCAGTCACACCGTATTGGCGAACAATGTCACCCTGGCCGGGCATGTGCGCATCGACGATTATGTGACCCTCGGCGGTGCCACGTTGATACACCAATATTGCCATATCGGTGCCCACGCGTTTGCCGCCTACGGAGCCAGAATCAACAAAAGCGTACCGCCGTTCGTCACCGTCTGCGAAGGGCGCGCGCGCCCCCGCGGTCTCAACAGCGAAGGCTTGAAAAGACGGGGTTTCAGCGAACGGCGCATTGAGTGTCTGAAACAGGCGTATCGACTGTTGTACCGCTCCGGACTGACCCTGGAGCAGGCGATCGCGCGTTTACAACCGATGGCCGAGTCGAGCGAGGATGTCGGGCGGATGTTGGATTTTCTTCAGCATTGTTCACGCAGCATAGTCCGCTAGGCGATGTCACTTCCGCTGTGTATCGGTCTGTCTGCGGGCGAACCCTCCGGTGACAGGCTCGGCGCGTTGCTGATCGACTCCGTCCGCCGGCAGTATCCCCAGGCACGGTTTGTCGGCATCGCCGGGCCGCGGATGCGTGCCGCCGGTTGCGAGGCGCTCGCTCACAGCGAGCGCCTCGCTGTCATGGGGCTGAGCGAAGTCGTGCGCCACCTGCCGGGCCTGCTGCGACTGCGCGCACGTGTAGCCGAAGAGCTGATTGCGCGCGCGCCACAGGTGTTTGTCGGCATAGACGCGCCGGATTTCAATCTGGGGCTGGAGAAGCGCCTGCGGCGACGCGGTGTCAGTACACTGCACTGGGTCAGTCCGGCCGTATGGGCCTGGCGACGCTACCGTCTGCAAAAAATACGCGCCTGTGCCGATGAGGTGCTGACGCTGTTTCCTTTCGAAACAAAGCTCTACGGCGAGAGACAGATAGCGGCGCGTTTCGTCGGTCATCCCCTGGCCGATGAAATCGACCCCGACTGTGGACGCGACGCGGCGCGCCAGGCACTGGCGCTTGATCCACACCGACCCTGCCTGGCCTTGCTGCCCGGCAGTCGTGCCACCGAAGTGCGGCGTCTGCTGGCGCTATTTTTGCGCACCGCCGGCCGTTGTCGCGCGCAGCGCCCCGACCTTCAGCTGGTGTTGCCGGCGGCCACGCCGGCACTATTTGAGTACTGCCGCGCTGAGTTGCGGCGAGCCGAGTTCGCCCATCTGGAGGTGACTTTGGTCGACGGTCAGGCGCGTCGGGCGATGTGCGCCGCCGACCTGGTCTTGTTGGCTTCGGGTACCGCCACGTTGGAATGTCTGCTATTGCGCCGGCCGATGGTGGTGGCCTATCGTATGCAGGCGTTGAGCTACCGGCTGATCAAACCGCTGTTGCGCGTAACGGATGTGGCGTTACCGAACATTCTGTTGGGAAAACGTCAGGTCCCCGAGTTTCTGCAGTCCGCGGCCAATCCACCGGCGCTCGCCGCGGAGCTAATGCGGTTGCTGCGCGATCCGGACGCGGCGCGCGCGCAGATCGAGCCGTTTGCGGTCCTGCACGAACAGCTGCACCAGGATAGTATCGGTCAAGTCACACAGCGGGTTCTGCACCATGCACGGATACAATAAGAGCGGACAAGGGTGACAATGCCACAATTGTGTTTTTCCTCCGGCGACTATCCCAGCCCGCTGGCCGGCGTGGATGAAGTCGGTCGCGGCCCGTTGGCGGGCCCGGTCGTGGCCGCCGCCGTCATTCTCGATCCGCAGCGGCCGATCCAGGGGCTGGACGATTCGAAGAAACTCAGTGAAAAGCGGCGCGTCGAACTCGCCGCCGAAATCCGTGACTGTGCGCTGGCCTGGTCGCTGGGACGGGCGGAGGTGGACGAAATCGACAACATCAACATACTGCAGGCGAGTCTGCTGGCGATGCAGCGCGCCGTCGCCGGCCTGTCGCTGACACCGGCCATCGCCCTGATCGACGGCAACCGTTGTCCACAGCTGGCCTGTCCGTCCAGGGCAGTGGTCAAGGGCGACTCGCTGGTCCCGGCGATCAGCGCCGCTTCCATTATCGCCAAGGTGTGGCGGGATGAAGAAATGATCCGACTCGATGCCCACTATCCGGGTTACGGGCTGGCGCAGCACAAAGGCTACCCCAGCCCCGCGCATCTGCGCGCCTTACAGACGTTTGGCGTACTGCCGATCCATCGCCGCACCTATGCGCCGGTGAGGCGATTGCTGGGCGAGCCGAGCGGAGAAGTGGACTGAATCGCCTGGGTTTTATCCGCAGCTACCTGAGCTCGTGGCCCGCGACCGGGGACTGGTCGCCGCGCCACTGCCCCTCGGAGGCGGACGACAGCTTTTATTACGCCAGCAAAAGTATCGACGACTACCTGCAGGCGGCACGCGAGCGGGTGCGGTGCGCCCGTACCGACCTCGACGGTCACGGGGACAGCTGGGTTGTCGAGGGAAATGCCCCCTTTAGGCTGTCGCCGCAGAGCGATGGACCGCCACGGCGGGCGATATTGTTGGCCCACGGACTGACTGACTCCCCTTACGCCATGCGCGATCTGGCCGGCTTCTTTTCCCGGCAGGGGTTTCATGTGCTCGCCATGCAACTACCCGGGCACGGCACGCGACCCGGCGACTTGCTGACCGTCGGCTGGCGGGACTGGGCCAGATCCCACCGTCATTTGCTGGCGCTGTTGTGTGCCGAGTACGAGGAGGTGTATGCCTGCGGATTTTCCGCCGGCGCCACCCTGAGTCTTTATCAGGCGCTACTGGAGCCCCGGATCCGCGGGCTGTTCCTGTTCGCACCCGCGCTGCGGATGCCGGCGGTGGCCTGGCTGGCCAATCCACTGGCGCATCTGGGCCGGCGCTGGCCGCGGCTTGCCTGGTTCGATATTCAACCCGACAGCGACTGTTTCAAATATGAATCCCTGGCACAGCGCGCCATCGCCGAAGTCTGGCAGATGCGCCGGGCGCTGGAGGATCTGGAGCGGTTAAACGAGCGCGCGCTGCCGTTGTTTGTTGTCGCCAGCGAACAGGACGCCACCTTGCACGCGCCGGCCGTCCTGGACTGGTTCGCGCGTCAGACCGGCCCCAAACAGATGCTGTACTACAGCTGCGGTCGGCCGAAGGTGCCGTCCGGGGTCAAACGGATCGCCTCGCGCTTTCCGCAGCAGCGCATCCGCAGCTTCTCCCACACCTCGCTGATCCAGTCGCCGGCCAATCCCCACTATGGTGCGCAGGGCGCGCAGCGGGTTTGCGCCCACTATTACCATCTGGACCCGGTGAAATACCAACGCTGCAAAGCCGGTGAGGAGGACTGCCTGGGCGAGATATTCGATGAAACCCAGGCCTGTCAAGTGATCCGCCGCCTCACCTACAACCCGCTGTTCGAGGAGATGCTGGACGAAATGCGCGTCTTCATCGCCGCGACAATCGGCGCCTGAGCGCGCCGGAGACGCCAATTTGTCAAGCCTTGAAACACCGGCGCCAAATGCGGACACTTGCGCCATGCAACCGAGTTTCGTCCACCTGCATCTGCATACCGAGTACTCGCTGGTAGACGGCATGGTGCGTATCAAGCCGCTGGTCAGGGCGGTGGCCGAGGCGGGAATGCCGGCGGTGGCGGTCACCGACCAGAGCAATTTGTTCGCCATGGTGAAGTTCTATCGCGCCGCCATGGCCGCCGGGGTCAAGCCGATCATCGGTGTCGACATGTGGTTACGCAACCCCGAGCAGCCGGCGCGGCCCTGGCGTCTGCTGCTGCTGTGTAAGAACCGTGCCGGCTACCGCAATCTGACGGAACTGGTTTCCCGCAGTTACCTCGAAGGCCAGCACAATGCGGTGCCGATGGTCGAGCGCGACTGGCTGCAGGGCCACAGCGACGGCTTGATCGCACTGTCCGGCGGGCGCGAAGGGGACGTCGGCGAGGCGCTGCTGGCGGCGGATACGGAACTGGCGACACAACGGCTGCGTTTCTGGCTGCAACTGTTTCCCGATCACTACTACCTCGAAGTCCAGCGCAGCGGCCACGAAGGCGAGGAGGATTACCTGCATGCGGCAGTGGCGCTGGCGTCCGAGCGCGGGGTTCCGCTGGTGGCCACCAATGAGGTGCACTTTATCCAGGCCGATGACTTCGAGGCCCACGAGGTGCGCGTGTGCATCCACGACGGTCGCACGCTGGACGATCCGCGCCGGCCGCGACGTCACTCCGAGCAGCAGTATCTGCGCACGCCGCAGGAAATGCAGGCGCTGTTCGCCGATCTTCCCGAAGCGCTGGAAAACAGTGTCGAGATCGCCAAACGCTGCAATCTGGAGCTCACCTTCGGCAAAAACTATCTGCCGGAATTCCCGGTGCCGGACGGACTCACGATGGACGAGTACTTCCGCGCCCAGGCACGTGAAGGACTGGAACAGCGACTGGCCGCGCTGTTCGATCCCGCAAGCGCGCAGTTTCCCGCCTTGCGCAAACCCTACGACGAGCGCCTGGAGAGTGAACTGGAAGTCATCATCTCGATGGGCTTTCCCGGCTATTTTCTGATCGTCGCCGATTTCATTCGCTGGGCGAAGCACAACGGCGTGCCGGTGGGCCCGGGACGCGGCTCGGGCGCCGGCTCGCTGGTGGCCTATGCGCTCACCATCACTGATCTCGATCCGTTGAAATACGAGCTTCTGTTCGAGCGTTTCCTCAATCCGGAACGCGTGTCGATGCCCGACTTCGACGTCGATTTCTGTATGGAAGGGCGCGACCGCGTGATCGAATATGTCGCCGAGTACTACGGCCGCGAAAAAGTCTCGCAGATCATCACCTATGGTTCGATGGCGGCGAAGGCGGTGGTACGCGACGTGGGCCGGGTACTGGGCCAGCCCTATGGTTTTGTCGATCGTATCGCCAAGCTCATCCCGTTTGAACTCGGCATGACGCTGGAAAAAGCCCTGCAGCAGGAAGAGGCGCTGCAGGAGCTCTACGACCAGGACGAGGAAGTGCGCGCGATCCTCGACATGGCCCGTTCCCTCGAGGGCCTGTCGCGCAATGCCGGCAAGCACGCCGGCGGCGTGGTCATTTCACCGACCAAGCTGACCGACTTCACCCCGGTGTACTGCGAACAGGGCGGCGTGAACGTGGTCAGCCAGTTCGACAAGGACGATGTCGAGGCCGTGGGTCTGGTCAAATTCGATTTTCTCGGTTTGCGCACCCTCACAGTCATCGATTGGGCGCTGCAAACTGTCAACGCCCAACGCGGTCAACAGGGAAAACAGCCGCTGGATATCAGCGCCATCCCGCTCGACGACCGGGCCGCCTTTGAACTGCTGAAGCGTTTTCAGACCACCGCCGTGTTCCAGCTCGAATCCCGCGGCATGAAGTATTTGATCAAACGCCTGCAGCCGGACTGTTTCGAGGACATCATCGCGTTGGTGGCGCTGTTCCGTCCGGGACCGCTGCAATCCGGCATGGTGGACGATTTCATCAACCGCAAGCACGGGCGGGCGAAGGTCGAGTATCCGCATCCGGACATTGAGCACATCCTGAAGCCGACCTACGGCGTCATTCTCTATCAGGAACAGGTGATGCAGATCGCGCAGGTTCTGGCCGGCTATACGCTGGGGGGCGCCGATTTGTTACGGCGCGCCATGGGAAAGAAAAAACCCGCGGAGATGGCCAAGCAGCGCGCGATCTTCACCGAGGGCGCGCAGGCACGCGGCGTGGATGAAAAGATTGCCACCTATATTTTCGATCTGATGGAGAAGTTCGCCGGCTACGGCTTCAACAAGTCGCATTCGGCCGCCTATGCGTTGGTGTCCTACCAGACCGCCTGGCTGAAGGCGCACTATCCGGCGCCCTTCATGGCCGCGGTACTGTCTGCCGACATGGACAATACCGACAAGGTGGTCATCCTAATCGAGGAGTGCCGGCACTTGCAGCTCGAGGTGGTGCCGCCGGATATCAATCGTTCCGGCTACGCCTTCACAGTGGAAGGCGACAGTACCGTCGTCTATGGCTTGGGCGCCATCAAGGGTGCCGGCGAGGGCGCCATCGAGGTGATGATTCGTGAGCGGCTGGCCAACGGGCCCTACGCATCCCTGGTGGATCTGTGTCGGCGCGTCGATTCGCGCAAAGTCACCCGCCGGGTCTATGAGGCATTGATCCGTGCCGGCGCCCTGGACGGACTGGGCGACAATCGCGCCTCGCTGATGCATCAATTGCCCGAAGCGCTGAAGTCCGCCGAACAGCATCTGCGCGACAGTGCCGCCGGGCAGACCGATCTGTTCGGCAATGTGATCGCGCCGGCAGCGCATCCCGCCGGCAGCGACGGTGTCACGGTAGCGCAGTGGGACGAGCAGACGCGCCTGGCCGGCGAAAAAGAAACCCTCGGCCTCTACCTGACCGGTCATCCGATCGAGCGCTACCTCGAGGAGCTGTCCCACATCATCAGCGCGCCGCTGGCCGAGTTGAGCGAAGAAACCCCGCCTGCAGGCGGCCAGCGGGGCAAGGAAAAAAGCGTCGTCATCGCTGGTCTGGTGGTGGAGTTGCGCACCCGGCCGACCCAGAGCGGCGGCCGCATGGCTTTTGTTACCCTGGATGACCGTAGTGCACGCATGGAAATACGGATATTTTCCCGTGTTTTCGAACAGTACCGAGCACTTCTGGCCAACGACAAGGTACTGGTGGTGCAGGGGACGCTGGTGTTCGACGATTTTTCAGGCACCATGCGTCTGAACGCCAACCATATTTATGATATTGATCAGGCTCGGGAAGTTTATGCCCGCCGTCTGGTTGTCAGCGTCGCCGCAGGTAAAGCCGGGAATGGTTTCGTCAACTCATTAGCCGCTGTTTTGACTCCCTACTGCCCCGGTAATTGTCCGGTCGGCATCCAGTACCATAACGGCGCCGCGCGGGCGCATATGACCCTGGGCGAACAATGGCGCGTCCATCCCACCGAAGAGTTACTGCACCGTTTACGGGAACTTGCCGGAGACGACCAGGTGCGGCTGCTCTACACCTGAAAATATCCCTGCGGCGTAAACATTTGTTAAATGCCCCAATGTCACCGTGTGGAGACACCTGCTATAATCGCCCGCGAGCCGCGTTTCCGCGCAACTGCGGCGGCACAGGGGGCGACCTGAGCAAGGTCGAGGGATAAGACGACAGCATTAGAAGAGCTTCAAGTATTTCTTCTAGCCTGTTGATATCCCGTAAATAATACGGAGTTGTCGTGTGCTGTAACTCACATTGCAGCAAAGGGATGCTTTAAACTATGGGCGTTAATCTCGAAAGTCGTCATCTTCGACGTCAGTACCAGCAGCAGCCGATCAGCGGATGGACGCGCCGTCCCGACGCCAATCGTGTCGATCTGCCGGTACGGATTTACACCCTGGGCCGCTTCAGCATCCAGCTGCACGGGCACGCGCTATACAGCCGGCAGGCGCGTCAACGCCGTCCCATGGAAATGCTGCAGGCGCTGATCGCGCTGGGCGGCCGCGACGTCGGCATCGACATGCTGGGCCATGCGCTCTGGCCGGACAGCGACGGCGATCTCGCGCGTAACAATCTCGAGGTCACCCTGCACAGATTACGCCGACTGTTCGGCGTGAAAAACCTGTTCACGCTGCACGACCAACGCCTCAGTCTCAACAGCAGCCTGGGCTGGGTGGACGCCTGGAGTTTTGAACGTCTGGTCAACCACGCCGACCGTTTGCTGCCGCTCGCCGGCAATCCCGAGGTGGTGCGCCAACTGGTGCGAGTCGGCGAACGTTTGATGGCGCTCTACCAAGGCAACTTTCTCGAACGCGAAACCGCCAGCACCTGGTCGTTGACCTTCCGCGAACGCCTGCGCAGCAAACTGATGCGCCATATCTTGGGTTTCGGACGGGTCTGGGAACAGATCGGCGATTGGGAACGCGCCGCATCCTACTATCGGCGTGGGCTTGAAATCGACCCGCTGACCGAAGCGCTCTACCAGCGCCTGATCGTCTGCTGCCGTGAAACCGGTCAGCACGGCGATGCCATGACAACCTACCTGCGCTGCCAGACCATGTTGGCGCAACACTTCGGCATTCAACCATCCCCGGTCACGCAAAATCTTTATTCTTCCCTGAAGTCCTGAAGTCCTGAAGTCCTGAAGTCCAGTTTGAGCGCCTGGTCGTTCTCGCGTACCCGCTCCTTTTCTCCGACAGTCTTGCCTTACACATGCAGCTTTTGTTGTAGGTCTACGTCATTTTGTGGCGTTTTGTAAGTTCTTTGTAAGTTCCTGCCTGAGATAGTGCAGCCGTAGAAAACTATAAAACACATTCGGAGGGGCGAATGGAGAATTACATTGTGCGCATTTACCGGCGGGATTCCGCCGATCCGAACAAAGTGGCGGGTGTGTTCGAATCCGTCGAACAGGAGACCGAGAACACCTTCACCAGCTTGAATTCACTGGTTGAGCTGCTGGCCACGGAATGCCCCGATCAGGAATCGGTTGAAGATTGAGTTGTGATTGGCCGCTATTAGTTTCAGCAACGTTCAAAAAGCAATAATTGGAGGAATAAAAGTTATGTATCAAACCAAAAGTACAGTCTTCGCCAAAGCCTGCGGCCTAACGCTGGCGCTTGGCGTTGCTTCGACGGCCAACGCGGCCTTTGTGGTAAACGGTGGCTCGACCCAAGGTCTGCCCATCGTGGACAATTCCTTTAATACGGAAATCACCGGACTGGGCTTCGATCAAATGGTCAGTGGCGGCCAGCTGAGCGTCAGCCAGGACGGATTCATCGATTTCTTTTATATTGGGGCCGAATCCGGATTCAACAACAGTTTCAACGCCGAAAGCAGCGCTTTGTCCGGTAACAACAAGGGCTTTCTGACCGAGCACAACGAGGCGTTCAACTTTTCCGGTTATGCCGGTTTCACCCTGTCGGTCTCGGCCAACGACATCGTGAATTTCAACTTCACCAGCGACAACGCCCAGGCGCTGACTCCGGTGGACAATTTCAGCGCCAGCAACCTGGAGGGACTGGGTATTTACTCGAACAGCCAGTCCGGGTCTTTGACCCAGATCCTGCTGGGGTACGACGATCAGATTTTCAATGACGACAACGATTTCGAGGATATGCTGGTACGGGCGGAATTCCGGCCGGCACAGACGACACCGGTGCCGCTACCGGCCGCGGTGTGGCTGTTCGGCGGTGGTCTGACCGCCTTGGCCGGATTCGTCAGAAGGCCGTCCAGGCGCCATTAAACGCGTTTTGATGTCGCAAAGCGGACCGTTCATGGGCCCGGCGCGCAGCCGGCCCTGAACGGAAGGGTGCAGTGGCGCCGACAATTGCGTAAAATTGCCGGCCATGAACCTGAATTTCCTGGATTTTGAACAACCCATCGCGGAGCTCGAAGCAAAAATCGAGGAGCTGCGCTACGTCGGCGACGATGCCGAGATCAATATCAACGAAGAGATCGGTCGCCTCCAGGCCAAGAGCCAGTCACTGACCGAATCCATCTTCGCCAACCTCAACGCCTGGCAGATCTCCCAGCTGGCACGCCACCCGCAACGTCCATACGCGCTCGATTACTTCGATAAAATATTCACCGATTTCGAAGAGTTGCACGGCGACCGGGCGTTCGCCGACGATCTCGCGGTGGTCTGCGGCCTGGCGCGCTGAGAGGGGCAGCCGGTAATGCTTATCGGTCAACAAAAAGGCCGCGACACCAAGGAAAAAATTCACCGCAATTTCGGCATGCCGAGGCCCGAGGGTTATCGCAAAGCCAAACGACTGCTGGAAACCGCGCAGCGCTTCAACCTTCCGGTACTGACCTTCATCGACACCCCCGGCGCCTATCCTGGCATCGACGCCGAGGAGCGGGGTCAGAGTGAAGCGATCGCCCGCAACCTTTATGTCATGAGCGGTCTGCGCACACCGATCATCTGTACGGTCATCGGCGAAGGCGGTTCCGGCGGCGCACTGGCCATCGGCGTGGGCGATCGCATGCTGATGCTGGAGTACAGTATTTATTCGGTCATCTCGCCCGAAGGCTGCGCCTCCATTCTATGGAAAAGTGCCGACAAAGCGGCGGATGCGGCCGAAGCCCTGGGGGTGGTTTCCGGCCGACTAAAACAACTCAAGCTGATCGATGAAATCATCGAAGAGCCGCTCGGTGGCGCCCACCGCGATCCCGATGAGATGGCCGCGCGTCTCAAAGCCAAGCTGAGTGAACAATTGCAACAGCTCCAGGAACAACCCCTCGAACAACTCCTGGCTGCACGCTACCAGCGTCTGATGTCTTTCGGTGAGTACCTCGAAAAATGAGCTGATCGCGTCGCTGGCGCAACGGCTTGCACCGGGCCCGAACTACTGTATCGCCTATAGCGGGGGCGTCGACTCCCATGTGCTGCTGCATGCGATGTGTGCACTGCGGGACCGGCTCAGCGGTCGCGTTTGCGCGGTGCACGTGGATCACAGCCTGCAGGAGCAATCGGTCGAATGGACCCGGCACTGCGAGCGGGTCTGCCGCTCGCTGGGCGTCCCGCTGAGCCTGTTGCGGGTCGACGCAAGGGCCCGACCGGGCGAAAGTCCGGAGGCACGTGCGCGCGAACTCCGTTATCGGGCCCTGGCCGACTGGCTGCCTCCCGGCGCGGTTTTGTTGACGGCCCACCATCGCGACGATCAGGCGGAGACGTTGCTGCTGCAATTGTTTCGTGGCGCCGGCGCCCAGGGACTGGCCGCCATGCCCGAGGTCGCCCCGTTGGGCCGGGGCAGACTGGCACGTCCCTTTCTCGACCTCGCCAGAGCGCTGATTCTGCGTTACGCGCACGAGCAGCACCTGCAATGGATCGACGACCCCAGTAACCAGGACACCCGTTACGACCGCAACCTGCTGCGTCATCGGCTGCTGCCCGTTATCCGCCAGCGGTGGCATGGGATCGACGCGGTATTGGCGCGCAGCGCCCGGCTGCAGGCTGAACAATCCCAACTGGCCGCGGCCCTGGCGCGGATCGATCTCGACCAGTGCGCGGTCGCCGGACAGGCGGCGCAATTGTACGCCCCCGCTTTCGTGCGGCTCGCGCGCGCGCGACAGGCCAATCTTCTGCGTCACTGGATCGCCGCCAATCGGCTGCCGCCGCCTTCCGCGGCGGTGGTCGAGCAGGTCATCGACTGTCTGCTGGGCGCGCGCCGCGACGCCATGCCGCTGGTAGGCTGGAGCGGCGCGCAAGTGCGGCGCCACGACGACCGGCTTTATCTGATGAGGCCACTGGTCAGCCCGAATCCTGACTGGCGCCGGGTCTGGGATCTGCGCGCACCGCTGCTCCTGCCGACCGGCGATCGGCTTTGCGCACTACCGGTGCACGGCCGCGGTCTGCGCGTCCCGCCGCAGGGCAGCCTCGAAGTCGGTTTCCGTCAGGGCGGTGAAGTTCTGCGACCGGCCGGTCGGCGCGGACATCATCGTTTGAAAAAATTATTTCAGGAATGGCGGGTACCACATTGGCAGCGCGGTTGCGTCCCGCTGCTGTTTTGTGACGGCGCGCTGGCCGCCGTGGGGGAGTTCTGCGTCGCCGAGGGCTATCAAGCCGGACAGGAGGAAAAGGGGATCTAACTGCGCGTGCTTTCGACCGCGGTGACGGCGGGCGGTTTGTCCGACACGCCGTAGGCAGGTGCCGTCGCGACCGAGGCGCGGAACCGGGCCGTCGCGCATTGTGAGAGGGCCATGATTCTGGTAGGCTGGTTTCCCGTCCAGTTGTCACAACTCCCGGCCTTTTCGGAGCTTCATGACCCAATTTATTTTTATTACCGGCGGCGTGGTTTCCTCTCTCGGGAAGGGTATCGCCGCCGCCTCTCTGGGTGCGCTGCTGGAGGCGCGCGGTCTCAAAGTCACGCTGATGAAATTGGATCCCTACATCAACGTGGACCCGGGGACCATGAGCCCGTTTCAGCACGGCGAGGTCTACGTCACCAACGACGGCGCCGAAACCGATCTGGATCTGGGCCATTACGAGCGCTTCATCCGTACCACCATGGGCAAGTGCAACAATTTCACCACCGGCCAGATCTACGAAAGCGTGATTCGCAAGGAACGCCGTGGCGATTATCTGGGCGGGACGGTTCAGGTCATTCCGCACATTACCGATGAAATCAAACGCTGCGTGCGCGCGGGCGCCCGCGACGCTGATATCGCCATGGTGGAGATCGGCGGTACGGTGGGCGAT
>JASBST010000016.1 GCA_030148775.1 Thiogranum sp.
GCCAACGGCGGCGGCTATTATCACTATTCCTATTCCGTGGTGCGCGGCTGCGACCGCATCGTGCCGGTGGATATTTATGTGCCCGGGTGTCCGCCGACGGCCGAGGCGTTGTTGTACGGGATTTTGCAGTTGCAGAACAAAATCCGCCGCACCAACACCATTGCGCGCTGACTTCAGAGGGTTTATGTCGACACAGGATTTACTCGCCCACTTACGCGAACGCTTCGGCGAGACGCTGCTGGAAGCGCGGCTGGCGGGCGACGAGGTGGGCATCGAGGTGGCGCCGCAGGATCTGCCGGCGACCGCGCGGGCACTGCGTGACGAAGCGCCGTTTCGTTTCGAACAATTAGTCGATGTCTGCGGGGTGGACTATCTGGCCTACGGCGTCGACGAGTGGGCCACCGAGGAGACCACCCGCACCGGCTTCAGTCGCGGCGTGGAGGCCAAGGTAGCCGGGCGACTGCCGATGCTCGAAGAGGACCTGTCGGTCGAAACGCCACACAAAGACCGCCGCTTCGCAGCCGTGTACCATCTGCTCTCGGTCAGTCTGAACCAGCGCCTGCGGATCAAGGTGTTCGCGCCCGACGCGGCGCTGCCGGTCATCCCGTCGCTGATCGATATCTGGAACGGCGCGGACTGGTTCGAGCGCGAGGCTTTCGATCTGTTCGGCATTATGTTCGCGGGCCACCCCGATCTGCGCCGCATCCTGACCGATTACGGTTTCATCGGTCACCCGTTCCGCAAGGATTTCCCCCTGAGCGGCAATGTCGAGGTGATCTACGACGCGGAAAAGCAGCGGGTGATCTATCAGCCGGTGACTATCGAACCGCGGGTGCTGGTTCCGCGGGTGATCCGCGCCGAGGATGCCGCCGAAGCCGCCGGCACGCTCGACGCCAGCGTCGCCAAAGAGGCGCAGGATGCCTGAGATACGCAATTACACCCTCAACTTCGGACCGCAGCACCCGGCCGCCCACGGCGTGCTGCGCCTGGTGCTGGAACTGGACGGCGAGGTGGTGCAGCGCGCCGATCCGCACATCGGTCTGTTGCACCGGGCCACCGAAAAACTGGCCGAGAGCAAACCTTATAACCAGAGTATCGGTTACATGGACCGGCTGGATTATGTCTCCATGATGTGCAATGAGCACGGTTATGTCATGGCGATCGAAAAGCTGCTGGGCATCGACGTGCCCGAGCGCGCGCAGTACATCCGCGTCATGTTCGATGAGATCACGCGCATCCTCAATCATCTGTTGTGGTTAGGGGCGCACGGTCTGGATATAGGCGCCATGACCGCTTTTCTTTATACCTTTCGCGAGCGCGAAGACCTGATGGATTGCTATGAGGCGGTCTCGGGGGCGCGCCTGCACGCGACCTACTACCGGCCCGGTGGCGTCTACCGCGATCTGCCCGAGCGCATGCCGCAATATCAGGAATCGCGCTGGCACGACGAAGAGGACGTGCGCCGTCTGAACCGCAATCGCCAGGGTTCGTTGCTGGATTTCATCGACGATTTCAGCGCGCGTTTCCCCGCTTGCGTGGACGAGTACGAAACACTGCTGACCGACAACCGCATCTGGAAGCAACGTACCGTGGGCATCGGCGTGGTCTCGCCCGAGCGGGCCTTGCAACTGGGCATGACCGGACCGATGCTGCGCGGGTCCGGCATCGCCTGGGATCTGCGCAAGAAGCAGCCCTACGAAGTCTACGCGCAGATGGATTTCGACATTCCGGTAGGCGTCAACGGCTACTGTTACGACCGTTATCTGGTGCGCATCGAGGAGATGCGCCAGTCCAACCGCATTGTCAAACAGTGTGTGGACTGGCTGCGCGTCCACCCCGGTCCGGTGATCAGCGACGACCGTAAAGTGGCGCCGCCGGCGCGCGAGGAAATGAAACAGGACATGGAGGCGCTGATCCATCACTTCAAACTGTTCACCGAGGGCTACTGCGTGCCCGAGGGCGAGGTCTACGCGGCGGTCGAGCACCCCAAGGGCGAGTTCGGCGTTTATCTGATTTCCGATGGTGCCAACAAACCGTACCGGGTCAAGATCCGCGCGCCGGGTTTCGCCCATCTCTCGGCGCTGAACGAAATGTCGCGCGGCCACATGCTGGCCGACGTGGTGGCCATTATCGGCACCCAGGATATCGTCTTCGGCGAGGTGGACCGATGAGCGCTACGGCAAGCTACGAAATTCCGGCGGCCGTGCGCGCCGAGATCGACCACTGGGTGGCCAAGTATCCGCCCGAGGAAAAACAATCGGCCGTGCTTTCGGCGTTGCAGGCCGTGCAGCACCTGGAAGGTTATGTCAGTCTGGCGCAAATGGACGCCGTGGCGGCCTATCTGGACATGCCGCCCGTTTCGGTCTACGAAGTGGCTTCCTTTTATTCGATGATCGAAACCGAGCCGGTGGGGCGCAACACCGTCGCCTTCTGCAACAATATTTCCTGCATGCTGTGCGGCGCCGACGAGCTGATCGCGCACGTGGAGAACAAGTTGGGCATCAAACTTGGGGAGTCGACCGCCGACGGCCGCATCTACCTTAAAGCCGAGGAAGAGTGTCTGGCCGCCTGTGTCGGCGCGCCGATGATGACCGTCAACGGCCACTATCATGAGAATCTGACCATCGAGACGGTGGACAGCATTCTCGACGGGTTGGAGTAAGCATGACGAACCAGGTCTGTTTCACCACGTTGCAGTTCGATCAACCCTGGACGCTGGAGAACTATCTCAAAATCGGCGGCTACTCGGCCTGGAAGAAAATCCTCGCCGAGAAAACCCCGCCCGAGACGATTATCGAGGAGTTGAAAAAATCGGCCCTGCGCGGCCGTGGCGGCGCCGGGTTCCCCACCGGCCTGAAGTGGAGCTTCATGCCGCGCAACGCGCCGGTGCAGAAGTACATCGTCTGCAACTCGGATGAATCGGAGCCGGGCACCTGCAAGGATCGCGATATTCTGCGCTACAACCCGCACGCCCTGATCGAGGGGATGGCAATCGGCGGCTATGCCATGGGTGCCACCGTGGGCTACAACTATATGCGCGGCGAGTTCCATCACGAGCCCTTCGAACGCTTCGAACAGGCGCTGAAAGAGGCCTATGCCGAGGGTCTGCTGGGGCGCGACATCCAGGGCTCGGGGGTGGACTTCGATCTGTATTCGCACCTGGGCGCCGGCGCCTATATCTGCGGCGAGGAGACGGCGCTGCTCAATTCCCTGGAAGGCAAAAAGGGTCAGCCGCGATTCAAGCCGCCGTTCCCCGCCAACTTCGGGCTCTACGGCAAACCGACCACCATCAACAACACCGAAAGCCTGGCCTCGGTGCCGGCCATCATGCGCAATGGCGGCGAATGGTTTCTCAATCTCGGGCGGCCGAACAATGGTGGGGAAAAGATCTGGTGCGTTTCCGGTCATGTCAACAAGCCGGGTAACTACGAAATCCCTCTGGGCACGCCGTTTCGCGACCTGCTGGAGCTGGCCGGCGGCGTGCGCCACGGGCGTAAGCTCAAGGCGGTGATACCCGGCGGCTGTTCGATGCCGGTGATGACCGCCGAGCAGGTGATGGCGGTGGACCTGGACTATGACTCGCTGTCCAAGGCCGGTTCCGCGCTCGGCTCGGCGGGGCTGATCGTGATGGACGACACCACCTGTATGGTCAAGGCGTTGATGCGTATTTCGCGCTTTTACTATGCCGAATCCTGCGGCCAGTGCACGCCCTGCCGCGAAGGTTGCGGCTGGATGTACCGGGTGATCAAACGGATCGAGCAAGGGCGCGGCACGATGGAGGACCTGGACCTGCTGGCCAGCGCCGCCGGTCAGATAGAAGGCCACACGATTTGCGCGTTTGGCGACGCCGCCGCCTGGCCGGTGCAAAGTTTCATCAAGCATTTCCGCAGCGAATTCGAATACCACATCAAGCACAAAACCTGCATGCCCGGCACCAGCAGCTACCAGCCCGCGGGCAAGGGGGCGGCGGCATGAGCGCCAAGCCCGAGAGCGTTGCCGAGGAAATGCTCAACGTCGTCATCGACGACGTGCCCTATCAGGCGCGCAAGGGCGCAATGATTATCGAGGTCACGGACGCCAACGACATCAGCGTGCCGCGGTTTTGCTATCACAAAAAACTGCCCATCGCCGCCAACTGCCGTATGTGCATGGTGCAGGTGGAGCAGGGCGGGCGCATGGCGCCCAAACCGTTGCCGGCCTGCGCCACGCCGGTGGCCGACGGCATGAAGGTCTGGACCCGAAGCGAGTACGCGCGCAACGCCCAGCGCGCGGTGATGGAGTTTCTGCTGATCAATCACCCGCTGGATTGCCCGATCTGCGACCAGGGCGGCGAGTGCGAGTTACAGGATGTCGCCCTGGAGTACGGTCGCGGCGTCTCGCGTTTCAGCGAAAAGAAACGTGTCGTGCCGGAGAAGAATTTCGGTCCCTTGATCGCTTCCGACATGACCCGCTGCATTCATTGCACCCGCTGCGTGCGTTTTCTGCAACACATCGCCGGTTTCAAGGAGATGGGCGGCATGGGGCGTGGCGAGGATGTCGAGATCGGCACTTACATCCAGCACAATATCGAATCCGAATTGTCCGGCAACATTATCGACGTCTGTCCGGTGGGTGCGTTGACCTCGCGGCCGTTCCGTTTCAAGGCGCGCGCCTGGGAGATGAACCAGACGGCGTCGGTGGCCGCGCACGACTGCATCGGTTCCAATCTGTACCTGCACACCCGCAACGGCACCCTGTTGCGCGCTGTACCGCGGGAAAACGAGGCGATCAACGAAGTCTGGCTGTCCGACCGCGACCGGTTCGCCGTCGACGGCGTCAACAGTCCCGAACGCCTGGCACTGCCGATGGTGAAAAGGGCCGATGGCTGGCGCGAGACGGACTGGGAAGAGGCCTTGCAGGTCGTGGCGCAGGGGTTGCGCGAGCGGGTGCGGGAACAGGGCGAGAGCCAGTTGGGTATTCTGGTTTCGCCCAACGCCACGCTGGAGGAAATGAGCCTGGTAGGCCGGCTGGCCGACGGCCTGGGGGTGAGCAACATCGACCACCGCTTGCGCCAGGGCGACTTCCGCGGCCAGCAGGAACAGCCCCTGTTTCCTTATCTGGGACAGAGCCTGGAGGCGGTGGCGCAGCTCGACGCGGCGCTGCTGGTGGGCGCCAATCCGCGCAAGGAACAGCCGATACTCGGCCATCGCCTGCGCCAGGCGGCCGCGGGCGGCGCGCAGGTGATGTTCATCAACGCGGTCGACTTCGAGTACAACTTCCCCATCGCGCACAAATCCATCGTCGCGCCCGAGCGCCTGGTGCAATCGCTGGCCGGTGTGGCCGCGGCGCTGCTGCAGCGCGACAAGTCGCGCGCGCCGGAGCATCTGCGGGGCATTATCGAGCAGACACTGCCGAACGCCAGCGAGCAGGCCATCGCCGAGACTCTCAGCGAGGCGCGTCAGGGCAGTGTGTTGCTGGGCGTCGGCGCCAGTCTGCACGCGCAGTTTTCCACCCTGCGCGCGCTGGCGGCGCTGGTGGCGCAACTGAGTGGCGCGACGCTCGGTTTTCTTGCCGACGGCGCCAACAGCGCCGGCGCCTGCCTGGCCGGCGTTCTGCCGCACCGTTGCGCCGGCGGCGCGCCGCGGGAACAGGCCGGTCTCGACGCGGCGGCCATGCTGCGCGAACCGCGCAAGCATTATCTGCTGCTGGGTGTCGAACCGGAATTCGACTGCGCCGATGGCGCCGCCGCGCTCGCCGCTATGCAGCAGGCCGAGTTCGTCGTCGCGCTGACCCCGTTCGTCACTGAGCGCATGCGCGACTATGCCGATGTCCTGCTGCCGGTGAATACCTATGCGGAAACCTCCGGCACTTTCGTCAATGTGGAAGGCATATGGCAGAGTTTCAGCGCCGCGGCGCGGGCGCCGGGCGGCAGCCGTCCGGGATGGAAAGTGCTGCGGGTACTGGGCAACCTGCTCGAACTGCCGGGCTTCGACGAGATATCGTCCGAACAGGTGCGTGATCGCCTGCGGGAAAGTCTGGGCGAAGTCGCGGTGAATAATTTTCAGTGCGCCCCGCAGGCCTGGGAGGACGAGCCGCCGGCGGGCGACGGACTGACGCGCATCGGCTATCTGCCGATGTACGCCGTCGACGGCATTGTGCGTCGGGCCACGGCCTTGCAGCAAACCCCGGATGCCAGCGTCGACGCTTTGTGCATCCACAGCGCCGATGCCGCCCGCCTGGGGCTGGCGGCGGGGGATACGGCCGACGTGTCGGGCCCTGGCGGACGGGCGCGGCTGCGCGTCGAGATTTCCGATGCCGTCGCCGAAGGCGCCGCGCTGGTGTCGCTGGCGATCGAGGCCACCCTGACACTGGGCGGCCCCGGCGCACGTCTGCGGATCGCGAAGGGCTAGTGATGGAGGAGAGCGGCATCATCGATTGGATCATCACCGGCAGCGTGATACTCGCCAAGATTCTGGTCATTGTCGGTCCGCTGATGCTGGGCGTGGCCTATTTGACCTTTGCCGAGCGCAAGATCATCGGTTACATGCAGATGCGCATCGGACCCAACCGTGTCGGCCCGCGCGGCTGGCTGCAGCCGATTGCCGATGCACTCAAACTGTTGATGAAAGAAGTCATCGTGCCGACGCGCTCGAATCATTATCTGTTCGTGCTGGCGCCGACGCTGACCATCGCCCCGGCGCTGGCGGCTTGGGCGGTGATTCCCTTCGATGCCGACACGGTGCTGGCCGATGTCGACGCCAGTCTGCTTTATATATTGGCGCTGACGTCGGTCGGTGTGTACGGCGTGATCATCGCCGGTTGGGCCTCGAACTCGAAATACGCCTTCATCAGCACCATGCGCAGCGCCGCGCAGATCGTCTCCTACGAGATTGCCATGGGTTTCGCCCTGGTCGGCGTGCTCATGGCCGCCGGCAGTATCAACCTGGGCGAGATCGTCGAGGCGCAACGCGGCAGTCTGTTGCACTGGTACTGGTTGCCGCTGCTGCCGTTGTTCGTGATCTACTTCATCTCCGGCGTGGCCGAGACCAACCGCGCGCCTTTCGACGTGGCCGAGGGCGAGTCGGAGATCGTCGCCGGCTTCCACGTCGAATATTCCGGCATGGCCTTCGCGGTGTTCTTCCTGGCCGAATACGCCAACATGATTCTGATCGCCTTTCTCGCCGCGCTGTTGTTCCTGGGCGGCTGGCTGTCGCCGTTCGAGGGTATCCCGGTGCTGGCGCCGATGTTCAACTGGGTGCCGGGCATGGTGTGGCTGCTGCTCAAGGCCGGCCTGTTCCTGTTTTTTTATCTCTGGTTCCGCGCCACCTTTCCGCGTTACCGCTACGACCAGATCATGCGCCTGGGGTGGAAAGTGTTCATTCCCCTGACCATCGTCTGGCTGGTGATCGAGGGCGCGGCCGTGGTCGGCGGCCTCGGCCCCTGGTTTGATTGAGGCGAAGGCATGTTTCCGACACTGAGACACTACGTCAAAAGCCTGTTCCTCTGGGAACTGCTCAAGGGGATGCGCCTGACCGGCCGGCATCTGTTTTCGAAAAAGGTCACGGTGCAGTATCCCGAGGAAAAAACGCCGCAGTCGCCGCGCTTTCGCGGCCTGCACGCGCTGCGCCGCTACCCCAACGGCGAGGAGCGCTGCATCGCCTGCAAGCTGTGCGAGGCGGTCTGCCCGGCGCTGGCCATCACCATCGAGGCCGAACCGCGCGCCGACGGCACGCGCCGCACCACGCGTTACGACATCGACCTGTTCAAGTGTATCTACTGCGGTTTTTGCGAAGAGTCCTGCCCGGTCGATTCCATCGTCGAGACGCGGCAGTTCGAGTACCACTTTGAGAACCGTGGCGAGAATATCATGACCAAGGACCAACTGCTGGCGATCGGCGACAAGTACGAAAAACAGATCGCCGCGGACCGCGCGGCCGACGCCGCTTACCGCTAAGGGATATGCCCGGACTGACCCATGAGCTTTGAGAAACTGGTTTTTTATACCTTCGCGGCGATTCTGGTGTACGCCGCCACGCGCGTGATCACGGTGCGCAATCCGGTGCACGCCGCGCTGCATCTGGTGCTCGCCTTTTTCACCTGCGCCGGTCTGTGGCTGCTGCTGGAGGCCGAGTTCCTCGCCATCACGCTGGTACTGGTGTATGTCGGCGCGGTCATGGTGCTGTTCCTGTTCGTGGTGATGATGCTGGATATCAACCTGGTCTCGCTCAAGGCGGGTTTCGTGCGCTACCTGCCGGTGGGGCTGAGTGTGGCGGCGCTGATGCTGATCGAAATGATCCTGGTGCTGCGCAGCAAGGGTTTCGATGCCGCCAGCATGCCGCAGCCGGTGCGCCATGCCGCCGACTACAGCAATACCCGCGAACTGGGCAGCGTGCTTTATACCGATTACGTCTATCCCTTCGAGATCGCCGCGGTGATTCTGGTGGTGGCGATCATCGCCGCGATCGCCCTGACGCTGCGCAAGCGCGGGGAGAGCAAAATGCAGAATCCGGCCGAGCAGGTGAAAGTGCGGCGCGAGGACCGGGTGCGGCTGGTGAAGATGAAGGCCGAGACACGCCCGGCGGCGGAGAGCGAGGACTGATCATGGTGCTGTCGGATTTCCTGATACTGGGCGCGGTGCTGTTCGCGCTGAGCGTGGCGGGGATTTTCATCAACCGCAAGAATGTCATTATCCTGCTGATGGCCATCGAGCTGATGCTGCTGGCGGTTAATATGAACTTCATCGCCTTTTCGCATTTCCTCGGCGATATATCCGGACAGGTGTTCGTGTTTTTCATTCTCACGGTGGCTGCGGCCGAGTCGGCCATCGGGCTGGCGATCCTGGTGGTGCTGTTTCGCAACCGCCATACCATCAACGTCGAGGAACTCGACAGCATGAAGGGCTAGGGCAGTGGAGACGGTTTATCTCGCTATCGTACTCGCGCCGCTGCTGGGCGCCATTCTCGCCGGGCTGTTCGGCCGCCTGATCTGGCGGCGCGGCGCACATTGGGTGACCATCCTCGGCGTGGCGACCTCGTTCGTGTTGTCGCTGTACGTCTTCAAGTACATGGTGATCGACGGCAACCCGGCCTTCAACGGCTCGGTCTACACCTGGCTGGTGACCGACGGCATCCGCATGGAGGTCGGTTTTCTGGTCGACCGCCTGACCACGCTGATGTTGCTGGTGGTGACCTTCGTATCGCTGATGGTGCACATTTACACCATCGGTTACATGCACGACGATCCCGGTTATCAGCGCTTCTTCAGCTATATCGCTCTGTTCACCTTCGCCATGCTGATGCTGGTGATGTCGAACAACTTCCTGCAGTTGTTCTTCGGCTGGGAGGCGGTCGGGCTGGTGTCCTATCTGCTGATCGGCTTCTGGTACAAAAAGCCCACCGCCATCTACGCCAACCTCAAGGCCTTTCTGGTCAATCGGGTCGGCGATTTCGGTTTTCTGCTGGGCATCGCGGCCATTGTGCTCTATTTCAACACCCTGGATTACGCCGAGGTGTTCAGCGCGGCGCCCTCCATGGCCGACGCCGGCATCGAGGTGTTCCCGGGGGTGCAGTGGTCGGCCATGACGGTGATCTGCATCCTGCTGTTCATCGGCGCGATGGGTAAGTTGGCCTAGGTGCCGTTGCACGTCTGGCTGCCCGATTCGATGGAAGGCCCGACGCCGATTTCGGCACTGATCCACGCCGCCACCATGGTGACCGCCGGTATCTTCATGGTGGCGCGCATGTCGCCGCTGTTCGAGCTGTCGGAGACAGCGCTCAGCTTCGTCCTGGTGATCGGCGCCATCACCGCCCTGTTCATGGGTTTTCTCGGTCTGGTGCAGAACGACATCAAGCGCGTGGTGGCTTACTCGACCTTGTCGCAGTTGGGCTATATGACGGTGGCGCTGGGCGTGTCGGCTTACTCGGCCGGTATTTTCCATCTCATGACCCACGCCTTTTTCAAGGCGCTGCTGTTCCTGGCCGCCGGCTCGGTGATCATCGCCATGCACCACGAACAGGACATCCGTAAAATGGGCGGTCTGCGCCGCTATATGCCGATCACCTACTGGACGTCGCTGATCGGCTCGCTGGCGCTGATCGGCTTTCCCGGCTTCGCCGGTTTCTTTTCCAAGGACACCATTATCGAAGCGGTGCACGCCTCGCAGATCGCCGGTTCCGGTATCGCCTATGTGGCGGTGTTGATCGGTGTGTTCGTCACCGCCCTGTACAGTTTCCGCATGTTCTTCCTGGTGTTCCACACCGAGGAGCGCTTCGACGCGCACACCCGTTCACACCTGCACGAAACGCCCGCGGTGGTCACCGTGCCGCTGATCCTGCTGGCGATCCCGTCGCTGCTGGCCGGCTATTGGATCGATCCGGTGGTGTTCGGCGATTATTTTGGCGACGCAATCTATGTCAGCCCGGCGCACGACGTGATCGGCCAATTGGGCGCCAACTACCATGGTACCTGGGGCTTCATCCTGCACGGTCTGATGACGCCCGCGTTCTGGCTGGCGATGGCCGGCCTGGCCACCGCCTGGTACATCTACACCCAAAATCGCGCCATCGCCGACAGGATGGCCGAGCGCTTCGGCGTCCTGTACCGTATTCTGCAGAACAAGTACGGCTTCGATCGCTTCAACGAGATCTTTTTCGCCGGCGGCGCCCGCGGCACCGGCTGGACGCTGTGGAAACTTGGCGACGTGCTGATCATCGACGGCCTGCTGGTCAACGGCAGCGCCAGGCTGGTCGGCTGGTTGTCGGGGATCGTGCGGCACGTGCAGTCGGGCTATTTGTATCACTATGCGTTCAGCATGATCATCGGTCTGCTGCTGCTGTTGAGCTGGTTCGTCTGGTTCGCGCCGACACAATAACAATGCTATCTGTCACCCAAGGATAACTGGATGAGTGGTTTGCCGTTGCTCAGTTTCGTCGTCTGGCTGCCGATCCTCGGCGGTCTGCTGGTGCTG
>JASBST010000030.1 GCA_030148775.1 Thiogranum sp.
CGCGCCGATGTCTTCGATTACATCGAGTCGTTTTACAATCGCACCCGCCGACACAGCCACCTGGGCGGGATGAGTCCCGAGGCATTCGAGAATGCCTCACAATGAGGCTGAGAGGTGTCTACGGTTCCGGGGGAAGTCCACCGATAATGGGCAAAAGAAGCACGGGACTCATTGGTTATGGGTAAAGGACGGAACGCTGTTTCTGTCTGACCAGGGTACGCCATTCAGACGTGGCGCTGTCGGCGGTCGCATCAAGGGCTACATCCGATAAGCCGGGATCGAAGTCGAAGGCTCATGCCATCTGTTCCGGCATGCGATGGCGACGCACATGCTGGAGAACGGCGCGGGTATCCGGTTTATCCAGGCCATGCTAGGGCATTCAGATTTATCGACACCTGAGATCTACACGCGGGTATCCATCAAGAAACCGAGAGAGATCCCCGCGGCGACACATCCGGCTAGGCTGGATGTGAAAAATACAGTAAAATAAACAACAGGATGCATGGATAGCAACTGAGCAACCCTGTTAATCAGGGAAGCCGAAAACAAGGGAATCTGATATGCTTAAGTCACCTGTCAAAGCAGACGAAAACACTGATATGCCAACATCTGATGTCAAACAGCAAGCCCACGAGCTGATCGACAGCCTGGACGATTCCGCCACTTGGGACGAGGTGGCTTATCGCATGGAAGTCCGTGCCTCCATCGAACAGGGATTGGCCGATGTCAAGGCAGGTCGCGTACACACCCACGAAGAGGTTCGCAAGCACTTCGGTCTTGATGACTGATGGCGTCCATCCGCTGGACGTCAGAAGCCCTGGTGCGGCTTGAAGATATCGAGCTGTACATCACCCAGGATAATCCCGCCGCCGCTAAAAACCAGATCGCCAAGTTACTGGATCGCGCTGCACAACTTGTCGTTGCACCCCGTAGCGGGCGCACGGTGCCGGACTACCAGGACGAGGACGTGCGTGAAATTCTCGAAGCACCGTATCGCATTATCTACTACCTGAACGGTGACTACATTGAGATTCTGAGTGTGATGCACTATCGGCAACTCCTGCCGCGTAAGCGCGACGTGTTGCGATCGCGAGAGCAACAAAGTCCTGAATAAAAGCTCATCGCTTACCAACCAATTAGGTCTTGTGTGTTGCGCGGTGTCTTGAACCGTGACGGTTCCGGCCACAGTGTCGGCGCCGGCCATGAAGCCGAACATGACGGCGGAGAAGTTGGAGCGCACGCGGATATTGGTTACGGTTATCTTCAGCGTCTTGTCGCTGTTGGCGTCGATGAGTTTGTTGGCTTCCAGCGACCGGAAGCTGTCGGTCTTCACGGCGAGGGTGCACGGTCTGGGTTTGGCAGGCGGCCGCTCGGGCCTAGACTCGCATCGCCAATGATGCCGGGCGATACTTAAACGGACTTGTGGACAGGGAGGTGAAAATGAAACTGGAAGGTTCGTGCCACTGTGGCGGTGTGCGTTTTTCGCTCGAATCGGCGCACGTCTATCCATTCAATCTGTGCTACTGCTCGATCTGCCGCAAGACGGCGGGCGCGGGGGGGTATGCCATCAATATCGGCGGTCGCCATGAGACGTTGCAGGTCTCCGGCGGTGATCTTATCAGTGTCTATCAGGCGATGCTGGTCGATGCCGAGAGTGGGGAGGAGGGCTTGAGCCCCACCAAAAGACATTTTTGCAATCGTTGCGGCAGTGCGCTGTGGGTGTGGGATCCGCGCTGGCCGCAACTGGTGCATCCGTTCAGTTCGGTCATCGATACGCCGTTGCCGGTGCCGCCGGAGCGAACCCATATGATGCTGGGCTCCAAGGCGGCCTGGGTCCGGCCCGAGGTGGGGCCCGCGGACCGGACGTTTGATGCCTATCCCACTGAATCGCTGGCGCAGTGGCATGAGCGGCTGGGACTGACCCGCTAGGCGTTTGCGCCGTCGGTCGCCCAATCGAGCGTCTGCGCCAACAGCCGCACGCCGTCCAGGGTCAGGATGGACTCCGGGTGGAACTGGAAGCCGGCGATTTTCAGTTCGTCGTTGACGACCGCCATGGGCATGCCCTGGTAGTGGGCGTTGACGGTGAGTCGGGTTGCATCGGCCCGGCCCGCCAGGCTGTGATAGCGGCCGACGCGCAGGTCCTGGCGCAGGCCGCGGAACATGCGCTCGCCATCGTGGCGGATGGCGCTCGCTTTTCCGTGGACGATTTCGCCGGCCGCGGCGATCTTGCCGCCAAAGTGTTCGATCAGCGCCTGATGGCCGAGGCAGACGCCGATGATGGGCAGGTGCGACTCGCACAGCGCGATCAGTTCGGGCATGCAGCCGGCCTCGCTCGGGATGCCGGGCCCGGGCGAGAGCACCAGAATGGGGCGTCGGCCGCCGCTGTCCATGGCCTGCCTGATCTGGCGGGCGCCGACGTCGTTGCGATAGACCGTGACCGGATTGCCCAACGCCCTGAACTGGTCGACCAGGTTGTAGACGAACGAATCGAAGTTGTCCAGAAAGAAGATGTGGGGCTTCATCGGGGATCGGGTTACAGGACGGGATCCGCCGCGGTTTTTCTCGCCGCGCGGGTGCGGCAGATGAGTCTGTTGGCCGCCACAATCGCCTGGATGACCGCCTGGGCTTTCTGGCGCGTCTCGTCGGCCTCGGCCTGGGGATCGGAATCGTAGACGATGCCGGCGCCGGCCTGGATATGGGCGATCCCGTCCACCACGCAGCCCGCGCGGATGACGATGCAGGTGTCCATATTCCCGCTTCCGTCCAGATAGCCGATGGCGCCGCCGTAGCTGCCGCGGCGGGTTTTTTCCACTTGACGGATCAGCTCGGCCGCCCGGATTTTCGGTGCGCCCACCAGCGTGCCCATGTTCATGCAGGCCTGATACGCGTGCAGCGCGTCCAGGTCATCTTTCAGCCGGCCCACCACCAGGGAGACCAGATGCATGACGTGGCTGTAGCGGTCAACATTCAGCAGCTTCGCCACGTGCCGGCTGCCCGGGGCGCTGATGCGGGCGACATCGTTGCGCGCCAGGTCGACCAGCATCATGTGCTCGGCAACCTCCTTGCTGTCGTTGCGCAGATCCAGTTCCAGGCGGCTGTCGAGGTCCGGGTCGATGTCGCCGGCGGCGGTGCGGCCGCGCTTGCGCGTGCCGGCGATGGGATAGACTTCGACGCGACGGCGTTCGGCGTCGTATTTGACGGCGCTTTCCGGCGAGGCGCCGAACAGCTCGAAGTCCGGGGCGTTGAGATAGAACATGTAGGGTGAGGGGTTGGAGGCTCTGAGCTGCTGGTAGGCCAGCAGGCCGTCGGCGCAGCGCACGCTGAAGCGGCGCGAGGGCACCACCTGAAAGACTTCACCGGCGACGATGCTTTGCTTAAGCCGGCGGACCTGGCGGCAGAAGTCCCGGTCGCTGATGTCCACACTCACCGGTGCCTCGCCGACCGCCTCGCCGGTGATCGGCAGGCTGTCGCCCGGTTGCGCAAGCACGCTGGCATAGCGTGTCATACGCCGTTGCAGGTGGCGCCGGCCGGGGGCGTCGGTGCCGCCGAATGCGGTTCCGATCAGGCGGCTGCTGCGGCGGACATGGTCGACGACCAGCAGCGTTTCGGCGAGATAGAACAACATGTCGGGGCAGGGGTTGGCGCCGGGTTCGACGGCGGGCAGCGGCTCGAATGTGGCGATCATGTCATAGCCGAAAATACCGCCGAGGAAAACGCCGTGCGCTATCGCCGGTCGGGGCCTGATGGTCTGCACCAGCAGCCGCAGCAGGTGAGGGGGCGAGAGGGCTTTGAGTCTCTGGTTCTCGTCCAGTCCCGGTGGCGGCGGTGGAAAGGTCAATCGCAGTCCGTCTTCGAGCACTTTGACCCCGATGCCGGCGGGCATGACACCGCGCAGGACGGGCAGCAGGTGTTGTCCGTTGCTGCTCAGGGCGCGCACCTCCACGGTCAGGTCGCGGCAGCGGATCTCCAGGGCGGCGTTCAGCAGCAGCACACTTTTGGTGTGTTGCTTGGTTTCTATTTCCGCTGATTCCAGTAGCAGCGAGTGTCGGTTGCGGCCCTGCTCGGTGAGCCGGGAGAAGGCGAGCAGGGGATCCGGCACATAGGCAATGTCCTGTAGCAGTATTTCTGTCCGGGGAGTGCTTGTGGGTTCCACGACGGGTGTTTTCACCTTGATTTGAATCCGCGGCGCCTCGGGCCGTGTGACGTATGTGGAGTTAGAGCGCCGCTGGCCGGACCTGTGACCGTTATTTGCGGCATTCGTCCGGATGACGGGAATTAAATGGTTGCGCGACAGTGGTTTGGGGGCTCGTGTCGGAATTGTCACATGTTTCTGCTTGCGACTGTCCAATAGTTATAGGGGCGTCGATTCCGTCCCGGCTATTGGTTCCACCCCACTCTGTTGATATTTAGAGGATGACTACGTTGAAAAACTATGATGTTCAAAGTGTGACACTGCCGGTCAACCAAAAGGTCGCGTTCGATTATATCGCCGATCGGTACAATCTCCCCGTATGGACATACGCGTTTGCCGAGGTCACGGAGGACGGGGCGTTGATGCGCACGCCGAAGGGCGAAGTGCGTATTCAGCTGGAGGTGACGGCAGAGCGCGGCAGTGGCGTGATCGACTGGCTGATGCAGTTTCCGGACGGCACCTCGGGCAAGGCCTGTTCGCGGCTGGTGGGTATAGACGACAACACCTGTGTTTACTCGTTCACCCTGCTGCCCCCCGAGGTTCCGCTCAGCGACCTGGAGGGCACGCTGAGCAAACAGTCCAAGATCCTGCGCGACGAGCTCGATTCGCTTCGCAACACGATTCGAAACGTGACCGCCTGAGTTCCAAAGCACTGATAAGACTGCGATGCCCCTTTATGTGATGAGCGTCACATAAAGGGGCGTCAAGGTTTTCGCTCGTCGCCGCAAACGCCCATGCTATAACCCTGTTACCCGTTGCGCGATTCATCGCGCCGCTGGCGTGCGCGTTGATCGCCCGCGCCTGTCATCCGGTTCAAGTGGCGCGCACCCACCGTTTGTAGGGTGGCGTTGTCGGGTCGACGGCTGGCCGCTACAATGGCTTGCAAAAGGACTGAAAGCGTAGTGCGACCGGTGAAGGAGAAACCGTTATGAATACGATATCGTTGGAAAGTTTGGTGGAGCGGGCGCAGGGGGGGTGCGAGAGCTCCGTGCACCAGGTGTTGACGCAGGTAAAGCCGGATATTTATTCCCTCTCGGTCCGGTATCTGTGGCATCCCCACGACGCCGAGGAAGCGACCCAGGAGATTCTGCTAAAAGTCCTGGTGCATCTCAAATCGTTTCGTGGCGAGAGCCGCTTCAAGACCTGGGTCTACCGCATCGCCTGCAATCAGTTGCTGGCACTGAAAAAACAGCGGATGGAGCGGCAAAACCTGAATTTCGACGACATGGCCGAAGACCTGTCCAAGGGGTTGGACGAGGTGGGCGCCGATGAGTACACCCTGCCGGAATATCAACAGCTGCTCGAGGAAATCCGCGTAGGTTGCACACTGGCCATGCTGCAATGTCTCGACCGGGACGCTAGGTTGAGTTATATCGTGGGTGAGATCATGGAGCTGGACCACAAGGAGGCGAGCGAAATACTCGGCATCTCCACCAGCGCCTATCGCAAACGCCTGTCGCGTGCGCGCGATGCGGTAACGCGGTTTATGCTGAATCATTGTGGTCTGGCCAACGCGGCGAATCGCTGTTCCTGCAGCAAGCGCGTGACCACGGCCATCGCGCTGAAGCGGGTCGATCCGAACAAGCTGCTGTTCGCCGACGCGGTCGAATCGTCGTCTGATTTTTCCCAGGCCCTTGGCACAATCCGCGAGCTCAAGGAAATCCGCCGGGCGGCGGCGCTGTACCGTCTGCAGTCGCCGCGATTGCCGCACGAGGGCTCTTTCTCCAGCTGGCTCAAGTCGGCGCTGGATCGGATCGCCTGCTAGCCCGCAGCGCCGCCTTCTGCCTGTCGAGCGAATCTTCGCCGGCGCTCGACCGCGGTGCCCGCTATCTGCCGGTGGCCCGGCTGTCGATTCCATTCCCCTAAGCTGGCGCCGCAGTGGCTGATCCGCCGCCCGGAGCCGGCGTCGTTCAGCTGCTGTCGAGCGCCTGCCGCCCGGACACCGATAGACCCGCGATGGGTCGGGGCTTCAGGTGAAAAAAATCAGGTCACACATTGCGCGCGCGAAGCCTCCAATATGCTGAGCGTCGTGTAGTCGCTCGCTGCAACCACAACCAGTGATGGAATGACTGCAACGGCAGTTGGGTTAAGGGAAACACGGCGTGAACAGTTTGCGTCGACCGGGGCAGGGATGCCCACTTGCCGTATCTACAACAGGGAGGGATGACGTGGAAGATCTGTCTAGAAACCTAATGGTATTATGCGTGACACTGGCGACGGTCGTGGTGTCGGAAAATGTGTTTTCCGACGCGCCTGCCTCGCCCCTGCCTACGCCGCATTTCTCCAGACATACCGACCTTCTGGAGCCCGCTTATGAGATCGAGGGTTTTTCCTTCATGCCCGGTGCCGGTGTGATCGATGTCGATAACGACGGTTACGAAGACATTTATGTCGTCAATGGCAGACACCATCCTAACGCGCTGTATCGCAATATCGCCGGCAAGCGGTTTGAAAAAGTGCGTTACGCCACCGGTCTGGAAACGGTCTCGGAAAGCACCGGCATCGCGGTGGGGGATCTGAACAACGACGGTTACGACGACATCTACGTCGCCAATGCGGAAACCGTCGGCGACGGCGTCCAATCGAACGACGGCCTGGACCGCCTGTACGTGTCCAACCGCGACGGTACGTACCGGGATATCACGTCGCGGTCCGGGGTGAACGAGCCGGGGTTCTCCACCAGCGTGGCGATGGCCGACTATGACAAGGACGGCTTTCTCGACATCTTCGTCGGTCGGTTCGTCGATTTCGATTTCGTCGATCCGGTCGCCAACCGCACCAATCCCACGACCTATAGTCGCCTGTACCGCAATAATGGCGATCTGACTTTCACCGACGTCACCGCTGAGGCGGGGGTGTTGAAGGATTTCAACGTCTGGTCGGCCATCTGGTTCGACTATGACAACGACGGCTGGATCGATCTGGTGGTGGGGCACGAGCAGGGACCGATTTCGGTGTTCCGCAATCTCGGCGACGGACGCTTCGAGGACCGCACCGAAGTGGCCGGGGACGTGCGCTTCGTGGGCGCATGGATGGGGCTGACGGTGGGGGATTTTGACAACGACGGCGACTTCGACTTCTATGCCAGCAATATCTCCGACCTGTGGGGTACCACGCGCGACCCGACGCTGCCGCCGCTCGACGTGCCGCCCCCGGAAACCTGGGACAACCAGAGAAACACGTTTTTTATCAATAACGGCGACGGCACCTTCAGCGACGCCAACGCGCGGGTGGGGCTGCCGGATGACATTAAGTTCGGCTGGGGCACGGTGTCGGCGGATTTCAACAACGACGGTTGGCTGGATTTTTACGCCGCGCACAATTTTTCGCCGGTCGGCGTCATAGGCCGCGAGCGCGAAGGCGCTTCGCCCGGCGGTCTTTATGTCAATGCGGGCGACGGCACCTTCAAGGATTACTCTTATTTATCCGGTACCGAGAACTTCGACCGCAACGGGAACTATCTGGACGGTCGCGGGGTGTTCCGCTTCGATTTCAACAACGACGGCCAGATGGATTTGTTTTTGGTCAACACGCCGCAGTTTGTCGAAGCGTTCCCGTTCGGCCGTACGCCGATCGAGGCCACGGCCTCTCCACAGTTGTTCAGGAATCTGGGGAGCGGCGGAAACTGGATTGTGCTTGATCTGGTCGGCCGCGGTGACTCCAACCGCGATGCGATCGGCGCGGTGGTCGAGGTCTTCGCCAGCAGCGGCTATCAAAAGCGCACCATTGCCGGGGGAGGCAGTGCGTTTGCGTCGTCGTCAAAAAGACTGCACATCGGGCTCGGCAAGGCCAAGAGTGCAAGTCTCGTAATACACTGGCCCGACGGGTCCGAGCAACGGGTCAGGCATATTCCGGCGGGTAAGCAATGGAGAATCGTTCAAACGCGTGCCCCGGCGAGCAGTTCGTCGGAGGACGAAGAGGCCCACTGAGGAGGGGATTGTGAAAGCATCGGCAAAATTATTGATGGTTTTGATAGTTGGTATACAGCCGTCCGTGGCGGTATCCGACCCCGTGTCCAAGTTGATCAAAGGTACGGCTATGACGGGTACCAACCGATTGTACGGCGAACCCATGACGGACTTCGGACCGCCGCTGGGTACGGCCGGATTCTACAACATTGGGGTGTACGATCCCCACGGCGACACGCCTTTACTGGTGCAGCGGGACACCCCTGATGACGCTGTGCTTGCCACCGCTGTCGATCCCAATTTTCTGGCCATGGCGGGGTTGCCGATGTCGTTGATCGATCCGACGCTGGAAAATCTGCCGTTGCAGGACGTGGCGGTGAACATCAGCGCCGATGGCGAACAGCGCGTATCGCCGCCGTCCACACTGTCGGTCGATCCGCTGCAGCCCAATCAGGCGCTGCCGGTCCCGGCGGTCACGCTGGAGCGCTGGCTGCAGGCCGACGGCGGCGCCAGAATCTCGTGCGGCGACGATGCCAACCGCGTCTCCATTCGTGCCGAGGGGCTGATACCCAACCGTGTTTATACGGTCTGGGGCATTTTTCAGTCGGCCGCCGGGGGTATGGTCGCGGTACCGCTGGGCGGCGTGCCGAATGTCATCGCCACCGATGAGCGGGGCAAAGGCAGTTTTCGTCGCCACCTGGGTTTTTGCCCGTTCGAGCTCACCGATGAGGGCTCGCGCCTGTTGTTGATCGACGTGGTCTATCACTCCGATCACCAGATCTACGGTTTTGTGCCGGATCTGGCGCTGCGAAGTTTCATTACGGGAACGGTCACGCACACGCAGTTGGAATTTCGGGTGTCTGGCCAACCGTTGTCGCAGGCGGATTGATCCGTTCGGGCACGACGACTTTCAACAGTGTTAAGGATACGGAGATCATTTGACCTCATGGAAAGACTTTCAGTGCTTAAAGACAATTCCCTGGTTCCGCGCAGCGGGGATATAGACAAACTGGTCCGCTCGCTCGGAGTCGACTGCCACGAGTTCAATATTGAGGAGTATTGGTCGGTTGTCGATCGGTTGGCGCGCATGCCCGGGGCGGACTATGTTCGTTTGGATTTCGGCATACCGGGTCTGCTGCCGAGTGTTATCGCCCGCGATACACACAGCAAGCTGTTGGGGGAGGGGACGGTTTCGGCCCAGTATCCGCCACATGCGGGCCTGCCGCACCTGAATTCGGTGCTGTCGAGATTCATGGCGCGGCAGCTCGCGGTTTCGGTCGCGCCGGCGGACGTGTTCGTGACCTGCGGTGCCACCCAGGCGCTGTTCGTCGCACAGGCGGTCGCCGCCAGACTCATGCCGTCGGCCCGCTCGGTGGCCTTCTTGACGCCCAACTATCCGCCGATGCGGGCGCAGGCGCGCTTTCTGGGGATGAACATTGTGTCCATCGACGTTGACGGAAAACGCGGTGACGCGTTGATCGAGGCGATCCGCGAGGCGTTCGAGTCCGGCGAGGTGGCGGCGCTGTGCTGGGCCAGCCCCAGTAATCCCGGCTGGATGATCCCGACCGAGTACGAACTGGCGAGCATTGCCGATTTGTGCCGGACCCACGGCGTCATCCCGATCGAGGATCTGACCTATCTCGGCATGGCCGCGCCGGGGGGCGGGGGTCTGCCGAGCATTGCGCACCACACCGACGAGTACTTTCTGGTGCTGAGCAGTTCCAAGATGCTGAGTTACGCCGGTGAGCGGGTGGGGTTTCTTATCGGTTCACCGTCGCTGCTGGCGCGCGGCTCGCCCGGTCTGGAGACGGCATTCGCTGCAGACTCGGTGAGACGCGCCTGCGGTTCGTTTATTTTTAATCTCACCGCCGGCGCGCCGCACAGTGCCCAATACGCCGTCGCTTCAGTGCTCGACGCGGTGAACAAAGGCCAGTACCCGCTCGCCGAGGCGCTGTCGGTCTACAAACGCCGGGCACGGCGTTTGAATGCCTTATTGGAAAAGAACGGGTTCTACACGCTGTACACGCCGCAGGACGACGGAACCGGCGATGGTTTTTACGTGAATTTCGGTTATCCGGGGCTTTCGGAACTCACCTTGTTGAAGGCGCTGCTGAGAGTCGGCGTGGCGGTTCTGCCGTTAAGTATTTTCGGCAGCGCACGAACCGATGGCGTTCGTGCCTGTGTGGGACGGTTGGAGGAGGAAATGATTCCCGTTCTGGAAACGCGCCTGGCGGGATTTGGAGGGTGACTCATGGAACAATGCGTCGATACCTGGAAGGTACGTCAAGTGGAGGACAGTCCGACCCTGTTGTTGGAAGGATTCACCATGTATCGGATTCTGGACGGATCGTCGATGGACGACATCGGCTGCGAATTCGTCGTCATCCAGCCCGGTGAGGTGCTCGAGCCACATTATCACAGCCGCTCGCACTCCATCATTCTGGTCATCCAGGGCAGTGGTTACGCCATGCTGGACGGTGTCAAATACCCGATCAGGCAGAACTCGGTGATCAACGTGCTTCCGGGCGTCGTACACGGGCTGGAGAGCACGGACGAGACCTTGATCGTTTATGGCTTCCAGTCCCCGGCCATTGTCGCGGAAGACAAAAGTGCCGATATCGTTTTCACCCGGGATAACAGACGCGGTGTGGTCGCCTGAGCCCGCCTTGTTGCCGACGCCGACTGTCGCCGATCAATCATTAAAAGGAGTTACCTGATGCAGACCAATGTTGATGAAACACGCTTTGATGTAATCGCCAAATCTTACGAATACGCGATTTCCAGTTACCCGGACGCGCGCCAGGATGGCGTCTGGCTGCTCGATAACCTGGCTATCCAGGAAACTGACAAGATACTGGAAATTTCGGCGGGTACAGGTTTTCTGACCGAGCAACTGGTACGAAGAAACCCCAAAGGCATTCTCTACTCCCAGGATATCGCGCCGAAGACGCTGGAACTCAATAAATAGAAATGCGAAGACTACGATCATCTGATGTACACCACCGATATCGATCGGGTCCCCGATGCCTCATGCGACAAGGCGGTTTCGTTGGGCGGCTGGCATCATATGGTCGATCAGATCGGGATCACGGAATCGGCGTTGCGCAAACTGAAAAAGAACGGCTGCTTTTGCGTCGGCGATTTCTCGGACAATTCCAGTATTCAACGTTATTTTGACGAAGTGGTGGACAGAATAACCGTCACCGGGCACCAGGCGCTTTTCGCCTCCCGTTCGCGGCTGGTCAACATAGGTCGTTTTGCCCATGCCAGCCGAACCGATGTCGAGGAGTGCGAGGTGGCGTTCAAATTCGACAGCGAAGCCGATATCGGTGAGTTCTTCCAAAAGGTGTTCGCCCTGGACCAGTCGCCGACCGAGACTTTTGCGGACATCAAGCAGTATTTTGTCATAAAGGAGATTGAAGGCCGTCTGGCCGTGATGATTCCCTACGTTTACGCGAAATTCACCAAGTAAGCGGTGCAACCGCGGCCCGCTGCAAGGCGCGACCGGGCACGTTGGCATGGCGCCCGCGGGAATCAGGAGTTCTGGAATGGGTGACGGTAGCTTGAATTCGATGTCGAAGGCCTGTCGCTGTTGGTTGCGATGGGCGGCGATTCCACTGGTCGCATGCCTCGGCAATGCCGGTGCGCAGGATGGACCGCCAAGCGAAGAGAACAAGGCCTCCGTTCGGGTGACATTGACGTTGCCGATCACAACCCAGGGCCCGCTGTGGCCGCCGGGTGCGGTTGCCGACGAAAACGGCGACTTCATCGTCGTCGGCGCCACGCTGGAGCGCGACGCCACCGGTCAGGTCGCGCTGGTCCCGGGTCGGAGTGTGATCGTGTCGAGGGATACGGTGCCTCCGTTGGATCCTGACGGTAGGGAAACCTTCCTGAATCCGTTGGGCGCCCATTACCATATCATCCGCAGCCTGGACCTGAGCGAGGGCAGCGCGGATCGGGACAGGGTGCTCTATTCCAATTCCTACGGTCCCCCCGAAGGGGCGTTCGGCGGCGGTCCGCGCGTTCCGGCCGCCGGCGTGTCGGCCTATAACCTGAACAGTTTCCCCTTGCGCGGCCAGCCCTGCCCTGATGTATTCCCGTCGCAGTCACAGCGTTATACCTATACACGACCCAGTTTTCCGCTTCACAGGGTGCCCGTCGCCGGTTTTCAGGGGGATCAGCAGGCCTACGATCCGGATACCGGCGCGGCGTTCCGCCCGAGAACCCGTACGGGCTCCGACTGCCCGTCGGAGGGATGTGCCGGAGAAAACCGGGTCGACCAGCGTCGGCAGAAACCCATCTCACTCGGGGAATGGCTGCAAGCGCGGGTAAAGGTCGAGATTGAGCTGATTGACTTTGACGCCGCGGTAAATGCCTATACGGCCGCCCGCTTTAACGTCAAGGCCCGAAACCTGCTCCCGGGCTCGCTGTATCAGGTGTTCGCCCTGCGTAGCAATTTGCTATCGCCGCGTCCCGTTCCGAGCGTGGCGGACCCGCTGGGTATGCCGTCTATCATGATCTCTGACGCCCAAGGACGGGCCCGTCTGTCGGTCGAGGTGCCGAACCCCTTTCCCGACCCCGCGCTGGACGACGCCGGCTTGCGCATCATCGGCATCACGGTGGCATTCCGTTCCGGCTTTCAGAATGACGGCGCCTGCGCGACCCGCTACGGTCCCGGTGTGGATGTCCACTCGGTGGCCAATTCGTTTGCCGACGGAACTTTTGATTTCACCGATTTCGTCACCCGGGAAAAACTCCCGCCAAAGACAAACTAGACAGCGCCACCGACGCTGTCAGTCGGCATACAACGGCCGCTGATATTTCCACCGCTTATACAACCAGAACCAGTCCTGCGGGAGCGCCCGGATCTGCGATTCGAGCGCGTCGACATAGGGGTTCAGCACCGCGCCGGCGGCGGGCGCATGGGGCGGAACGGCGAGGGTATGGAAGCGCACCCGGTAGTGGCCGCGGCGCACCCGCCGCATGGCGACGAAGACCACCGGGGCCTGGAACAGGCGCGCGAGTTTTTCCGGGCCGGTGTAGAAGGCAGTGTCGATGCCGAGAAAACGGGCCCAGTGTTTGTCTTCCTCGGGGCGCGGCCCCTGGTCGGCGTTGAGCGCGATCACGCCGCCGTGGCGGGCAAAGTCCACCAACTCGGCCAGGGCCTGTTCGCTGGCGATCAGGCGGGTGCCGAAGCGCGCGCGCAGGCGGCGCAGCTGGGCATCGACGCCGGGGTGGTTCAGCGGTTGATAGACGGCCGCCAGCGGCGCCTGCAGCTGGGCGGCACAAGCCAATTGCAGCCATTCCCAGTTGCCGCTGTGGGCGGTCAGCGCGACCACGGTCTTGTGTTTCCGCAACAGGGTTTCGAGCAGGGACAGATTTTCCAGTTCCACCCGTCGCTGCAGCTCGTCACTGTCGAGCCGCCAGGCCTTCAGGGTTTCGACCAGAAAATCCAGTGCGTTGCGGTAACTGTCGGCGGCCAGCTGCTGGATCGACGCCTCGGTTTCGCCGGGAAAGGCACGCCGCAGGTTGTCGCTGAGCAGGGCGCGTTGAAAGCGGGCCACGCGGAATAACAGGAAGAACAGCAGGGTCGAGAGGGCGTACAGTGCCGTCAGCGGCAGCCGGCTGAACAGGGCGATGAGCAGGGCGGCGCGACGTTGCGCGCCGAAACCTTTTGTCTCGGAGGCGGGCATCAGCCGCCCAGTATCGCATGTTTGCGCGCCAAACCCCATGCCGGGACTGCGTTATAATCGGCGCCGTAGTCCTTATCCGGTGGAAAGCGATCGTGGCACAGCAGGAACATCCCGAACTGCAACAGGCGGTGGCCGCCATTGGCGCCGGCGATTTTGCGCGCTCGTTTGCCCTCGTCAGCGGCCTGGCGCAGGCGGATGTCCCGCTGGCCCAGCATTTTCTCGGTTGGCACTACCACAAGGGCATCGGTACCCGGCAGGACGACAGCCTTGCCGTGCACTGGTGGCTGAAAGCGGCCCGTCAGGGGCAGCCGGAATCGCAGCAGGGGCTGGGTTGGGCGTACGCCAATGGCCGCGGCGTGGAGGCGGATCTGGAAGAGGCCTACCGCTGGTACAACCGCGCGGTCAACGGCGGCGATGAAAGTGCGCGTGAAGGTTTGATGGAGACCTCGCGCAAGTTGAGCGCGCGACAACTCAAGGCGCTGGCGGCGGAGGCGGAGGCGGAGGCCGAGGCGTCCGAACGGTGAAGGGCCGTTCGGTGGAGGACGGCGGGTTTTTGTAAATTTTACATAGTCGGCGCCGCGGGTTTTTGCCGACGAAACTCGGCTATACTTGAGCCAAGGGGTAGTGGTTTGCATTTGCGTGTTTGGCGGCAGCAACTCGTGTGGCGATAGAAGCTATCGCAAAACGTGAATTAAAACGAAATTCGCACCTGCACCTCGGCTGTCGTTTCTTGCCGACACTTTTTTATTCACAGTAAACGCCGGAGTACAGCATTTGATGATGTCTCCACCGGGGGCGGTCTTATACTGTTTTCGTCTAAGTTGAATAGTTATTCTTTTATGTATCCAAATGCTTTCGTCGGCCGTGCGCCGCCTGTTGGAGTCGGTCCGTGAGTTCTGTCGAGAATGAAAACCAGTTGCCGCGCTCGGCGCCACGGAATGTGCATAAGGATTCGCAGTCGCCGCGCAAGGCCGAAGGCGCAGTGTCCGTGGCACGGGCGGCGCAGCGCGAATCAGACGAATATCTCAACACTATTCTTGGCAGTATCACCGACGGGTTCGCGGTGTTCGACCGCGATTGGCGCATCCTCTATCTCAATCCCCGCGCCGAGGAATTCATCCGGCCCTTGCGCGAGTCCGTCGACCAGGTGCTGGGCAAGATCCTGTGGGAGGAGTTCCCCGATCTGTGCGGCACCCTTGTCGAGGACAACTACCGGCGCGCGGCGCGCGAATGCACCACGGTCGAGTTCGAGTTCTATTATCCGGGCTTGGCGAGTTGGTTCCTGATCCGGGTGTTCCCCTCGGAGGAGGGGGTGACGGTCTATTTCCAGGATATCGGTCCGCGCAAACGGGCCGAGGAGGCATTGCGCGCCAAGGAAGAGTTCATCCGCGCCACGTTCAATCAGGCGTCGGTTGGCATCGCCGTGGCGTCACTGGAAGGGCATTTCGAAGAAATCAACGACCGTTTCTGCAGCCTCCTGGGGTATCGCGCCGATGAATTGCAGCGCCTGACGTTCATCGACCTGACGCATCCCGACGACGTGGCCGCGACACGTGACAATGTGGCGCGGCTGCTGGCCGGGGAGTGCGAGGAATACAGCCAGGAGAAGCGTTATCTGCGCCGTGACGGCGCGGTGATCTGGAGCCTGACGTCCGTTACGTTGCTGAAGAACGAGGACGGTCGGCCGAAACGCTTCATCGGCGTGGTGGAGGACATCACCCGGCGCAAGCAAAGCGAGCACGAGCGCCGGCGTTTGACGGAGGTGCTCGACAAGAGTCTGAACGAAATCTACATCTTCGACGCCGAGACGCTGCGTTTTCAGTACGTCAATCAGGGCGCGCTGCGCAATCTCGGCTACGACGCGGGGACACTGCGCGACATGACGCCGCTGGACCTCAAGCCGGAGTACTCGCCCGCCGAGTTCCGGGACCTGATCCAGCCGCTGCACGACGGTATCGAGGACAAGCTGGTGTTCGAGACGCTGCACCGCCGGGCCGACGGCAGCGACTATCCGGTGGAAGTGCATCTGCAGAAGGTCGATGACGCCGGGCGCCCGCTCTTCGTCGCGGTGATCATCGATATTACGGTGCGCAAGCGTGCCGAGGCGGCGCTGCGCGGCAGCGAGGCGCAACTGCGCGGGCTGGCCGATTCGATCCCGCAATTGGCGTGGATGGCGGAACCGGATGGGTATATCTTCTGGTACAACCGTCGCTGGTACGAATATACCGGCACCAGCTTCGAGCAAATGCAGGGTTGGGGCTGGCAGACGGTGCACGATCCGGAAGTCCTGCCGCAGGTGCTGGAGCGCTGGAACCGCTCCATACGGCACGCCGAGCCGTTCGACATGGAGTTCCCGATACGCGGCGCTGACGGCGAGTTCCGCTGGTTCCTGACCCGTGTGGAGCCGTTGTGCGACAGTGAGGGGCGGGTGCTGCGCTGGTTCGGCACCAACACCGACGTCGACGAGGTGCGCCGCATCCACGAAACGCTGCAGGAAGAGACCCGGGTGCTGGAGTTGCTGAACCAGACCGGAAAAATGCTCTCCTCCAATCTCGATCTGCAGACCCTGGTGCAGTCGGTGACCGACGCGGCGACGGAGTTGAGCGGGGCGCAGTTCGGCGCGTTTTTCTACAACATCACCAACCCGGAGGGCGAGTCGTTTCGGCTCTACACCCTGTCAGGCGCGCCGCGCGAGGCGTTCGGGAAATTCGGGCTGCCGCGCAATACACCGGTATTCAATCCCACCTTTCGCGGCGAGGGCGTGGTGCGTTCCGGCGATATCACCAAGGATCCGCGCTACGGTACCATGGAGCCACACCGCGGCATGCCGGCGGGCCATCTGCCGGTGCGCAGTTATCTGGCGGTGCCGGTGATAGCACGCGGCGGCGAGGTAATCGGCGGGTTGTTTTTCGGTCATCCCGAGCCCGATATGTTTAGCGAGCGCCAGGAGCGCCTGGTGGTCGGCCTCGCTTCGCAGGCGGCAATCGCCATTGACAACGCACAGCTCTACGAAGCCAGCGTCAAGGCCGCCGAGGAACGCAAGCTGTTGCTGGAGAGCGAGCGCGCCGCGCGCGCCGAGGCCGAGCGTTCCAGCGAGATGAAGGATCTGTTTCTGGCCAATCTGTCGCACGAGCTGCGCACGCCACTCAGCGCCATCCTCGGCTGGACCCAGGTGTTGCGGCTGCGCACCACCGAGGACGAGGATCTGCAGCAGGCGCTGGAGACTATCGAGCGCAACGCGCGGGTGCAGACGCAGTTGATCGAGGATCTGCTGGACATGAGTCGCATCACCTCCGGCAAGGTGCGCCTGGATATCCAGCCGGTGGAGCCCTTGACCTTCATCGAGGCGGCCATTGAGACGGTGCGTCCGGCCGCCGATGCCAAGAATATCCGTCTGCAGAAGCTGCTCGACCCCACCGCCGGTCCGGTCTCGGGCGACCCCGGCCGTCTGCAGCAGGTGATCTGGAATCTGTTGTCCAACGCCATCAAGTTCACCCCCAAGGGGGGCAAGGTGCAGGTGTTGCTGGAGCGGGTCAATTCGCACATCGAGATCAGCGTGGCCGACACCGGCATCGGTATCCGGCCGGAGTACCTGAATCATATCTTCGAGCGCTTCCGCCAGATGGACGCCTCGACCACGCGTAAATACGGCGGGCTCGGACTGGGGCTTTCGATTGTCAAGCACCTGGTCGAGCTGCACGGCGGCAGTGTGTTCGCCACCAGCCCTGGCGAGGGGCAGGGCACGACTTTTTCAGTGCACCTGCCGGTGACGGTGGTGCACCGCAGCAGCGAAATCGCCGAACGTCTGCACCCCAAGGCGCTGATGCCGCTGCCCGCCGATCTGAAACCCTCCGACCTTAATGATGTCCGGGTGCTGGTGGTCGACGACGAACCGGATGCGCGCGCGCTGATTCAGCGCGTGCTCGGCGACTGTGGCGCCGACGTGATGGCCACCGGCGACCCTAACGAGGCCATGGCGATAATCGAAATGGAACGGCCACACGTACTGATCAGCGACATCGGCATGCCGGAGATGGACGGCTTCGAGCTGCTCAAGCGCATACGCTCGCTTGGCGCCGCCCGCGGCGGACGGGTGCCGGCGGTCGCCCTGACCGCATTCGCGCGCTCGGAAGACCGCACCCGCGCCTTGCGCGCGGGCTTCCTGATCCATCTGTCCAAGCCGGTGGAACCTTCGGAGCTGGTGGCCACGGTCGCCAGCGTCACCGGGCGCACCGGCGATCCCTGAGCGCGGGTTTCCTCGCCTCAGCGCGTCGGCTGTGCCACCGGCGGCTGTTCGCCGGCGCCGCGTGCCTTGGCGGGCTGTCCTTTCATATAGCGGTTGCAACCGCTGTCGCCGCTCAGGCTCAGCTCGAAGGCTTGCAGTTTTTCGTCGATGCACTGTCCCAGGATGTGCTTGTCGGGCACCGTTTCGGGTTCGACCTGCCACCACTTGCAGCTCTCGCAGGGACCCCAGTCGGATGTCTGGTTCATGTGAGCTCTCCTTTCTCCTTGGTTAGGGCCGACCGACACTAGCACAGGCCGGCGCGGCGCACTGGCAGCCGTGGCTGAGCCGTTTGTAGGTCTTGTCCGAGGCCGTCAGTCCTGGCGTGGAAGCGGTGCTTGCCGGGAGCGGGCCAACCAGCGCCAGACGGTACCGCTGGGGAGATCCTCGCCGGTGCGGACATAGAGCAGGGTCTGGTGGTCATGGCTGAGATGCTCGATCAGCCGCGCCGCCTCGCGCCGGCCGCAAAACAGAATGCGGTCGCCGCCCTGCAGATTTTCGCTCATTTCCGGCAACAGCAGGTTTTCGCCGTCGCGCTGGATCAGCAGCGGCACACAGGGCAGATACTCCTCGGGATTGCGCGGGTGGGTGCAGAGATTGCCCAGGGTGATGGTTTCGCCGCGGATCAGGCAGTCGAACAGCGCCGGGGCCTGCAGCGGCGAGACGGTGATGTCCCAGGTTTCCGGCGTCACGTCCTCGACCACGCCGGCGACGCGGCTGACCAGCAGATTGGCCCACTCTTCGTCCTGGTCGTGGGTGAGGCTGAGAAAATCGTTCAGCAACGGCGCCAGCAGCAGCCCGAGAATATGCCGCGCAGCGATTTCCGCGGGCTTCATGGTCATGTCGATGTTGGC
>JASBST010000037.1 GCA_030148775.1 Thiogranum sp.
CGATGGCCAGCGATGGGGCGAAGATGCCGCCGGGAATGCCGCTCAAATAGGAAAATATGGTCGCCAGCATTTTCATCAGCGGATCGTTGTCCGGCAGCATGGCTTCGCCGGTGATGATGGCGCGCGCCTGATCATAGCCGGTGCCGTAGGCGGTGCTGTCCGAGAGCAGGCCGGCGGTGGCGATGCCAAGCCCGCACAACAGCGCGACCAGCGCCGGTTTGCGTGTCATATAAGGGGCGATGAGGCGCGAACCCTGAATCAGCGCCGTACTGAACAGTCCTCCCATCAGGCCACCGACCACGCCGCAGACCAGTATCGGCAAAATGAACTGGGAGGTCTCCAGCGCCGCGCTGGTGCTGCCGAAATAGGTATAGTTACCCTGTATCACGATGGCGGTGATACCGGCGATGAACACGGCCGTTAACAGCACGCCGCTGGTGCGTTCCTCGAAAGAGCGCCCCATCTCCTCCACCGCGAACAGGATACCGGCCAGCGGGGTGTTGAAGGCCGCCGCGATGCCCGCGGCGCCACCGGCGAGAATCAGCCCTTTGTCCATATAGTGGTGTGGAAAGCGTGCGAAGCGCCCCAGTGAAAACATGATGGCCGCGCCGATATGCACCGTCGGTCCTTCGCGTCCGATCGAAGCGCCGCTCAACAGTCCCAGCAGTGTCAGCAGGATTTTGCCGAAGGCGATGCGAAACGACAGCACCGCGCTGCGCGACCGGTGGTCGACCATTTGCAGCGCGGCGATGGACTGCGGGATGCCGCTGCCCTGCGAGCCGGGAAAGAATTTCACCGTCAGCCACGACACCAGCATCAGGCCGAGCGGGCAGACGATGAAGGGCAGATAAGGCGAAATGGCGACCAGGTGATTGAAGCCTTCGTTGGCGCGTTCGGAGACGAGGGCGAAGCCGCTGGCGATAAGGCCGACCAGTACCGCTCCGCTCCAGAACAGGATGCGGATCTTCCAGGCGTCGGGGGATAACAGGCTTCTGCCTGAGCGGCGAATATTGCGGAGCATTAAAGTACATTACTATTACCCGGCTGTCGGGTGCAAACGCCGAGAATAGACAAGGTTCGCCGGAGTGCGGAAAATAGACGGCTTTCCTGGCTGTCGAAAGCGGCAGCGCAACCGGGCCGGAGGGTATTGTCATGATCAAGGTCGCAGTGGTCGGCGGGACCGGCTACACCGGGGTAGAGCTGCTGCGCCTGCTGGCGCTGCACCCGGAGGTGGAATTGCGGGCCGTGACCTCGCGTAGCGAAGCCGGCACCCAGGTGTCCGACCTGTTCCCCAGCCTGCGCGGCTACGTCGATCTTGCCTTCAGCGAACCCGACATGGCGATGCTCGGCGGCTGCGATCTGGTGTTTTTCGCCACGCCCAACGGCGTGGCCATGACCCTGGCGGCCGATCTGCTGGCGCGCGGTGTGCGGCTGATCGACCTGGCCGCGGACTTCCGCCTGCGCGACGCGGCGCAGTGGGAACAGTGGTACGGCGTGCCGCACGCCTGCCCGGATTTACTGGCGCAGGCCGTTTATGGCCTGCCCGAAGTCAACCGTGGGCGCATCGCCGAGGCGCGTCTGGTGGCCAACCCCGGCTGTTATCCCACCGCGGTCCAGCTGGGACTGCTGCCGCTGGTCGAAAGCGCCCGAGTCGATACCGAGACGCTGATCGCCGATTGCAAGTCGGGCGTGAGCGGCGCCGGACGCGGTGCCAGCGTCGTTACCCTGCTGGCCGAGGCGGGCGAGAACTTCAAGGCCTATGGGGTAGCCGGCCATCGCCATCTGCCGGAGATACATCAGGAGCTGTCGCTGGCGGCCGGTAAACCCGTCGGCCTGACCTTTGTTCCCCATCTCACGCCCATGATCCGGGGGATTCACGCCACCTTGTATGCGCGCAGCGTGCAGGGGGCGGGCGAGGTGCAGGCCTTGTTCGCCGAGCGCTACGCCGATGAGCCGTTCGTTGATGTACTGCCGCCGGGCTCGCACCCGGAAACGCGCTCGGTGAAAGGCGCCAACGACTGCCGTATCGCGGTGCACGCGCTCGACGACGGCCACACGCTGGTGATCCTTTCGGTCATCGACAACCTGGTCAAGGGCGCGGCCGGTCAGGCGGTACAGAATATGAACATCATGTTCGGTTACGACGAGCGCAGTGGGCTGCGCCTGCCGGGCCTGATCCCCTAGCCGCGGCACATGGAGCGGGGTAATCGCAGGATTCTGGTATATCGGCCGGTCCATGTCTGGCTGGCGTCGGCGCTGGCCGTGGTGTTGCTGGCCGTGGCGGGTTACCTGCTGTTCCGGCAGGGGATGACCTATGCGGGCGGCGAATTGGAACGGCTCACCCGCGAGCAGGGGCTGTTACAGCAGCAATTGCACGATGCCCAGGCGCACAACGCCGCCTTGCAGCAGCAGCTGGCCATCCTCGAACGCTCCAGCGAAATCGATCGCCGCGCGAGCCTGGAGGTGCGCGACGATTTCGCCAGGTTGCAGGACAAGATGCAGGCTTTGCGCAAGGAGCTGTCCTTTTATCGCGGTATCGTCTCGCCCGGCGACGGCAAGGCCGGTTTACGCATTCAGCGCTTTGACCTTAAACCCGGAGCCACTCCCGGCCGTTACTCCTATAACCTGATGCTTACGCAGGTGAAGGGCAACGACAAATACGCCCGGGGTCGTGTGGAAATAGAGGTTAAAGGGGTGCAGGACGGCGCTCCCAGGGCGCTCGCTTTCGACACCTTGCGGGTGGATGCGAAGCGGGCACTGACGTTCAAGTTTCGTTACTTTCAGGACTTCGCTGGCGAGATCGAAATTCCCGCCGGGTTCAAGCCGCACCAGGTGGTCGTGCGCGCCGAAACCCGCGGCAGCGGCCAGCCCCCGGATGTGGAGAAAACCTTGCCCTGGCCTGACTGACCTGCTCGACAAACCGTGAAACAGGAGATGATCATGTTTGGTATTGGGAAGAAAACCAGCTGCCCGATCGATACAGTGATAGGCGCTCAGACGCGTCTGGAGGGTGATATCAGTTTCAGCGGCGGGCTGCATATCGACGGTGTCGTGAAAGGCAGTATCACCGCCGAGAACGACAGCGCGTCGGTACTGACGGTCAGCGAGAATGGCCGCATCGAAGGCGATGTGCGGGTGCCCAATCTGGTGCTCAACGGCGCCGTCGAAGGCGACGTGTACGCCAGCGAGCGGGTGGAGCTGGCCAGTCACGCCAGGGTGACCGGCAACGTTTATTACCACCTGTTGGAAATGGCCATGGGGGCGGAAGTCAACGGCAGCCTGGTGCACCGCAACGATCCGGCGCGCAAGCCTGCAACCGGAGAAGCGCCGGCGGATATGCTGGCGGCGTCGGCGGTCGGGGCGGCCAAGTAATACTTGACTGAATTACTCAGGAAATGCATAATTTCATCATCGCACGCAATTTTCCGGAGATCGACAGATGAGTGAAAGTGTGGCCCAGGACGTAAGCGCCGAGGAACAACTGCTGGTCTTTACCGACGCGGCGGCAATCAAGGTCAAGGGGTTGATCGAGGATGAGGGTAATCCCGACCTGTTGTTGCGGGTTTATATCACCGGCGGCGGCTGCTCGGGTTTCCAGTATGGCTTCACCTTCGATGAGAACATCAACGAGGGCGATACCGAAGTCGAGAAAAACGGCGTCAAGCTGGTCGTCGACCCCATGAGTTTCCAGTATCTGGTGGGCGCGGAAATCGATTACAAGGAAGACCTCGAAGGCGCGCGCTTCGTCATACGCAACCCCAACGCCACCACCACCTGCGGCTGCGGCTCCTCGTTCTCCGCCTGACGGCGGCTTCCAGCCGCTGCACTGAAGGAAGGGCGCCCACGGCGCCCTTTTTTCATGCCATGGTTAGCGGCCGACGCGTCTGAACCGGTATACTGTGCCGCTCGCCGGCAGCCGATCCGGCGGATCTGGAGTGATGAATGAGTGAATATTTGCCTGGCCTGGAAGGCGTCCCGGCGACCCAGTCCAATATTTCCGATCTGGATGGCAACAAGGGCATCCTGACTTACCGCGGATACCGGATCGAGGATCTCGCCGCGCACAGCACTTTCGAAGAAACCAGTCTGCTGTTGCTCGACGGCCGGCTGCCCGGTCAGGACCAGCTTGATCAGTTCGACCACGAATTGCGCGCCAACCGGGTGGTCAAATACAACGTGCGCGAAATCATGAAGTATCTGCCGGCCACCGGTCACCCCATTGAAATGCTGCAGACCGCGGTGGCCAGTCTGGGGATGTTCTATCAGGGTGACGAATGTCTTACCGGCGGCGCCATGTGCCAGGATCTCAATTACGTGCACAACATGTCGGTGAAAATCATCGCCCGCATGGCCACTATCGTGGCGATGTGGGAGCAGGTGCGCAACGGCTACGACCCCTATCCCATCCGCAAGGACCTGGGCTACGCCGAAAGCCTGTTGTACATGTTCAATGGCGAAGACCCCGACCCCAGTCTGGCGCGCATCATGGACGCCTGCCTGATCCTGCACGCCGAACACACCATCAATGCCTCGACCTTCGCCGCGCTGGTGGCCGGCTCGACACTGGCCAGTCCGTTCCTGGTGATCGCGGCGGCCATCGGCACCCTGGCCGGCCCCCTGCACGGTGGCGCCAACCAGCGCGTGGTGGAGATGCTGGAGGAAATCGGCCGGCCGGAAAAAGTGAAGACCTGGCTGGACGAGAAGCTCGCCAGCAAAAGCAAAATCTGGGGCATGGGTCACCGCGAATATAAGGTCAAGGACCCGCGCGCCACCATCTTGCAGAAACTGATGCGCGAGCTGATGCAGGAGCGGGGTGGGAACATGGGGCCGATGTTCGAAACCGCGCTGGCGTTGGAAGAGGCCTGTGAAGAGCGACTGGCACCGAAGGGCGTATACGCCAACGTCGACTTCTATTCCGGAATTCTCTATCGGGAGATGGGGATCCCCCCTGATCAGTTCACGTCCATTTTCGCCATTGCCCGTTCCGCCGGCTGGTTGGCGCATTGGCGCGAGCAGTTGGGCGACAATCGCATTTTCCGGCCGACGCAGGTCTATGCCGGGGAAAGCGTGCGCGACTACATACCGATCGACAAACGCTGCACTCAGGCGGGATAGATCGCGCCCAGCACCGCGGCGCGGCGGGCGCCGGTGACACTCGGCAGGTTGCCCGGTTCGCCGGCCAGGGTGCGCATCGCCAACCAGGCGAACGCGGTCGCCTCCACCCAGTCGGGCGCCAGACCGAGGGCGGCCGTGGTGGCGATACGGCACTGCGGCAGCTGTGCTTGAAGACGTTCCATTAAGTGGCCGTTGTGGACGCCGCCGCCACAGACATACAGCTCCTCCATCGTCCCCGCCCGCTGCAACGCGTCGGCGATACTGACCGCGGTGAACTCGGCCAGCGTCGCCTGAACCGTGGCGGCCGGCAGCGCGGAAAAGCCTTCATCGAGCCGGGCCAGCAGCCATGGCAGGTTGAACAGCTCCCGACCGGTGCTCTTCGGCGGCGGCAATTGCAGATAGGGTTGTTGCAGCAGGTGCGCGAGCAGTTGCGCATCCGGCGCGCCGCTGCGCGCCCAGTCGCCGTTACGGTCGAAAGCCTGCTGGCGGTGGCGCGTCGTCCAGGCATCCATCAATCCGTTTCCCGGCCCGGTATCGAAGCCGCTGGCTTTGCCACCGTTCGGCGGCAGAATTGTCAGGTTGGCGATTCCGCCGATATTGAGAATGGCGCGTGGGATTTCCACGTGACTGAACAGCGCCTGGTGCAACGCCGGCACCATTGGTGCGCCCTGGCCGCCTTCGGCCATATCGCGGCGGCGAAAATCGGCCACGGTGGTGACGCCGGTACGCGCGGCTATACGGCTGGGGTCGCCCGCCTGCAGGGTGAAGGGTGGTTGCGCCGACGGCGCGTGAAACAGCGTTTGGCCGTGGCTGCCGATGGCGGTGACGTCGGCCGGATGCAGCCCGGCGGCGGCGATAACCGTGAGCGCCGCGGTGGCGAAGGCATCGCCCAAGGCCGCGTCCAGTTCGCCGAGCGCGGTCAGCGACACCTGTTGCGGTCGATTCAGCGTGCTCAGCAGATGCTCGTGTAGCGGGGGTTCCCAGGGGATGGTTTGCGCCGCCAGCAGTTCGGGGCGCGTCGCCGACAAGTCCGCCAGCACGGCGTCGATGCCGTCGACGCTGGTGCCGGAGATCAGGCCGACATAATAGGCGGGCATCGCGAGCCGGTGCCGCTTCAGCGGTCCTGCAACGCCACGGTCCGGGTCTTGACCAGTTCCAGTTGGGCGAGCAGATTGCTGGTCGCGCGTTTGAAATCCTCGCGGAACTGTTTCGGCAATGGCGCCGCGTCCGGCAGTTTCACGGTAAGCGGGTTGCGGTGCACGCCGTTGACCCGAAATTCGTAGTGCAAATGCGGGCCGGTGGCCAGGCCGGTGCTGCCGACGTAACCGATGATCTGCCCCTGCTGTACCCGATCGCCGATCTTCTCACCGCGGGCGAAGTTGTTCATGTGCGCGTACAGAGTGCTGTAGTTGCTGCCGTGTTGGATGACCACAGTGTTGCCGTAACCACCCTTGCGGCCGCGAAACACGATTTTGCCGCTGCCCGTGGCCTTTATCGGTGTGCCGCGCGGCGCGGCGTAATCGACGCCCTTGTGGGCGCGAATGCGATTGAGGATGGGGTGTTTGCGGCCGTTGCTGAAGCGCGAGCTGATGCGCGTGAACGCCACTGGCGTGCGCAGAAACGCCTTGCGCATGCTGCGTCCGTCAGGTGCGTAGTAGTCGCTGTGGCCGCGGGCGTCGGTATAGCGGACCGCGCGGAACACTTTGCCGTTGTTGCTGAACTCGGCGGCGATGATGTCGCCGGTGCCGACGCGTTCGCCGTCGAGATAGAGTTCCTCGAACAACACCGCGAACTGATCGCCCTCGCGGATGTCCAGCGCGAAGTCGATGTCCCAGCCGAAGATGCTCGCCAGTTCCATGGTGATGTTCTCGGGCAGCTTGGCCTTCTGCGCGGCCAGGAACAGCGAGCTGTCGATTTGGCCCGCCGCGCTGACGACGCGCCGCTCGGGTTCGCGCGCCACCAGGCGCGACTGATAGTTGTCCGCCTGGCGGGTGATCTCCACGCTGTTGAGGGCGTCGATTTCGTAGCGCAGCTCGAGTAGATCGTTTGCGGCGCTGGTGCGCAGGCGCAGGACCTGTCCGGGATAGATGCGTGTCAGCTTTTTGGCGGCTCCGCCGCTGGCCAGCAAGTCGTGCAATTGACGTGGCGGGATATCCAGTTGTTTGAACACTCGTGCCAGGCTGTCGCCGGATTTGATCGTCACTTGGTGCCAGTCGCCGGCCGGTTGGGCCGTCTCGGCGGGGGGGTCGGCCGCGACCTGTTCGGCTGGCAACGGCAGTGAAAGTTTGGCCTCCCGGTCCGTCCCGGCGCTCGCGTCGGCGTCCGGCGCGGTCGGGATGTCCAGCGGTAATTCCTTGGTTCGCAAGGCATTGGCGTCGAAGGAGGTGAGCGAAACCAGGCCCACCAGCAAGCCCGACACAGTGCCTATCAGGGCCCAGTGCCAGCCTTTTCCGGTGCGTTTGTTAGCCAGACCGTCGGTCCAGCCTGCCTTGAAATCCTGTAAAGAACTGTCGCGATGACGCACTAGAATTCCCTTCTAAAAGAATGTGTAAACCTAACTGACTTCATGTGTTTCGGTCAACCGGAGATTGCACCGATGAGGGGGTATAAGGCAGAAATCGTGCCAGTGCGGATATATCGCTCGTCGCCACGCCGCCCCCGTTGTGGCAAAACCGCATATTAAACACAAGCTTGCTTCACCGCTAGCCGAATTCCGCAGGGTTTCGCCAGTGAGGTTAACGGCAGAGTTATGTTACTCTTGCGCCTCAATTTTTCAGGGCTGATAGAGGTAGTGCATGTCGCAGCTTGACGGGTTGCAGCAGATTCGCCGCGGCGCCGAGGAAATCCTGGTCGAAGCGGAGTTGATCAAGCGTCTGCAGGAACAACGGCCGTTGCGGGTCAAGGCGGGTTTCGATCCCACCGCGCCGGATCTGCATTTGGGCCATACCGTGTTATTGAACAAACTGCGCCAGTTCCAGGAGCTGGGGCACAAGGC
>JASBST010000056.1 GCA_030148775.1 Thiogranum sp.
GCCTCGGCGGCCAATTGCAAACGCCGCAGATTGCGGGCATCGGTCTCCTGCAGCCAGGCCAGCACGGCGCCACAACTGCCGCTGCGCAGCGCCTGTTCCAGCGCCCAGAGCCCGTCTTTCCGGTTAGCCGGATGAATCTGCAATACCCGCCCGGGCCGGACTCCCGCACGCGCTAACGCCGGCGCATAAGGAACATAAGGCGGCGCCATCAGCGCCAGCCAGCGACCGGCTTGTGTGATGGCCGCCAGCGCCGGCAACAACAGGCGTAATTCGCCAATGCCACGGTGTTCACTGAGAATCTCGATCAGCGCAGCTCGCGGCCAACCCCCATTGAGCAGCCTGTCGAGCCGGGGATAACCGGAGACAAGCCCGGACGGCGGCGGAGCCTCACCCCCGCGCCAGAGATCGGCACGCTGCATCAGGTCTTCTAGAGTCATGGCTATCCGGTTTGGATCGATAACTGTATTTATATACAGTACTGATATTCTATACAGTCATCGAAGAGAACTGCAAGCCTAGTCCCGCACAAGCCCCCGGCTCTGGATTTCCCAGCCAATTGATCCCGCCGGGGAGAAAAAACCCCCTCATTTCCCTGAACTTGCAACCACGCGCCGCAGACTGCGGCAACTCCCCCCGGGCCCGCTTTCGCGCAATACCCCTAGAGAAGCATCCATAAAGCAATGACGGATATAAAAAAGGGGGTGGCTCTAGCCACCCCCTTTTGCCCCTGCGGACAGTGTTGCGACGATTTACCGAATCGCCATCAAGACAACCTCTGCCAGTTGAACTGCGTATTGAGTTTGACGGTTTCATCGACCGGCTGGTTATTGCTGCTGCCGGTGATGCGCACCGTACCTTGCAGGGTGCCGCTGATGACGGTACCGATCTCGCCGTTGCCGGAGACCTGATAAGTCAGATCGGACAAGGCCACGGTGATTTGCAGCCCCCGCGAGGAAGCTGAAATATGAAAATTATGTGACAACGCGGACCAACCTGGAGGACAGCCACCGCGAGCCCCCTGCCGCTGCCGGATCCGGGCCCTGCCCGGAACCCCATCATTCGGGCCTCTCCCGCACAAAACTGTGAATCGGATCACAGAATCGGGACATCCAGCACCATCCTCTGCTACCATGCCCGGCTCGAACGCATCGCCAGTAACAACAAAATGAAAAATCCTGTCAGCAAATCGGGCGATTTGAGAATCGAAACACTGCGTGGTTTTGCCATCATTGCGGTGCTCTGGGGTCACGCCACACTCTGGTTGGCGGGTATCGCCGAACAACAGGGCGCCCAGCTGCACTGGAGCTACGAATTTGTCGAAGCCGTGAAAGGCATCCTGCAGCCACTGCGCATGCCGCTGTTCACGGTATTATCCGGCTGGGTTTATGCGCTTCGACCGGCGGCGCAGGGACAAGTACGGCGCTTCGCCAGCGGCAAGTTCCGCAGAATTCTGCTGCCGTTGTTTTTTCTCTCCACGCTGACTTATTTTCAGTTTCTTTTCTCCAATAACGAATATCCGGTCATCCGGGGGGCCGAACCGATACCGGTCATGCCGGAAGACTTCTGGGTTCTGTGGTTCTTCCGTTTAGGGCACCTGTGGTTTCTTCAGGCGCTGCTGTTGATCTTTCTCTGTGTCGCCATCATCGATCTTCTCGGTTGGATGCGGACGCTGAAGCAATGGTTGTTCTGGGTGATGCTCACCGCCCTTTTGCAGTTCGCGCCGATTCACTGGGAATTCTGGAGCCTGATGAAAGTGCCGACCATCATGGTGTTCTTTTTCGTCGGCGTCGGCATCAGACGATTCCGTGAAGAATTGTCCGATCCTAGAATCGTAAAAACGGTATGGCTGTTCTTTATACTTGGGATGACGCTACATCTGCTATGGAAGTTCGGCGACGTATCGTTCCGCAAATGGCCTCATTATCTGGCCGTGGGCGCGCTGGGCCCGATCGCTCTGCTATCGATCAACTGGATTTGGCAGCCCCTGATCCTGGTCGGCAGACACAGTTATGTCATCTATCTCTACCACGGTCTGGCGTTCGAGGCCCATCGCTTGTTCGATGATCTGCTGGCCTACGCGCACTACCAGGCGCTGTGGTTTATATTGATAATAATCGCCGGCCTGATATTGCCCATCATGCTCGAAAAGATTATCAGCCGACTACCCTATATACGCACGCCGATGTTGGGAAGAAAACCCTGACTCCGAGCCCGGTCGACAGATTTGGCCAGACGTTCCTTCATGCCACACGGCGATTAAAAAATAAATTAAAAATCATAGAACACGGGAACACTCGATGTTTTATTCAGGCCCGCCTGGCGACGACGCGTCCATGCACCGGCGCAGCCGCTCGATTCTGGCGTTCATGTAGGTACCTTCCGCCTCATTTCTGCACAGCGATAAGGCCTGACGGTAAGCAGCCACTGCCCTTGAATAATCACCCGCCTCTTCCAGCAACCCGGCTCTGGCGGAGTGATAATACTGGAAGCCCAGCAGGTTCTTGTGATCGCTCAAGACGTCGAGTATCCGCAAACCGGCCGCGGCACCTTGCACTCTGGCGACGGCGACCGCACGGTTCAGCGTGACGACCGGATTGGGACTGACAATCTCCAGCAACTCGTAGAGCGCCACGATTTGGCCCCAGTCGGTTTCGGCGGCGCTGGCCACACGGCAATGCACGGCGGCGATAGCGGCCTGCAGTCCGTAGGGACCGGGCGGGCCCTGGCGCAGACTCTTCTCCACCATGGCGGTGCCTTCGGCGATCTGCTTCGCGTCCCAAAGCGCGCGATCCTGCTGTTCCAGCGGTACCGGCATGCCGTCCCCATCGACCCTGGCCGCCGCCCTGGCGTGTTGCAGCAGCATCAGCGCCAGCAGGCCCTGAGCTTCCGCCTGCTGACGCACCAGCCGGTTGAGCACCCGGACCAGATAAATCGCGGCCCCGGCCAACTGACTGTCGAGCAAAGCCGCGCCCGTCAGGGTGGTATAGGCTTGGTTGTAAATCAGGTAGAGCACGCGCATCACCGCGTCGAGTCGGCCGGCGAGCTGTTCCGGGGCGGGCACCTGATAGGCGATCACGGCACTGCGGATTTTGCGTTTGGCACGCGTCAGCCGCTGCTCGATGGTCTTCGGCGCGGACAGGTAAGCGCGTGCGATTTCATCGACACTCAGACCCGCCACGGTCTTGAGTGTCAGCGCCACCTGCGATTCCTGCGCGAGGGCCGGATGGCAGCAGATGAACATCAGGCGCAGTTGATCGTCGGGCAGGTGCAGGGCGTTGAGCGCGTCGTCGTCATCATGCGCGGGCCCGGCCGCCGCCAGCGGCACCAGCGCCTCCTGATGCTGCTGCGCCATCGCCTTGTGGCGCAGTACATCGATGGCGTAACGGCGGCCGGTCTGCACCAGCCAGGCCAGCGGATTGGCCGGCACGCCGTTGCGCCGCCAGTCCACCAGCGCCCGACAGGTGGCCTCCTGCACCGCCTCTTCGGCCAGATCGAAGTCACCCAGAAGCCGGATCAAGGTCGCCAGCGCGCCCGCTCTGGCGGCCTTTATGACGGCGCCGAGCTGTTCCATTCGATCCGCGGCGCCGTCTGTTCATAAAAATTGATCGGGCGCACTTCGACCACGCCGAGGCCGGCCTCGGGAAGGCTTTTGGCATAATCCGTCGCCGCCGTAATCGAGTCACAGGCCAGCACATGAAAGCCGAGCAACACCTCCTTCGCCTCGCAAAAGGGCCCATCGACAATCTGCGGCGAGGCGGCCGCGTGCTGGATCGTGGTAGCCGTCGCCGGCGCCATGAGTTTGCCGCCCATGACATAGTCTCCCGCGGCCTCGGCGCGCCTGACCATGGACAGACTCTGATCCACCAGTGCCTGCATGTCGCTTGCGGAACAGGCGGCGACAAAATCCTCGTCCAGATAGTTGAGCAAGGCAAACAGCGATTTCCCGCCGTCCCGCGCCAGTGTCTCGGCGGCCCGAGCGGATCCCGCATGACCACAGGCGTCGTCCAAGGGCCGAACCTCGACGCCGCTGTTCGAAGCGGTGGGGATCATCGCGGCCAGCTCCAGCGCGGCGTCCAGATTCGGACAAGCGAAAAGATAGAAACCGACAAACAGCTCCTTGGATTCAATAAAGGGCCCGTCGCTCAGGCTGGGTACGCCGTTTTTCACCCGTACGCAAACCGCCGCGCCGGCGGGCTTGAGTTCACTGGCACCGAGGTAGGCGCCCTCTTGCGTGGCGCGTTGTTGCAAGCGACGATGCTGCTCCAACAGGCCTTGATGCTGGCCTTCGGAAAGGTTCTCGACACCGCCTGCGTATTCGTAGATCAATGTCATGTAACGCATGGTTGTCTCCATCTGAAAAGGGTTCAACCAGTAGACGGACAACGCCTGGGAAAACCGACAGTGAAACGCCCGGCGGCTGTGCATGGCCCGCGCATAAGAAACGTCGGACGGCCGATACGCTGTCCGACCGACGACCATCCTACCATGCCGGCGAGGATCACGGTGCCCGAGGCCCGCGCCCGCGCGCCCCTGGAGCGCCTCCACTGTTGCCGCCAGCCCGGAATAGCCGCCGATAACGCCGCTCAGGCTTGCTGCGGCACCCGTGGTTCTGATTCGGTGTCCACTGCGGTATCGATACTCAGCAGCAGCGCCGGCAGCACCAGCAAATCGAACAGCAGCGCAAATGCCAGAACGATCGAGGTCATGCTGGCCATATCCGAGTTGACACGAAACTCGGCGAGAAAAGTCATCAACAAAAACCCGCTGATCAACACCAGTGTGGTAAATACAATCGCCGGTCCAACCGTAACGTAAGCGTATTCGACCGCCGCCCGCGTCGACAGCTTCTTCTGTCGCCTGGCAAGCAGATACTTGTAGAGAAAATGCACGGTGTCATCGACGATGATACCGATCGTCATTCCCGAGACCATCGCCAGGCCCATGCCGATCTGGCCGACACTCAGCCCCCAGACACCGAAGGCCGCCAATGCGGGTACCAGATTGGGCGCCAGACTGAGCATCCCGATGCGCCAGGAGCGGAAGGCCAGGATCAGGCACAACGAAATCACGGCCAGTCCGGCCGTGGCCCCAAACACCAGGGCGGCGACATCCTTGCTCATCATATGCGCGAACATCAGCTGCACGCCGGAGCCGAGCGCGCCGGTCTCGTGCATATGGGTGTCCAGCCAATCCGCGACCTTGCGCTCCATGGCCAAAATTTCTTTGGTACTGAGCGTGCGGAATGTCGCCTGCACGCGCAGCGATGACTTGTCCAGATTGATCTGATTGTTCAGATCCAGGCCGTAGGGCAACGACATTTCGTACAACAGCAAATATTGCGCGGCCAGCGCCTTGTCGTCCGGCAGTCGGTAGAATGACGCCACGTCGCCATGCATGTTTTTATTCAGTCGCTTGAACGTATCGGTCACGCTGTTGACATAGACCACATCCGGCTGGCTGCGCAACCAGTCGACGAAGCGCGCCACCTTGGCGAGAAAAATCGGATCACTCACGCCGTTGCCGGCGCCACTGTTGAGCGACCAGGAGAAGGTGTAGGCACCGCCGAACTCGCGTTCGGCGAAATCATTGGCTTGTCGCCAGGGCAGGGATTGGGCGAAATAATGCGGAACAATATCGTTGATCTCGTTGCGCGTGATACTCAGGCCAAGACCGACAATCAGCAACGCCGAAACGGCGAGTATCGGGCGACGCTGCCGCTCCACCAACCGCGCCAGGCGGGCACTGTGCCGCGGCGCCCCGATCATCGACGGCGGCGCCCGCCGGGGCGCCGGCAACAGCCGCAACGCGGCCGGTAAAAAACTGACACTGAAGACAAAGGCGGCCATCACGCCGAACGCGACCTCGTTGCCTAAGGCGTGAATGGCGTCCGATTGACTGAAATTGAGGCTAAGAAAACCGATGGCAGTGGTCAGGCTGGTAATGGCCACCGGTCCGAGGTTGTGCTGTAACGCCAGTCGCAAAGCGGTGATCTTGTCGCTCCGGGTAGTTAACTGATGTAAATAGGTAATGACGATATGAACGCAATCGGCGACCGCGATAATCAGAATAATCAGCGGTACCGACGCGGTGAAAGGCGTCAGCTTCCAACCCATGGCACCTGCCAGCGCCAGTGCCATGACGATACTGAACAGGCAGACCAGGATCGACAGCACTACCGGTATCAACGCGCGCATGAACAGCGTCAGCAGCAGCACCACAACGGCGATCACCAGCAGAAGGAACAGGCCGGTTTCGCGCTGGGAAAGCTCCATCACTGTGGCGTCCAGCGCGATCAACCCACTGACATGCGTGCGCAATTGCGGATGCGTCGCTTCCAGTTGGCGTGAAAGCGCCATCACGTACGCGTAAGCCTCGAGCTTTTCGCTCGCATCCTGGTTGGGGAAAGCAAAACTCACGCTGGCGGCCACCACGTTGCCCGTCCGGTTAGTGGCCCGGTTGAGCAATAAAGGCTCGTTCAGGGCGACAGCGCGAACCCTGGCGGGTGAACGCCCGGCACCGTCCGGTCCGGGCACCAGATCGCTAACGACCAAGTCGTCGCCGCGTGCGTACGAGTGTTGGAAATTGCTGATGGAATCGACGCGGATCGAGAACGGCGTGCGCCACAGCTTTTCGGTCATCGCCCGCACTGCCGACAAGGTCTCCGCGTCAAAGGCATCGCCGTCGCGCGCTTCCACCAGTACCAGCAGGTTGTCGTCGCGCGTGTACTGGCGCTGGATGTGCTCGTAGTCGATCAGCTTGGGATGATCTTTTCCCAGCATATCCTGATAGGAGATACTCGGCCTGAGCTGCAGGATGTTCTGGGCAAAAAGCGCGCAACCGAGCACCACCGCCGCCAAGGTCCACCAGGGATGGTCGATGACGAAGGTCACATAAGAATTTACTTTAGATTCAGTCACAACCGGGCTCCTCTACGGTGATTTGCGGTGCCGCTCGGGGCACCTTTTACCAGTAGACGAGCGAAGCTTCGTTTTTTCGACAGCGCGCCCTGAGCGGGACACCGGCGTCCGCTGCGCCCGCTTGGCCGACAGGCGCACCGGCAACGCCCATTACCGCATTTCACCGCCTTTGAGAAACTCGGATCCGTCCGTAACGGACCGCGGGCCAGCGGCTCGGCGCCGGCCCGCGACGGTCAGTCCGGTTTTCGGAGCCGACCCGCTCAGGGTCGATAGAATCTCGCGGCGACGAACTCTCCCAACGCCAGCAGCTTCTTTTTGGAAAGCGCGCCGGTATGTTTGAACACCAGTTCACCGTCCTCGCCGAAGAAGTAAAAGGCCGGCGTCCCCCAGATGTTCTCCCGCTGCGCATACCGCTTCTCGGTCAGCGCCTCGCCATTTCGATCGACAATGGGCAAGTCACCGAAAATATTGACCTCGTAGGCAACAAATCGCTGGCGAAAAAACTGCTGCACCTGTGCATCAGGAAACACTGCGCGTTTCATCCGTTCACAGGGAGTGCAGCCGTCCTTGGTGAACATGATCAGGAGATGTTTTTGTTGCCGCCAGGCGCGTTGACCGTCGCCGCGCAGATCGATTTCCATAATCGGCTCGAAAATCGTCGCGGTGGCGCCCGGCCCGGCCGAGCCGTGGCGGGGTGGCAGCAACGCCAGCAGCGCACAGGCGCTGACCAGCTCCCTCTTTTTCCACCGCCGGGCCATCATTCGCCGAACTCCAGACGATCACGGATGGCGTCGATGCCCGCCTGGGCGCAGGCGCCATCGAGACTGTCGCGTTCCGAACGGCCCGGCGGCGCCCCGGACACCCCGATGGCGCCGACAAGTTCGCCCGCGGCGTTGATGGTCAAACCGCCACCGACCAACAGCGCGCCCGGATTGCGCGCCACCTGACTGGGAATGCGCTTGTCTTCCAGCAAACCGGCCAACTCTGCGGTCGACTGCCGGAAACTGTTGGCCGTCCAGGCTTTGCGCAGCGCCGTTTCAGAGGTGTGCGGTCCGGCCAGACGGTCACGCAGGAAGGCGCGCAGATTGCCGCCGCGGTCCACCACGGCGACCGCTACCGAATAGCCGTGCCGGCGGCACGATTGCAGTGCCGCCCATGCCACCTGCGAAGCGGCATCCAGCGTCAGGGCCCGTTGCTGGAAAAGCGCCGCCGGTTCGGCGGCGGCTGCCGGACCCGCGCCAGTCAGCAGACACAGACCCAGCAGGCCGGCGCCGGCAAATCGAATCACACTCATTTCATTCTCCTGGTTCAGATCGCTGGAAATGCGGTTGCCTCACCCTCGTGGGCTACTCGACCGGCAATGGTTCCTCGAAATGCAAAAATTCAACGCTATCGAGATGCCCGTCGCGGTTGACATCGGCCAGTTCGAAACCGCCGTAACGGGCGGTTTCCAGCCAGGGCGTGTTGGCGGGCCGGCCCTCGATCTCCGCCTTCGACAGGTAGCCGTCGGCGTCGCGATCGAGCTGGCTGAACAACAGCCGCATGGCGGGATCCTCGGCATGGCCGAAGTCGGCTTGCGCCGGACCGATGGCCAGGAGGGGGAAAATTGCGATCAAAGCTCTCATCATCGGGTTCTCCTGTCAGTTGTCGGGTGACACGGCGCCGGGGGGGACACTGGGTCAGGCCCGCCGACGTCGACGACCTGCAAGCTAGCAATCGCCCGGGGCTTCGACATGGAGAACATCTGATGTTTTTATGATGTTTTTATAGTCTTTCTATATCAGCAGGTTACAGGCATACGCGCCACCTGCGCGCGAGCGACGACCAGGGGGAATTCGTGCGCCGAAAACGACGGCGCTATAGCCCGACGCGGCGCAACTGGGTACGCAGATCCTGCAAGACAGCGGCGTCACGAAAGGTCACCATGTCCGCCACGCGTTCACTACTGAAGTCCGGCGCGACGGCCAGTAGCTGGTCAGCCGACCAGCGAGCCTCGTCCAATCGGTCCAGTTTGCTCAACGCCGAGATCAGAAAAACGTGCGGGCTGCGCAGCTGGATATTGCGTTCGATCGCCTTGCGCAGGATCGCCACCGCCGCCTCGTAGTCGCCGACCACGAAGTAGGCCTGGCCCTGAACCGAGGCGTACGCCGCGGGGTAGTGGGGATTGAGCAGCATCGCCTTGCGCAACAGCCGCAACGCCTCGCGCGCCTGACCGAAGTGCATCTTGCTGACCGCCAGGGTGACATAGCTGTCGGCATAGCTGGGTTCCAGCGCGATCGCCTTGTCGGCCGCATCGGCCGCCTGACGGTACTCGCGGCGGAACAAATGCACATAGCCCAACACCCAGTAGGCGCGCGGCGATTCACGATTCAGCGCAATTCCCTTTCGCGCCAGGACCAGTGCCCGATCCAATGTCTGCGCGGGCGCGCGTACCCAGCCGTAGCGATGATCGGCGACATGGGTGAGCGCCATCGCGCTGTAGGCGCGGGCGAAACCGGGGTCGCGATCGATGGCCAGTTGGTAGTGTTCGCGCGCCAGGCTGTTATCCTCGCGCGTATGCCGAAAGTAAAAGGCCTGTGCGCGCTGAAAATCATCGTAAGCTTCCAGACTGGTGGTGTAGCGATGCGCCGTGCGCTTTTTTTCCTCCGCGGTGAGCGTCACCGACAAGGCCGCCGCCACCTTGGCGCTGATATCGTCCTGCAATGCGAAAATGTCCCGTAACTGACGATCGTATTTTTCCGACCAAAGGTAGACGTTGCGGTGCGCGTCGATCAGACGCACGTTCACACGCACGCGTTCCGGCGTGCGTCTGACGTCGCCGTTCAACACATAACGCGCCCCGAGCGCGCCGGCCGCGCGGGTCGCGTCCGCGCCTTCGCCCTGCCACTGGCTGGCCGATGCGTGCGAAATCACCAGCAGACCGGAAAGTCGCGACAATGCGGTGGTGATGTCGGCGGTGATCCCTTCGCTGAAGTAACGGTAATCGGCGCGCGCATCGCCGAGCGTGGCGAAAGGAAACACCACAATGGTCGGCGTCGCATCGGTGGCCACGGGCGGCTGCCGCTGTGCGCCACCACGCCATACATTAAGCGCTATCCCCACCCCCGCGACCAGCAGCAACCCGACCCCGGCCAACCACAGGCGCCGACCCGCAAGCCGCGGGCGCGCGACGTCCGCCAGCGGCGTATACGCACCCTGCGCCGTGCCGCGCGTCACCCCGGCGATCAGCCGGTAGCCCTTCTTGGGAATGGTTTCGATGAAACGCGGCTCGCGCGGGTCGTCCTGCAAGGCTTTACGCAATTTGGCGATGCAACTGGTCAGGGCGTCGTAGCCAATCACCGTATGGCCCCACGCCACCTGTTCCAGGGTCTCGCGGTCGACCGCCTCGCCTGCATGCTCGGCCAGATAGGCCAGTACCGCCATCACTTTGCCTTCCAGCCGAACCTCGGCATCGTCCCGGCGCAGCCGGTTGGCGGCGACATCGACCCACCAGTCGGCGACATAAAAACTTTTAGGCTCGCTCGGATCCAATCTAGATCACCTATTCCAGCAGGCGTCGTCGGGATCGCCCGTCTCCCGTACCTGGGTCACCTTAACGCCCAACGCCGCCGCTCTCGACCTGCCACAGGGTTATTGCAACCATAACATTCAATCACTTATATTATTCAACAACATTCGTGCGCGCACCGGTGGGGCCGCGACCGATGCCAAGCGGTTGCTCCACTGACATCAATGCGTCCTATCGAAAAATATCACTTATCGAACCGCCCGCGCCACGTATACTCATACCCAGTTGCGCCACCCACCAGGAGCTCCGCATGAAGGATGAAACCCTCGAGGCTCACCGCCCCCAGTTCGCCTCCGCGCCGCAGCAGGCGAGAAAAGCCGCCAGCTTTTACGAAGCGATCGATGCGGCTGTCGAACTCAAGCCGATGGTCGGCGTGGCCCGCCGGGCCTCGCGCGAACGCCGCGTCGCGCTGTCGCAATTGGGCAAAATGGGGCTGCCGCCCAAGGACCGCTAGCGCCCGGATTCCCCCGCGCCGCCGCCTGACAGCGCGATCTCTTGCGACCGTCTCGCCTTAAACCCCATCTTTTGCGGCGAAAGCCGGCGGCTGGCTGCGGTACACTGGCCGACCCGTTCAACCGCCGCAGACCGAACATTGATCCAGTTTCCTTTCGACAACCGTTATCTCGCCCTGGGCGAGCGTTTTTTTGACAAAACAGCGCCGACCCCGGTCGCAGCACCCGAACTGATCGTCTTCAACGCCTCCCTGGCGGCCCAGCTCGGCCTCGCCGGAGATGACATCACGGCATCGGCCGCCAGCATTTTCTCGGGCAACCAGGTGCCGCAAGGCGCCGCCCCGCTGGCGATGGCTTACGCCGGGCATCAGTTTGGACACTTCGTGCCACAACTGGGCGACGGCCGCGCGCTGCTGCTTGGCGAGGTGACGGCGGCGGACGGCACCCGCCGCGACATTCATCTCAAGGGGTCGGGGCGCACCGCCTTCTCGCGCAACGGCGACGGCCGTTCGGCGCTCGGGCCGGTGTTGCGCGAATATCTGCTGAGCGAAGCGATGCACCGCCTCGGCGTCCCCACCACGAGCGCGTTGGCGGCGGTGGCCAGCGGCGAACAGGTGGCGCGCGAGCGCCTGCTTCCCGGCGGTGTGATCACGCGCGTGGCGTCGAGTTTTGTTCGCGTGGGCACGTTCCAGTATTTTTCCGCCCGCGACGACGTGGCGGCGATCGAAGCGCTCGCCGATTACATGCTGGAAAAAAGTTATCCGGACCTGCGCGCCGCCGACAAACCCTATGTCGCGTTGCTGCGGGCGGTCGTGCAACGGCAGGCCGAGCTGATCGCACGCTGGATGCAGATCGGATTTATCCATGGCGTCATGAACACCGACAACATGGCCATCAGCGGCGAGACCATCGATTACGGCCCCTGCGCATTCATGGACTCCTATCATCCCGATCAGGTGTTCAGCTCCATCGACCGTAACGGACGCTATGCCTACAGCAATCAACCGCCGATCGGCCTGTGGAATCTCTCGCGCTTCGCCGAGACACTGCTGCCATTACTGGATGATAACGCCGAGGCCGCGGTCAAATGCGCCTATGAGGTGCTGGAGACCTACCCCGCGCACTATGAAGTCCACTGGCTGGCCGGCATGCGCGACAAGTGCGGCTTGAGCGCGGTGGACGAGACACACGATGACGCGGATAAAGCACTGATCGAAGACTTGCTCGCCCTGATGGCCGGCAATCACGCCGACTTCACCTTGACCTTCTATCATTTGTCGCAGCTACAGGATCAGCCCTCGGCCCGCGATAACGAACTGCGGGCGCTGTTCGACGATCCCACGCAGATCGACGACTGGCTGAAACGATGGCGTCGGCGTCTGTTAACAGAGCGTCGCCCCGAGCACGAAAGGCTGCGCGCGATGCAGGCGGTCAACCCGGTATACATCCCGCGCAACCACCAGATCGAAGCGGCGATCAGGGCGGCCGAGGATGAAGGCGATTATACCGTCTTCCACGCCCTGCACGAAGTACTGCAAACTCCCTTCACCCGGCAACCCGGTAAAGACCCGTATATGCAGGCACCGAAACCGGAAGAGATTATCGAACACACCTTTTGCGGCACCTGAAAAACCGTTACCGTTTTTTCAGCGCAACAGATATTGCGTCCACACTGGTCTTACACACGTGTTTCATGTCCATCCCGCGCATGCACCAGCCGATACAGCGCCGGCAGCACCAGCAAGGTGAGCAAGGTGGAAGAAATAATACCGCCGATCACCACCGTCGCCAGCGGCCGCTGCACTTCGGAACCGATACCGGTGTTCAGCGCCATGGGCACGAACCCCAGCGAGGCCACCAGGGCTGTCATCAAAACCGGGCGCAAGCGCGTGGTCGCGCCCTGAACAATGGCTTCGTCCAGGCTTTTGCCCTGTTGACGCAGATCGCGGATAAAGGCGACCATCACCAGTCCGTTAAGCACCGCGACGCCGGACAGCGCGATGAACCCCACCGCCGCCGAAATGGAAAACGGAATATCGCGCAGCAGCAGCGAAAGGATGCCGCCGGTGAGCGCCAGCGGCACGCCGGTGAAAATAATAGCGGCGTCGCGCAGTGTTCCCAACGCCATCACCAACAGACCGACGATCAGCAGCAATGTCACCGGGACCACAATCGAAAGGCGGTTGACGGCCGACTGCAGCTTTTCAAAAGTGCCACCGTATTCTACCCAGTAGCCGGGCGGCACCTCGACATCCTGTTCCACAGCGCGGCGCACATCCCCCACGAACGATCCCAGGTCGCGGCCGCGCACATTTGCCGTGACCACGACACGGCGTTTGCCGTTTTCCCGATAGATCTGGTTATAGCCGGTGTTCACCTCCAGATCGGCCAACTCGCCCAACGGGATATAGCCGCCGCGCGCCAACGGCACGGGCAGGCTCGCATAGGCATCGGGATCGGTACGTAACGACTCGGGCAGGCGGATAACAATATCCGAACGGCGGTCGCCCTCATAGAACTGACCGGCCACGGCGCCGCCCAAGCCGGTCGCCACCAGATCCTGCAGTTGCGCCAGGCTGACACCGAAGCGGGCCAGCATCTCGCGTTTGGGCTGAATCGTCATCAACGGCAACCCGGTCGCTTGCTCGATGGCCACGTCGGCCGCACCGGGCACTTGTTTGACGGCGCTTTCGATCGCCTGGCCCAATCCGATCAGCTGATCGAAATCGTCGCCGAACACTTTCACCGCCAGTTCGGCGCGCACCCCGGAGATCAGCTCGTTGAAGCGCATCTGGATCGGCTGCAGGAACTCGTAGCGATTTCCCGGGATCGGGGTGACCCGGGCTTCCAGTTCAGCAACCACCTGGGATTTCGGCTTGCCGGGGTCGGGCCACTGGTCGCGTTCCTTGAGAATGATGAAGTTGTCCGCCACACTCGGCGGCACCGCGTCGGTCGCCACTTCCGCGGTGCCGATCTTGGCGAATACGCGTTCAACCTCAGGAAGCTGTTTAATTTCGGCTTCCAACTGCTCCTGCAATCGAATCGCCTGCTCCAGCGAGGTGCCGGGAATGCGCAGGGCGTGCATGGCGATGTCACCTTCGTCGAGATTGGGCACAAATTCCGAGCCCAGTTGCGTCGCCAGCAGACCGCAGAGCGCCACCAGCAGCGTCGCCATGCCGACCACCGCCCAGCGGAATCTGAGCGCCGCGCTCAGCAACGGCCGGTACAGCCCGCGGGCGGAGCGGATGGCCAGGTTTTCTTTTTCCTGTATGGGTTTTCTGAAAAGCAACGCAATGCCGGCGGGCACAAAGGTCACGGACAGGATCATGGCGCTGGCCAGGGCAATCACCACCGTGATCGCCATCGGGTGGAACATCTTGCCCTCGACGCCGGTCAGGGCGAAGATCGGCAAATAGACGGCGGTGATGATGAACACCCCGAACAGCGCCGGACGTATCACTTCCCGGGTGGCGTCGAACACCAGCGCCAGGCGCTCATTCAACGCCAGGGCCCCGTGTTTTCCCGCCTGGCTGAGGCGTCGCAGACAGTTCTCCACGATAATGACCGCGCCGTCGACAATCAGCCCGAAGTCCAACGCCCCGAGACTCATCAGATTGGCGCTGACCTGACTTTTGACCATCCCGGTGATGGTCATCAACATGGCCACCGGTATTACCGCCGCGGTCAGCAGGGCCGCGCGTATGTTGCCCAACAGCAGAAACAACACCACGATCACCAGCAGCGCGCCTTCGAGCAGATTTTTCTCCACCGTGGCCAAGGTCTTGTCGACCAGGCGCGTGCGGTCGTAAACCGCCGTTGCGGTAACGCCCGGTGGCAGACTGGCCTGGATATCCTCCAGCTTGGCCGCGACCGCGCTTGCGACCGTCCGGCTGTTGGCGCCGATCAGCATGAACACGGTACTCATGACCACTTCGTGCCCGTTCTGGGTCGCCGCGCCCGAGCGCAGCTCACGGCCCAGTTCCACGGCTGCCACGTCGCGCACGCGAATCGGTACACCCGCCCGCTCGCTGATCACGATGTTGCCCAGATCGGCCAACGTGCCCGCCCGGCCCGGCACGCGCATCAGCAGTTGCGCACCGCTGTGTTCGATAAATCCGGCGCCGCGGTTGTCATTGTTCTGTTGCACGGCGCTCAGCACATCCGCATAGGTCAGCCCGTAAGCCAGCAGCCTGGCCGGTTCTGGCGCGATCAGTATTTCCTTCTTGAAGCCACCGATGGGATTGATCTCGACCACACCCGGCACCCGCAGTAGTTGTGGACGGATAATCCAGTCATGCACAGAGCGCAGATCGGTGGGCGTGACCGGACTGCCATCCGGATTGCGCGCCCCGGGCTCGGCGTCGACGGTGAACATGAAGATTTCACCCAGACCCGTGGCGATCGGCCCCAGGGTCGGCTCCAGCGCGGCGGGCAGACTGCCGCGGGCGGCGTTCAGCCGCTCCCCCACCTGTTGGCGGGCAAAGTAAATATCGGTGCCTTCCTCGAAAACGACGGTGATTTGCGACAGGCCGTAACGCGACACCGAACGCGTGTATTGCAGCCGCGGTAAACCCGCCATCGCGGTCTCCACCGGAAAGCTGACACGCTGCTCCACTTCCAACGGCGTATAACCCGGCGCCGGCGTGTTGACCGTCACCTGGACGTTGGTAATGTCGGGGACGGCGTCGATCGGCAACTGGGTAAAATTCCACACACCCAAGCCGCCGACCAGCAACACCAGCATCAGCACCAGGACACGGCGGCGCAAAGAGAATTGAATAATGGTTTCCAACATGATGAAGCCTCAGTGATCGTGCGACGCGCCGGACTTTTCGATGTCGGCCTTGATGAGGTAGCTGTTTTCGCTGACATAGCGCGTTCCGGGCTCCAGACCGCCCAGTACCTCCACCCGCTCCCGGTCCTGCCGGCCCAGCTCCAGCATGCGCACTTCGTATTCGTCGCCAATCTGCGCATACACCACTGTGAAATCGCGGAACGTCTGCAGCCCGGAACGCGCCACCGCCAGCGACACCGGATGGGTGCCAAGGGTGATTTGCGCGCTCACATAGGTGCCCGGCAAGAACCGGCCCTGCACGTTATCCAGCACCGCGCGCGCCGTCACCGCCTGATTGGCCTGCGCCACCACATCGACCCGGTCGATGGTACTTTCCACCGGGGCGCCGCCGGTGGCGGGCGTGATCATCACCGGCGCACCGGCACTCACGCGCGCCCGCTCGGCCGGAAATACGGCCAGATCGACCCAGACCGATGAGGTGTCGACGATCGTGAACAAGCGGCGACCGTCGGTCTGTTCACCGGGGTTGGCATCGCGCTGCGTGATCACCCCGGCGATCGGCGCCTTGAGGGTGTAAGCGCGCAGGCTTTCGTTGCTCTCGACGGTTGCCAGTGACTGCCCTTTGCGTACGCTGTCGCCGATAGACGCGGATACCGACTGAATCGTCCCCTCGAAACGCGCGCTGACCTGTCGTATCTGCTCGGTATTGGTTGTGACACGGCCATACACCGTCACCGTTTCCTTGATCACGGCCGGACCTGCAATCTGAGTTTCCAGCTCAAAGGCCTTGGCGACCTCCGGGTCGATACGAGTACGCCCTTCGAAATTGTCGTAACGCCACTGGTGGGTCTCACCCTTGTAGACCGCCTCAATGGACACCACGAAGGAATGCGGCTCGTAGATGACCGTATCGCCGCGCAGGAAATCGTCCTGTGGCTTGAAGCCAATGGTATCCACCCGGTCGCCCAGCCGGATAAGTTGCACCTTCAGATCGACGTCGGCGGGCTTGACCGGTTGCCCCTGGTCGGTCACCCAGACGCGAAACTCCGGCGGTACACCGGTCTCGAAAATCGCCAGCTCCAGGACAAAATCACCGTCTCTCAACAAGCGCCCGCGGTGCGGGCCTTTTTCCGGCTCCGGCGCGGCATCCGCTGCGTGGCCGGCCTCTGATGTGCCCTCAGGCTCAGCGCCACCGCCGCAGGCGGTCAACGAAAGACTGAGTACAAGTGTGCAAAAAAACAGGATTCGAGCGTTCATAAATAACCTCATGGCGATAGCGTCGGCTGCGCCACGCGCACGCCGGTCAGACGTTCGATTTCGATGAATTTCAGTTGCGCGTCCACGCTGGCTTCGAGCAAGGCGCCGCGGGCGTCGAGCAGGTCCTGTTGCACGGCGCGCCATTCGAAATAGCTGTAGCGCCCGCGCTCGTAGGCGCTGCGTGTTTCCCGCAACGCCTGTTCCAGACGCGGGATGATCTGTTCGCGGTAGGTCGCGACCCGGTGCAGGCTGTGCCGCATTTCCTGATAGATCACGAACAGGAGCGTTTCGTTACGGATACGGGCGGCGTCGGCTTCGGCCTGCGTGCGCGCCAGACCGGCCTGCGCCGCGGCGATACGGCCCTGGTTGCGATTGCTGATGGCAAGCGGCAGGGTGATATTAGCCACCAGCGCCTGGTCGTCGCTGATCTCGAAACGCCGCAGGCCCGCCGAGACGCGCCAGTTGGGCCGGCTCTGCGCCCTCGCGAGCCGCAATTCGGCTTCGTCCACGCGTTGTCGGGACAGGAAACGGGCAATGTCCGGGTTTTCGTCGAGCCGCGCGCGCAGCGCCTGGAACGACGCCACCCGGGGTGGCGTCATGAGATCGCCGCTGACCCGCGTGAACCGCGGTTCGGTATCACCCCACTGCGCGGCCAGTCGTCGCCTGGCCGACAGCAGTTGGTGCTCGAAATCCTCGTGCTGCAGTTCCAGCCGCGCCAACTCGG
>JASBST010000074.1 GCA_030148775.1 Thiogranum sp.
GCAAAAACATGACGCTTTGGCCGGTTTGACGCGCCAGCCGCAGGCCGGCCACCAGCAGCGCCAGGCCGGCGCTGTCGGCGCGCTGCACCGCGCTCAGGTCAACCTCCAGGGTGGCGTGCCCGGCGGCCAGCTGTTGCCAGCGCGGCCACAGTCGCGCCACGCTGGCGAAATTCAGATCGCCGTGGACCGCCAGGCGACCGCCGCCCTCATCGCTGATGCCCGCATCGCTCATAGGCCGTTACTTCTGGTCGCCTTCGGAGGCTTTCTGGAACAGGAATTTGCTGATCAGTTTCTCCAGCACCAGCGCCGACTGGGTGAGTTCGATCTGCGAGCCGTCTTTCAGCACGTCTTCGCTACCGCCGGGCTCCAGCGCGACATACTGTTCACCGAGCAGACCGGCGGTATAGATGGCCGCGGAAGTGTCCTCGGGAAAACGGTTGTATTTGCTCTCCAGGTCCAGGCCGACGACCGCCTGAAAACGCTCGCTGTCGTAGTCGATCGAGGCCACCCGGCCGACGCGCACACCGCCCACCGTCACCGCAGAGCGGACCTTCAAACCGCCGATGTTCTCGAAGCGCGCCGTGACCCGGTAAGTGTCGCCGTTGCCGAAACTGCTGAGGTTGCTGACCTGCATGGCGAGCACGAACAGCGCCGCCACACCCGCGGCGATAAACATGCCCACCATCAATTCGGTCGTCTTGTTGCTTTTCATTGGTTGTCAGTCTCCGAACATCAAGGCTGTAAGTACGAAATCCAGACCCAGCACCGCGAACGCGGCGTACACGACGGTGCGCGTGGTCGCACGGCTGACACCCTCCGAAGTCGGAATGGCGTCATAGCCCTCGAACACGGCGATCCAGGTGACGACCCAGCCGAATACCAGACTCTTGATCACGCCGTTGAGGATGTCGTCGAACAGGTCCACCTTGGCCTGCATCTGCGACCAGTAGGCGCCATCGTCCACGCCCAGTAGCGCCACGCCGACGAAATAGCCACCGTAGATGCCGACGGCGCTGAAAATCGCCGCCAGCAGCGGCATGGAAATAAAGCCGGCGAGAAAACGTGGCGCGACCACCCGGTGGATCGGATCCACCGCCATCATTTCCATCCCGGAGAGTTGCTCGGTGGCTTTCATCAGGCCGATTTCCGCGGCCAGCGCCGAGCCGGCGCGGCCGGCGAACAGCAGCGCGGTGACCACCGGACCAAGCTCGCGCACGATCGACAGCGCCACCGCCACACCCAGCGACTCCTCGGCGCCGAAATCGACCAGGGTGTTGTACACCTGCAGGCCCAGCACCATGCCCACGAACAGGCCGGAGACGACAATAATCATCAGCGACAGCACGCCGACCGACCACAATTGCGCCACCAGCAGGCCGGGACGGCGCACCAGCCCCGGAAACCCCCCCAGGACTTTCAGCATGAACAGGTTGGCGCGGCCCAGCTTGGCAAACTGGCCGATGCCGCCGCGGCCCAGTTGACGTATGAATTCAAGCATCGTGGTTCAACAGATCCTCGGCATAATCGGTGGCCGGATAATGGAACGGTACCGGTCCGTCGGGCAGACCCTGCATAAACTGTCGCACCCAGTCGGAGTCGGTCTGCTGCAACCCGTCCGGCGTACCCTGACCGACCACCTTGCCCTGGGAAATCACATAGATGTAATCGGAAATAGCGGCCGTCTCCTTAACGTCGTGGGACACGATGATGCTGGTCAGACCGAGCGCATCGTTGAGCAGGCGGATCAATTCCACCAACGCGCCCATGGAAATGGGATCCTGCCCGGTGAAGGGTTCGTCATACATGATCATCATCGGATCCAGCGCGATGGCGCGCGCCAGGGCGATGCGCCGCGCCATGCCGCCGGAGAGTTCGCTCGGCATCAGCTCACGGGCGCCGCGCAGTCCCACCGCCTGCAGTTTCATCAGCACCAGATCGCGGATCATCGCTTCCGGCAGCTCGGTGTGTTCGCGCAGCGGGAAGGCGACATTGTCGAACACGTTGAGATCGGTGAGCAACGCGCCGGATTGAAACAGCATGCCCATGCGTTTACGCAATGCGTAGAGCGCGCCGCGAGACAGCCGCGCCACCTCCTGCCCGTCGACCCGCACACTACCGGCCTCCGGTTCCAGTTGCCCGCCGATCAGGCGCAGCAAGGTGGTCTTGCCGGTGCCGCTGGGGCCCATGATGGCGGTGACCTTGCCGCGCGGGATATCGAGATCGACACCGTCGAAAATCGTGCGCCCGCCACGCGAAAACCGCAGGCCGCGAATGCTGACCAGCGAAGCGGAGTCGGTGGGCTCGGGGATATCGTTCATCTTATTCTTAAGTTACGCAATTTGCTGAAACCCGGGCCGCAGTATACGCGACTGGAGGGCTAGCGCGAACGGCCCTCGGTTTTTATCTCGCCACAGCGCTCGCACCGGTAGCGCGTCACCAGCCTGCCCTGTTGGCTGTCGAACGGCGTGTCCACCACCACCCACTTGTGGAAGCCGCGCCGGCACAGGGTATTGCCCCGATGTCTGTCCGCGGATTTCGCTTTTCGGAATGCCAGAATATCGCCCATCGATCTCCCTCTGACCCAGCGTGGTTGCCGACGCTGTCGCCGGCCGATTTAAACCGCTAGTATACGCCGTCTATGTTGATCCAGCTTGTCGCTCTCGCCGCCGGTTTCGGCCTTCTGGTCTGGGGTGCCGACCGCTTCGTCGCGGGGGCCGCCGGTACCGCCCGCAACCTCGGCGTCTCGCCCCTGATCATCGGTCTGACCATCGTCGGCTTCGGCACCTCGGCCCCCGAGATCCTGGTATCCGCGGTCGCCTCGCTGCAAGGCAACAGCGGTCTGGCGGTGGGCAACGCCATCGGCTCCAACATCACCAACATCGCCCTGATCCTCGGCCTGACCGCACTGGTGGTGCCGCTGTCGGTGCACTCGCGCATTGTCCGCCGCGAACTGCCGATCCTGATCGGCGTCGGCCTGGTGGCCCTGTTTCTGCTGCGCGACCACAGCCTGGACCGCATCGACGGCATCCTCTTGTTGGGCGGGCTGCTGGTGCTGCTCAGCTACACCGTGTATGTCGGCTTGAGCACCCGCAACAGCAAGGACGCCATGGTGGCCGAATACGAAGCGGAAATCCCCATGGATCTGTCGCTGCGCGCCTCCCTCATCTGGCTGGCGATCGGACTGGTGGTACTGGTCGCCAGTTCCCGCCTGCTGGTATGGGCGGCGGTGGGCATCGCCGAATCCTTCGGCGTCAGCGATCTGGTCATCGGCCTGACCATCGTCGCCCTGGGCACCAGCCTGCCGGAACTGGCCGCCTCGATCGCCAGCGCGCTGAAGAAAGAACCGGATATCGCCATCGGCAACGTCATCGGCTCCAACCTGTTCAATCTGCTGGCGGTCCTGGGGCTGCCCGGACTGATCAATCCGGATACCATCGACCCCCAGGTCCTGACCCGCGACATGCCGGTGATGCTGGCACTCTCGGTGGCCCTGCTGTTGATGGCCAACGGCTTTCGCGGCCAGGGTCGCATCAATCGCCTGGAAGGGGCGCTGCTGGTATTGGCCTACCTCGGTTACCAGACCCTGTTATACTTCACCGCCGTCAAATAATTGAATCATCCACGACTCCATGACCGATGAAACCCTGAAGAAACTCGGGCTGGCGGTGCTCGAAACCGAAGCCCGCGCCATCGATTTGCTGAAAACACGGATCGACGACGATTTCGTCCGTGCCTGCCACTATCTGCTCAAGTGCGAGGGCCGCGTGGTGGTCATCGGCATGGGCAAATCCGGCCACATCGGCGGTAAAATAGCGGCCACGTTAGCGAGCACCGGCACGCCGGCTTTTTTTGTCCACCCGGGCGAGGCCAGTCACGGCGATCTGGGCATGATCACGGCCAAGGACGTGGTGCTGGCACTGTCCAATTCCGGCACCACCGAAGAGATCCTCACAATACTGCCGCTTATCAAACGCCTCGGCGTGCCGCTGGTCACCCTCACCGGCAACCCCCGCTCGACCCTGGCGGAAGCGGCAACGGTGAATCTGGACGTCACCGTGGAGAAGGAAGCCTGCCCGCTGGATCTGGCGCCCACGGCCAGCACCACCGCCGCACTCGCCATGGGTGATGCCCTGGCGATTTCATTGCTGGAAGTGCGCGGTTTCACCTCGGACGATTTCGCCCGTTCGCACCCCGGCGGCAAACTCGGACGGCGCCTGTTGCTGTTGATCGACGACCTGGTGCACAGCGGCGAGCGCGCCCCCAAAGTCCGTTCCGGCACGCTGATCTGCGACGCCCTGCTGGAGATCACGCGCAAAGGGCTCGGCTGTACCGCGATCGTCGACGATCATGATGTCGTCATGGGTATTTTCACCGACGGCGACCTGCGCCGCGCCATCGACCACGGCGCCGACCTCAACCACACCCCGATCGACGAGCTGATGACACCCAACTGTCGCCTGGTGTCACCGGGGCTGCTGGCCGCCGAAGCGCTGGAGATCATGGACAAAGGCAAATTCAATGCTTTGCTGGTCGTCAACCAGGACAAGACACTGATCGGCGCGCTCAACATGCACGACCTGTTACGCGCCGGCGTCGTATAAGGTAAAACACAACCATGAAAGATATCTATACCCGCGCGGCCAAAATCGAACTGCTCATTTTTGATGTCGATGGCGTCCTCACCGACGGCAGCCTGTTTCTGGGCGACGACGGCCAGGAATACAAAGCGTTTCATTCACAGGACGGCCACGGCATCAAGATGCTGCAAAAATACGGCGTGCGCTGCGCCATCATCACCGGCAGAACCTCGCAGGTGGTGGAGCACCGCATGCGCAACCTCGGCATCGATCTGATCTACCAGGGGCAGGAAAACAAGCTCGAAGGTTTCGCCCACCTGTTGGAACGGGTGGGACTGCCGGCCGAAGCCGTCGCCTATATGGGCGACGACGTCGTCGACCTTCCAGTCATGCGCAAAGTCGGTCTGGCGATCGCCGTGAGCGATGCCCATCCCTGGGTGCTGCGCCACGCCCACTGGCAGACGCCGCGCGCCGGCGGCCGCGGCGCGGCGCGCGACGCCTGCGAAATGCTCATGGACGCGCGCGGCGTGTTGCAACAGGAGATGGAAAGCTACCTGTGAGCGGGCTTCAGCGCGCAGGCCTGCTGGCATTGCTGGCACTCAGCCTGGCCGGCGCCGCCCTCCTGTATTTGAGCCGCGGCGACGCGGGCGCGGCGCGCAGCGCTGAGCGCCCCGATCTGGCGATCGATCAACCGCACTGGCGGATCTTCAACCAACAGGGGCGCCTGACGCGCGAGCTACGCGCCACCCGACTGGAAAAGTGGCCCGACGACAGCAGCGCGCGACTGCTGGCTCCGCGGCTGCAACTGTCCGACCGGCGCGCGCAGCGGTGGCTGGCCCTGGCCCGCGTGGGCTGGCTGGACCAGAACCGGCAGTTGCGCCTGGAGCAGGATGTCCGCCTGCAACGGCAACCACCGGCCGCCGCGCTGCTGCTGCGCACCGAGCGGTTACGGCTGGATGAGACCGCGGCCGTGGTGGATACCGATCAACCGGTTGTCTTGACGGCGGGGAACTGGCATTTTACCGCTATCGGTTTGCGCGCCGAGCTGGATCAGCCGCAGTTGCAGCTGCAACTGCTGGAAAACGTACGGGGCACACATGACTAGAATTCAACCAGCCTGGCTGTGGCTGGCCGCCGCTTTGCTTCCCACCGCCGCCTGGGCGCTGTCGAGCGACCGCGACAAACCCATGTCCATCGAAGCCGACCGGGTCGAGCTCAACGACGGCAAAGGCGTCAGCGTCTATCACGGCAATGTCAAGGTTTCCCAGGGAACGCTACGGCTCACCGGCGACACCATGACGGTGTACAGCAAGGGCGAGAAGGTCGAGAAAGTGATTATGGAAGGCACGCCCGCCACCTATCAACAGCGACCGGACAATAAAGACCAGGACGTCCGCGCACGCGCATTGCGCATGGAGTATTTCACCAACCCGGAATACATCGTGCTGCAGAAAGAGGCCGAAGTCGAACAGGAAGGCGACCGTCTGCGCAGCGAGCGCATCGAGTACGATGTGGCGCGCGACAAGGTCAACGCCGGCACCAACCAACCCAACGAGCGTGTGCGTATCACCATCCAGCCGAAAAACGAAAAAAACCAGAAAGACAGCGCCAAACCATGAGTCGGCTGGAGGCGCGCGACCTGAAAAAGAGTTATTCAGGCAAAACCGTGGTGGAATCGGTTTCGCTGGCGGTCAACAGCGGCGAAGTGGTCGGCCTGCTCGGTCCGAACGGCGCCGGTAAAACCACCTGCTTCTATATGATCGTCGGACTGGTGCCCAGCGACGGCGGCTCAGTCTGGCTCGACGAAAAGCCCTTGACACGCTATCCGATGCACGTACGCGCGCGCCACGGCGTGGGCTACCTGCCGCAGGAAGCCTCGGTATTTCGCAAGCTGAGCGTAGCCGACAACCTGCTGGCCGTGCTGGAAATGCGCCGGGATCTCAATCGTCGCGCCCGCGGCGACAAACTGGAACAGCTGCTGCAGGAACTGCACATCGCGCACTTGCGCGATCAAAAGGGCTTGAGCCTGTCCGGTGGCGAGCGCCGCCGGGTGGAAATCGCGCGCGCGCTGGCCATGGAACCGCGCTTTATCCTGCTCGACGAACCGTTCGCCGGCGTCGATCCGATTTCGGTGATCGACATACAGCGCATCGTGGAGCACCTGACGGAGCGCGATATCGGCGTCCTGATCACCGATCACAACGTGCGCGAAACACTGGGCATCTGCAACCGCGCCTACATCATCGGCAACGGCCACACCCTGGCCGAAGGGCCGCCACAGGCCATTTTGCAGAATCAAAGGGTGCGAGATGTGTATCTGGGTGACAATTTCACCATGTAGCGTTTGTCATGAATAAAGCCTAGGGTAATAAATAGTTCACTGGCATAATAAATGCAGTAGAATGTCCCCCTGACAGCGCCGGCACGCTCCGTAGCCGCGCAGGACAGAGATCCGAATACCGAATAATCCATATGAAGCAGTCCATTCAACTCCGACTCGGCCAACACCTGACGATGACGCCGCAGCTGCAGCAGGCCATCCGCCTGCTACAGCTTTCGACCATGGAGTTGCAGCTGGAGGTCCAGACCGTGCTGGACTCCAATTTGATGCTGGAACCCGATGACGGCGAATCCTCGGCGCCGGCTTCGACCGAAGCCCCGCAGGAACCGCTCAACGGACGCGAAAACGAGCGCGCCGAGGGCGCGGATGCCGAAGTCACCAGCAACGACGAGACCATCCCGGAGGATCTGCCGGTCGACACCAACTGGGAAGACACCTACGACATGGGTGCCACCAGCTACAGCGCCCCGGCGGACGGCGATAACCGGGATTTCTTCGAAACCCACAACGGCGAAGGCCAGAGCCTGCACGAACACCTCTTCTGGCAGTTCGATCTGACCCCCTTCAGCGATGAGGACAGAATCATCGGCGAGGCGATTATCGACGCCATCAACGACGACGGTTATTTGTCGGCAACGCTCGAGGACCTGCTGGAAAGTCTGGCGCCGCGCCTGGACGCGGAAACGGGCATCGAGGAGCTGCGCGCCGTCCTACATCGAATCCAGCATTTCGATCCGCTCGGCGTCGGTGCCAGGGATCCGGCAGAATGCCTTATAATTCAGTTGCTTGCCATGGATCCCTCGGTACCGCTGCGGGATCAGGCGCTGACCCTGGTGCAGGAACACGTCAACCTGCTGGGAAATCGCGACTATAATCAGATCATGAGGCGCATGAAGCTCACGGAAACGGAGCTGCATGAGATACTGAAGCTGGTACAGACGCTGAACCCGCGCCCGGGCTCGCAAATCACCAGCACGCCGCCCCAGTATGTGGTTCCGGACGTGTTTGTGTTTAAGAAGAATGGCAAATGGCAAGTCGACCTGAACAGTGACGCGGCGCCGCGATTGCGCATCAACAGCCATTACGCCAGTATGGTCAAACGCGCCGATAACAGCGAAGACAACACCTATCTGCGCAATCACCTTCAGTAAGCCCGCTGGTTCCTGAAAAGCCTGCAAAGCCGACATGAAACACTGCTCAAGGTGGCCCGTTGCATTGTCGAACGCCAGCGCAACTTTTTCGAATACGGCGACGAAGCCATGAAACCGCTGGTATTGCGCGACATCGCCGACACCGTCGAGATGCACGAGTCGACCATTTCCCGCGTCACCACCCAGAAATACATGCACACGCCACGCGGGATCTTTGAATTCAAGTATTTTTTCTCCAGCCACGTCGGCACCGCCGACGGCGGGGAATGTTCCGCCACCGCCATCCGCGCCATCATCAAAAAGCTGGTGGCGGCGGAAAAACCCAACAAACCGCTGAGCGACAGCAAGATCGCCAGCCTGCTCGCCGATCAGGGCATCAAGGTCGCGCGACGCACCATCGCCAAGTACCGTGAGGCGATGGCCATCCCTCCTTCCAACGAACGCAAACGCCTCGCATGAGGCCATGGACGAGGAGTTTATCCATGCAAATCAACCTGACCGGACACCATGTCGATATCACCGATCCACTGCGCAATTATGTGGGTGAAAAACTCGAACGGCTGGAGCGGCATTTCGATCACGTCACCGACGTCCACGTGGTACTGAGCGTCGAGAAACTGCGCCACACCGCCGAAGCGACGGTGCTGATCAGCGGAGGCAAATTGTTCGCCGACAGAACCGAGTCGGACATGTATGCGGCCATCGACGGTCTGTCGGATAAGCTCGACCGCCAGATCAAAAAGCACAAGGAAAAACTCACCGATCATCATCGGGTCGAAGGCGCCAACAAAAAACACCTTGGGGAACCCTGAACAGCGGCCGATGACTGAACGATCAGCCGTCCAGCCGCAAAAGACATAGACTGCCATGCAGATTTCCACACTTCTCAGTCCGGCCCGTGTCGCCTGCCAGCAGGACAGCTCCAGCAAAAAGCGCAGTCTGGAGCTGTTGAGCCAGTTGCTGTCGGCGACCCTGCCGGCGTACTCGGAAGGCGAACTTTTCGACAGTCTGATCGGTCGCTAGCGGCTCGGCAGCACCGGACTCGGTCACGGCGTGGCACTGCCGCACGGCCGACTGAGCGGACTGAGCGAACCGATCGCCGCCTTTATCAGCCTGGAGCACGGCGTCGACTACGACGCGCTGGACAACCAGCCGGTCGATCTGCTGTTCGCGCTGCTGGTGCCGGAGGAATCGACCGAGGAACACCTCAGAATTCTGGCCAGCCTGGCGGCCATGTTCAGCGACCCGCGCCTGTGCCAGGCGTTGCGCGAATGCAGCAACGGTCAGCAGTGTCTCGACCGTATCCAGCATTGGGATAGCGAGCAACAACTCTCGGCATGAGCTTCGACGCGTCCGTCGGCACCCTGTTCGAGAATCTGCAGAGCAAACTCGATCTCCATTGGGCCGGTGGGCACACCGGCCACAGCCGCAGTATCAAGAACCCGGACTCGGAAGCCGAGCGCACCGCGCTGGTCGGCCATCTGAACCTCATCCACCCCAACCGCGTGCAGGTACTCGGGCAGGTCGAAATCCAATACCTGGAACGTCTGGGCGACAGCTCGCGCCACGATCTGGTCGAACAACTGTTCGACGGTACCAGCGACCTGGTGGTGATCGGCGATGGCCTGGCGCCGCCCGAGGACATCAGACAGCGCAGCGAAGCCAGTCTCACTCCGCTGCTGCAATCGTCCAGCACCACTGCGCAGTTGGTCAACTATCTGCAGTACTACCTCACCAACCTGTTCGCCGACAAGATCACACTGCACGGCGTATTCATGGAAGTGTTCAGCGTCGGCATGCTGATCATCGGCGATCCCAGCGTCGGCAAGAGCGAACTGGCGCTCGAGCTGGTGGCCCGCGGCCACCGCCTGGTGGCCGACGACGCGCCGGTCTTCGCCAAGACCTCGCCGGATACCCTCAACGGCCGCTGCCCGGAGATTCTGCGCGATTTTCTCGAGGTCCGGGGCCTCGGCATTCTCAATATCCGCGTCATGTTCGGCGACAGCGCCATCAAGCAGGCGCGCAATCTGCGCCTGATCCTGAAGCTGGTATCGATGAGCGAAGAGCAGATGCACTCCATCGACCGGCTCCACGGTGCGCGCTCCATCCAGACCGTCCTCGGCGTGGAGATACCGGAAATCACGCTGCCGGTGGCGCCCGGGCGCAACCTGGCCGTCCTGGCCGAGGCCGCCGCGCGCAACCATGCGCTGCTGTGCAAGGGGTTCGACGCCGCCCGTCTGTTTATGGATCGACAAGCGCGTTTTATGGAAAATAGCTAGAAAACAAGGCAGCTGTCACCCGATAATACCCCCCCTTGCGGTCAACAGGCAGCGATGGTGCAAATAACGTGAAGCTCGTGATTGTCAGCGGACTGTCCGGTTCGGGCAAAAGTGTCGCTCTGCATACCCTGGAAGACCTGGGCTATTATTGCATCGACAACCTGCCCGCGGGCCTGCTCGGCGCGCTGGTGAGCGAGCTGAGCGGCGCGTCCAACCCGGTGGCGCGCGCCGCGGTGGGGATCGACGCGCGCAACCTCACCCAGTCGCTGGCCGACATCAACGACACCCTCGAGGATCTGCAAAGCCGGCAGATCGACAGTGAAATCCTCTATCTGAACTGCGAAACCGAGACCCTGCTCAAGCGCTTCAGCGAGACCCGCCGGCGCCATCCACTGACCTACGACGGCCTGTCCCTGGCCGAGGCCATCGAGCGCGAACAGCAACTGCTGGAACCCATCGCGCAGTGCGCCGATCTGTCCATCGACACCACCCAGACCACACTGCACCAGTTGCGCGACCTGATTCGCGAGCGTCTGGTGCGCCGCGGCGACAACAGCCTGTCGCTGCTGTTCGAATCCTTCGGCTACAAACACGGCATTCCGGTGGACGCCGACTTCGTCTTCGACGCCCGCTGCCTGCCCAATCCGCACTGGGAACCGGAATTGCGCCGTCTCACCGGACGCGATCAGGCGGTGTGCGATTTTCTCCAGCAGGAAGATTCGGTCGAAGCCATGTATGTCAGCCTGCGCGGCTTTTTCGAGCAATGGATCCCGGCGTTCGCCGCCGACAACCGCAGCTACCTGACCGTGGCCATCGGCTGTACCGGCGGACAGCACCGCTCGGTGTATCTCACCGAGCGACTGGCGGCTCATTTTCGTCAGCGTTATCCGGGTGTGGCGGTGCGACATCGGGAGCTGTCATGAACGTGGGGATTCTGCTGGTGACCCACGGCCAGATCGGCAATGCCCTGCTGCAGACCGCCGTCGAGGTGCTCGGCGTCTGCCCGCTATCGTCCTGCGTGCTGTCCGCCCCCGCCGGCTGCGATCCGGAAAAAATCCTGGCCGAGGCCGGCGCCGCGCTCAACGAACTCGACAGCGGCGACGGCGTGCTGGTGCTGACCGACCTGTACGGCTCGACGCCCAGTAACATCGCCTGCAAATTGCAAATGCGCGCGCAGGTGCGCGTGGTCACCGGACTGAACCTGCCGATGCTCATCCGGGTGCTCAACTACCCCGGTCTCGATCTGGACTCGCTGCGCGACAAAGCCCTGTCCGGCGGACGCGACGGCGTGCTCAGCTGTAACGCCGAGGGTAAACCGCATGCGGGATAGGACCGTCACCATCGTCAACAAGCTCGGGCTTCACGCCCGCGCGGCGGCGCGCTTCGTCACCCTTGCATCGTCCTTTGCCAGCGAAATCAAACTGGTGCGCAACGGCCAGGAAGTCAACGGCAAAAGCATCATGGGCGTGATGATGCTGGCCGCCTCGCGCGGCACCGACGTCACGCTGGTCGCCGACGGCGAGGACGAACGGCAGGCGATCGAAAAACTGACCGAATTGATCGAGCAACGTTTCGGTGAGGATGAATGAGCATCACCATTCCAGGCACCGGTGTCTCGCGGGGCATCGCCATCGGGCCGGTGCACCGACTGGAAGGCGGCGAGAAGGAAGTCTACGAGACCGTCATCCCGCGCGAGCTGATCGAAAACGAAGTCGCGCGCTTCCGCCGCGCGGTGCGCATCGCCCGCCAGCAGCTGAAGGACATTCGTAACAGCATTCCGGAGACCACCCGCGCCGACATCACAGATTTCATCGATACCCACCTGCTGATGCTTGAAGACAGCATGCTGACCGCCGCGCCGGTGGAGCTGATCCGCCAGCATCAGTGCAATGCCGAATGGGCGTTGAAGTCCCAGCGTGACGCACTCGCCGAGGTCTTCGACGAAATGGACGACCCCTATCTGCGCACGCGCAAAGACGACGTCGATCATGTGGTCAGTCGCATTCAGCGCATACTCATGCACGAGGAGTCGCCGCCGCCAACGACCGACAGCGATCTGCGCGGCGCCATTGTGGTGGCGCACGATCTGACGCCGGCCGAGACGGCGTTGTTGCACCACCAGGGGGTGGCGGGGTTTGTCACCGAATCCGGCGGCCCGTTGTCGCACACGGCGATCCTGGCGCGCAGCCTGGGACTGCCGGCGATCATCGGCACCCACGTCACCCCTTACCAGATACGCGACGGCGACGTCGTGGTGCTGGACGCCGCCGAGGGCATGCTGCTGGCCGATATCGACGACGCCACGCTGAAGAACTACCGGCGCCGTCAGCGTGACGAAATCAAACGCCAGAACGACCTGCAGCGCATCAAGAACAAACCGGCGGTCACCGCCGACGGCGTGCATATCGAGCTGCAGGCCAACGTCGAATTGAGAGACGACGTCCTGGCGGCGCGGCGCGCAGCGGCCGAGGGCATCGGTCTGTATCGTACCGAGTTCCTGTTCATGAACCGCGGCGACCTGCCCGATGAAGACGAACAGCTGCAACAGTACCTGAGCGTCGTCAAAGCCTTGAAGGGCATGCCGATCACCATCCGCACGCTGGATCTGGGCGCGGACAAGCAATGCGGCCATGAACCGCCGAGCGAACACATCAGCGCCAATCCGGCGCTGGGCCTGCGCGCGATCCGGCTATGTCTGAAGCACGCCGAGCTGTTCCGACCGCAGTTGCGCGCGATCCTGCGCGCGTCGGCCAAGGGGCCGGTGCGCATGATGGTGCCCATGCTCTCCAGCGCGCACGAGCTCAACGAAGTGCTGGAGCTGATCGACGACGTAAAACAGGAACTGCAGCGCCAACACCTGGCGTTCGACTGGAACATGCCGGTCGGAGGCATGATCGAGGTGCCCGCCGCCGCCCTCTCGGCGGGGATTTTCGCCCGCCGGCTCGATTTTCTTTCCATCGGCACCAACGATCTCATCCAGTACACCCTGGCGATCGACCGCGTGGACGACGAAGTGACCTATCTCTACGACCCGTTGCACCCGGCGGTCCTGCGCCTGATCAAAATGGTCATCGACGCCGGCTTGACCCACGACACGCCGGTGGCCATGTGCGGGGAAATGGCCGGCGACACCCGCTACACCCGCCTGCTGTTGGGCATGGGTCTGAGAGAACTCTCCCTCCACCCCACCTCGCTGCTGGAAATCAAACACGCCATCCAGCACTGCCGGCTGGAGACACTCAAACCGGTGGTCGACGACATACTCGGCACCGACGATCCGCACCGCATCGGCGAACTGGTCGAAGTTCTCAACAAAATGTAACAGCAACGGGATTTGTTGCCGCTCGACGGGCTGCTACACTGCACAGCCAACCGCACTCCAAGCAACGGAAACCGTCATGGCCGAAGCCGCCGATCAGCAGAACACCCAACAACGCCTGGAAATTCTCAGCGAGGCGCTGCACAGCGGCACGGCCGAACAGGTGCGCCATCTGCTCGAGAGCCTGCACCCGGCGGAAATCGCCGATCTGCTGGAGTCGCTGCCGCACGAACCGCGCGAAATCCTGTTGGAACTGGTCGACCCCGGCATCCAGGGCGAGGTCCTCACCGAGGTCAACGAGGAGGTGCGCGCCGGTCTGATCGAAGACATGGCGACGGCGCAACTGGTGGCCATCACCGAGAGTCTGGACACCGACGATCTCGCCGACCTGCTGCAGGATCTGCCCGGCGCGGTCATCCACGAACTGCTGCACTCGATGGACAAGCAGAACCGGCAGCGGCTGGAGGCGGTGCTGTCGTATCCGGAAGACACCGCCGGCGGTCTCATGGACCTGGAGGTGGTCACGGTGCGCGCCAACGTCACCCTGGATGTGGTGCTGCGTTACCTGCGTCTGCGCGGCAGCATCCCGGATCTGACCGACAGCCTCATGGTGGTGGACCGTTTCGACCGCTACCAGGGTATCCTGCCGCTGGCGACGCTACTGACCAGCGATCCCGACGCCAGTGTGGCCGAGGTGATGGATCGCAGCGTGGACGGTATCCAGGCGAACACCAAGGACGTCGACGTGGCCCGCCTGTTCGAGGACCGCGACTTCGTGTCGGCACCGGTGATCGACGAGCAGGGCAAGCTGCTCGGGCGTATCACCATCGATGACGTCGTCGACGTCATCCGCGAAGAGGCCGACCACTCCTTCATGAGCATGGCCGGCCTGGACGAGGACAGCGACATTTTCGCCCCCGCCATGATCAGCGCGCGCCGGCGCGCCGTCTGGCTGGGCTTCAATCTGGCCACCGCCTTTCTCGCCTCCTGGGTGATCGGGATCTACGAAACGACACTGCAACAGGTGGTGGCGCTGGCCGTGCTGATGCCCATCGTCGCCAGCATGGGCGGCATCGCCGGCAGTCAGACCCTGACCATCATGATCCGCGGGCTGGCGCTGGGGCAGGTCGGTCCAAGCAACGCCCGCACCCTGATGCTCAAGGAAATCGCCGTCAGCGTGATGAACGGCATGGCCTGGTCGCTGGTGGTGGCGATTATCGTCACGGTGTGGTTCAAGAACGCGGAGATCGGCGCCATCATCGCCGCGGCACTGATCATCAATCTGGTGTGCGCGGCGGTGGCCGGGTTCGGTATTCCGCTGGCGCTGCGCCGCGTCGGCATCGATCCGGCGCTGGCCGGTTCGGTGCTGCTGACCACGGTCACCGACGTAGTCGGCTTCATGGTCTTTCTCGGGCTCGGCACCTGGCTGTTGCTGTAGGCGGGCGCCGCTCGCCTCAGCCGGAGGCCGGCGGAGGACAGCGCTGCATCAGACTCAACCCCTCGCTGCAGGGGATATGGCTGAGCTCCCAGCCTTCGAACTCCGTCTGCCAGCGGCGCAGCATCTCGCGCTCGTCCGAACGGCGGCTGTCGTCGACCACAATCAGCGCCTGCGCGCTCAATCTGTCGACCAGCAGCGGCAGCGCCGGGTAACGCGCCAGAGGCTGGGTGCGGCGCGGCGGCCCGTCCACCAACAGCAGATCCACCGGCGCGTCGATCGCCGCCAGCGCCCGCGGGTCGTACCAGCGGTGGCGGTGCCGGCCCAGCGTCACATCGACCAGGGGCGCATCGATCACCTGCGCAAAGTCCGCCACAGCGTGGCGACACAGGAGATCGCGCGTGAGCCGCGCATAATGCGGATCGTGCTCCAGCGACAGCACCTGCCCGCCACCGATTTCGCGCAGAACGTAGGCGACGATCAAGGTCGACACCCCCGAACCCAGCTCCACTACGCGGCGCGGTCGCCGCTCGCGCAACAGGCCGACCAGCACCGCGGCCGCGTCCGGGAACAGCGCCGCGCGGTCGAACAGCGGCAACGGGTGCGCCGGCCGCAATGTCTGCTGCAAAAACAACAGCGACTGGATCTGCTGCAATTGTTCGTCCAGCGCCCGGCGCTGTCGACGCGCGCCGGCCAGCAGCAGCGCCGTCAGCCAACCCAGGGCGAACGCGAGCGCCGGCACCGTGGCGAGCGCACCCAGCCACCACCAGCCGGCGGCGTAGAGCAACAAGAACAGGCCGGCGATAGTGGCCACGGCTCTGCGTTCGCCGGTTTTGAGCCATGGCCGGCGCGGCGGCCAACTTGGTGCGGCGCTCATTGGCTGGATTCCGTCGCCGCCGGCCCGGTCGCGCTGATGATCGCGGCCATCTGCGCGGCCTGCACCGGGTACGGCAGCGCGGCGTGCACCTCGAACAGCGCCTTGAGTTTGTCGACGTACTGGAATTCGGCCTGTTGCGCCAACACCACCACCCGCGCCTGGGGCGCGTAACGGCGCAGGCTCGACAACAGCACGTCCAGATTACTGACATTCACGCCGGCATAATTATTGGCGTAACCATAGGAAAAATCCGCCACCACCCAGTCTGGGGGACGTTTCTTCAGTTGCGCGATCGCCTTGCGCACCGAATTGAGCTTGATCTCCTCCAGTCCCAGCCGCCGGTACAACGCCGTCAGATTGGGGTGCGCCGGCGATTCGATCACGGAGTAAATCAAAGACGCGCTCATCGCGGCCCGCGCCGGCCGAAGTTCATCCCGATCGACAGCCGGGTTTCGCCGCTGCGGTTCTCACCGACCTGGTGCAGCAGATCGGGCGCAAACAACACCAGCTGCCCCGCCACCGGCGACACCGACATGCTGAGATCGCCCTGGTGCAATATCAGATCGCCGCACCCGGGCGGCGTGTTGACGTAATACACGCCCGCGACCAACTCGTCGTCCTCGTCATGGCGGTGCGGCTGGGTAACCTGACCGGGCAGCATGCAATTGAACCAGAACCCCACCGCCAGCCCGCGCCGTGGCTGTCCCAGGTAGTCCGCTGCCGCTGCGCAGGCCGCATCGAGCAGCGGCTCGAGCGCCGGCAGGCGTTCGCGCGGAATATAGAGATTCTCGTAACGTCCGGCGAAGAAGTGGCTGCGTACCGGTTCGCCGGCCGCGTTCAGCGCCTCGAAGCCGGCGAGCAGTTCGCGGTTGATCGCCTCGGCCCCGGGCAGCACAGTAATATCGCAGGGAATGGTACAGCGTTGTTTTACGATCATCGGCGCGCCCGGATTGGCGTTGTGGTCTTGGCATCGCGCATAATACCCGCAAGCTTACCGCATCTGAACCGCCATGACAGACTCCGACGACCCACGCGACTTCGCACCCAGCAAAAGTCAGTTGAAACGCGACGCCCACGCGCTGCAGCAACTGGGAGAAGACCTGCTGCAGGTGCCCGAGGCCGACTGGCGGCAACTGCAATTGCCCGAAGCGCTGATCACGGCCCTGCGCGAGGCGGCCGGAATCAATGCCCGCGGGGCGCGCAAGCGCCAACTGCAGTTCATCGGCAAGCTGATGCGCGGCATCGACCCGGCGCCGGTGCAGCAGTATTTCGCCGAGCGCCGTCAGGCCGCGCGCCAGCAGGTTCAACGCCAGCACACCGCCGAGCGTTGGCGCGAACGTATCCTTCGGGAGGGCGACGAGGCCATCGAGGCGTGGCTGGCGGAACACCCCGACGGCGACCGCCAGCACTTGCGACAGCTGGCACGGCAGGCGAAAAAGGAACAGGCCAACGACACGGCGCCGAAGGCCGGCCGGCTATTGTTCCGTTATCTGCGCGACAGCGACGGCTGAGACATCAGCCCCTACAAATGATGTGACGGTGCTCCAAACAGGGGAAGGTGCGCCGGATGGAGCGCAGCTGCTCCAGATTGAGATCGGCACACACCAGCCCGGAGCCGGTCGCCAGTTCGTTCATCACCTGCCCCCACGGATCCACGATCATACTGTGACCGTAGGTCGCCCGGCCGTTGAGGTGATACCCGCCCTGACCCGCGGCGAAGACGTAGCTGAGGTTTTCGATCGCGCGGGCGCGCACCAACGGCTCCCAATGCGCCTTGCCGGTGATGTCGGTGAAGGCCGAGGGCAGCGCCAACAGCTCCATGCCCTGGTCGAGCATGGTGCGGAACAGCTCCGGGAAGCGCAGATCGTAACAGACCGCCAGGCCGAGCTTGCCGAAAGGCGTGTCCACCACCACCGTGCGCTCGCCCGGCTCGATGGTCTCGGATTCGGTGTAGCGTTCGTCGCTGTCGACCACGGCGACGTCGAACAGGTGGATCTTGTCGTAGCGCGCCACCTGGCGCCCCTGGTCGTCGAACAACAGACAGGCGGCACGGATACGCTGCGCGTCGCGCGCCACCAGCGGCACGGTGCCGCCCACCAGCCAGATTCCGTGCCGTTCGGCCTGCTGGGCGAGGAAGTCCTGGATCTGGCCGCCGCCCTCATCCTCTCGCACCGCCACCTTGTCGTGCTCCTGCTTGCCCATGATGGCGAAATTCTCCGGCAGCACCACCAGGCGCGCGCCTTTTTCTGCGGCCAGGCCTATCAGGCGCTCGGCCTCGAGCAGATTGGCGCCCACCTTGGGGCCCGAAGCCATTTGTATACAGGCTACTGTGGTCACACCCGCTTACCTCGAAAGTTCAATTTCAATCTGATCGTCACGCTGGCTGCCCGCCACCAGCTCCTGGCTTTCCTGCGGCACCCCGAGAGCGACCAGCCAGGAGCGCAGCTCATAGACCCACAACTGCCCTTCCTCGCCGCCCGGATAGCGCAGCAGCAGCCGCCGTCCGGGTTGCGCCGACCATTGGCGGACCACCTCCGGCAGCGGCGCCATGGCGCTGATCGAACGACCGTCGCGCGGACGCGCCCAGCTGTCGGCGTCCAGCACCCAGGTGTTGTCGGCCGCGACAACCGGCAGCGGTGCCAGGGCGGCGATCAGCAGCCACGTTTTCATCGCCGCAGAATAGCACAGTCGCCGCGTCGCGGCGGTCTCAGCGCGCGCCTTCATCGTCCCGCGGCGGCTCTTCGGAGCGGTCTTTTTTCAACTTGGTGAACTCGGGCTTGTCCCAGGTTCCGGTGACCTGATATTGCACCCGCGTCAGGCGATTGAAACTTTCCCCGAGCAGTCTGTCGGCCAACAGCGCGGCGGCGCCGACCAGCGGGCCGCCGGCGATGGCGCCCGCGATCGGCAGCGTCGAGGTCACCTGCGGCGTCACCGTGATCAACTGGTCGTAATCGTGTTTGACCAGACCGGTGCGGCCGGAAACCTTGACCTCCACCGATGTCCCCTCGAGGGTGAAATCATTGGTGAACGCATCGCCGTCCATCACCACGAAGTGGCCGCGCATGCGGTTATAGCTCAAGCCCTCCTTCACCACGTCGCTGAAATCCAGGCTGAGGCGGCGCTGCAACGAATTGAAACTGAACAGGCTGAGCAGTTTGCCGGCGCCCTCGTCGACATTCTCCAGGCGCCCGTCGCGTGCCTCCAGGTCGAATTCCCCGCTCATCCGGGCGAGGCTGAAATCGGCGGGCGAACCGGGCCAACCCAGCTCCATTTTGCCGCTCAGCTTGCCGCCCTTGATACTGCCGCCGCCGAACCACCGGCTCAACCGCTCCAGGCTGCCGCCGCTGATCACCGCCTGAAAACGGCTCAGCGGCACCTCGTTGACCCGCAGCCAGTCGCCGCTGCCGTTCAGTGTGATGGCTTTCGATTTCAGTTGCAGCGTTTCGAAATGCACGCCGTTGGGCACGCGCCTGGAAACCAGCTTCAGCTCGCCGAGGTCGCGCCCGTCCCAGCGCAGATCCTTGATCTCGACATTCAGCCGGGGCAGCGATTCGGGCCGCCGCGGCTGCTCGGGCGCCGCCTCGCCGGCGCTCCCCTCGCGCACCCGAAGGCGGTCCAAACGGGCCAGCAATTGCGGCGCCAGACTCTCGCTGCCGCGGATCCACCGCAGCCAGCCGGCGGCGTCCCCGCCCTCGATGCGATAGTACCAGGGATCGGTCGCCTCGCTGCTCACCCCGATCTGGTCCAGGTGGACGCCGCCGAAAAACAGCCGGTCGGTCTGCAGATCCAGGGCCACCGGCGGTGTGGCGCCCGGCCCGCCGTCCTGCGCACTGCGCAACAGTCGCAACCAGCGGTCGAGGTCGAGGCGCGCCAGCCGGCCCGAGACGCGCAACTCGTCAGCGGCCGGCAGCGCCGCCGCTGTGTCACCGAAATGCAGAGCGGCCTTGCGCAGACGCTCGCCGGATGTCAGCAGCACACTGGCGCTGACGCTATCGCCATAACGGACCCGCAACGGGATCTGCTGCAGTTTTCCGGGCACCCACTCGAGGCTTAGCGAGCGGGTTTCCTCCGCCGTCTTGGCAAACGGCGCCGGCAGCGTCAGCGTCACGCCCTGCAGGCCGGAGTGCAGGCTCAGGCTCACCCGCGGTTTGTCCGGCTGTTCGTTGTCGTCGATTTCCAGCAACGCCTGCCAGCCGGTCTCGCCGCGCAGCCAGTCGCTGGAGGCGGGCAACGCTTTGTGCGCCTGCGCCACCAGATCGAGACGACCCTGGAGGCTGACCACGGTGGAGGCGCTGTCGCCGCGCCCCTGCTTGTACACCGACAGGGCCACCGGTCGATCGAGCAATCGCGCCTTGCCGTTGGTCATGCTGACGTCATGGCGCGTGAAGACCAGCTTGCCGTGGATATCGTGCAGGCCGATTTTCCCCTGGCGCGGCACCAGATCGTTCCCCGCCAGCCGCAACTCGCCGCGCACCCGCACCTTGCCGAGCTGGTGCTTCAGCGGAACAGTCAAACGCAAGCCCAGGCGCGCGTCGCCACGGGTATCGGTGTCGTCGACCAGGGTGGCGAAATGGGCGTGCAGCGGGCTGTGGCGGACAAAGTCGAACATCGCCGCCAGTTTGCTGTCGATGTTGCCGCGAACCTCCAGCAGCGGCCGGCGCAAATCCGCGATGGACGCCACCAGTTGCTCCACCGGTGCCGCCGCGAGCGCCGCCTTGTGCGCCTCGATACGCATACCGTGACCGCTGAACAGAGCCTGTCCGCTCATCCCCTGCAGCGGCTGCCAGCCTTCGTGATAATCCAAATCGGCGTCCTGGAAATTGAAACGCGCCTCCAGCCGGCCGACGTCCGTCAATGTCGCATCGAGCGGTCCCTGCAGCAGCAGGCGCAAATCGGTGGCCGTGCCGCCCTGAAACGCCCGCTGCATCCAGGCCACGAGCTTGGGCGACATTACCCCGCTCGGCAGGTAGTGGCGCGTGCGCGCCAGCGCCAGGGAAGCGGCGTCCAGTTGCAGATCCAGCCACGGCGGGCGACCGTCGTAGAGCCAGTCCAACCGCCAGCGCCCGCTCAATGCCAGACCCTCGTCCTCCACTTGCAGCCGCTCGCTTTGCACCCGCAGACGATCGCCGTAACGCTGCCAGCTCACCTCGCCGGCCAGACCCGACAGAGTCAGCGGTTTGGGAAACACCTTCGGCAACAGCAGTTCGGCGCGCGGGCTGTCGAGCCGGATCACGCCGCTTTGCAGGTTGCCGGCGATCGTGCCCGAAACATCGCGGACGCCGGGCAGACCGCCGTTTGCCGCCAGTGTCAGGCCGTCGACCGCCGAGCGGAGGGCAAACGCCGGCGCGGCGCCCGGGTGATAGGCGAACGAGAATCCGGCCTCGCGCAGATGGCCTCGCGGCTGTAGCCGATCCAGCACACCAAGGGCGTTGTCGTCGGCCCAGGGCAACAAGGGCAGCACCGCGGTCAGTTCCTGCAACACCAGTTCGCTGGCCTGACCGCGGATCTGCCAACCGTCATCGTGCTGCAGGCGCAGATCGAAACGGCTGGCCGGCCAGACGACCCGGGCGTCGCGAAGCAGGCTGAAATCACGCACCCCGATGCGCCAGCGTCCGTCGTGCCGGCGCCAATGGAAGTGCGCCGAAAGATTATCGGCCGCGACCCGCCGCGTGCGCGCGCCGGCCGCGGTCAGGGCGAACTCGCGCCAGTTCAATTCACCGCTGCCCCATACCGGCAGCGTAGCCTCGATCCCCACCCACAGTTCCAGATCAGGCGTGCCGGCGGCGCGCAGACCGGTGGCGGCCAGCGCCGGTTGCAGCTGGGCGATCTGCGCGCCCCGGGCGCGCAGATACAAGGTGCCGTTCCAGCTGCGGGGATCGTCGGCGCGACCGTTCATGTCGGCGGCCAGCTTCAGGCTTTCGCCCTGCGACGCCGGCAGTTTCATCTCCACCACGAACTGGTGTCGGCGCCCGGCATTGACCAGCTTCGCCGTCACTTCGCGCGGCCGCAACGGGGTCGCGAACAAGCCCGGATCGCGCCACTGTAGCCGCACATTCTCCAGCGTCACGCTGTGCTGGCTGAACAGCCAGTCGAGTATCGCCTGCAGCGAGGGGTGGGTACGCGCCTGCCGTACATCGGTCTCCAGATCCAGCGCGGTACCGCTCAGGCTCACACCGGAGGTGCGCAGTCTGCGTTGCAACAGCGTCTCCAGCAGATCGATCGCGACCTCGACCCGTTCGATGCGCAGCTCGCCGTTGGGGAACCTGACGTCGCTCACCACCACGTTGCCGAACTCCAGCACCGGCGACAGGCCGCGCCAGGCGGCGTCCAGGCTACCAATACTGACCGGTCGCGCGAACACCCCGGCGGCGACCGCCTCGACCTGCTCGCGATAGGCCGAGACTTCCGGCACCAGCAGACGGGCCACACTCAACGCAACGGCCAGCAGCACCACGAACGCGGCGCCGAACCACCAGGAAAACCGCAGCAGGCGTCTAAGCACGCCGACCTCCGGCCGCCACTGTCGTGCATTGGAATCGCGATGGCACCGGCCTATCCCGTGAGCGCTAGAGCATGACCACGTCGAATTGTTCCTGAGTGTACAGGGCC
>JASBST010000077.1 GCA_030148775.1 Thiogranum sp.
AAACGACCGAGCGATTTGTTGCCGCTGGCGACTTCACGCTCACCCTGCAACACGTGCACGGTCACCGCGCCCTGGTTGTCGTCGGCGGTGGAGAACACCTGCTGCGCCTTGGTCGGAATGGTGGTGTTCTTCTCGATCAGCTTGGTCATCACACCGCCCAGCGTCTCGATACCCAGCGACAGCGGGGTCACGTCGAGCAGCAGCACATCCTTGACTTCGCCGCCGAGCACGCCGCCCTGAATGGCCGCGCCGATGGCGACCGCCTCGTCGGGGTTGACGTCCTTGCGCGGCTCCTTGCCGAAGAACGCCTGCACTTCGCTCTGCACCTTCGGCATGCGCGTCTGGCCGCCGACCAGGATGACGTCGTCGATCTCGCCCACCGCCAGACCGGCGTCCTTCAGTGCCAGTTTGCACGGCTCGATGGTGCGCGTGACCAGATCCTCGACCAGCGATTCGAGCTTGGCGCGGGTGATTTTCAGGTTGAGGTGCTTCGGCCCGCTGGCGTCGGCCGTGATATACGGCAGGTTGACATCGGTCTGCTGGCTCGACGACAACTCGATCTTGGCTTTCTCCGCGGCCTCTTTCAGGCGCTGCATCGCCAGCGGATCGCCGCGCAGGTCGATGCCCTGCTCCTTGTGGAAGGTATCGGCCATGTAGTCAATCAGACGCTTGTCGAAATCCTCGCCACCGAGGAAGGTGTCTCCGTTGGTGGAGAGCACTTCGAACTGATGCTCACCGTCGACTTCGGCGATCTCGATAATGGAGATATCAAAGGTGCCGCCGCCCAGATCGTACACGGCGATCTTGGCGTCGCCGCGCTTCTTGTCCATGCCATAGGCCAGCGCCGCGGCGGTCGGTTCGTTGATGATACGCTTGACGTCCAGACCGGCGATCTTGCCGGCATCCTTGGTCGCCTGGCGCTGCGAATCGTTGAAATAAGCCGGCACCGTGATCACCGCCTCGGTGACCGCTTCGCCCAGATAGTCCTCGGCGGTTTTCTTCATCTTCTGCAGCACGCGCGCGGAGACTTCCGGCGCCGCCATCTTCTTGCCGTTGACTTCCACCCAGGCGTCGCCATTGTCGGCCTTGATGATTTTGTAGGGCACCAGATCCAGATCCTTCTGCACTTCGGCGTCTTCGAAACGGCGCCCGATGAGGCGCTTGACCGCGTACAGCGTGTTGGCCGGGTTGGTCACGGCCTGGCGTTTGGCCGCCTGGCCGACGAGCACCTCGTCGCCACTGGCGAAAGCCACGATGGACGGCGTGGTACGATCGCCCTCGCTGTTCTCGATGACACGCGGCTCTCCCCCTTCCATGACGGCGACGCAGGAATTGGTGGTCCCCAAGTCGATTCCGATAATCTTACCCATTGTGTTCAGTCTCCCAGATCAGTCATTACCTAAAAATTTCCCGTTGCACCCTAAATGGGGGCGGCCGCAACTAATTCAAGCCTGTTCGTCGAGCGCCGGGGCGCCGCCACGCGAGACGATCACCATCGCCGGCCTAATCAGGCGTTCGTTGAGCAAATACCCCTTCTGTACCATGGTGACCACGGTATTCGCCGGCACGTCCTCGCGCTCCTGCATGGACATGGCCTCATGATATTCAGGATTAAACAATTCATTTAACGGATTAATTTCTTTTACATTATTCTTCTCAAGCGCACTCGCAAGCATTTTCAGGGTGAGTTCGCTCCCCTCTTTGAGCCGGGCCACGTCGGCGTTTTCGTCCGCCGCCTGCAAGCCCATCTCCAGGCTGTCCTTGACCGGCAGCAGCTCGTTGGCGAAACGTTCCAGGGCAAATTTGTGCGCGTTGGCCAGATCGCGTTCATGGCGTTTGCGCAGATTATCGATCTCGGCCTGCAGACGCAGGCACTGATCCCAGTGCTCGTCGGCCTTGGCGCGCGCGTCGGTCAACAAGGCGTGCAGGTCCTCGCCCTCGGCGACCTCTTCCACAGCCTCTTGCGCGTCGTTCACCGGTGGCACCTCGGACTTTTCCTCGAACGCGTCCCCGTTAACTGCATTCTCCTCGTTGCTCATTAAATACCTCTATTAAACATTCTGTTACGTTTACTAATTAATTCAAACTATAGCGTCTTTCGCCAGGCTTCGCAAAACGCGGGGCGCAAGCGCCCGTCAACGACTGGCCTTTATATGCGGATCAATCCTGGGAATTCAAGGCGGCGCGCAAAATCCGTGCGGTGGCATCGACGATCGGTATCACACGCTCATAAGCCATGCGCGTCGGCCCGATCACACCGAGTACGCCGATCACCTCGCCTTTGACCGTATAAGGCGCGGTCACCAGGCTGCACTCGTCCAGCATCTGATAACCGGATTCCTCGCCGATGAATATCTGCACACCCTCGTTCTCCACGCACTGGTCCAGCAGGCCGAGGATTTCCTTTTTCTCGTTGAACGCCTCGAACAGTTGGCGCAGACGTCCAACATCTCAAAACTCGGTCACGCCCATCAGATTGGTCTGTCCGGCCAGCACATAGTCGCTGCCCTGCTCGGCGGTACCCAGCACCTGGTCGGCCATCTCCAGCGCCGTGGCCATCATGCGGTCGAGGCTCTCACGCGTCTCGCGCAATTCCGCCAACAGCTTTTCGCGCACGTCGTTGAGATCCTTGCCGGCGAACTGCGCGTTGAGAAAATTGGAGAACTGTTGCAGCTCGGCGCTACTATAGTGACGCGCGGTATTGAGAATGCTGTTGCGCACCTCTTTGTCGTCGAGCACCAGCACCGCCAGCACTTTCTTTTCCGACAACGGCAGGAACTCCACCCGCTGCAGCGATGAATGCTTGCGCTGCGGCAGCGTGACGATGCCTGCCAGCCGGGTGACGTCGGACAATAGATTGGAGGCCATCTTGACTAGGTCCTTTGTGTCGGCGCTGGTATCCAGGCTCTGCTTGAGTTCGCCCACCAGAGCATTGTCCAGCGGCTGCACCGACAACAGGGTGTCGACAAACACCCGATAACCGGACACGGTCGGCACCCGGCCCGCCGAGGTATGGGGCGAGCGCACCAGACCGAGTTCTTCCAGATCGGCAATCACGTTGCGAATGGTGGCCGGACTAAGATTCAGGCCGGCATCGCGCGCCAGCACGCGTGAACCCACCGGCTGGCCGTCGCGGATGTAGCGCTCGGTCAGTGCTTTGAGCAGGGTTTGCGCGCGTTCGGTCAGTTCCGCCAAGGTTGGTCACATCGTCAAATTCCGGACATCGCCTAACTTTAGCACTCTGCCAAGGCGAGTGCTAACAATGATTTCACCACGACTACAAAACAGCCGTCAAAATAGGCAGTTGGCGCAACGGCCCGGAACCGATAGCATAGCCGACTAATGACACCCCGCTTTCCAACCATTGGCCTGATCAGCAAACCCGACGATCCCGGCGTAGCCGACACGCTGGCGCTGCTGTGCGACGAGTTGCGCCTACAGGCGCGCGAAGTGCTGCTCGACGAAACCGCCGCGACTTGTTTCGCCGCGCCGCCGGCGCCGGTGGTGACGCGCGAGGCGCTCGCCGCGCGCTGCGATCTGGCGATTGTGGTCGGCGGCGACGGCACCCTGCTCAACGCCGCGCGCGGCCTGGTCGAGGCCGAGGTGGCGGTGCTCGGCGTCAATCTCGGCCGGCTGGGTTTTCTCGCCGATGTTTCGCCCGAGGAGATACCCCAGCGGCTGACGGAAATTCTCGCCGGCGACTACGAGGAAGAGCGACGCACCCTGTTGCACGCCAGCGTTTTTCGCAACGGTGTCGAAGTCAGCCAGGGCGATGCCCTCAACGATGTGGTGGTGCACAAATGCGACATCGCGCGCATGATCGAGCTGGAAACGCGCGTCGACGACCGCCTGATGCATATCCTGCGCGCCGACGGACTGATCGTGGCGACACCGACCGGTTCGACCGCTTACGCCCTGTCCGGCGGCGGTCCGATTATCGACCCGGCGCTCAACGCGCTGGTGCTGGTGCCGATCTGCCCGCATACCCTGAGCAACCGGCCGGTGGTGGTTGCCGACCGGGTAACCATCGACATTCGCCTGTGCGGACGCGAGGCGCAGGTCACCTGCGACGGCCAGATCAACTTTCCGCTCGGCACCGACGACCGCATCCGCATCCGCAGCAAAACCGGCACGCTGCGTCTGATCCACCCGGCCCGGCACGACCACTTCGCCATCACGCGCAGGAAACTGCGCTGGTCGGAACAACCCTGAGCGATCCACATGCTGCTGACCCTGCATATCCGTGATTTTGCCATCATCGAAACGCTGGAGCTGGAGTTCAGCCCCGGCATGAGTGCGCTGACCGGTGAAACCGGCGCCGGCAAATCGATCCTCTTGGGCGCGCTGGGATTGCTGCTGGGTGATCGCGCCGACGCCGCCAGTATCCGCCACGGCTGCGAGCGCGCCGAGATCGGCGCCGCCTTCGATCTGACCGCCTGCGCCGCGGCGCGCGCCTGGCTGGCGGCCCGCGATCTGGACAGCGGCGGGGAATGCCATCTGCGCCGCGTCATCAGTCGCGAGGGCCGCTCGCGCGCCTACATCAATGGCACGCCGACACCGGTGGCCTCGCTGCGCGAGCTGGGCGAACACCTGGTCGACATCCATGGCCAGTACGAATATCAGTCGCTGTTACGCCACGATCTGCAACGCCGGCTGCTCGACCGGCACGGCAACCACCAACCGCTGCTCGATACGCTGAAGTCGCTGCAACGCCAGTGGAACGAGGCCGGCGAGGCCATGCGGGCGTTGATCGGCCATGACCAGGACCGCGACACCCGGCTGGAATTCCTGCGCTTCCAGCTGCAGGAGCTCGAAGCGCTGGCGCCCGAGGCCGACGAGAGCGAAACCCTGCACAGCGAACTGGCGCGCCTGTCCAACGCCGGCCGGCTGATCGACACCTGCCGGACGCATCTGCAGCGCTTGTACGAAGACGACGCCTCGGCCCACGATCTGCTGGGCAAAGCGGTGCAGGAACTGACCGAACTGGGCGAATTCGATGCGGCGTTTCGCGAGGACGGCGAGTTGTTCAACGGCGCCTTGATCCAATTGCAGGAGGGTATCGAGCGGCTGCGCGATTGCGAGGCGCAGCTGGAACTGGACCCGGCGCGGCTGCAATGGGTCGAGCAGCGTCTCGACGCGCTGCACGCCTGCGCGCGCAAACACCGGATCGAGGTGCGGCAACTGGCGCCGTTTCATGCGCGCCTGTTGCAGGACATCGAAGCGCTGGAACAGGCCGACGAAAAACTGGCCGCCCTAGAGCGCCAGCGCGCCGACCTCGAAGCGCGTTACCTTGAGAGCGCGCGCAAACTCCACGCCCAGCGGCGCAAAACCGCCGCGCGCATCGCCGCCAAGGTCAGCGAGAGCATGCAGACACTGGGGATGCCGGGCGGGCGCTTTGAAATCCGCGTCAGCGCCAACGAGCGCGCGGGCTTGTCGGAACACGGCAACGACAGCGTCGAGTTCCTGGTCAGCGCCAACCCCGGGCAGCCGCTGCTGCCGCTCGGCAAGGTGGCCTCGGGCGGTGAGCTGTCGCGCATCAGTCTGGCGATTCAGGTGGTGGCGGCGCGCGCCACCGAAATCCCGACACTGATTTTCGACGAAGTCGACAGCGGCGTGGGCGGCGCGGTGGCCGAGACGGTCAGCCGCCAGTTGCAAACCCTGGGCCGGGGGCAGCAGATCCTCTGCGTCACCCACCTGGCGCAGGTGGCGGCACAGGCGCACAACCATCTGCAGGTGAGCAAATCACGCGGGGACGGCAACACCCAAACACGGGTGCGGCGCCTGGACACGACCCAGCGGGTGGAGGAAATCGCGCGCATGCTCGGCGGGCGCAAGATCACCGAGTCGACGCGCCGGCACGCCCAGGAGATGCTGTTGATGGCGCCCGCCGACGGCACCGATGACGCCACGGCGACGCACTGAGGCGATGCCGCGATCAGCTTTTTTTCTTATCCGGGCAGTTGGGGCGGATACAGTCGCCGTAGATGATCAGCGAATGATCACGAATGTCGAAGCCGTCCTACTGCGCGACCTTTTCCTGGCAGCGCTCAATGGTGTCCTCGACAAATTCCACCACCTTGCCGCACTGGTTGCAGACGATATGATCGTGGTGGTGCCCCTCGTTCATTTCGAACACCGAGTGGCCGCCCTCGAAATGATGCCGCGTGACCAGGCCGGCGGCCTCGAACTGGGTGAGCACCCGGTAGACGGTGGCCAGACCGATCTCTTCGTTGCTGTCGAGCAGCAGTTTATAAACGTCTTCCGCACTCACATGGCGGGTTTCGCTGGTCTCGAGGATCTCCAGTATTTTCATCCTCGGCAGCGTCACTTTCAGTCCGGCCTTGCGTAAATCGCTGGATTCCACTGCTCGCTTCCTTTCCGCCGGCGTAGGAAACAGCCGGCGTTTCGGTTATCATGCCGCCCGTCCGACGACCTATTCAGATGTGATCTCGATGCGAAAGCTTCTCATCCTTGTCTGCACCATTGCAAGCCTTTTCCTCGTCGCCTGCAGCAGCGATCCGGTGGTCAACCGCCTGCCCTTTGTATACCGCATCGATATTCAGCAGGGCAACCTGATCACCCAGGACATGGTCAACCAGTTGCGTCCCGGCATGACCAAGGCGCAGGTGCAGTTCATCCTCGGCGCACCGCTGTTGACCGATCCTTTTCATGCCCAGCGCTGTGATTATGTCTATCTGTACGATCCCGGCACGCACGGGCGCAGAAAAACCACCGAACAGCACCTCACCCTGCTGTTCGACGGTGACAAAGTCACATCGATCAGCGGCACGCTCAAACCGGACCCGGCCGCGCGCAGCCAGCCGGCCAATCGCCAGGTCTCGGTGGTGGTGCCCCCGCAGGAGCGCGACGACGTGGGCATCCTGGTGCGCTTGTGGCGCTGGCTGGGGTTCGGCAAGTCGGCCTGATTCAGTCCCCGGACGCCTCGCCCGCCGAACCGCCGCCTTTTTTCATCTGCTTGCCCGCCGCCGCGCGTTGTTTGCGCACTTCCTTGGGGTCGGCGATCAGCGGCCGGTAGATCTCCACCCGGTCGCCCGCCTGCAGGACCTGATCGGGCTTTTTCAGTTTGCCGAAGATACCCGCTTTCATCCGTTGCGGATCGATCTCCGCAAACCGTTGCACCAGACCCGATTGCTCCACGGCCTGACGCAGCGTGCTGCCCGCGGGCAGCTCCAGCGCGACGATGAGCTGTTCCTCGGGACGCGCATAGGCGACTTCGACGGTGATGGTCTCAACGCCGGCCATACACATCCTGCGCGCGTTTTTGAAACGAATCCACCAGCGAATTGGCCACCTGGCTGAATACCGGGCCGACGACCATGCCGAGCACCCGGCTGGAGAATTCGAAATCCATGTCGAGCGAGACCTTGCAGCCATTGTCCCCCAACGGGTCGAAACGCCAGAAACCGCGCAGATGACGGAACGGGCCTTCCACCAGACTGACCTCGATCATTTTGTTCTTCTGATTGCGGTTGCAGGTGGTGAAGGATTTTTCCACGCCGCTTTTGGTCAGCGCCAGGGTGGCGCGCACCTCGTCGTCGTTGCGCGCCAGCACACGCGCCGCGGTGCACCAGGGCAGGAAGTCGGGATAGCGCTCGATGTCGTCGACCAGCGCGAACATCTGCGCCGGTGTGTAGGGTACCAGGGCCGATTTATGAATGGTGGTCATAGTATTATCCGGACAGGCCCAACAGACCCGAAAAGTCGACCATTCCGGTGACGTTGAGGAAAACGATAATTACGGCGACCGGTGTGACGTAGCGCACCAGCACCCGCCAGAGACGATAGCCGAATGCATCGCGCATGCCCAGTTCGTCCAGGCTGTCGCCGCGCTTCATCACCCAGACGCTGAACAGCGCAATGAACAATCCGCCCAGCGGCAGCATGATATTGGCCGTCAGATAATCCAGCAGATCGAACACCGTGGCATTGCGGAAGATGTCGATGAAGCCGAGCGGGCGGAACTGCGCCCAGAGGTTGAAGGAGAACACCGTCAACAAGCCGAACAACCAGGTGGCGACGCCGGCCAGCACACTGGCGCGCACACGCGACATGCCGCGGTTTTCCACCAGCCAGGCCACCGCCGGCTCGATCAGCGAAATCGACGAGGTCCAGGCGGCGAACACCAGCAGTACGAAAAACAGCGTACCGAACACCACGCCCCCGGTCATGTGGCCAAAGGCGATGTGCAAGGTCTGGAAGATCAGTCCCGGTCCGGCCGCCGGCTCCAGCCCGTTGGCAAACACGATCGGGAAGATAGCCATCCCGGCGAGCAACGCCACCAGCGTGTCGAGCAGCGCGATGGTGATACTGGTTTTGGCGATCGAGGCGCGCTGCGGCAGATAGGAGCCGTAGACCATGATCGCGCCCATGCCAAGGCTGAGCGTGAAAAACGCATGCCCCATGGCGATCAACACCCCGTTGGCGTCGATTTTGCTGAAATCGGGCTTGAACAGAAACGCCAGTCCCTGGTCGAAGGCGCCGCTCGCCATGGCGTAACCGTCCAACAACAGCAACAGCACGAACAATGCCGGCACCAGAAAGCGCACCGCGCGTTCCAGGCCGCCGCGCACGCCGCGCGCCACCACGATCATGGTCATCACCATAAACAGGGTGTGCCACCCCATCAGCCGTTCCGGATCGTCCGTCAGGCGCTCGAAAATGCTGGCGATGCCTTCGGCGGTGGCGCCAGTGAAAGTCCCACTGATAGCACGGAATACATAGGCCAGCGCCCAGCCGGCGATCACACTGTAATAAGAGAGTATGAAAAATCCCGCCAGTACGCCCGACCAGCCCAACCAGCTCCAGCGGCGACTGACGCCGGCCTCCTCGGCCAGGGTACGCATACTGTTGATGGGGCTTTGGCGGCCGCGCCGGCCGAGCATGACCTCGGCCATCATGATCGGTATGCCGATCACCGCGATGCAGGCCAGGTAAACCAGGACGAAGGCGCCGCCACCGTGCTCGCCGGTGATGTAGGGAAATTTCCAGATATTGCCCAGTCCGACCGCCGATCCGGTCGCCGCCAGGACGAAGGCCAATCGGCTCGACCAGCTGCCGTGGATGGATTTTCTTGTGTTTGTCATGCCGATCCCGCTGACTTGGATGTCGGGGATTGTCCGCAATATGGCGAAAAGGCTCAAGTTCCGCGGCACATAGGTATAATGGCGGGATGGCAAAACCGAAGACGAAAAAGAAAAGCGGCCACGGCGGCAGTACCATCGCGCTGAACAAAAAGGCGCGCTTCGAATACGCCCTCGAGGACCGTCTGCAGGCCGGCCTGGTGCTGGAAGGCTGGGAAGTGAAGAGCCTGCGCGCCGGGCGCGTGCAACTGGTCGACAGCTATATTCTGCTCAAAAGCGGCGAGGCCTACCTGCTCGGCGCGCAGATCTCGCCGCTGCCGACTGCCTCGACCCATATTCAGCCCGACCCCGCGCGCACCCGCAAACTGCTGCTGCACCGCGAGGAAATCGACAAACTGATCGGCGCCGTCGACCGCAAGGGCTATTCGCTGATCCCCACCGCCATGTTCTGGAGCAAGGGCCGGGCGAAGCTGGAAATCGCCCTGGCCAAGGGCAAAAAAGCCCACGACAAGCGTGCCTCGCTCAAGGAGCGCGACTGGCAGCGCGACAAGCAACGCATTCTCAAGCACGGCTGAGGCCTGACCACACGGCCGCCGCAGGCGGGCCGCCGGCGGGAAACTTTTCGCTGTTTCTGCTATCATAGTGAGCGTACGACTTGGGGGCGACCTGGCTTCGACGTGGGTTGCAAAACCTGAGGTGCATGCCGAGGGA
>JASBST010000069.1 GCA_030148775.1 Thiogranum sp.
TATAGGCCCTGCGAACAGTTATTCTACTACACATCCCCGTCTGTCCGGAGTGTCGGCTATAAGTGGGCCGACATTCCGGGCTGGTGCGGAACTTACTCGATCTCCAGGAAGCTGCGCAGTTGTTCCGAGCGGCTCGGGTGACGCAGTTTGCGTAGCGCCTTGGCTTCGATCTGACGGATGCGCTCGCGGGTGACGTCGAACTGCTTGCCGACTTCTTCCAGTGTGTGGTCGGTGTTCATGTCGATGCCGAAGCGCATGCGCAGTACTTTGGCTTCGCGCGGGGTCAGGCCGGCGAGCACGAACTGGGTGGCTTCCTTGAGGCCGGCGCCGGCGGCCGAGTCAACCGGCGAGTCGATGCTGGTGTCCTCAATGAAATCACCCAGGTGCGAATCCTCGTCGTCGCCGATTGGGGTTTCCATCGAAATCGGCTCCTTGGCGATTTTCAGCACCTTGCGTACTTTGTCCTCGGGCATGTCCATGCGCTCGGCCAGCTCTTCCGGCGTCGGTTCGCGGCCCATCTCCTGCAGCATCTGTCGCGAAATGCGGTTGAGCTTGTTGATGGTCTCGATCATGTGCACCGGAATACGGATGGTGCGCGCCTGGTCGGCGATCGAGCGGGTGATCGCCTGGCGGATCCACCAGGTGGCGTAGGTCGAGAACTTGTAGCCGCGCCGGTATTCGAATTTGTCCACCGCCTTCATCAGGCCGATGTTGCCTTCCTGGATCAGGTCGAGGAACTGCAAGCCGCGGTTGGTGTATTTGTTGGCGATCGAGATCACCAGGCGCAGGTTGGCTTCCACCATTTCCTTCTTGGCGCGCCGCGCCTTGGCCTCGCCGATCGACATGCGCCGGTTGATATCCTTGATCTGGCTGATGGTCAGGTTGGAGTGGTTCTGGATGGCCACCAGTTTGTTCTGCGCGCGCAGAATTTCGTCCTTGTGCTGTTCCAGCACCGGCGAATACTTGTGGCCGCCCTTGATCTGCTTGTCCAGCCAGCTCAGGTCGGTCTCGTTGTCCGGGAACGAGGTGATGAAGTCGCGCCGCGGCATTTGGGCGTTGTGCACGCAAATGCCCATGATCACGCGTTCATGGCTGCGGATACGCTCGACGGTCTGGCGCAGGTTGTCCGACAACAGGTCGACCATGCGCGGCGCCAGTTTCAGCAGCTGCAAGTGCCCGACCACCGCACTGTGCAGCTTGGCGATGCGCGCTTCGTTCTTGTTTTTGCTGTTGAGCGCGACCAGTAGTTTGTCGTGCATTTTCTGCAGCTCGGCGAAAAACGCCCGTGTCTCTTCCGGATCGGGGCCGGTGTCGACCGGACCGGCGTCATCGTCGTCATCCTCGTCGTCGTCCTTGTCATCGTCGTCGCTGTCGGCGGCGTTTTGCTGCACCGGCGGCGGGATGGGTTCGTCGGCGGCGTTGGGATCGATGAAACCGCTCAGCAAATCGGCCAGGCGGGCCTCGCCCTGTTCCACTTTGGCGTATTCGTTCAGCAAAATGTCGGTCGAGGCCGGGTAGCTGGCGAGCGCGGAAAACACCTGCCCCAGTCCGTCCTCGATACGCTTGGCGATTTCGATTTCGCCTTCGCGCGTCAGCAGCTCCACGGTGCCCATTTCGCGCATGTACATGCGCACGGGGTCGGTGGTGCGGCCGAACTCGCTGTCGACGGTCGCCAGCGCGGCGGCCGCCTCCTCGGCGGCGTCGTCATCCGGCGCCTCGCTGGACAGAATCAGGGTGTCGGCATCCGGCGCGGTTTCGTGCACCTGGATGCCCATGTCGTTGATCATGCCGATGATGTCCTCGATCTGTTCCGGATCGACAATATCGTCGGGCAGGTGATCGTTGACCTCGGAATAGGTCAGAAAGCCCTGTTCCTTGCCCTTGGCAATCAGCAGCTTGAGTTGTGATTGTTGGTCCTGATTCATCAACTGGATGTATCCCCGTGCTTGCAGATTAATGCGGCAAAATCCAAACGACCCATTATAGCGGAAAACCGCTATATTAGCCAGTTATGTTAGTTGTCAAGCATTCTGCCCCGGTATCGGGCGTGTGCCGGTAACTAACTGTTTAAGCTCTTCTTTCTCTGCCGCGTCGAGGCCGGCTTGGCGCTCTTTTTGCAGCAGATATTCCACTTTCTGGCTGTTCCGTTGCTCAATGAGACGTTGGACAGCGCCTTGGAATTCCGGTTCAAAGCCGTCGCTGGCGATTTCCAGCCGGGTTGTCGCCAGGCGCGCCAGGTGGCGCTCCTCCGGTCGTCCGCGCCAGTGTTCGAGGATACCGCCGGTGTTTATATGCGGGTTGCGCCGCGTCAATTCAAGCAGCTCCAGTAGCAGCGGCACGCCTGCCAGCTCCAGATCCTGCAGGGCGCCGATGCTGGCCAGTTGTTGCCCCAGCGCCGGTTGTTCCAACAGCAGGCGGATGGCCGTGCGCACCGGGCTTCGCTCCGAGTCGCGTCGCGGGGCTGACGGCTTGGGCATCGCCTGCGGCCGGGGGGGCTCGAGCCGCGCGCGCAATTGCGCGCTGTTGAGACCGCTGATCTGCGCCAGGCGCTCGAGCATCAAATCGCGGAACACGGAGTCGGGCAGCCGCGCCAGTAGGGGCCGCGCCAGTTCCACCAGCCGTGCGCGCCCGTCGACACTGGCGATATCGACCTGTTTTGACAGCGATTCAAACAGAAACTGCGAAAGTGGGACCGATTCGACAGTTTTCTGCCGGAACGCCTCCGCGCCGACGCGGCGCACCAGGCTGTCGGGGTCCTCGCCCTCGGGCAAAAACAAAAAACGCGCTTCGCGCCCGTCGCGCATCACCGGCAGGGTGTTTTCCAGCGCGCGCCAGGCGGCTCGGCGTCCGGCGGCGTCGCCGTCGAAACAGAACACCACTTCGCTGACGGTGCGGTAAAGCCGCTCCAGGTGCTCTGCGGTGGTGGCGGTACCGAGCGTGGCGACGGTATCGGTGAGGCCGAACTGGGCCAGCGCCACCACGTCCATGTAGCCCTCGACCACCAGCAGCCGCTCGAGTTTCTGGCCGGCCTTGCGCGCCTCGAACAGGCCGTAGAGCTCCCGGCCTTTGTGGAATACCGGGCTTTCGGGGCTGTTCATGTATTTCGGGGTCTCATCGCCCAGCACCCGGCCGCCGAAGCCGATGCAGCGGCCGCGCCGGTCGCGGATGGGGAACATGATACGGTCGCGGAAGCGGTCGTAGTGACTGCCGTCGTCTTTTTTTACCAGCAGCCCGAGTTCACTTGCCAACTCCCGCTCGCCCTTGGCCGCGAGCTGCTGCAGCAGATTGTCCCAGCCCGGCGGGGCGTAACCGAGGCCGAAGGTCTGTGCGATCTCCCCGCTCAGGCCGCGCGCCTTGAGGTAATCGACGGCGCGGGCGGCCTGGGAGTGCTGGCGCAACTGCTGGCGGAAATAGCGCTCCACCTTCTCCAGCAGCCCGTAATGATCGAGACGCTGGCTGTCGCCGCCGCCGCTGCCACCGGCCTCGCGCGGCACCTCCAGCCCCATGGCGCGCGCCAGTTCCTCGATAGCTTCGGGGAAATCCAGGTTCTCGTATTCCATCAGGAAGCCCACCGCGCTGCCGTGCGCGCCGCAGCCGAAACAGTGGTAGAACGGCTTGCCCGGGCTGACGGTGAACGAGGGCGTTTTTTCGTTGTGGAAGGGGCAGCAGGCCTGGAATTCGCGGCCGGCTTTTTTCAGCGGCAGGCGCGCTTCGATGACCTCGACAATGTCGACGCGATTGAGCAGCTCATCGATGAAACTCTGTGGAATGCGGCCGGCCATTGCCTAATGGTATGAGAAGGCGGCGGCGGCGTCAGCCGAATCCGTAGCGCCGCAGGCGCGCGGGCTCAGCTGGAGAGGCGGCTTTTGATGCGCGCGCTGACCGCGCCCATGTCGGCGCGTCCGGCCAGCTCGCCTTTGAGCCGGGCCATGACTTTGCCCATGTCTTTGAGGCTTGCGGCGCCGGTAGCGGCGATCGCCGCCGTGATCAGGGCATCGATCTGCTCGTCGGTCAGCGGCTCGGGCAGATAATCGGCCAGTACGTCGAGTTCGAAACGTTCCTGTTCGGCCAGGTCGTCGCGGCCGGCCTGCTGGTACTGCTCGGTGGATTCGCGCCGCTGTTTAGCCATTTTGTCCAGCACGGCGGTAACCTGGGCGTCGTCCAGCATGATGCGTTCGTCGACTTCGCGCTGTTTGACGGCGGCGTTGATCAGCCGGATCACGGCCAGCCGGCGCTTGTCACCGGCGCACATGGCCGCCTTCATATCCTCCTGGAGTTTATCCTTCAGGGACATGAGGGTAGCAAGGTCGGGGATCAGTACAGGCGGGTGCGGCGCGCGGTTTCGCGCGAGACTTTCTTGGCGTGGCGCTTGACGGCAGCGGCCTGTTTGCGCTTGCGTTCCTGGGTGGGCTTTTCGTAGAACTCACGGCGGCGGACTTCGGACAGGATGCCCGCTTTTTCACAGGAGCGCTTGAAGCGGCGCAGGGCGACCTCAAAGGGCTCGTTTTCGCGTACTTTAACTTGTGGCAAAGCCGTTTTCCTCGTAATACGGGTGCAAAAGGGCGCGTATTGTAACAGCGCGGGCTGCAAAGGTAAAACCCTGATGGCGGTAAGGAACTAGCTGGCGCCGGCGCGGCTACCATAGCGGCATGCGTGTACTGGGTATTGAATCCTCCTGCGACGAGACCGGCGTGGCGCTGTTCGACACCGAGCGCGGACTGCTGGGCCATGTCTTGCACAGCCAGGTCCCGTTGCACGCCGGTTACGGCGGCGTGGTGCCGGAGCTGGCCTCGCGCGATCATGTGCGCAAAACGCTGCCGCTGCTGGAGCGGTTATTGGCCGATTGCGGCTGTACGCGTCAGGATATCGATGCGATCGCCTATACCGCCGGACCCGGTCTGATCGGGGCCCTGCTGGTGGGCGCAAGTATCGGTCGCAGCCTGGCCTGGAGTCTGGGCGTGCCGGCGCTCGGCGTCCATCATATGGAAGGTCACCTGCTGGCGCCGATGCTGGAGGATCCGGCACCGGATTTCCCTTTCATCGCACTGCTGGTCTCCGGCGGCCACACCCTGCTGGTACGGGTCGAGGCGCTCGGCGTTTATCAGATCCTGGGCGATACGCTGGACGACGCCGCCGGCGAGGCGTTCGACAAAACCGCCAAGCTGCTCGGCCTGGACTACCCGGGCGGTGCGCAGCTGGCCCGGTTGGCCGAAAGCGGGGCGCCGGGACGTTTCCGCTTTCCCAGGCCGATGACCAATCGGCCCGGACTGGATTTCAGTTTCAGCGGTCTGAAGACCTTCGCCCTGACCACCCATCGCGAGGCCGGTGACGATCCGCAGACGCGGGCCGATATTGCCCGCGCCTTTCAGGATGCGGTGGTCGATACATTGATCATTAAATGTCGCCGCGCCCTGCAACAGACCGGGCTGACGCGGCTGGTGGTGGCCGGCGGCGTCGGCGCCAACCGGGCACTGCGCCAGGGTCTGCAGCAGATGACTGCCCAGCGCAGCGCGCAGGTGTACTATCCGCGGCTGGAGTTCTGCACCGACAACGGCGCCATGATCGCCTACGCCGGCGCCTGCCGCCTGCAGGCCGGGCAGCGCGAGGGGCTGGAGGTCGAGGTGCGCCCGCGCTGGTCCCTGGAGGCGTTGCCGGCGATAACGGCGGCCGGCTGACTCCCCGGCGCGGCTCAGTCTTTGCTACCGATGTGGCCTTCGGTGCCCTGGAGCAGATTTTTTATATTGCTGCGATGGCGCCAAAACAGCAGCGCCACCATGAACAGCAGCGCGATGAGCACGGCGCGCTGCGGCAGCAGCAGCCACAGATACAGCGGCGCCACCAGCAGCGACAGCAGCGCCGCGAGCGACGAGATCTTGAACAGCTTGGCGATCAGCAGCCAGGTGGCGATGGTGAGCAGGCCGGCCAGCCAGTGCAGCCCCAGCAGGACGCCCAGCGCGGTGGCCACGCCCTTGCCGCCGCGAAAGCCGAAAAACAATGGATAGAGGTGGCCGAGGAACGCCGCCAGCGCCACCAGCGCCTGCACGCCGGGCTCGGCGCCGAGCAGTCTGGCCAGCAGCACCGGCAGCAGGACCTTGAGCATATCGCCGATCAGGGTGATGGCCGCGGCTTTCTTGCCACCGATACGCAATACATTGGTGGCGCCGGGATTGCCCGAGCCCTCGCCGCGCGGATCGGGCAACCCCAACAGGCGGCAGACCACAATGGCCGACGAGATCGAGCCCAGCAGGTACGCAAAGGCTATGAGGAAGATTTCTGTACCCATGGAACGCTATTGGACGGGTTGCGGCGCTCGCGGTCAAGCTGGAGCCGGCAGCGCCGCTGTACTATAGTGGCGTCACCTAACGGGCGGCATACAGTACAGCATGGATATTATTTTTATCCGCGACCTGCGCATAGACACGGTGATCGGCATCTATGACTGGGAGCGGGCCATCCGCCAGACGCTTAGCTTCAACCTGGAAATGGCCACCGATATCGCCCGCGCCGCCGCCAGCGATCATATCGACGATACACTCAACTACAAAGCCGTCGCCAAGCGGGTGATCGCCTTCGTCGAGGCCAGCGAATTCCAGTTGGTGGAAACGCTCGCGGAGCGGGTTGCGCAACTGGTGCGCGAGGAGTTCGCGGTGTCCTGGGTGCGTTTGACGCTTAACAAGGGTGGTGCCGTGCGCGGCGCCAATGGAGTGGGGGTTATCATTGAGCGCGGCGAGAGGAGTTGACAACGGTGGCCAGAGTTTACGTCAGTATCGGCAGTAATATCGATCGGGAGAACAATGTTCGCAGTGCGCTGGCCGCGCTGGAAGAGGCCTATGGCGAGCTGCAGCGCTCGCGGATTTACGAAACCAAGTCCGTGGGTTTTGTGGGTGACGCCTTTTATAACCTGGTGGTCGGTTTCGATACCGGGCAGACGCCGCAGGAAGTCGCCGCCACGCTCAATGGTATCGAGGACGCGCACGGGCGCGACCGCAGCGCGGGCAAATTCAGCAATCGCACGCTCGATCTCGACCTGTTGCTCTACGACGACCTGGTGCTGGACGAGCCGGGGCTGCGCCTGCCGCGCAAGGAAATCACCGAATACGCTTTTGTGTTGCGGCCGCTGGCGGAAATCGCCGGCGACATGAAACACCCCGTGAGCGGATTCCGCTTTGCCGTCATCTGGGATCAGTTCGACCCCACCGCGCAGGCCATGTGGCCGGTCGAGTCCGGCTGAAGGGCGCGCATGGCGCACGCTTTGCCGCCCCCCGGTGCCGAGGCCCGGGCCGTCAGCGATGCCCTGCGGGCCAGAATACGGGAGTTGTGTAGGTCGCGGCAGGGTTGTTTGCCGTTCGATAAATACATGGATCTCGCGTTGTATGAACCGGGGCTGGGCTATTACAGCAACGGCCTGATGCCGTTCGGCGAGGCGGGCGATTTCATCACCGCGCCAGAGTCGGGTTCTTTGTTCGGGCGCTGTCTGGCGCGCAGTGTCGGCTCGGTGTTGCAACAGCTCGAGCGGGGCTGCGTGCTCGAGCTGGGTGCCGGCAGCGGCGCGCTGGCGCGGGTCCTGCTGCCGGCGCTGGAGGCACTGGATATTTTGCCCGCGCGTTACTTCATCCTCGAGCGCAGCGCCGCGATGCGCGCCCTGCAGGAGACCGCGCTGGCGGACATTCCGCAACTGGCCGGCCGGGTCGAATGGCTGCAACAACTGCCCGAAACCCCCTTCGAAGGCGTGATCCTGGGCAACGAAGTCGCCGATGCGTTGCCGGTACAAGTTTTTTGCTGGCGCGATGGCGCAGTGACAGTGAAAGGTGTCGCCGTTGAGGGCGACGGGCTGGCCTGGTGCGCGCGCGCCGCCGACAGCGTCGCCGAGAGGTTGATCGGAGGCTGGGCGGCGGACTACGGCTGGTGCGGCGAATATACCTCGGAATATTGCCCCGCATTGCAGCCGTGGGTCCGTGGCCTGGCGCAGGCACTGTCGCGCGGTGTACTGCTGTTGATCGACTACGGCTACGGACGCGCGGAGTACTACCATCCGCAGCGCGACATGGGGACGCTGAGCTGTCATTACCGGCAGCAGATGCACCACGACCCGCTGTGTTTTCCGGGTCTGCAGGATATTACCGCGTTTGTGGATTTCACTGCGCTCGCCGAAGCGGCCAGTGGCACCGGCATGCGCCTGTTGGGATACAGCAGCCAGGCGCAGTTTCTGTTGGCCTGCGGTATCGACAAGCTGCTGGCGGCGCTCGATCCGGCCGATGTACGCCGCTACCTGCCGCTCAGCAACGAAGCCAAACGGCTCCTGCTGCCGGGCGAAATGGGCGAGCGCTTCAAAGTGATGGGATATTCACGCGATCTTGAGTGCGACGTGGTAGGCTTTACGCCGCGCGACTTGCGCGGCCGTCTATAAACCAGAAAACACATCCATGGACATGTTCCACGCCATCGTCCTTGCATTGGTGCAGGGGCTGACCGAATTCCTACCCATCTCCAGCTCGGCGCACTTGATCCTGGTGCCGGTATTGACCGGTTGGCCCGACCAGGGTCTGGCCTTCGACGTCGCGGTGCACTTCGGTACGCTGGCGGCGGTGGTGGTGTATTTCCGCAGCGAGTTGTCGGCGATGGCGGCGTCCTGGAGCCGATCGCTGGTGGATCGTAATCCCGACGACGAGGCCCGACTCGCCTGGGCGGTGCTGCTCGGCACTATCCCGTTGGGGCTGGCGGGGTTGCTGTTGCACAGCTATGTGGAAACGGTGTTGCGCTCGCCGTTGGTGATCGCCACCACCACCGTGGTGTTCGGTCTGTTGCTGGGCTACGCCGATCGCGTCGGCGCGCAGACGCGCTGCGAATACCGCCTCGGCGCCGGACGGATCGCCATCATCGCCTTGTCGCAGGTGCTGGCGTTGGTTCCGGGCACGTCGCGTTCGGGCATTACCATTACTGCCGGGCTGCTGGTGGGCATGGAGCGCAAGGCGGCGGCGCGTTTTTCGTTTCTGCTGTCGGTGCCGGCGATCGCCATGGCCGGACTGTATGAGATCGTCAATCTGGTCGAGTCCAGCGAGCCGGTGTTATGGGGCGATTTATTACTCGGAATGGTAGTGTCCGGCATCAGCGCCTATCTGTGCATTCATTATTTTCGCAAAGTGCTGGACCGCTTCGGGATGCGGCCGTTTGTGGTCTACCGGCTGTTGCTCGGGGCGGTGCTATTCGCGCTCTTCCTCTGAAGCGGCGCCGTGTTGCAGCAGGCGGGCGAGGCGCAGGCGGCGTCGCTCGGCGATAGCCTGTCCCAGCGCCGGACCGCTCAGGTCTGTTCGTTCGAGGTCGGCGGCGCGCACGGCCGCCGCCTCGTCGCCGGCCCGCTGCAGTAGTTGCATCGTGTCCGCCGAGATCCGCCCGCACAGGCGATAAACTTCGAGTAAGCGCCGCCAGCGCTCGTGCCCGCGCAAGGCGCCGCTGGCTTCCAGCGCCCGCAGTACGCTGTCAGCGTCTTCGGGCACCAGATCCGGTTGCAGGCTCACGGCCAGTTGCGCCAGGCGGGCGTATTCCTTGGGGACCCTTAGACGTTGGCACAAACGTTCTATATGACCGATGCGCCGGCGCAGATCCAGATCGGCGCCGAGAGAGAGCATCAACACCCCGAAGCGGATCACCGGGTCGGTGGTTTCGCCGGCGCTGGCCGCCAGGCGTTGCAGCGCCGCCGGCAGCGTCTGCGCGTGACCGCCGGCGCCGGCATATTCGCGTTCGATCTCCGGAAACAGCACCGCCAACGCGTGGCAGCCGTGCAGCACGCTGAAAAACCGCTCGGGCGTGTCGCTGTCGAGCGCCTTGCGCCATTCCGCCCACACCCGTTCGGCCACCAGATGGTCGACTTCGCCGTCGGCCACCATTCGCCGCATCAGCACATTGGTGCCGTGGGCGACGCTGAAACCCCATTTGCCGAAGCGGGCGGCGAAGCGCGCCACGCGCAGAATGCGTACCGGGTCTTCGACGAACGCCGGGCTGACGTGGCGCAGACGGCCGGCGTCCAGATCCTCGCGTCCGCCGTAGGGGTCGATCAGGGTGCCGTCGGACGCTTGCGCCATGGCGTTGATGGTCAGGTCGCGGCGCAGCAGATCCTCCTCCAGCGTCACACCCGGGTCGGTATGAAATTCGAAGCCGTGATAACCGGGCGCGGTTTTGCGTTCGGTGCGCGCCAGCGCGTATTCCTCTTTACTCTGCGGGTGTAGAAAGACCGGAAAGTCCTTGCCCACCCGGGTGTAGCCCAGCGCCAGCATTTCCTGCGGGCTGGCGCCAACGACGACCCAGTCGCGTTCGCCCGCCGGCAGCCCGAGGAGTTTGTCGCGCACCGCGCCGCCGACCAGGAAGATTTCCATCAGGACGAGCGGCGGGCCCGCGAGCGGTAATCGTTGTAGCGTGCCCGGCTGGCGGCGCCGCCCAGATACAAGGGAACCATCGCTTCCACCGAGCTCGGCGCAATATCCATTTTCGCAAGCGCGGACTGGCTGCAGACGCTGTCCTTCTGGAGCGAATAGTAGTTGTCCATGGTGAAGGGCTTGCCCGGCAACCAGCCCATGATCCGGGCCTGCGCACGCGCGGCCAGGTCCGGCAGACCGAGCACCCGGGTGCGCCGGCCGATCAACGCCGCGGTGAATTCGACCAATTCCCCCAGGCTGTATTCGCCCGGACCGCACAGGTCGAGACGCTGACCGGCGCTGGCCGGATGGTCGAGGGCGTACAGAAAGGCCGCCACCACGTCGCCCACGTAAACCGGAGCGAAGCGGGCGTCGGCGCAGGCGAGCGGAAACAGCGGCCCCGGCACGGTACGCAGCAGGCTGGCGAAGCGACGAAAAAAGCTGTCCCCCGGACCGAAGATCACCGAGGGTCGAAAGCTGGTGACTTCCACGCCCGGCGACTGGTGCACCAGGTTTTCCCCCTCCCCCTTGGTCTTGAGATAACGCCCATGGGTTTCGTTGACATCGGCGTTGAGCGCGCTCATGTGCAACAGCCGCGTCACGCCGGCGTCGCGCATGCCTCTGACCAGGCTGCGCGGGAGATCGACGTGCGCCCGACTGAAGCTGCTGCGGCCGCTTTCATTGAGGATGCCGACCAGGTTGACGACACAATCATGCCCGACGAACACCTGCGCCAACCGGGCCGGGTCGTAGGGATTGACCTGGAGCAGTTGCACCTTGGCGCCGATACGGAAATCGCGATGCCGTTCCGGGCGGCGGGTCAGCACGCTGACGCGGTGTCCGAGGGCAGCCAGTCGATGGACGAGATGGCCACCGACAAAGCCGGTACCCCCGATCACGATAATGCGTTTAGCCGTCATGGGTCTCACTTGTTGCGCGCGGGCCTATAGCCTGCGCATAAGCCGGGCGCAGGTCAAGCCTGGTCCGGGGCGCGCCCGATGACTTCAATAGCGCTGTTGGACGCTAGGCAGGCGGTTGCTCAAGCGGACGAAGGGCTGTTCCAGCCGCCAGTCAAAAATGGTGGCGTAAGTCAGCACCCGGCGCACATATTTGCGCGTCTCCCGGAACGGGATCAGTTCGGTCCACAGGGTGGCGTCCATGTCCTGATCGGTGGGAAGCCAGCGCGACACCCGGCTCGGGCCGGCGTTATAGGCGGCGGCGGCCAGTACCGGCGAGCCGTTGTAGCGTGTCATCAGTTTGTTGAGATAGGCACTGCCCAGCTGGATGTTCTGTTCCGAGTGCAGCAAGGCCGCGTTGCCACGATAGCGGATGTTCAGTGCGCGTGCCGTCTGTTTGCCGGTCGCCGGCATCAGCTGCATCAGGCCCAGCGCGCCGACCGATGAAACGGCGTCCTCCATGAAGGCGCTCTCCTGGCGGATGACGCCATAGATCAGCGCCGGATCGAGATCGTAGCGGCGGGCGTTGGCGAAGATGGACTCGCGGTGCGGCAGCGGAAAGCGCAGGCTCAGGTCGGACCAGTATTTGGCCTGGGCCGCGGCGATGATGGCGCGGTCGTGCCAGCCCCAGCGATGGGCGATCAGCGCGGCCGCGCGCAGCTGATCGGCGCTGAGCTCGCGGGTGGCGTAAAACCATTCGCGGCGCGCGTCGAGACGGTTGCCGGTGAAATACAGCTCCCGCGCCCGCTGGATGCCCGCCGATGAGGCCACCGTCTCGAGCGTTTGTTCCGTGTGCGGCGCCCGGTTGTCGCCCATCTGGTAGGGGCGCTGCAGCCGGTCGGCGGCGAGGAAGCCGAAGTAGCTGCGTTCGCCGCTCAGGCGCGCGTATTCGGTGTAAGCGTCGCCGGTGGCGCCGCCGGCGTCGAGGGCGCGGGCGTGCCAGTAGCGCCAGTTGTCCTCCTCGCGGTTGCGCGGCTCGAGTTCGTTGATGCGTTGCAGCGCGGCATTCCAATCCCCCTGCGACAGGGCGATACGCACGCGCCATTGACGAATGTCGCTGTCGGCGGCCGCAGCGGGAACCGCCGCCAGCCAGCGGGCGGCATCGGCATAACCGCTGACCGCGCCATTGAGCGCGATGCGGTGCAGGATCGCGCCGCGCTGCTGCGCGCTGAAATGATGTTCCTGCGCCAGCGCTTCCCAATGTTTCCACGCCTGGTCGGGTTTGTAGCGCGCCAGACGTTGCAGGGCGTGCGAGAGGATTTCGCGCACCAGGGGCGTGTCCTGATCCGCCCACGCCGCCTTGATCGCCGCCGTCGGGCGGCGGTGAGCCAGCTGCCAACGCTCCACCCAGCGCCGGTCCTGGGCCGACAGTCCCTTGGCCAGATAGGCGGCGAGACTGGATTTCTGCTTGGCGAAAGCCAGCCGGATGCGCTGCCAGATCAGGTCGCTGTTGATCATGCCCCGGGCGTAGAGCTGATCGAAGGCCGGGTCGCAGGCGTCCGGTTGCGAGCGCCCCACCAGCCACAGGCGCAGGGCCTCCTGCAACGCCGCCTTGCGCTCGCCGGTCCGCAGGCGTGCGCGCACGGCGTAACACTGAAGGGTGGTGGACGACTGCGGCGTATAGAAAGCCAGATAGGTTTTCCAGTCTTTTTGCCGGCCGAGCCGGTGCAACCAGCTGGCCCGCAGCCGCGTGGCCACCGGCTGGTCCCGATAGCGTTCGAGAAAATCCCTTACCTGGTCCGGTTTGGCGGTACGCAACCTGGCGCGCAGCTCCCAGTAATCCAGATAGGAGTAGAGCACGTAGTCTTTCAGGGAGTCTTTCAGTTTGTGGTATTGGGCGCTCTTGCCGGCGCGCAGCGCGGTTTCGGCCTGTTGGAATTGTTCGCGTTGTTTATCGAGACGGTCGGCATAACCGCTGTGGGCCAACAGCAGCAGCGTGAGCGCCGAGAAACATTGTAAGTACCGCAGCATATCCTTTCGTGCGTCAAGCCTGATCCGGGCACGTTTCGGCGTTAACAATAAAAGACTCACCGGGCGGGTACAATGGCGGCGATGAATATTTTTTTCCTGCTGCTGCCCGCCTGTCTGCTGCTGGGCGCTTTCGCCGGTACGCTAGCCGGTCTGCTCGGCATCGGCGGCGGTCTGGTCATCGTGCCGATACTTGCCGCGCTGTTCCACCTGCAGGGTTTCGCCGGCGGCCATATTATGCAGCTGGCGGTGGGCACCTCGCTGGCGAGCATTCTGTTCACGGCCCTGGCGTCGGCCTGGGCGCATCACCGCCGCGGTGCCGTCGTCTGGCCACTGGTGTGGCAACTTGCCGCCGGCATCGGCCTCGGTGCCTGGACCGGCGGCTGGTTGGCGCTGTGGCTGGGCGGGCAGGGTCTGGCGCTGGTGTTCGCCGTATTCGAGCTGGTCGTGGCGGCACAACTTGCCTTCGGGGGCGCGCCGGCGGCGCACCGTAGCGCGCCCGGGGCCCTGCGCAATGGCTTGGCCGGCGCCGGCATCGGCGTACTGTCGGCGTTGCTGGGTATCGGCGGCGGCACGCTGACGGTGCCCTGGCTGGTGTGGCACAACGTCGAGATGCGCCGCGCCGTGGCTACCGCGGCGGCTTGTGGCCTGCCGATTGCGCTGGTGGGGTCACTGGGATTTCTGGCCGCCGGCTGGAATCAGGCGGATTTGCCGGCCGGGACTACCGGCTATATCTACTGGCCCGCGGTGGCGGCCATCAGCGCCGCCAGTATGTTCGGCGCGCCGTTCGGCGCCCGCCTGGCGCACCGTCTGCCGGCGCACCGTTTGCGGCAGTTGTTCGCGGGATTTCTGGCGTTGTTGGGCTTGTTGATGCTGTACAGCGCGCTGCGGGGTGTTTGAGCCGCCGCTGCGCGTTTCAGCCGCCGGTCAACGACATGAAACGTACCACCTGTTCGGGTTTTTCGGTGAATTCATGTCGTTCGGGTTTGTTGGCGATGGCGGCCACCAGGGCCTGTTCGAGTTCGCCGTCGCTGATCCCCTGACGCAACAGCGGCCGCAGCTCGACCTTGTCGTCCTGGCCGAGACAGAGGTAGAGCGTGCCGTCCACCGCCAGGCGCACCCGGTTGCAGCTGGCGCAGAAGTGTTGCGAGATCGGCGTGATGAAACCGATTCTGAGCGCCGTTCCGGCAACCTGCACATAGCGCGCCGGTCCGCCGCCGGGCATGACGCCCGGAATCAGTTCGAAACGTTTTTCCAGGCGGGCGCGCACCGTCTGAAAGTCGACGTAGCGCGCGCTGGCAGCGCGTCCGGTCGCCCCCATCGGCATGGTTTCGATGAAACGCAGGGTGAAATCGTGTTGCAGACAGAATTCCACCATATCCTCGACTTCATCGTCGTTGACGCCCCCCATCACCACCATATTGATCTTGATCGGGGCGAAGCCCGCCTGCTTGCCGGCCATCAGACCGCGCAGCACCTTTTCCAACTTTCCCTGGGTGATGGCCTTGAAGCGCTCGGCGCGCAGGCTATCGAGGCTGACGTTGATACGCGAAACGCCCGCGGCTTTCAGCGCCGCGGCGTGTTTGTCGAGACGGGTGGCATTGGTACTGAGCGACAGGTCCTCGACGCCGGGCAGCGCGCGCAGGCGTCGCGCCAGGCTCGGGATGTTCTTGCGCACCAGTGGTTCGCCGCCGGTCAGGCGTATGCGGCTGACGCCCAGGCGTGCGAAGGCGCCGATGACGCGCTCGATTTCCGCGAAGCTCAACCAGTGCTCGGGTACTTCGAAATCGCTGAAGCCGCGCGGCATGCAGTAGTCGCAGCGCAGGTCGCAGCGGTCGGTGACCGACAGCCGGACGTAGTCGATGCTTCTGCCAAATGGGTCGAGCAGGGATTTCATGAAATCAGCATAGTCCCGGACGTGGAAAACGGCAACCGCGCTGCTTCATGCTGCCGTGGCCGCCGGAAAGTCGCCGGCCCGGCGGCCACGACGGCGCGCCCGCGGGCCGGTGGAAATGGCCGTCAGCCGACCGTCTGGTAATACAGATTCTGCGGGTGATTGGCCTGGGCGAAGAAAAACCAGCGGTCGGCCAGCAGGCCGACGTACTGAATGACGAAGGCGAGGGCGAATATCGCCACCGCGCCGCCGCCCATCCCCAGTGCCAGCAATAGCACCGGAATTGGAAAGACCGTCACCAGAAAGAACCACTTGATGCTCTTGAACACTGCCTGCGGCGCGCCGTGGAAGAACTCACGGGTATTGAACGAGCCGGTCATGAAACCCTGCGACTTCTGGGTGATGCGGCTGTGGCGGATGCCGATCGCCGTGCGCAGCGACGATTTATGCTTGATACGTTTGTTGCGGATCAGGCTGGCGACGCGCGTGACCATCGCCGCCAGTGTCAGCAGCAGCGCCCAGCCGGCGTAGAAGTCGGTCAACTGCGAGCCCTGGTAGGCGGCGAAGGCGGTGGCCAGCGTGAAGCCCGAGGCCGAACCAAGCAGGGTGTAGTTGACCACCGTCAGCGGCGTCGCCCATTCCTGCAGGAACTTGATGCAGGCGTAGATCATGCCGGTGCAGAGGAACAGTAAAAAGGCCACAACGGTCGTCAGCGCGCCGATCAGCAGTGACAGATCGATTCTGAAGCTATCGCGAAAGGTGAACAGCACCGGATTGAGCTCGAAATAGTGCACCAGCCCGTAGAGCGCCACCAGCCCCATGAACGCCGGCAGGACGATGACTTCGCGCGACAGCCAGGAGGTGCGCCAGCGGGCGATGGCGCGCCAGCCGCGCTCGGGGTGGCCGAGGTGAAAAAAAGACGCCAGCAGACCGGCGGCCAGGAAAGCCACCGCGATCAGCGAGCCGATGCCGTAGTGAGTGTGCGAGTCCTCGACCGGCACCACTTCAACGACCGAGTACAGCTGCCCGGTGTAGAGGGCCAGAAACAGACCCTGGCCGACGCCGATCAGAGTGGTGAGGAAAATAACGGAAAATGCGGGATGCATGCGGGTTTGGCTCCTGAAACAATTACCACGAAGTGACGTCGTCGAGGGTCGGCGCATCCTTGTCCGGCATGGGCAGCTGGCGCTCTTTCTTCAACGGGTTGTCGACGCGCGTCAGCTCGTCTTCGTGGATGGTGATACGGGTCTTGCTGCGCGGCAGGTAGTGGTTCGCCGGGCGAGTGCCCCACTCGGGCATCAACTGATAGCCGCCGCGTTCGCGGATGGCCTCGGCGACTTCCGAATCCGGGTCGTCGACGTCGCCGAACAGCCGCGCGCTGGTGGGACAGGCCATGACACAGGCCGGTTTGCGTTCGCTCTCCGGCAAGCTCTGGTCATAGATCCGGTCCACGCACAGGGTGCACTTTTTCATCACCTTCTGGTGCTCGTCGAGCTCGCGCACACCGTAGGGGCAGGCCCAGGAGCAGTACTTGCAGCCGATGCATTTGTCGTAGTCGACCAGCACGATGCCGTCCTCGTCGCGCTTGTAGCTGGCGCCGGTGG
>JASBST010000076.1 GCA_030148775.1 Thiogranum sp.
TGCTTGAGCGCGCGTACCGCGCGTTGCGCCACTCCCTCGGGGTTCCAGGCTTCGCTGGCGTCATCACTTTTGCCCGCGGCCGGAGTCACCGGAAACAGGGCCAGCGCCGGAATGCCTAGTGCCTTGGCCGCGCGCGCCTCCTGCACCAGCAGGTCGATGCTCAGGCGTTCCACGCCCGGCATCGATTCCACCGCTTCGCGGCGCTTTTCGCCGTCCAGTACAAACAGGGGATAAATCAGGTCGTCGACGTGCAGGCGCGATTCGCGCATCAGCCGACGGGAGAAATCATCGCGCCGCATGCGCCGCATGCGCACGCCCGGGTAGCGGCCGCGACCGGTTTCAAATGCTGACAAAAGGCAACTCCTGGCGGATCTTGGGATCAACGGAAACACAGTGTACATTGAGAGAAGTTTCAGGCACAGGTGCGGCGGTGATGGATGCGACCTTAAATTATGCTCAACTGGCTGATGGTGCGGAGATTTCTCTGGCCAGCTGGTTGGCCGAGCCGATGTCGCCGGCGTCCGCCGCGGCGGCACTGGACGAGGTGCAGGGACGTCTGCATCGCGCCCGCGGCAATCGTTTTGCCCTGAATCTGGCTGCACTCATCTGTCGTTATTGGGCGGGGCGGGACATCAGTGCGGTCTACCAGACGATGTCGGCGTTGGCCGCTGCCCCGCGCGAGGCGGCGTTGCTGGAGTTGTGTTGCGGCCAACTGTTCATGGCGCGGCGCTCGCACCCCGCCTGGGAGCACCTGGATCGCGGCTTCAGGCTGGCGACGCATTTGCTCGCCGCAGAGGATTATTTCTGCGTCCTGAAACGGCACGAGTTGTTGCGCCAGCTGCCGCTCCACCGCCAGCCGGCGGCGCCGGCCGGCCTCGCGGCCCTGCTGCAGGAAGCGCGGGTCGTGGCCCGCCTGCAACGCCCCGGCCGTGCCGTTGCGCCGGGCACGGGCGGCCATCGGGATACGTTGGACTGACGTGGCCTTGCCGTTGGCGGGCAAGGATTGTCGTCAGCGGCAGCCTCGGGTAGCCTGGCCGGCTTGTTAGTCCAATGGGCACCAGCGCATGCCTTACAGTCTGGCGCAGTGGATTACCCGTCATCTGGCCATTTTGACACTAACCGGTGCTTCGCTGGCCTATGTGCGACCGGACCTGTTTCTGCCGCTGCGGCACGGCTTTCTGGCGCTGTTTGCCGTCACCATGTTTGCCGTGGGCGTGGTGCTGCAACCGGCGGAGTTGCAAGCGACCGCGCGCCGTCCCGGACGGATTGCGCTGGGTCTGTTGACGCAATACAGCGTCATGCCGGCACTGGGGCTGGCCGCCGCGTTGGTCGCGCCGTTGCCGCCCGAGATCGCTTTGGGCTTCATCATCGTCGCTTGCGCCCCCGGCGCCATGGCCTCCAATGTCATCGTCTATCTGGCCGGCGGCGCGGTGGCTTTCTCGGTGGCGCTGACGACGCTGGCGACCCTGCTCTCGCCTCTGGTCACGCCGTTGTTGGTGAAATGGCTCGGCGGCGTGTTTCTCGACATCCCCTTCTGGCCGATGGTGGTGACCATCATTTGGACGGTTCTGTTGCCATTGCTGGCGGGGATGGCGGCAAGCCGGCTGCTGGGCGTGCGGGTCGAGCCGCTACGCCGGCTCGCACCGGCTGTCGCGGCGCTGGCGATCGTGCTGATATGCGCCTACGCGGTGGCGGCGAATCAGGCGCGCATCGCCCAGGTGGGGGGCTGGGTCTTGGCGCTGGTGGTGGCCCTCAATGCGCTGGGTTACCTGGCGGGTTGGATGCTGGCGCGGCTGTATGGCTTCGACCGCCGCCACCGGCTCACGCTGGCGCTGGAGATCGGTATGCAGAACGCGGGCCTGGGGGTCGCGCTGGCGCTGGCGCATTTCTCGCCGGCAACGGCGCTGCCCGGCGCCTTGTTCGCCGTCTGGTGCATTCTCACAGCCGCCGGAGCCAGCGCCTGGTTACGCCGGGAATCTGTCAGCGTTTGACGGCACTTTGGCGTTCGTTTGCGGTCCAAATGTTCACCGAGTCTGAAACCGGGAAAGAAATCTTTTTGCAACAACCGCTTACAGTATTGTCCAAAGTTGGCATCAGGTTTGCAGCGGATATACACAAGGAGCGGGAAACGGCATTAAGGGAGCGCTTAAGAGGGCGCCGTAACGGCCGCTAAAGGGATAGGGCCGGGACTCCTGGTCCAGGGATGGAGAACTTTCGGACTGCGTCTTCGCAAGGATGGTGAGGATGCACTCCGAAAGACGATGACCGAATTGAAGTTGTGTGACTGACTCCTCCGACGCTGAAAAGCGTTTTTACCCCACCTCTTCGGTGGGGTTTTTTTTGCCTTCAGCGAGCCTCTGGCCGACTGGTCAGATAATGATCATTTCGAAATCGGCCTTGCCGACACCGCACTCTGGACATTCCCAATCGTCGGGCACGTCTTCCCAGCGCGTCCCCGGCGCGATGCCTTCGTCCGGTAATCCCGCGGATTCGTCATAAATAAAACCACAGACCACACATTCCCATCTTTTCATAATCAACAGTCTCTCAATTTCACTCTAACGAACCTTCCCGCAGCGCGACCCACGCCGCCGTCACAGCCAGCTTCGTGGCTTGAGGAAGGTTTCGTAGAGCTCGGCCTCGGGGGTGCCAGGCTCGGGTTGCCAGTCGTAGCGCCAACAGGCTTGTGGCGGCAGCGACATCAATATCGATTCGGTGCGCCCGCCGGTTTGCAGGCCGAACAATGTGCCGCGATCATACACCAGATTGAACTCCACATAGCGTCCGCGCCGGTAGAGTTGAAACTCGCGCTCGCGTTCTCCAAAACTCTGATGCATGCGTTTCTCCACGATCGGCACATAGGCGGGAACGAAATGATCGCCGACGCTGCGCATCAGGGCGAAGCTCGGGGCGAAACCGGCTTCATTGTAGTCGTCGAAAAACAGGCCGCCGATCCCTCGCGGCTCGTCGCGGTGGCGAAGATAGAAATATTCGTCGCACCAGGCTTTGAAGCGGGGATAGAGGTCATCGCCGAACGGCAGACAGGCCTCGCGTGCCGTCCGGTGCCAATGGACGGCATCGTCACGATAACCGTAATAAGGTGTCAGATCGAAACCGCCGCCGAACCACCAGACCGGCTCGCTGCCGGGTTTCTCGGCGATGAAAAAGCGGACATTGGCGTGTGCGGTGGGGACATAGGGGTTGTGCGGATGTACCACCAGCGATACTCCGAGCGCCTGAAAGCTGCGCCCGGCGAGCTCCGGTCGGCTGGCAGTGGCCGAGCCCGGCAATTGGCGGCCCTGGACGTGGGAAAAATTGATACCCGCCTTTTCGAATACGCCACCGTCTTCCATGATGCGTGAGCGACCGCCGCCGCCCTCGGCCCGCGTCCACTGGTCCTCGCGAAAAATCTTCTTCTGATCCAGCTGTTAGAGCGCGGTGCAGATTCGGTCCTGGAGTTGCAACAGGTAGTCGGAAACGGCGTTGACTTCGGAGTGCATCATGGCGCGCAGTATACGCGAGTTGGGTGCGCAGCCGCCAAACCTGTGGCGTTGGCGTGGCGCACCGCTAGGCACGGACGATCCGGCCCGACACCAGATCGCGGATTTGCGTGGGTCGGGTCTGGTCGCCCAGGGGGCCCGGCAGAAGATAATCCAGCGAGTCGCCGAAGTGCAGTCGCACCTGCAGCGGCGTGCGCGCCGGCGGCCGGGTGCTGACATTGGCGCTGGTGGAGACCAGGGCGCTGCCAATACGCGAGCATAGCCCCTGCACCAGCGGATGCGCGCTGATACGCACCGCGAGCGTATCGTGGTCACCGGTCAGCCAGCGGGGGCAGTCGGCGGCCGCCGGCACCAGCCAGGTGACCGGCCCCGGCCAGCTTTGCAGCAGCCGCCGCTCGTGCGTGCGCGACAGCGCCCGCAGCCAGGGCCGCAGTTGCGACCAGTCGGACGCCACCAGAATAAGGCCTTTGCTCAGCGGGCGCCGCTTGAGCGTCAGCAGTCTGCGCACCGCGGGATAATCGCCCGGTTCACACCCCAGGCCATAGACAGCTTCGGTCGGGTAGGCGATGATGCCGCCGCCGCGAACCCAATCGGCTGCGCGTCGCAGGTGGAAGCTGTCGCGGACTCGGGCGGGCGGCGCCGCCTTATTGCGCTTCGCTGTCCGCCTGTTCTTCTTGTTCGAAGGGTTCGGCAAACTTGCAGTCCTGTTGCGGACAGACGCGTTCGCTGCCGCGTTTTTTGGTTGTCTTGAGCGTCAGGATGGGCCAGTTGCAGTCCGGGCACGGGCCGGCGACCGGTTCGTTCCACACGGCATAATCGCAATCCGGATAAGTCGAACAGGAATAGAAGATCTTGCCGCGTCTCGATTTGCGCTGCAGCATGCTGCCCTTGCCGCACTTGGGGCAGGTGACGCCGGTGTCGGCCGGCCGTTCCAGGGGTTCGATGTACTTGCAGTTGGGATAGCTGGAACAGCCGATGAATTTGCCGTAGCGACCGGAGCGGATGATGAGCGCGGAATCACATTCCGGGCAGGTGCGGCCCTCGACCACTTCCGGTTCGGCCGACTCGGCGCTGTCATCCAGGTTGCGGGTATAGTCACAGTCCGGAAAACCGCTGCAGCCGACGAAACGTCCGCGCCTGCCCAGGCGGATGTTGAGCGGCTTGCCGCACTTGGGGCATTCCTCGTCCAGCGCCTCGGTGGTGACTTCGGCGCGCGATACGGTTTCCTCTTTCTCTTTCACCAGATCCTTGAACGGATACCAGAACGTCTTCATCAGCGGCACCCACTCCTTCTCGCCGCGCGAAACTTCGTCCAGTTCGTCCTCGAGACGCGCGGTGAAGTCGTAATCGACATCACGGGTAAAGTGGTTGGTCAGAAATTTGCTGACGATACGGCCGACGTCGGTGGGTTCGAAGCGGCGCTTTTCCAGGATGACATATTCTCGTTGTTGCAGCGTCGAGATGATGGTCGCGTAGGTCGACGGGCGCCCGATGCCGTGCTCCTCCAGCGCCTTCACCAGGCTGGCCTCACTGTAGCGCGGCGGAGGCTCGGTGAAGTGCTGTTCCGGGCGCATCTTGAGCAGCTTCACCTTGTCGCCCTCTTCCATCGGCGGCAGCCGGTTTTCATCGCCGGCGGATTTCTTGGCGTCGTCGACACCTTCCTCGTACACTGCCATGAAACCCGGTTCGACGACCGTGGAGCCGGTGGAGCGCAGCACATTGCCGTCGCCAACGGCGAAATCGACGCCGACCGTGTGGATGGTGGCGTGGATCATCTGGCAGGCCACGGTGCGCTTCCAGATCAGGCCGTAGAGTTTGTATTGATCCGACGAAAGATGCGCCTTGATGGTCTCCGGTACGTTGCGCGCCGAGGTGGGTCGTACCGCTTCGTGGGCCTCCTGGGCGTTATTGGCTTTGGTCTTGAAGGTGTGCGGTTGTTTCGGCAGCTTGTCGGCGCCGTAACGCTCGCCGATCAGCTCGCGCAGTTCGTCCACCGCTTCGCCCGCCAGTGTGACCGAGTCGGTGCGCATATAGGTAATCAGGCCGGTTGCACCTTCGCCGATGTCGATGCCCTCGTATAACTGCTGTGCCACGGTCATGGTGCGCTTGGCGCTGAAACCCAGTTTGCGGGAAGCCTCCTGCTGCAGCGTCGACGTGGTGAAAGGCGCCGCGGGGTTGCGCTTGCGCTGCTTCTTCTCGATGCTGCTGACGGTGAGTTCGCCGTTGGCGGCGGCGGCGATCTCCTGCTCCGCGGCGACCGCCTGCGCCTGCTTGTTGATGCTGAATTGCGTCAGCTTTTTGCTGTGCAGATGGGTCAGACGCGCCGAGAACGTCTGCGCATCTTTTTCCAGATCCGCTTCAATGGTCCAGTATTCGCGCGGCTTGAATTGTTCGATTTCCTCCTCGCGCTCCACGATCATGCGCAGCGCCGGGCTCTGCACGCGTCCCGCTGACAGGCCGCGCCGGACTTTTTTCCACAACAGCGGTGAAAGATTGAAGCCGACCAGATAATCCAGCGCCCGCCGCGCCTGCTGCGCGTTGACCATGTCGGTGGACAGGTCGCGCGGATGCTCGATGGCTTCGTTGATGGCGCGTTTGGTGATCTCGTGAAATACCACCCGGTAGACGCCCTTGTCTTTGAGCGCTTTGCGTTCGCGCAGCAGCTCAAAAAGATGCCAGGAAATGGCTTCCCCTTCGCGATCAGGGTCGGTAGCGAGATACAGGTTGTCGGCTTTCTTCATCGCTTTGGCGATGGCGTCGACGTGGCGCGAGTTGCGCTCGATGACCTGATACTTCATCGCGAAATCGGCCTCCGGATCGACCGCCCCCTCTTTCGGGATCAAGTCGCGGACGTGACCGTAGGAGGCGAGCACTTCGAAGCCCTTGCCTAGATACTTTTTGATGGTCTTCGCCTTGGCGGGCGATTCCACTATGACCAGATTCGTACTCATGCGCTCTATAGCTAAAAAGCCGCACCAGGGTGCGGCTCAAGTCGATTGATTCGTCTGCGGCTGCTAGTGCAGGTGACCGCCCGGCTGGCTGTCGAACACCAGATCTTCCATCCACGCATAGGCCGCTTCGGCGCCGGGCTGGTTGAACAATACCATCAAAACCACCCACTTGAGCTGGTCGATATCAAAATCATCGGTATCGAGTGCCATGGCGCGGTCGATGACCCGTTCGCGTGCCTCCGGGGTGAGAATGCCCATCTGCTCCAGGAACAGCAGAAAACCGCGGCTCTCCGTATCCAGGCGTTCGTTCTCCGCGGCGGAATAGATTCGCAACGCGTGGCCGGTCTGCGGCGACTGCACCTGGTGCGGCTGAACGGCGAGATCCTCCAGCCATTCAAACGCTTGATTGATGTCACTGGCGGGAAAGCCGGCCTCCATCAGCTCGGTGTGAAGCGATTCCCGATCGGGGCTCAGCTCGGTTTCCTCGTCCATGTAGTAGTGCTCGAACAAATACATCAGCACATCAAACATATTTTCTTTCATATCAAGCTTCTACCTCGCGCGTGTGTAGCGCCCGCCGGCACCGGAGTGCACTTTGCCGTCAAGCTCCAGCAGGAGCAGCATGGAGGAAACCACTTCCGGCGTCAATCCGCTGCGCGCCACCAACTGGTCCACGGTCACCGGCGCAAAGCCCATGGTTTCGAGCAGTTCGCCGTAGCCGTCGTCCGCCGTTTCGCGTGCAACCGCCGCTTCGGTTTGGCCGGCGTCGATCGGCTCGGCGGACACGCCTAGCAGCGGCGCCAGTTCCTCGAGCACGTGCGCGCCGTTTTCCACCAGTTTGGCGCCTTCGCGAATCAGTGCATGGCAACCACGCGCCAGAGGATTATGGATGGAACCGGGAATGGCGAATACCTCGCGTCCCTGTTCCAGGGCCTGGCGGGCGGTGATCAGCGAACCGGAGCGCAGTGCCGCTTCGACTACCAGCGTGCCGACGCTAAGACCGCTGATGATGCGATTGCGACGCGGGAAATTGGCCGCCAGCGGTGCCGTGCCCGGCGGAAATTCCGAAACCAGGGCGCCATTGGCGCCAATCTGATGGGCCAGCTCGTGGTGTTGGGCCGGATAGACGCGGTCCAGTCCGGTACCGGTGACCGCTACCGTCCCGGCGGCGGTCCCGAGTGCGCCGCGGTGCGCCGCGGCGTCGATGCCGGTGGCCAGGCCGCTGCAGATGGTCAGCCCGCAGTCGCCAAGATAGCCGGCGAAGTCCTTGGCCAGGGCGATTCCCTCGTGGCTCGGGTTGCGACTGCCCACCATTGCCAGCATCGGTTGACGCAGGTAGTCGGGATCGCCGTGGACAAACAGCAGCGGCGGCGGCGCCGCGATCTGCGCCAGCAACGGCGGATAGGCGCTGTCGGTAATGCGTAATAAATGATTCCCTGGCTGTTGCAGCCAGGCCATATCCGCTTCCACGCCGCGCCAGTCGGGTCGTTTCAACGCGTCCACGGTGGTGCGCTCCAGGCCGAGACCGAGTAGCTGTTGCGGGTCCGCGGCGAGGATCGCCTTGGCGTCGGGGAAATGCTGTATCAGTGTGTTCAGTGCCCGCCCGCGCAGCCCGGGGGTGCGGTAGAGGGCAAGCCAGTCGGCGCTGTCGTCGCCCGACCCGACCGTGGTGGGTGTGCTCATCCGTGAGCCTCCAGAAACAAAAAACCGGTACTTCGGTGCATGGCGTCAACCATGCCCGAAGCTACCGGTATTTACCAGTTTCGCGTGTGTTTCAGGGAGTGCGGATGTGGTCCCCGACGTGCAGCGCGCTGGTGGCTTTCAGCACCAGGCCGAAGCTGACTTTGTCGAAAGTGCGGAAAACCATCAGCAAACCGGCTTCCTCGTCGGGCAGCTGCACCATCTCGTTGCGTGCGTCCCTGGCGCGCACCTGGTCGACAATCAGATCGCCGCGCTGGTGGATGGCAAAGACGGTGCCGACGTCCACGCCTTCGCGGGCGCCGCGGTTAAGCGCCACGATCTGGAACTGGCCGATCTGGCTGACACCGTCGACCACCGAGATGATCGTGCCGTTGATGGGGGTCTCGGAGGCGTGGGGCGTGAAGTAGGCGTAGACATCTTCCTGCGACACCGGCAGGACACGGTCGCCGATGTTGATTTCGCGCGTCGTGCTGGTGACCTTGAGGGTGGCGGGGTCGCCGAATTTCTGCGCGCTGGCGTCGCCGAGAAACAGCGCCTCGTAACCCAGAATCTCGCCGCTGTCGGGGTCCTTGTAGGGACCGCCGGGGCGGAAGATATTGTAGCGGTTGCCCTGATCGGCGTTGATGCCGCGGACGTACACGCGATCACCGGCGCCGACGATCAGATGTTCGTCCGCACTCGAGACCACATAGGCGGCGGACTTGAGCGTGTCGTCGTCCACCACCAGCGGACGGGTCAGGAACTGCTGGATGGCGTCGATGGGAATGGTGGGAATGGCTTTGTCCAGCCGCTCCACGCGCGCTTTCGGTGACAGCTTGAACGTCCCTTTACCGCGCTGCAGGCGCAACTGCGGTTTGCCGTCCACGTAGACCAGGCTGATGATGTCGCCCGGGTAAATCAGGTGCGGATTCTCGATCTGAGGATTGACGTACCAGACCTCCGGCCACAGCCAGGGGCTGTCGAGAAAACGCGCGGAGATGTCCCACAGCGTGTCGCCCTTGACGACCACATAGCGGTCCGGGTGTCCATCCTTGAGCGCCACCTGGTCGGCGAAGGCGGCAGTGGCCTGCAGCGCCAGAGCCAGCGCCAGCGATTTGAATATCGACATAAGGCGATTCCCTTTTATTAAGTACCGATTTTACTGTTCCCGGCCCCGGTCAATAGCCCCAAGGCGTCCTAATTTGATGATATATAACGGCAGTTGAGACATGGAGTGTAGCGAAAATTGCCTTCGCGCCAAATATTGGCTGACGACTAAACGCGACTATGATCATTATGTTAGAGTATATGGGTATGGCGGAAGCTTGATTTGTGACCAGTATCACATGGCGATTCTCGATATTTTACATTTTCCGGACCCGCGCCTGCGGCAGCGTGCCGTTGAGGTCGAGCGGGTCGATGACGACCTGCGCGCCCTGATCGACGACATGTTCGCAACCATGTATCAGGCCCCGGGTATCGGGCTGGCGGCCACCCAGGTGAATGTCCATCGGCGGCTGTTGGTCATCGACATCTCGCAGGAACAGAATCAGCCCCAGGTGTTCATTAATCCGGAGATCCTGGAGCGGCGCGGCGTCGAGGAAATGGACGAAGGCTGCCTGTCGGTGCCCGGGTTCTACGAGCGTGTGCAGCGCGCCGAGCAGATCCGGGTGCGCGCGCTGGACCGTGATGGCGAAGCCTTTGAACTCGAGGCCGACGGCCTGCTGGCGGTCTGTGTCCAACATGAAATCGATCATCTCGATGGCAAGCTGTTTGTGGACTATCTTTCGCAGCTCAAGCGCCAGCGGATTCGCAAGAAGCTCGAAAAGCAGCGCCGGTTGGGCGTCGAAGACGCCGTCGGGCGCGAAAAACATGCCGAGCCGGTGATCTGATCGAAATTCACCCCGCGGCGGGTTCGCCAATGTTTCTCTTTACTGCGATGACGACGGAGTAACGGTCGGTGGCGAGGCTCAGAGTGCCCGAGTGCTTTTTTGCCGACCGCAATCCCTAGGCCCCTCCGGAACCGACTATGCGTATCATCTTTGCCGGCACGCCGGATTTTTCCGTCCCGGTACTGCAAGCCCTGTTGCACAGCCGTCACGAGGTGGTCGCGGTGTACACCCAGCCGGACCGGCCGGCCGGCCGCGGCCGCAAGCTTGCTGTCGGACCGGTAAAGCAGCTGGCGCAGCAGCGGGGTTTGCCGGTCATGCAGCCCGACGGACTGAAAACCGCTGCGGCCCGGGAGGCGCTCGCGGCCCTGCGCCCCGACCTGATGGTGGTGGTGGCTTACGGCCTGCTGCTGCCCCAGGCGGTGCTGGACATCCCGTCGCTGGGTTGCGTCAACCTGCACGCCTCGCTGTTGCCGCGTTGGCGCGGTGCGGCACCAATCCAGCGCGCGATTCTGGCGGGTGACGACCACACCGGGGTCTGCCTCATGCGGATGCAGGCCGGACTCGAAACCGGGCCCGTGCTGGCTAAGGTGAGCACGCCGGTTAGCGCCGATGACACCGGCGGTTCACTGCACGAGCGCCTCAGCACGCTGGCCGCCGAGCTGCTGGCGCGCGAACTCGACAACCTGGCCGCGGGTTCGCTGCCGGCGACGCCGCAGGACGACTCGCAGGCGACTTATGCGCACAAGCTGGACAAGCGCGAAGCGGCGATCGACTGGCGTGACGACGCCGCGCAGATCGATCGCCAGGTGCGCGCGTTCAATCCCTGGCCGGTGGCGCAGACGTACTATCAGGGACAGGTGTTACGCATCTGGGCGGCCGGCGTCGCCGAGCGGGCGACGACGGCGGTGCCCGGCACCGTGGTGGCCGCGTCGCGGGAAGGAATCGACGTGGCCTGCGGCCGCGCCTGTCTACGCCTGCGCGAGCTGCAGCTGCCGGGCGGCAAGCGCCTGGACGCGGCGGCGTTTCTGAATTCGCGCCGCGTCGTCGGCGACCGGCTGGGCTGAGCGCGCGTGCCGGCCGGACGTCAGGTTGCGGGCACCGGGCGCAGTGCACAGAATCCGCGCCTGTGGGCGGCCAGACAGGTGCTCGCCGTGGTCGGGCGGGGCGAGTCGCTCGGTCGCCCCACGGACCGCGGCAGCGGTTTCGACGACCCGCGCCAGCGCGCCCTGGCGCAAAATCTGGCCTACGGCACCTTGCGCTGGTATCACCGCCTGGACTGGGTGCTGAAGCAGTTACTGGAAAAGCCGCTCAAAGCGAAAGATGCGGATATCCGGGCGCTGCTGCTGGTAGGGCTGCACCAGCTGCTGCAGTTGGAAACACCGGCGCACGCGGCGGTCGGCGAGACCGTCAGTGCGGTTGGCCTGCTCGGCAAGGACTGGGCGCGGGGTTTGGTCAATGCGGTACTGCGCAACGCCGCAAGGCAAAAACACGACTTGCAGAGGCGGGCGTCCAGCGACGCCGTGGCCCACTGGTCGCATCCGCAGTGGTGGCTCGAACGTGCCAAGGGCGACTGGCCCGACGACTGGCAGGCGCTGCTGCAGGCCAACAACGCTCATCCGCCGCTGACCCTGCGCGTCAACCTGTTGCAGGGCAGCCGTACCCAGTACCTGGAACGGCTGGCCGCGCACGGCCTGTCCGCGCGGCCGCTGCCCGTCAGCCCCAGCGCGCTCGAAATCGACAACCCGGTCGGGGTGGATAAACTGCCGGGCTTCGCTTGCGGCGCGGTCTCGGTGCAGGACGGCGCGGCACAGTTGGCGTCGCCGTTGTTGCAGCTCCAGGCCGGACAGCGGGTACTGGATGCCTGCGCGGCGCCAGGCGGCAAAACCGGCCATCTGTTGGAGTCCGGGGTCGAGCTGGGCGAACTGATCGCCATCGACAGCGACGCGCGACGGCTGGAGAAAATCGGCGACAATCTGCGGCGGCTGAAGCTGGCGGCGAGCTGCCTCTGTGGTGACGCCGCGGCTACCGATGCCTGGTGGGACGGGCGTCCCTTCGATCGTATACTGCTCGACGCTCCCTGTTCGGCCAGCGGCGTGGTGCGTCGTCATCCGGACATAAAACTTCTGCGCCGACAGCAGGACCTGGCGACGCTGGCCGGCGAGCAGCTGCGCCTGCTACGGGCGTTGTGGCCGTTGCTGGCCTCTGGCGGTATTCTGCTGTACGTGACATGCTCTGTGTTCAAACAGGAGAACAGCGAGGTCATCCAGTCATTTCTCGACCACCAGCCGGATGCGCGTGTCGATCCATTGACGGTGCCCTGGGGCCGGCCGCTGGCGGGCGGGCGTCAACTGCTGCCTGGTGACGAGGGTATGGACGGATTCTTTTTCGCGCGACTGGTAAAAAACTGATACCAAGACCGGTGATCGAACACTCGACAATCCCGATGAGCTTGCGCCGGCGCGGCTGGCCCGGTGTGGCGGCGCTGCTGCTGTTGCTGTTGGCCGGTGTACTGGCCCCGCCGGCCACTCAGGCGCGCGAGACCCGCATCATCGATGCCCGCACGCTGCTGGTCGACGGGGTGTACCGTTTGGGCGCGCACGTCGATTTCGATTTCAACGACACGCTGAACGACGCCTTGCACAATGGCGTGCCCTTATTGATCGAATTGCGTATCGAAGTGTTGCGCGAGCGCGGCTGGCTGTGGCAGGAACTGATCGCCGAGTTGCGCCTACGCTTCAAGCTCGAATACCACGCGCTCAGCCGGCGCTATCTGGTGCACAACTACAGCACCGGCAGCCAGCACAGTTTCGCCACCCTGAACGAAGCGCTGAACAATATCGGCAATGTCTACGACCTGCCCCTGATCGACGCCCAGCTGCTCAATCCCAAGCAGACCTACAACGTGCGCATGCGCGCGGACATTGACGTCGAGGCACTGCCGACGCCGGTACGCGTATGGGCATATCTGGGCTCGGAATGGAGCCTGAAGAGCAAGTGGTACGAATGGCAGCTGCTGCCGTAAGCGGCCGCCGCATGGGTATCTGGCCCATGCTGGTCTTGTTCGTACTGTTGCTGATGTCGTTGTCGCTGATGAGCGATGCGACCAACAATTCGGAGCGCTTCGGTCAGCTTTATTCCTGGTTGTTGTTGATCAACGCGCTCGGCCTGGTGGTGCTGATCGGACTGATCGGCAGCAATCTTTATTGGCTGGTGTCGCAGAACAGAGCCCGCGCCCCGGGCGCGCAGCTGACTTCCCGCCTGGTAATCACGTTTGTGATTCTCGCGGTGGTGCCGATCGGCGTGGTTTACTATTTTTCGTTGCAGTATCTGCAGCGCGGCATCGATTCCTGGTTCGATGTCCAGATCGAACAGGCGCTGGACGATGCGCTCGAGCTGGGGCGCGGTGCGCTGGATGTGCGCCTCAACGACCTGTTGCAGATGACGGAGAAGATCGCCAACGAAGTCGCCGACATGTCGCCGGCGACGATACCGATCGGCCTGTACGACATGCGTGTGCTCAGCGGCGCCGCCGAGCTGACGCTGTTCGGGCTGGACGGACGGATTATCGCCTCCAGCAGCGCCGAGGGTATCGGTATCGTACCGGACCGTCCCAGCGAACAGGTGCTGATGTCGCTGTCCCAGGGGCACTCGTACGTCGGTATCGATCCGGTGGGCGATTCCGGCTTGCACGTACGCGCGGTGGTGCCGGTGCTGACGACCAAATCCGGTAGCGAACCGCAGACACTGCAGGCGCTGTACCGCATTCCGCGGCGGCTCAACGTTCTGGCCAACAACGTCGAGAATCAGATCGTGCGCTACAAAAAGCTGGCCTACCTGCGCACGCCGTTGAAGTACAGCTATATCCTCACCTTGTCGCTGGTGCTGGTGCTCAGTCTGCTGTCCGCGGTGTGGGCGGCGTTTTATTCGGCGCGTCGCATGGTCGAGCCGATCGCCATCCTGGCCGACGGCACCCGGGCCGTGGCCGAGGGCGACTACAGTAAACGGCTGCCGGTCACCAGCGAAGATGAGCTGGGCTTTCTGGTGCGCTCGTTCAACGACATGACCCGCAGGCTGGCGCACGCCCGCGATCAGGCGCGCCTGAGCCAGGGCGAAGTCGAGCGCCAACGCGCCTATCTGGAAACGGTGCTTGGCAGCCTGTCCTCGGGCGTGATCAGTATCGGTCCGGCCGACGAGCTGCGCACCGTGAACGAGGCCGCCTGTCAGATCCTGGGCATGGACCTGAGTGGCCAGTTGGGGCACCGGCTGGCGGATATCGCCCGGCGGTTCAGCTTCGTCGAGCCGTTGATCGCCGTGATTCAGGCCCATCAGGCCGAACAGCTCAGCGAATGGCAGGGCCAGGTGGAGTTGCTCGACAGCGGCGGACGACGGGTACTGATGTGTCGCAGTACCGCGTTGCCGGTCAGCGAAGAGCTGGCGGGCGGTCAGGTGGTGGTGTTCGACGACGTGACCGATCTGATGCGCGCGCAGCGCGACGCGGCCTGGGGGGACGTCGCCCGCCGCTTGGCGCACGAAATCAAAAATCCGTTGACGCCGATACAGCTTTCGGCCGAACGGCTGCGCCGTAAATATCTGACATCGATGCGACGCGAAGACGCCGAAGTGCTGGATCGCGCCACCCGCACCATCGGGCAACAGGTGGAAACGCTTAAGGAAATGGTCAACGCCTTCGGCGACTATGCGCGTGCGCCGCAATTGCAGCTCGGGCCGCTCAATCTGTACGAACTGATCCGCGACGTGGCCGATCTTTATAAAGGTTCAAGGTTGCGCATCCGGCTGGATCTGGCCGAGCCGGCGCCACTGATGCAGGCCGACGCCGGCCGCTTGCGCCAGTTGCTGCACAACCTTTACAAAAACGCCCTGGAAGCGGTGCGCGAACGTTCGCGCGGCGAGCTCAACGTCCGTTCCCGCTGGACGCTGGAGGCCGGTGAGCGCTTCATCGATCTGAGTTTCGAAGACAACGGCAGCGGTTTCAGCGAAGAGGTGCTCGAACGTCTGTTCGAGCCGTACGTGACGACCAAGACACGCGGAACCGGGCTCGGGCTGGCGATCGTGAAAAAGATCGTCGAGGAACACAACGGACAGATCCGGGCGCAGAACACCAGCGAGCATCATGCCAGCATTGAAATCCGTTTTCATGCCGAAACACAAAGCACTGTAACCTGACAGGGGCTGCTCCTATAATGGTGGCACGCACACGCGCGACAGCCGAAGTTCCGAACAACAGAAGAGAAACGGGAATCCCTATGTCCTCCGGCCACATTCTGGTGGTAGACGACGAACCGGATATACGCAATCTGGTCAAGGAAATCCTCGAAGACGAGGGTTTCGAGGTCAGCGTTGCGCACAGCGGCGAGAGCGCCCGCCAGGCGCGTCGTATGCGTCGCCCCGATCTGATTCTGCTGGATATCTGGATGGACGATGTCGATGGCATCACCCTGCTGCGCGAATGGTCCGAAGGCGGCAGCCTGCCCTGCCCGATCATCATCATGTCCGGCCACGCCACGGTGGAGACCGCCGTCGAGGCGACCCGCCTCGGCGCCTACGATTTCATCGAAAAACCGATCTCGCTGGCCAAGCTGCTGCTGGTGGTCAACCGGGCTTTGGAGGCCGGTCGGCTGAAAACCGAAAACCAGGGCCTGAAGCGCCAGATTCAGCCGGTTTCGGAGCCGGCGGGTAAAAGTGACATCATGCAGGCGCTGCGCGAACAGGCGCGAAAAATCGCCCAGCACAACACCTGGGTGCTGATCAGCGGCGAACCGGGCGCCGGCAAGGAGGTGGTGGCGCGTTATATCCACGCCCAGAGCCCCTTGCGCGACCGACCCTTTGTCGAAGTGGCCGTAGGTTCCATGTCCGCCGAGCATTCGGCCGTGGAGCTGTTCGGTTCCGAGGAGGGCGAGCGCATTGTATACGGCCGCCTGGAGCAGGCCAACGGCGGCACGCTGTTGCTGGCCAGTATCGCCGACATGGATCTGCAGACCCAGTCGCGGCTGTTGAGTGTCTTCCAGACGCATTCGTTTCTGCGCATGGGCGGAACCGAACCGGTGCCGGTGGACATTCGCGTCATCGCCACCACCTCGCGCGATCTGGAACATGAAGTACGCGAAGGCCGTTTTCGCGAGGACTTGTACTATCATCTCAATGTAGTGCCACTGACCGTGCCGCCGCTGCGCGCCCACGCCGCCGACGTGCCGGAGCTGCTCAATTTCTATGTCGACCGGTTCGTGATGCAGGAGAATCTGCCTTACCGCGAATTTTCCATCGCCGCGCAAAATCGTCTGCGCCACTACGCCTGGCCGGGTAACAACCGCGAGCTGAAAAACCTGGTGCAGCGCCTGCTGATTCTCGGCCAGGGCCCGGTCATCGACACCGACGAAGTGGAAGGCGCGCTGCAACAGTTCAGCGAAGCCGGCGAGGCACCGGTCGCCTCGCGCGCCAGCCTGCCGTTGGATCTGCCCTTGCGCGAGGCGCGCGAGCAGTTCGAGAAAGTCTACCTGGAGCACCAGTTGCAGGAAGTCGGCGGCAGTGTCGGCAAGCTGGCAAAGCGCGTCGGTATGGAGCGCACCCACCTGTATCGCAAGCTGCGCGGTTTGGGTATCGACTTCAAAAAAGGCAATGACTAGGCGGATGGCTGTATGAAAATCATCATCCTGGGCGCCGGACAGGTGGGCTCATCGGTGGCGCAGAACCTGGCCAGCGAGGCCAATGACATCACTGTTGTCGACAGCCGGCCGGAGATTCTGCGCGAGCTGCAGGATCGCATCGACATCCGCACCATCGTCGGCGCGGCCTCGCATCCCGAAGTTCTCACCCGCGCCGGGGCCGAGGACGCGGACATGATTCTGGCGGTGACCAACAGCGACGAAACCAATATGGTCGCCTGCCAGGTGGCCTACACCTTGTTCCACACGCCGATCAAGGTGGCGCGCGTGCGCGCGCAACCCTATTTGCGCTATCCCAAGCTGTTCACCCAGGAGGCGCTGCCGATCGACGTCTTGATCAGCCCGGAACAACTGGTGACCGATTACATCAGTCGTCTGATCGAGCAGCCGGAAGCCCTGCAGGTGCTCGACTTCGCCGGCGGGCGGGTGCAGCTGGTGGCGGTGCGCGCCGTGCAGGGCGGCCCGCTGGTCGGTCAGGAGCTGCGCGAACTCAAGCAGCATATGCCCGGAATCGACGCCCGCGTGGCGGCCATCTTCCGTCGCGGCCGCGCCATTCTGCCCCAGGGCGACACCGTCATCGAGGCCAACGACGAGGTCTTCTTCATCGCCGCGCGCAAGGACATCCGCGCCATCACCAGCGAGCTGCGGGATCTCGACAAGCCGGTCAAGCGGGTCATGATCGCCGGCGGTGGCAATATTGGTTTGCGCCTGGCCGAATCGATCGAATCCCGCTATCAGGTAAAGTTGATCGACTGCGACGCCGAAACCGCGCGCCGCCTGTCCGAGCAGTTGGACCGTGCCATCGTCCTGTTGGGCGACGCCGCCGATGAAGAACTGCTGCTGGAGGAGAATATCGAAAACACCGATGTCTTCTGCGCCCTGACCAATGACGAAGAGGCGAATATTCTCTCCGCCATGCTGGCCAAACGGCTGGGTGCGCGCAAAGTGATGTCGCTGATCAACCGGCCGTCCTACGTGGATCTGGTGCAAAGCGAGGCCATCGATATCGCCATCTCGCCGCAGCAGGCCACCATCGGCAGCCTGCTCACCCATGTGCGTCGCGGCGACGTCGCCGCCGTGCATTCGTTGCGTCGCGGCGCGGCCGAGGCCATCGAGGCGGTGGCGCACGGCGACAGCAAGACCTCCAAGGTCGTCGGCAAGGCCATCGACGAAATCAAATTGCCTCCCGGGACCACCATCGGTGCCGTGGTGCGCGGCGAGCAGGTGCTCATCGCCCACGACGACACCGTGATCGAAAGCGAGGACCACGTGATTCTATTCGTCGTCGACAAACGGCACATCACCAGCGTGGAGCGACTGTTCCAGGTCAACGTGACCTTCTTCTGACCGGCGATGCGTTTCGCGACCATACAGCGCATCCTCGGCCTGTTGCTCATGTTCTCGGCCGTGACCATGGTGCCGCCGCTGATCATCGCCCTGGCCATGGACGAGCGCGGCTACAGCGATTTTTCACTCACCATGATGGTGGTGCTCGCCGCCGGCCTGTTCGCCTGGTACCCGGTGCGCCACCGGCGCCAGGAGCTGCGGGTGCGGGACGGTTTCGTCATCGTCTCCCTTTTCTGGGTGGTGCTGGCACTGGTCGGCGCGCTGCCTTTCCTGTTCGCCGATCAGCCCGAGATGAGTTTCACCGACGCCTTTTTCGAGTCGACCTCGGGTCTGACCACCACCGGCGCCACCGTGCTGACCGGCATCGATCACCTGCCCTGGTCGATCCAGTTCTACCGCCAGGAACTGCAGTGGCTGGGGGGCATGGGCATCATCGTGCTGGCGGTGGCCATCCTGCCCATGCTGGGTATCGGCGGCATGCAGTTGTACCGCGCCGAAACGCCGGGGCCGATGAAAGACAACAAACTGACGCCGCGCATCACCGAAACCGCCAAGGCACTATGGTATATCTACCTGGGCCTGACCGTGAGTTGCGCCGCCGCCTATTGGCTGGCCGGTATGGATCTGTTCGACGCCGTATGTCACAGCTTTTCCACCGTCGCCATCGGCGGCTTTTCCACCCACGATCTCAGCATCGGCTATTTCAACAGCCCCGCGATAGAAATGGTGGCGGTGGTGTTCATGTTGCTGGCGGGCGTCAACTTTTCGCTTCACTATCTGTCCTGGCGCTCGGTCAGCGTAATGACCTATTTTCGCGATGCGGAATTCAGGGCCTATATCTCCGTGCTTGCGCTGGTCTCGGTCATTACCGTGGTCTACCTGTATCTCAGCGGCGCCTTTCCCGATCCGGCCGATGCCCTGCATCATGGCCTCTTCCAGGTGGTTTCCATCGGCACCACCACCGGCTTCACCACCGCGGCCTATTTCCACTGGCCGGGCTTTCTGCCGGTGATGCTGTTGTTCACCAGTTTTATCGGTGGCTGCGCCGGGTCTACCGGCGGCGGCATGAAGGTCATCCGCTTTCTGTTGCTGTTCAAGCAGGGTATTCGCGAAATCAGCCGGCTGGTGCACCCGAATGCGCAGATCCCGGTCAAGGTCGGCAACAAGGCCATGCCCGAGCGGGTGGTCGAGGCGGTGTGGGGGTTCTTCGCCATGTACGTGGGCTGCTTCACTTTAATGATGCTGGTACTGTTGGCGACCGGCCTGGATCAGGTCACCTCGTTTTCGGCGGTCGCCGCCTGCCTGAACAACCTCGGCCCTGGTCTGGGCGCGGTTGGCTATCACTATGGTGAGCTGAACAATACCGCCAAGTGGGTTCTGAGTCTGGCGATGATCCTCGGTCGTCTGGAGATCTTTACTATGCTGGTGTTGCTGACCCCCGCCTTCTGGCGGCGCTAGTGGGCGTGCCGGCGGACGCGGGGTTGCCACCCTGGGCCTGTTGGCTGGCGCAGGATGCCGATGGCGCCTGGTGGGCCTTTGAGGTGGAGCCACTGCCACACCACTGCGGCTGGTACGAGAACGAAATCGGCCGTTACCAGGCCATGGGGAAAAACGATCCGAACCCGAATTGGCAGCGAACGTTGCGGAAATTGCGATGAATATGATCGAAAATCTGAAAAAAATGCTGGATAACGGGCAGGATTCCGCCCTGCTGCGGTACAGTCTCGGGACCGCCTGTCAGAAATCCGGCGACTTGTCACAGGCACGCGAGCATCTGGCCGAAGCGGTGCGTCAGGACGCGGGCTACTCGGCCGCCTGGAAAGCTTACGGCAAAGTGCTGGTCGAACTGGACCAGCCCCAGCAGGCGGCGGATGCCTTTACCCAGGGGATTGCGGTGGCCGAGAAAAAAGGCGATATCCAGGCGGCGAAAGAAATGAAAGTGTTCTTAAAGCGAGCGGAAAAGAAATTGAATGAGTGGTAAACCCCACGTTTTTTCACCTAAAGAATATAAATCGCAAACATAACCCACTTTTTAAGTATTTATCCTAATTTTTCAGTTGGGTGGGAATTTATATCTATTTTTGCGTGGCCTGTCCCCATTAATGGCTTCATGGTAGCCAGAAGGCTTTTGAAAAGACCCGGATTCAGCCGTTCTTGCGCAGCCAGCAACTCTTTCATGTGCTGGCGCTGGGTAGGCATGGAGAAACAGGCGGGGCAGCTGTCGGGAATGACCGGAAGGCCGGCGCTGGTGGCAAAATCCCGCGTCTGTCGCTCACGGACATAGACCAGCGGCCGGATTACGCGCAGGTCGCCGGCGTCGATACGGTAGTGCGCCTTCATGGTCTTCATGCGCCCGCCGTGGAACATGGATAGCAGCAGACTTTCCGCCAGGTCGTCGAGGTGCTGCGCCAGGGCCAGTACGTTGTAGCCTTCGCGGCGGGCGGTGGCGTACATCACGCCGCGTTTCATGCGGGCGCACCAACTGCAGTAGGAATCCCCGTCGATATGCTTCATGGCGCGCTCCAGAATGGGTTCGCGACGGTAGAACCAGGGCAGGCCAAGTCGATCCATATGGCCGCGCAGGGTGGAGGGGTCGAAGCCCTCCACCATCGGATCGACGGTGATCGCGCCCAGTGCGAAATCGATCGGCGCATGGCGCCGCAACTGGTACAGGATATGCAGTAGCGACAGCGAATCCTTGCCGCCGGAGACGCCCAGCAGCACCCGGTCGCCGGGTTGGATCATGGCGAAATCGGCGATGGCCCTGCCGGCCGGCCGCAGCAGTCGTTTGGGGATTTTCGGCATCGGTGATGTCCTGGCGCATTGGCTAAACCGGGCCACTATACTTGTTTCACAGCCCACGGGAGAACCGTATGGAATCGATTAGAACCCTGACGCCGCAACAGGCCTGGCAGATGATCCAGGACGAGCCGCGAGCGCTGCTGGTGGACGTGCGTTCGGACATGGAGTACCTGTTCGTCGGCCACCCGGTGGGTGCGATCCATATCCCCTGGATCGATTACCCGGACTGGAAGCTCAACCCCAACTTTGTTACCGAAGTGCGCAAGCTTCTGCTCGGCGGCCTCAGCCACGACGGCAGTGGCTCGAGTGCCCCGGTGTTGTTGATCTGTCGGAGTGGTAAACGTTCTTTGGAGGCCGGTATCGCATTGATAAAAGATGGTTTTACTGATGTCTATAATATTAAAGATGGCTTTGAAGGCGATCTCGACGAGCATCACCATCGCAATACGCGGGGCGGCTGGCGGCACGCCGGACTGCCCTGGGAGCAGTGCTGAGCCGGCAGGCGCAATGACGCGAATCTCTAGCCATTTGTTTGACCATGTAAAAAAGCGTTCATATAATCGATCAACGGGTGCCATCCCAAAGCCAACTCTGTCCAGACAGAAATTCCACACCACGGGCAACGGCATCACGGACTCTTGGGGAAACGGGTGTGTCCCTGGACGGCGACATACCATGATTATCTAAATGACTATCCGTGGACACACGGCTAGGGAGGAGAGACAAAGGTCAACGACTGCAGAAAGCATGAATGCAACGCAGATGGATGAGTGGCTGAACAGAAAGCTCGACGAACTGCTGCCCACCAAGCTTCAGGAAATCGACGAAGCGCGCACACCTTCGATGTCCATCATCGCCACCAAAGGCACGCTGGATTGGGCCTATCCGCCCTTCATCCTCGCGTCCACGGCGTCGGCGCTGGGTTGGGATACTTCGATTTTCTTCACTTTTTATGGCCTGCTGCTGCTGAAGAAGGAGATTCCGTGCGAGGTCAGCCCGCTGGGCAATCCGGCTATGCCGATGAAAATGCCGTTCGGACCTAAATGGTTCCAGAACTTCAGCTGGCCGATGCCTAACCTGCTGATGGCGGGTGTGCCGGGTTTCGAGAAAGTCGCCACTGGACTGATGAAGAAGACCTTCAAGAATAAGGGTGTCGCCACCATCGAAGAGCTGCGTAGTTTGTGCGTCGAGGCCGACGTCAAGATGGTTGCCTGCCAGATGACGGTGGACGTGTTCGGTTTCGATCACAGCGAGTTCATCGACGAAGTCACCGATTATGTCGGCGCGACCTACTTCCTGCCGGTCGCCAAGGATTCCGACGTCTGTCTGTTCATCTGAGTCGTTAGCTCCGCAACCTGGAAGGCGCGCCGTGACCGGCGCGCCTTTTTTTGTGTCAGAATGCCCGTCCATGCGGACCCTCTATCCCCCTCTAGAACCCTATGTACGCCACAGCCTCCAGGTCGACGACCTGCATTGCCTCTATGTCGAGG
>JASBST010000001.1 GCA_030148775.1 Thiogranum sp.
GACATAATAGCCGTTGAGGTCGCTGTTTACTGGCAGCGACGGATCGGGGTTGTCATTGATCGCTCCGTCCACCCCGTAATCGAAGTAAGCCGAAGAAGCGGTAAAGGTACCGGCCCTGCCAGGGTACTCCATGAATACATCGGTCGTCCATGCTTTGTAGTCACTGGCTCCCTGACGACTAGGGTAATTGCTATATGCGACGTCAGCCTGATAGTCATATGCCGCCCCTATCGTCAGAACCTTACGTGTCCCCAGATAGGTGCCACGATAGCCGTAATCGTATTCCGGATCCCAGAACGACCAGTGAACACGACCGGTCAGGCGTGGCGAGTCTTTCACCACCTCATCACCTTCGCGGCCGTCGGCCGCCATCACACGATACTGCAAGTGGCCATCGGCCAGGTTTCCCCACATCGCCAATCCGGTATCGCGGCTGCCGCCAAAAGGCGTGTAACTCAGCACTTCCGCCCGGTCGAGTGTGAGCGGTTCCAGGCAGGCCTCCAGGTTTTCCCGGCTGAATGTGTTTTTGAACCGACCGACGATGAAGCGCACGCTGTCGCTCCAATCGAAGGTGAGATACGCGTCGCGGTAGTACACACTGCGGTTGTCCTGATTGCCCTTACTGTCGTTTCCCGCCTCGAGCTGAGCGTAAAAGCCGACGTAGTCGTTATACTGGCCGGAAAGCGTGATGCGATTGCGGCGCAGGAAAATATCCGTGCTTTCGCCGGAATCGGCACTGGAAGTGTAGCCGCGCCCTTGCGCCCAGATCTGCACGGCATAATTGAGTGTCACGAAACCTTCGTCGCCATACGTTATGGTGGGACCGGCGTATACGCCGCCGCTGCCAATGGCGGCCGCCAAGGCCAGCGGTGCGAGCGAATGGTGGCTACGGTGCTGTTCCGACTTGGTAATTGTCATGATGTTTTGTCACTCCCCAGTGGTATCTGTGAGTTTCCGGTAGGTGTCAACCATTCCCTGGGCATCGGCCGAGGTATGGCAGCCGAAACAGGTTTTTTCCGATTCGGCAACCGGATTGGCAACCAATCCTTTATGAGCGATGTTTTGTTTCATCAGACGCGGATTGCCCTGGTGGCACCCCCCGCAGGAATTGTTCACCTTCTTGTGATCGATATGCCAAGGCCCGCGCGCGGCGTCTTCGGCGGGGGCCGGAGCGCGTTTACCGTTGTGACAACGAAAACAGGAGGAAGCCCCGAGACCGCAGGCGTTGGCCACCCTCACCGGCAGCGCGGCGACGACCCGTCCGGAAAGATCAGTCAGTACCTCTTCTCCCCATGCCACGGGCGTGCGATCCGGCGCAAGGCCGGCGGCCATCGGCTGGGTTAAGGTATCTTCCGGTGTAACACCGCTCAGATACGACCATCCCGTTCCGGCAACTAGAGTGACGGCGGTAAAGACGCCCAGCAGACGCGTTTGCCGTATTAAACCGGCCCAGATTCTATGCCACATTATTTCTTCCTCCCGCTTGTATCATGGGTCCTGTACGATGGTTTCCAGAGAAGTGTCCAATTGCTCGCTTCGGCGTTGCGCGGCAGCGGCGATCTCGGCCTCACTCATGCCGCTGACACACATGCAGGCGGGCCCGCCGGAGCGGAATCGCAGGCGCGAGGACTTTGGCGGTTTCGTATCAACTTCGGTCTGCGCGCCCGCACCCGCCGGTGACAAATCCAGGGTCACCTGCGCCGCTTCGCTAACCGTGCTCACTGACAGCAGCAGTATCGTTGCGGCAAGAAGCGTCACTCGTGGACTGATTGACATTTCTCCCTCCTCATTCGCCGAGTAACAATGCAGGTTACGCGCCAGACACATGATGTATTTGAATTACAATTATATTTTCTTTATAAGCGCGCTCGATGGCAATTGCATATCAAGCACCGCTTCGGGTCACGTCTCAATTTGCAATCGCTTGCGGCAGCTCGCGCTCCATGACTGACAGGCTATAGCGGCTGCTACGTGCCTCGGTAAGCGCCGCTCTCAACATATCTCGCGTAACAGCATCCAATTGCTCGCCGCTGTCGCGCAGTACGGCGGCATACATGCGTTCATAATGAGCCCGCGGAGCGACGTCGATGTACAGCACCAGACGCCATCCCGGTTCTTTGGGAGGCGCCAACTGCGCCTCCAAGACGTAGGTGGCATCGGGCGCCAGACGTGTATCTGCTCGCTCCTCGGTCAACCAGATATCGGTATCACGCGCAAAAACCGTCGCGGCCAGCAGATGCCAATCCGCCTCCGCGCTTTCGACGACCAGACGCGCTTGCACCCGTGGCACAAGATAAGTCGGGAAATAGTGGCCGGCGCCACTGTTACGAATCGCGGCACGTACTTGAAGACTTCCGTCCTCAGTCGGCTGGACTGAGAGCGTGGCGCTGAGCGCCCGGCGCACCATGTCGGGATCGTGAATACCACGCCAGAGGTGCCGACGTCCGGGCATGTGGCAGGACTGGCAACTACGCCCCTCGACCGCATGACGGGAGCCACGCCATTCGTTGAACGTGTTCTCCAGCGGCTTGCCGTTGAGTGCCGGTCCGTCGTCGGGAAACTGATGGCAGGTCACACAAAAACGGCTGTCCTCGAATGCCACTGTTTCCTGATAACCGCCATGAGGCAGTTCGGGAACGTCTCCCGGCGGCTTAGTCGCAATCGGTGGCGGGCCGTAACGTCGATGCGCACGCACGTGGCAAGCCGCACAGACCAGCCCCTGCTGGTGCAGCCCGGACGAGACATAGCTGGGCGGCGCGGCCGCCGGTGCGTTCTCCCAACCGAGTTCCCGGCCTAGCAGCGCTTTTTGCTCCGCCAAAGGGGCGTGGCAGTCGAGGCAACCTTTGACCTGCTCCGGCGCGAGTGCGCGGACCTGCCAGAGGATGCCGTAGCCCATGGTGCGGCTGTGCAGGCTGGTGCGCCAGTCGTGCAACTGCGCCGGGTGACATTGTCCGCAGGCCTCAGGGTCCAATGATGCCTCCAGGGGTGTGAATCCCGCCGGCGGCATACCCTGCGCCGCCAGCGGTTTGTTCCAATGGCCGGCGAGAAAAACGGCGACCTGATCCGGCGCCTGGGTATCGGTCAGATCACGCCACCACCACCATCCCATCGCCAGCAGCAACGCGGCGAGGCTTCCCAAACCGACGACTTTGAACACCGACCTGGACACTGTTTGCTGGCTCCTACGCCGACCGACTGTCGCAAAAAAGAAACCCGGCCGCTTGACGACGGCCGGGGACGCATTATGTTACGGCGTCAAGGTGCTCCCGGAAAGGTCCGGGCTGGAGGAGTTAATCAGCCCCCGCAGGGATTAGGTGGCAAACCGCCACCGACGCCACTACCGCCACCGCCACCGCCGGTACTGGCCGAGGTTTTATACGCCTTGTCGGCTAGTATGATTGCATTGGCATGCGAAGCGTATGGATCGACTACCGAGCGCGTTGCCACCAAAGCCGGATCGTTCGCGGGACGGAAAAACGAAACCACATCCGTACGCCATGGCGAATCTATCGGCAGAATATAACTGCCGGTGGCATCCTGCAGATGGGAAAGCGAATGCCACTCAACCATGGCGCCGTCATAGAAACGCGTCGGATTTCCCAGTATCACGACATTGACAATGCCGGTTATCATGGCGCGGAACGTGGTTTCGCAGTACGTGTACACAGTATCGCCCGGCTGATAGGCGTTGCCGACGCCGACCGGCTGATAGGTCGAATCGGTTATCCCGACCCCGTTGGCGTCGGTCTCGCCATTGACGTAAGCGGCCAGCTCAGCCTTACTTTTATAGCGATACCCCTGCGCCGCCACCAGCATGTTGGTGAACTGCAACTGTAAGGCCCCTCTGGGGTGGCCCTGTCGCGATCCGCCGTTTTGAAAAGTCGACATATAATCAAAACCGGCCGGCGGCGCGCAGTAAGCCGCAGCACAGCCAGACTGCCCGAGCTCGAGCATCTCGCCGGCACTGTACTGATTCATCCCGCGGGCGTCCCAGATGAAGACCCCATCGTCGCGCACGTTGGTGTCGGCCGACGGCAGTACCGCCAACATATCCTCGACAGTGGCCTGCAGGGCAGTATTGTCGGCGGGCAGACTTTTTACCGAAACCGCGCCGGTACCTGGCGCCGATGATGCCGTGGCCTGGAAATCCACGCTGCTCATGCTGGAACCGTTCAACCACTGATTGCCGCCATTGAGCAACGCCAAATGGTTCGCCTCGACGCCCCAATAACGCAGCGCGTACCAGATACGCCCCTGCCCCATCGCGTTACCGGGGCTACCGGTTCCCATGGCGGCGACGATGAGATCGGCGTGCGGATCGATGTCGTATTTTGCCAGCAGCGCATCCATAGCAGCACCATCGGGCACCATGCTGCGGGTACTGATTACGCCATTCGTGCGCGTCTGTATCCATTCGGACGATGGAGACAGATAAGTGAATACATTGGTACCGTTAGGCGCGACGTACTCAGCTCCGGCCGGACCCTCCGATATTTGCAGGATAACCAGTTTTCCAGTGATGCCAGGTGGCCGCTGGTTGATCCAATCGTCTTTCCAGCGCTTGAGTGTGGCACCGCTGACCAGACCGTTGACATTGGCGTCGTAGTTATCGGCCGATGACTGCGCGATCTGCGCGGGCGTGTAAATAACGATCGGTTCGGTGGCGCCCGCGGGTGTGGATACATAGCCCACGGTGCTGTCCTCGCCGCCGCCACAGCCGGATAGCCCAATGGCCGTCAGCAGGAGTACGCCGTTGATCGCCCTGGACCGTTGCCTCTGCGTAGCCTTCAAGAGTTTGCTCATCTGCCCTCCTCCACGAGCTGGTGGAATTCTGCCGCGAGCACCGGTGTATACCCGTGGTCTCCGGCGTTGTGTCTTATCTTGCCAAGCCTTACCGACGCATTGTTCGTGCCATAATAAAACTTTCTGTAAATACAGTAGGTTGGCATCTATTAACCGTTATCAGCGTATTGCACAGTGGCAGCACGGGTGCGGTGCAGTGAATATTGCAATACCGCTGCTTAGCCGTGCATGCCATCGCGGAATACAACGGGCATCACTCCCGCCTCGAGACGGTCCAATAAAGACGCGGTGGCCGCACTAACTACCTGCGTTTCAACCTCGGCACCACGCCGACGCAACGCCGCGCACAGACGCTGCAAGTCCAGCCCGGCGCCGAGCGCTTCGCTGTCTTCCCGTGCCGAAAGTAATAACAATTTCCTGCAAGCGTTCATCACCAGACTCCTCAAGATCAAATAACGTACACCGCATCGGCGCGTAAAATGGCCGCTGCGAGTCGATCGATGCCGACATCGGTAGTGGGGTCCAGGTGGTCGACCGGGACTTCGGCGAACTCGAGCGCCTCGAGCTGCAATGCCGTGTCCGCGTCGTCGCCCAGGCCGCCAAGCGCGGCGATGCAAACCTGATCGTTCAGTAATGTCAGACCGCTGGCCATACGTAGCGCCTCGGGCTTGTTATACTGGGCGATCACCAATATTGTCTTTTGTACCTGCCGCATGATTTTTCTCTATAACACCAGGACGCAATCGCTGTTGCGCACCAATTCCGCGTCTTGATACTGTCCGCCGATCACGACCTTTGGATCGATGTTGTCCACCCGCAAGCCCTCGTCCTCGTAGCGCTCGACGCTGAGCTCACACACCGCAACCGCCGCGGCCCTAAAACCCGGCGACTCGATAAACCATGGAGCGCTCAGCAGTAACGCACCACGGTCGGTGAGAAAGCACCGACAGTCCCAACCTCGGGCCTGCGCCGATGCGAGCAGTTCCGCTGCGGCCGTGCCCAACCGGTCATCGGTAATAACGAGTCCGAAACGCATAACCTCCCCCATGCCGGCGTCAGGCCTTGCAGATACGCCAGCGAAAGGATCCTCCGTCATCTGCCCGCTCAAGCAGCTCGTCGCCCGCGGACTCGCACATGGCGATAATCGATTCGCAGGAGGACGGGTTATCGAACATCAAAGTGAGCACATCCCCACTGCCGAGCTTGCAAAGCACCTTTTTGGTATACATCTGCGGATGAGGGCAAACGTAGCCCGTCACATCGAGCAGGTAATCGCCGTCGCTGACCTTTTCGAACTTCACTGCCATGCAAACACTCTCCTATATTCACTGGTGCGGATTTCAAACAAAACACGTTTCAAATAGCCAGGTCATCATCTCCGGAGCGCCACTCCATCCAGCTGTTGAAGGCTTTAACGCCCAGCCATCCGCCGGCCGTCATACCGCCGAGAAACACCCAGCCCGACAGATCACCGTTGGTGACGGTGGCGAAAAACGCGCCAATATTGCAACCCATACCGATCCGCGCGCCCAGGCCCATGAGCGCCCCGCCGACAAGCGCGAACATCGCGGTCTCAAGGTTCGGCACCTTCCATTTGAATTCACGCCGCGAAAGCGCAATGACCGCCGCCCCCAGGATAATGCCGATGGACATCCAGCCCGGTGCGTTGATGAGCGGGTTGGGTATACCGTTTTCCAGACCGAAGAAAATATTGTCCGACATCTGCATGCCGCCTTTGTCCAGCAACCACGCACCCCATTGCGCTTCCTGAGTAGTGATATACCAGTAGCCCGGATCGAACACCGTGTCCTGAATCGACAGACCGGCCGTGTGCCCCATGTTCGCGAGCAGTTCGCCGAAGTTGAAAATCCCGTAGTGTTCGCGCAACTCTCCAGTGGCCCACATGTGTGCGCCGGCCAATACACCGAGACACAAACCCGCGATCGCGGTGTTGCGCGAAGAAACCACCATCGACCAGACGCCACGCAGATGATCGCGCAGACGCGGCACCGTAACTTTCCGTCTGCGCAGATACCCCTTGCGGTAGACCACGAAATAGAGATAGCCCATCAGCAACAGCGAGGGAAGAATCGCCCCCAGAAAGGCGTTGCCGACGAAGGCACCGCTGAACAGACCATCAAATCCAAGTTGATCGGCGAGCTGGCCGGCGTGGAGATCCCACACGTAACCAGCAACGAACTGATCGAACCAGCCGTCAGTCACAGACAGCTGCGCCGGCATGTCCTTGGCCGCCGCCGAAGCGGTCCAGGATGCCGGCACCAGTTTGTTCAACCAGCCTCCCAGCGTCACGTAATAGGCTTGCGTGAACGAGATTGACAACACCACCAGCATGGAACCGATGTTGCCTTCTCCCGACTTATACAGCGAGCCTGAGGCGCAGCCACCGGTGAACACGATACCGAATCCGAAAATCGCTCCGCCAATGAGAATGTGCCAGCCCAGCGGGTGGGGGTGGAAGGTATTCACGCCCAACACCTTGACAACGGCCGCCGTGAGGGAAAACAACATCACGGCGATCAGCATCCCCACCGCCATGCGCGGCACACCGACCGCAAACAGATCCCGTACCGCCGAGGCCATGCAAAAGCGGCCGTACTGGAGAAAAATGCCATACCCCAGGCCAAACCAGATATAGACCAGCAGGTAAATCCAGCGCATATCCTGGAGTAACGCCCAGGCCAAACACAGCATCACCAGCGTAACGATGATGGCCGCGTAAATATTACCCTTATGACCGTACCAGGCCGAACCGCGCAACCCCGGCATGTCCAGAGTCGCAGCCCTTACCTCATTTGACATCGAACTCCCCTTTTAAACCCCGTTTACGATAGTCACTAGCACTGTCGTCACTCGTCGCTGTCTTTGTAACCTTTGCGCACGAAAATCCGCCAACAGCTGTCCTCATGCAATGTCACCAGGTGCGTACTGCCCAGCGTCATGTCCATCCCCGGAATCGCCTCGGCCGAACCGGGGTTGTCCACCACCAGCTCCAGCACCTCGCCATCCTCCATGTGATCCAGCGCCCGCATGGTCAGCAACTGCGGACGCGGACAAACAGCACCAAGACCGTCAATATGGACATGCACCGTCAGGTTGCCGTAGCCCTGCAAGAAGACGCTGCGTTCAAGACGTTTGACGGCATTGGCGCGCTGCGCTCCGCGCCGGCCGAACCACCACTTCACGCGGTGCCCTCGCTGCAGTTCCGTTTTCCGACCAGGTTGCGCCATACCGCTGTTGTAATCAGGAATCGTGCCCAAATAACTTTTATTATACTGAACATAGAGTTAGCCTCTTCGCCTCGAGAAAGCCCGAATTCATATTGCAACGATCACCGAAGAGCGAGCGTCAGCGGCGAATTTTGCAATGCGGCTCGGCCTAGCATCGCACAGCTTTGACTGCGGAGGAAAACTTCCCGCCGCAACGCCACGTCGGCAGTTACCGATCAGGCAGCGCGCGCTGTTGATCGGCGCTGACGACGGCGATTGACGTCGCCGGACCGGCAAGCGCCGTCGACAGGTAACAGCAAAGCCGCTGGCGGAAAAAGGCACCTCGGCGAGGCGGTCGACTGACCATTGTACCGAGGCCACACTCGGCGTACTTGGAACCAGAACACGGCCACAACGAATCATGGATACATCCCTGTCATGACTTCACGTCCACGCCTGGAATCAGAATGATGGCGCTATTCGATCTTTGAGCTGACACGAACACAAATCACGGCGAGCATCGTCATCCCCAATCTTGGCGTATGTACGGACAACTAGACCGGATGGTGCGCGGAGACTCCCGTCACCTGTACATCCTTCAGGTGCGTACTGATCTGTCGCCAATATCGCAACCCTATTTTTCTTTGGTTCCACGGCAGGTTCTTCGAATGCACATCAAGTTGCTCCGCCAGATCCGTCAGCGTCCTCTCTCCCTTGATGGCTGCCAGGGCGACCTTGGCCTTGAAGGCCGATGAATGATTACGACGCTTCCTTCTCATCTTCTGCTTCCTCAGTTACGATTATCATCTTCGCAGAAGACACTTACTTTTCCAGCCATCCTGTCCGACTACCGGGGTCCACTTCATAGACCCTCCTTTAGTCTTCCAAGTTGTATGTCGTGGCAATCCTTTTCCAATGACCTGCCGTTGAATTTTTTCTATTGAGTCATCTCCTTCGACTATAAAACCACGTCGCTTGGATTTTCGACTCGCGCGACTCCCGTCTTATGCTTAACTGGCTGGGTATTATTGTGACTCATCGACCGCCAAAATCGGCGCGAACTCCGGTGTGAGTAACTGATTTTACTCATCCGAACAGCTCGGTCTACGGGAAGGGGTTCGGTCCGCTAGTTAGGCACGAATTCATGTGCGCCGATATCACTCGCGGATATTGCGTCCCCATCTCCATCAATAGGTCTGGACGACCCATAGAAATCCGACAATGGTGCGGATGCGTCCGTGGCGGCGTCAATTGCTATTGAGCCCGCCTGAAGACGAAAATCACCATTAGCCGGATCTGCCATTAACGGATCTCCACTGAGATTGCCCACCAGTCGCTCGGGCGATATACCGATATAATCCGTGCTGTTTTCATAGGTGAGGTTGGTAAACACAGAAGGCTCAAAAGTACCTGAGTAGAATGTAGTCACTGTGACCGCCCGGTCATTACTCTGCATGATGTTGTTCGCCACATCGATAGTAGTCAACGCATCGTAAGGCTTTTCAACCATGACGGCCCAGTCATTACCCACGAATGTATTATTTGTAATTTCAATTGTTTGCCCCTTGTCGACGACCCCTTCAATCCATACAGCTCCACAATTTGAGGACGCGGAAGTATTGTTGTCAAAAATATTGTTATAAACGCGCACGCTCGAATACCAGCCGAGCCGAACCTGCGCGCAGTGAGAGAATCCAGGCAAGGCAACAAAATCACCTCCGGTGAAGCGATTATCATAAATCGTCCCGCTGACGCTATGTGCTTCGATAGCGTTCGTCAGACCGGAAAAGAGATTACCTGAAACTTCAAGGTTGGCGACATTGGTAGCCGACAGATAGGAGCGCCCCAAGAACGTAATATTGCGCACCGACGTGGATGGGCCCAGTCTTAGAGGATCGGTCAACCACACCGAAGTAGATTGTCGGCCGTTGGCGCTGGTGATCACGATGTCACCGGATACCAGTGACAAGGTGCCTGCATAGAGGCCATCGGGGATGACCACCGTGTCACCAGGAGAGGCGCTATCGATGGCAGCCTGGATGGGCATCAGTGTTTTTCCGACAAAGCTGGTAAAACTTACCTGATTGTCGCTCGGATCCGACTCGATGCCCTCGGAGCTTATGCTAGCGGTTTGGTCGACTATACCCTCCGACAGACCGGAAACTGTAATATCGACGGTCGCCTTGTAGCTGGCACCATTATGCGGAACGGTGCCAAGCATACAAACCAGGTCAGTTCCTATGCTACAACTCCCATTATGCCCAGGAGATCCGACGACTGAAAAATTAGCGGAGGTGATATTTATATTCGCGGGGATACTCATCGTAAGCACTGCATTCCGTGCCTCGTCCGGCCCCCACTGGGTGATCTTCATCTCATAGGTCCTGGATTCGCCGACAATGGCATACTCGTGCTCTTTATATCCGTCAAACTGGATGCCTAAGTCGACGCTCCGTGGGTCGATGGACTTGGTGTCGTACGCAGCGTTGTTATCCGTGTTGGGATCGTATGTATCCGATACAACGGACGCGGAAAAATGCAGATTCCCAGCCTGATCCGAGACCACAGGGATATCCACGGACGTTGCGGATGCTTGGCGTATGTCCACAATGTCGCACTGCATTTCGTTCTGACCGACCGGAGTACAATAATACGGCGTCCCCCAGGTTGCGGACGGTGGCTTGACAAGCAAAATTCTTACATCTTTGGCCCCATATACCGCGTTAGGATTACTGACAACCAGGCGAACATCGAATTGTTGACCCGCACGCGTACTTTTACCGTCTTGGGCGAACGAAATACTAAGATCTGTAACGCGCGGGACCTCGGTAACATTATCCGGGTCACCGAATTGCATGTAGTGGCTCAGTGATTTTGGCCACTTAATAAGGGGTGATACTATCACCCCATAAATTAAGTAGGTATTACTATGAGTACACGAAAAAGACGATCCTTTACAGCAGAGTTTCGGCTTGAAGCCGCTCAGCTGGTTGTTG
>JASBST010000003.1 GCA_030148775.1 Thiogranum sp.
GGAAGGAATTTGCGCGCCAGCTTGCGGTAGGCTCGCTTGATCTCCTCCTGCGAGGCGTCGAGGTACAGGACGAGTGGCTGGTAATAATCCTTGAATTCCATAGGCGTCGATTCCTACAGGCGACCCGGCCCGCGGGGTACGCGGACCGGGTCGCCGGGCCTCGGTGAAAGCTCAGCTTTCCACCTTGATCCGTCGCGGCATCACCTTGGCCTGTTTGGGGATGGCGATTTCGAGCACACCGTCCTTGCACTTGGCGCTGATGGCATCGCCGTCGGCGGTATCCGGCAGGCTGAAGCGGCGGAAAAAACTGCCCCGCACCCGCTCGACCCGTTTGTAGCCTTCGCGCTCCTCGCTGGACTCGCTCTGGCGCTGACCACGGATCGAGAGCACGCCGTTTTCCATATTCACTTCGATATCCTCGGGATTCACACCCGGAACATCGGCATGGATGAGATAGCGTTCGTTTTCCTCGCGGATATCCACCGCCGGCACCCAATCAGTGGTGGCCAGTTGATCGCGCTCGTCGCCGTAGCTGGGCACGCGCGCGTCAAACAAACGGTTGATTTCGCCGTGCAGCTGGTTCAATAAACCCCAGGGCTCATAACGTACAAGAGACATTTCACACCTCCTAGATTTTCGACTTTGCGAGGCGCCACCCGGCGCCCCCGATGACCTTGATATAGGTACGCGTGAAGCCGTTTTCAAGGGCAGCGACACAATCCGTCAATCCGTCTTTCGATCGACCCCGGCGAGCACCGGCCGCTCAGGGCATCGCTAGGGCGTCCTGCAACCGCGACCACAGCTCGCGATAGGCGGCCGCCGCCGCGCTGGCATGACCGTAGGTCTCCAGCGGCGCGCGTCGCAACCCCATCTGCTCGACCTCACTGGCATAAGGAATGGAGCCCAGCGCCGGTTTTTTCAAGAGGCCGTCGGGCCGCGCCACGATCTCGCGCTGCAAGTGCTTGCGCCGGTCGACCAGGGAAAAGAACGGCAGCAGACGTAACCCATCGTAGGCCTCATCGGCGCAGAACGCCGCCAGCTGCTCCAGCGTGCGTAACGACAGTGGCGTCGGAATGGTGGGCAGCAGCAACGCGTCGGCGGCGGCGAGAATGTTTTCCGATACCAGCGTCAGACCGGGTGGGCAATCGAGAAACAGATAGTCGTAGTCGCGACGCAGCGGCTTGATCAGCTTGCGCAGACGTGTGCCGGGCTTGCGCTGGCGCTGCAACAGCAGGTCCATGTTGCGATAGGAGAAATCGGCCGGCAGCAAATCCAGGCGCGGATAGTCGGTCGCCTTGATCGCCGCCTCGAGTTTACGCTTACGCCGCAGCAGACCGGAGGAACCGCCTTTCACGTGCGGCTTGACCCGGTAGCAGAAACTCGCCGCTCCCTGCGGATCGAGATCCCACAACAGCGTACGGGCGCCACCCAACGCGGCGAGATAGGCCAGATTGACGGCGGTGGCGGTTTTCCCCACGCCCCCCTTGATGTTGTAACAGGCCAGTGTGATCACACAGGCACCTGCGCTGCGCCCGGCTTCAACAGGCGCCGGAACAATGCCTGGTTGTGGCCGTTGGCGAAGCGCCGAAAGCGGGCATCGAAGTCCTCCCGTGCCTGCGACCGACGCCGCCGCAGTACCTCCAGCAGCGCATCGACCGCGGCAGCGGTGCTGGCGTTGTATTCGCCACGGCGGCGTATTTCCATGGCGAAACCTTTTAACGACACCAGCTGCACCTCCAGGTCCTGGATCTCGCCTAGATTCTTCTGCAGTTTTTTCAATGCCTTGATCACCGCCTGGATATCATCCGGCGGATAAAGCGAGGCAAAGGCTTCCAGCAGATAGCGCAATTTCTTGCACGCCTTGCGCAGGCTGTGCAGGTCCTCGGCGGGGGACCCCGCATCAATTTTCGCGCCTTGTCGAAGAATACGCCGGTAGCGGCGCCAGCTGCGGCGCCGGGCGACGACATCCAGCCGCTCGGCGGCCTCGGGCGCCGTCGGCCGACGCGCCAACGGGCTGTCTAGATAGCGCTGCCAGCGCTGTTTGAAGGCGCGGTAGCGCCGGCTGTGCAAGGCAACGACGAGTTGCTCGGCATAGGTTTGCTGCTGGCGGGACTGTAACAGCGCCCGCAACGGCTCCAGCCCGACGCGCAGCCCGGCCGGAATGGCGCGGCGATAACCGGGAAAGTTCAACAAATAGACATCGAGATCGCGCGCCTTTCCGGTCACCGCGCTCAGCCAGGCGAAATCGTCCTTGAAGCGCCCGAGCACCGAGGGGGGAAACAGTTGTTTCATGGCCAGCAACAGACTTCGGCTGCGGCGCAGGGCGATGCGGAAATCGTGCAGAAACTCGCTGTCGAGATTGGCGATCAGTCCCTGCTCCTGCGCCTGCATGGTGGCGAACTGCGCCTGCAGCACACGCCGCGCCGCCAGGTCGGCGCGCATCCGCGCGCTGAGCGACACAACCGGCGCCGGGCGGCTGTGCAACGGATGGTTGCCGGCGGCGTCGAGAACCAGCGCGCACCAGTCCTCTTCCCGCGGCCGCAGACCATGATCGTTCTCCAACCGGGAGATGATGCGCTGCGCGGCTTTGGCATAACCGCGCAGCGGCTGCACACAAAGGCGCTTGCTCAGCAGGCGGGCGCGAGCGCCGGGCCGCAGCAGACTGAGGGATTCGATTTGCACCCACACCCGTGTCTTGCCCTCGTCATCCACCGCACGCAAGTTGTAGCGCCGCAACCGCACACCTGCCAGCGGCAATAGGGCGCGTGGCGCCAGGTGTTCTTGCAACCGGCGCCGCAGTTCGCCCGCCGCCAGCAGCGAAGCAAAGCGCGGCATCGGTCCGTTCAAGGGCAGTGCCGCTTCCACCTGTTGGCTGACACAGGCGCGCAACCGCAGTTCGGCGCCATCCGGGCCCTGCTCCTGCTCGAGAATGCGACCGGCGCGCAACAGACGCCCGTCGAAACTATCGTAGAAGTGCAGCCGCAGCTGCTGCACCGGATCGGCGACCAGTCCACCCGCCTGATGCAGCCGGTCGCGCCAGCGCGTCAGGCTGTCGCCGGGTGACAAAGGATAAAATGTCGCATTGCACATAGCTGTCGCGGCCTGCGGACGTCCTGTCGCGGCGGCCGGGCGGTTCCCCTCGCGCCAAAACGCTCAGCCTAACAGGAATACCCGCCTCGCTGACACCTTGTGGCAGGTGCGCTGTCACGGCCCGGGGCGCTTAGTCGAAGTCCTGCACCAGAGCGGCGCGGATGTTCTCGGGCAGGGGCTCCAATTGCTGGGTATAGGCCGGATGGGTAATCCCGGCGCCGAGCGAGGCGCCCTCGCGCGCCGCGGCGATCATTTCCGCGCTGAATTCGAAACGCATGAAATGCACCGATGAGGTTTTCTCCTCATTCTCCCGTTCCAGATCCTCGTCGGCGACACCGAACACCGGATCGAAGCCGTAGACGCGCAACCACACCTGGTCCTCGATACCCTTGAGCTCGGCCAGCACCTGGCGTCGCTCGGCTTCATCGGCGACCTCGATCATGAAGGTCGCTTTCAGGTTGCTGCCATCGGGAATCAACGGATTGTAGGCGTCGAGCTCTTCCTGGATACCCGCGGCCTCGAAGATCCGTTCGACGCGCAGCATCTCCTGGATCTGATACTGCATCGTGAGGCGATCCTCGAAATACAACGCGGCGATGTTGCCAAGCGGCACGCGACGATTTTTCTTGTGCGCGATCACCCGGGCGCGAAACCCCGGGCGCTCTTCGGCGTACTGTTCCAGTGAGTACAGGTCGTTTCGCGTCAGCTTCTGCATAGTCGTTGCCATCGTCGGAGTCCTCAAATGCCGTAGGCCTGGCGCAGCAGCTTCAGCGGGTGCTCGGGCGCCCGCGCCTCGCTCAGGCCGTTCTCGATCTGGTGTCCCGCCATGGGACAGTCGCTGCTGTAATGATCCGCCGCGGATTTTTCCACCCGGTTGACCACGGGTTTGCATATTTTCATCGATATTTCATGGAATTCCTTCTTCACGGCATAGGTGCCGTCATGCCCCGAGCAACGCTCGATCGCCTCCACCTCGGTGCCCGGTATCAGCTGCAACAGCTCGCGCGTTTTCATCCCCAGGTTCTGCACCCGCAGATGACAGGCCACGTGATAGGCGATTTTTCCCAAGTTGGCTTTGAAATCGGTATTCAACTGCCCGTGCCTGTGGCGGAGCATCAGATATTCGAAAGGATCGTAGATATGGTCGCGCACTTTGGCCACGTCGGCGTCTTCGGGAAACATCAACGGGAGTTCCTGTTTGAACATCAACACGCACGAGGGTACCGGCGCGACCAGGTCCCAACCCTGGTCGATCAACTGCACCAGCTTCGGCACATTGATCTCCTTCGCCCGACGTACCGCCTGCAGGTCGCCCAGCTCCAGTTTCGGCATGCCGCAGCAGCGTTCAGTTTCGGTCAGGCGCACCGGCAGACCGTTGTGTTCGAAGATCGCGATCAGGTCCTCGCCCAGTTCGGGCTCGTTATAGTTGCTATAGCAGGTGTCGAACAAAGCCACCTTGCCGCGCGTAGGCCCGGCGCCGACCGCCGCCACGGCGTCGACATTACGCCGGGTCGAAAAGCGCCGGCGCAGGGTTTTGGCGTGATAATTCGGCAGCACCGCCTCCGGGTGCACTTCCAGCAGCTCCTCCACCACCCGCCGGCCGAGGCGGTTGTGATTCACGGCGTTGACCACGCTGGAGACCACCGGAATACCGGCCAGCGTGCCGACCTTGTCGGTCGCGGTGAGGATACGATCGCGCACCTTCGTCTTGCCCTGGCTGTGCTTGACCGCTTTGGCGCGCAGCATCAGGTGGGGAAAATCGACGTTCCATTCGTGCGGCGGCACGTAAGGACACTTGCTCATGTAACACATGTCGCACAGGTAGCAATGGTCGACCCCGTCCCAATAAACGCGCTTGTCCACGCCGTCCAGTTCCATCGTCTCGGACTCGTCGATGGCGTCGAACAAGGTGGGAAAGGCGTGGCACAGGCTGAAGCAACGGCGACAACCGTGGCAGATGTCGAACACCCGCTCTAGCTCCTGCATCAGGGAGTCCTGGTCGTAGTACTCGGGATTCTGCCAATCTATGGGGTGGCGGGTCGGCGCCTCCAGGCTACCTTCACGGACGGCCATCGTGTGTCTCCATTCAAAACGAATGCTACAGGGTTCGCCGGCGTCGCCAAGCGCACGTGCGGACGCGGCGGGGAAAAGCTGCCGCCGTCAGGCGGCGGCGTTGACGGAAGGCTTTCAGCCAGCGGGGCCGGTACCGGCCCCGGTGACCAAAAAACCACCTGGACGATCAGCTGTCCAGGGTGTCCAGCGCCTTCTGAAAGCGGTTGGCGTGCGAACGCTCGGCCTTGGCCAGGGTCTCGAACCAGTCGGCGATCTCGTCGAAACTCTCGTCGCGCGCGGTTTTCGCCATCCCCGGATACATATCGGTATACTCGTGGGTCTCGCCGGCGATGGCAGCCTTGAGATTGTCGGAGGTGCCGCCGATCGGCAGCCCGGTAGCCGGATCGCCGACGGCCTCCAGATATTCGAGGTGGCCGTGGGCGTGCCCGGTTTCGCCTTCGGCGGTGGAACGGAACACGGCGGCGACGTCGTTGTAGCCTTCGACGTCGGCTTTGGATGCGAAATACAGGTAACGGCGATTGGCCTGGGATTCGCCGGCAAAGGCGGCTTTCAGGTTGTCTTCGGTCTTAGAGCCTTTCAGGTCCATGGTGTAACCTCCAAAATGAGTGAAAACGGGCGACCGCCCAACTTTAGACTCAGTCTAAACTAGAATTTAGAATCTAGCTCAGGCCTTGGCGGCTGTCAATCGCCGTGTTCCACGCCGGCCGGTCGCGTTGACCCTCTGCGAGAGGCCGGGTAACGTTACGCACCCAGTGAAATACTCGCGAGATACCACGATCTTGGCCAAACGCAGCGCAAAAAACCCCGATTTCGAAGCCGCCCTGGCAGAACTCGAGGCCCTGGTGGAGAAGATGGAGCAGGGAGAGCTCAGCCTGCAGGACTCGTTGGCGCAATTCGAGCGCGGCGTCCAGCTGACCCGTTCCTGCCAGCAAGCCCTGAAAGACGCCGAACAGAAAGTCCAGATTCTGCTTGAAAAGGACGGCAAGACTGAACTGGAGCCGTTCGATGACGATGCAACCCCCTGAACTGGTCGCCTTCGCCGAACAGTGCAGAAACCGCGTGGAGAACGCGCTCGCACAGTTTCTGCCCTCCAGCACCACCCTGCCGATGGACCTGCACGAAGCCATGCGCTACGCCGTCCTGGGCGGCGGCAAGCGGGTCCGTCCGCTACTGGTCTACGCCGCCGGGCGCGCCCTGCACGCCGACGAGCAGGCTTTGGATGTGGCCGCCAGCGCGGTCGAGTGCCTGCACGCCTATTCGCTGGTGCACGATGACCTGCCGGCGATGGACAATGATGATCTGCGCCGCGGCCGGCCGACCTGCCACCGCGCCTACGGCGAGGCGCTGGCGATCCTCGCCGGCGACGCCCTGCAGTGCAAGGCGTTCCATTTGCTGGCGCACGCGCCGATGGGCCCGGTGAACGCCGACGCCCGGCTGGAGATGCTCGAACTGCTGGCGCTGGCAGCCGGTTCGCGCGGCATGGTCGGCGGCCAGGCCATCGACATGGCCGCGGTCGGGCGCGAACTGGACATCGCCGAACTCGAAGACATGCATATCCACAAGACCGGCGCCCTGATACGTGCGGCAGTCGTGCTGGGCGCGCTGTGCGCGCCGGCGCTCGACGAGGGGCACCGGCGCGCCCTGGACCACTATGGCAAATGCATCGGCCTGGCCTTTCAGGTGCAGGACGATATTCTCGACGTGATCGGCGACACGCAGCAGCTCGGCAAACAGGCCGGCGCCGACCGGGCGCGCCGCAAACCGACCTATCCGGACCTGCTGGGTCTGTCGGGGGCGCGCGAGCGGGCCGGCGAACTGCACCAGCGCGCGCTCCACAGCCTTGAGAGCTTCGGCAGCGAAGCCGATCCGCTGCGCTGGCTGTCCGGCTACATTGTCGCCCGTTCCAGCTGAGGGTGCCGTCGCGGGCGCCGTCAACTTGCCAGCGCCGGGGACAGCGCGGATAATCGGAAGTCCGCCGCCGCAGTATTCCCCGACATCATGACGCCCGACGACCTGCCCCTGCTGAGCCGCATCGACACGCCACACGACCTGCGCGCGCTGCAGCCTACGGACTTGCCGCGGCTGGCCGCCGAGGCGCGGCGCTTTCTGATCGACACGGTCTCCACCACCGGTGGGCATCTGGCGGCCAACCTGGGCTGCGTCGAGCTGACTCTGGCGCTGCACTATGTTTTCGACACGCCGCAGGACCGTCTGGTGTGGGACGTCGGTCACCAGAGTTATTTGCACAAGATCCTCACCGGTCGGCGCGAGCGCATGGGCAGTCTACGCCAGAAAGGCGGGCTCGCCGGTTTTCCCAAACGCGACGAAAGCGCGTACGACAGTTTCGGCGTCGGTCATTCCAGCACCTCCATCAGCGCCGCCCTGGGAATGGCGCTGGCGGCGGCGCGCGCGGGCGACCCGCGCCGGGTAGTAGCGGTTATCGGTGACGGCGCCATGACCGCCGGCCAGGCGGTCGAGGCACTCAACCACGCCGGCAGTCTGGATACAAATCTGCTGGTAGTACTGAACGACAACGACATGTCCATCTCGCCCAATGTCGGCGGCCTGTCCAATTATCTGGCCCGGCTGCTGTCCGGGCGCACCTACGCGACGGTACGCGAGGGCAGCAAAAAAGTGCTGCAGGGCATGCCAACGGTGTGGGAGCTGGCGCGCCGTGCCGAGGAGCACATGAATGGCATGGTCGTGCCCGGAACCCTGTTCGAGGAGTTTGGTTTCAACTATATCGGCCCTATCGACGGGCACGACATCGGCGCACTGGTGAAAACCCTGCGCAACCTGCGGGCGCTGCACGGGCCACAGCTGCTGCATGTGGTCACCCGCAAGGGCAAGGGTTATGCGCCGGCGGAAAGCAATCCCTGCAAGTTCCACGGTGTCGGGCGCTTCGATCCGGATACCGGTCAGGGCACGCCTGCCGGCGGCAACAAGACCTACACCCAGGTGTTCAGCGACTGGGTGTGCGACATGGCGGCCGCCGACGAGCGACTGGTGGCGATCACGCCGGCGATGCGCGAGGGCTCCGGTCTGGTGGAGTTTTCGCGGCGGTTTCCGCAACGCTATTTCGACGTCGGCATCGCCGAACAACACAGTGTCACACTGGCAGCCGGGATGGCCTGCGAAGGCCTGCATCCGGTCCTGGCGATTTACTCCACCTTTCTACAGCGCGGCTACGATCAGCTCATCCACGACGTCGCGCTGCAGAATCTGCCGGTCCTGTTCGCCATTGACCGCGGCGGCCTGGTCGGCAACGACGGTCCCACGCATTCGGGCAACTACGATTTGAGCTACCTGCGCTGCGTTCCCAACCTGACCCTGATGACGCCGGCGGACGAAAACGAATGCCGGCGGATGCTCACCACCGGCATGCGCCTGACGGGCCCCGCCGCGGTCCGCTATCCGCGCGGCAGCGGCCCGGGGACGGCGATCGACGCCGCTCTGCAACCGCTGCCGGTCGGACGTGCCGCGCTCGTGCGCGAAGGCCGCGACGTCGCCCTGCTGGTGTTCGGCAGCCCGCTGGCGGCGGCGCTCAGCGCCGCCGAGCGGCTCGACGCCACCGTGATCAACATGCGCTTCGTCAAACCGATGGACACCGACTGTCTGCGCGCAACGGCGGCGCGTCACCGCCTGCTGGTGAGCATCGAAGACAACGCCGTGGCGGGTGGCGCCGGCAGCGCGGTGGCCGCGGCGCTGGCCGCTGAAAACTTAACCATTCCATTGATTTTAATAGGAATACCCGACCGATTTATCGAACACGCCAGCCGCGAGCAGCAACTGAGCGAATGCGGCCTGGACGCCGAGGGCATTTACCAGCGTATTCGCACGGAAATGCCCGGCGCAATTGCAACCCTGCGGGCCGTCGATTAATATTTGACTGTTTTACTCGGGAATTAGTGTGGCCGCGAGCTATAACTTGAAGATTCTGGCGGATTTCGCCTCCGCCCACACCCTGCGGGGCTACCCCGGGGCCTGTGCGCGCATGCACGGCCACAACTGGAAAGTGGAAACCGAGGTGATCGCCACCCGGCTGGACGAAACCGGCATGGGGGTGGATTTCAAGGTCATCAAGCAGGCCACGCGGGCGATCGCCGAGCGGCTCGACCACCGCTATCTCAATGACCTTGAGCCGTTCACCCAAATCAACCCGACGGCGGAAAACATCGCCGCCTATTTTTACCGGGAACTCTCGGCGCAACTGAACAGCGAACACATCCGGGTGCACGCTGTCACACTCTGGGAGACCGAACGCGCCTGTGTGCGTTACGTTGAGGACGAGTTATGAGCAAGCAGAGCGCGAACGCCGCCACCGCGGTCACCCGCAGTATCGCCGACGTGCAGGGCAGCGCCGACACCCGCCGCATCGCCATCGACAAGGTCGGCATCAAGGACATCCGTCATCCGGTGCGGGTCAAGGATCGCTCCGAGGGCGAGCAGCACACGGTGGCTACCTTCAACATGTACGTCAACCTGCCGCATAATTTCAAAGGCACGCACATGTCGCGCTTCGTCGAGATACTCAATCTGCACGAACGTGAAATCAGTGTCGAGTCGTTCAAGGAGATGCTGGGCGAAATGACCGGGCGCCTGGAAGCCGAGGCGGGACATATCGAAATGACCTTCCCTTACTTCGTCAACAAGACCGCGCCGGTCTCGGGCGTGCAGAGTCTGCTCGACTACGAGGTTTCCTTCATCGGCGAAGTGCGCGACGGCAAGGCGCAGATGCAGATCAAGATCATCGTTCCGGTCACCAGCCTGTGCCCATGTTCGAAGAAGATCTCGGATCGCGGCGCGCACAACCAGCGTTCGCATGTCACGCTGACCGCGACCACTTGCGACTTTATCTGGATCGAGGAGCTGATCGAGCTGATCGAGTCGCAGGCATCGAGCGAGCTATACGGCCTGCTCAAGCGGCCGGACGAAAAATACGTCACCGAAAAAGCCTACGATAATCCCAAGTTCGTCGAAGATATGGTGCGCGACATCGCCGCGGCCCTGAACGCCGACGACCGCATCAGCGCCTATATTGTGGAATCGGAGAATTTCGAATCGATCAACAACCACTCGGCCTACGCGCTGATACAACGCGACAAGACCACCGATCCCGTCCTTATCGACTGAGCCCGGGTCGGGCCGGCTCAGCAGCAACTCTGCCTGGCCAGCCGGCAGCCGCAGGGTTCGTCGCCGCTTTCCAGCTGAATAGTGGCGTGATCGATCCCAAAGCGCTGGTGCAACTGTTGCTGCAGTTGCGCCAGAAAAGCGTTTCCCAGGGCGCCCCGGTCCTCGACCACCAGGTGGACGGTTAGCGCGCTTTCCGTGGTACTCAGGCCCCAGACATGCAGATCGTGAATGTCGCGCACTTCACCGAGTCCGTTGAGATACGCGCGCACGGCCGCGATATCGATGTGTTCCGGCACCGCGTCCATCGCCAGATTCACCGAGTCGCGCAGCAGACCCCAGGTACCCAGCAGGACCACCAGCACGATCGCCAGACTGATGGCGGGATCCACCCACAGCCAGCCTTTGAACAGTATCACCGCGCCGGCCACCACCACGCCGAGCGACACGCCGGCATCGGCCGCCATGTGCAGAAAGGCGCTGCGCAAGTTCAAGTCGTGCTTCTGGCCCGACACGAACAGCAGCGCGGTGGCGGTGTTGATCACCACGCCGATGGCGGCCACCAGTATGACGATGGTACCGGCGACCGGCTGCGGCGAGACAAACCGGCCGAACGCCTCCCAGGCGATCCCACCCAGCGCGACCAACAGCAGCACCGCGCCCGCCACCGAGGCCATGACGGTGGCCTTGCGAAAACCATAGGTGCGTTTTTCCGAGGCGGCGCGCCTGGCCAGCGCACTCGCTCCCCAGGCCAGCAGCAAACTGACGACATCGCTGAGGTTATGGCCCGCGTCGGCCAGCAACGCCAGTGATTGGGCGACGAGGCCGTAACCCGCCTCGATCAGCACGAAACCGACGTTCAGTGCCACGCCGATGGCGAAAGCCCGGTTGTAGTCGCCGCCGGCGTGGCTGTGGTCGTGCGCCATAGGCGGCTAGAGACGCGCCGTCGCCTGCAGCATGGCCTGCGCGTGGCCGTCGGCGCTGACGCCGTAGTGCACCTCCCGCAACAGACCTTCCTTGTCGATCAGAAACGTGGAACGCACGATGCCCATCGCCTTGTGCCCGTTTTTTTCCTTCTCCTGCCAGACGCCGTAGGCCTCGCACAAGCGGCCGTCGGTGTCGGCCAGCAGATCAACTTTGAGACCGTACTTGTCGACAAAGGCGCGATGGCTGGCGCAGGAATCACGGCTGACGCCGATCACCACGGTATCGTGCCGCGCGAAGTCGCTCGCCAACGCCGTGAACTGGTTGGCCTCGATGGTGCAGCCCGGCGTGTCGTCCTTGGGATAAAAATAAAGGATGACATTCTTCCGTCCCTTGAAATCGGCCAGACCGACGCGGGCGTCGTCCTGATTGGGAGCGCTGAAATCCGGCGCCGGCTGGTTCTGTTCGAGCATCTGCTGGACTCCGCCAATTGTGGAAATGATGGTTAGAGCAATTGTAGGCGTATGTAGGCTGCATACAACCTATTCCCTTCTATCGCTCGGGTCTTGCGCGGGTATGCGCCGGGGCCGGTTCAGTTTTCAGCGCGGTGTGCTATGGTACCGGCCGCTAATGGCGTATCGCGCCGGTCCGCCGGCGCCGCTCAAGGATTGTTGTTTCGGGGAAATCACGTGACTGCAAAACCCGTATTGCTGGCCATCTTCGACGGCTTCGGACTCAACCCAAGCCGCGCGCACAACGCCTGGGCGCTGGCGCGCACACCGCACCTCGATCACTACTTCGCCTCTTATCCACACAGCGTGCTGCAGGCCTCCGGACGCGCCGTCGGTCTGCCGGACGGACAGTTCGGCAATTCGGAGGTCGGACACCTGACGCTCGGCTCCGGCCGCGTGCTGGAACAGGAACTGGTACGCATTGCCAACGAGATCTACGGCGGCACCTTCGAACAGCTCCCCGGCTGGCAGGCGCTGATCGCCGGCAGCCGGCGCCTGCACCTGGTCGGCCTGGTCTCGGACGGCGGTGTGCACGCGCATATCGAGCACTTGCTGGGCATTCTCAAAACCCTGCGCAATACCGACATCGAGCCGATCGTGCATATGATCACCGACGGCCGCGACACCGCCCCGCGCGCGGCGCTCGGTTATCTCGACGAGCTCGAAGCGGCGTTGGCCGAACTCGGCCGCGGCAGCATCGCCACGGTGTGCGGGCGCTACAGCGCCATGGACCGCGCCCGCCATTGGGACCGCACCGAACGCGCCTGGAGCGCCATGGTGCTCGGCCAGGGTTTCAGCGCCGCCAGCGCGCGCGAGGCGATCGACGCGGCCTATGTGCGCGGCGAGGGCGACGAATTTATCCAGCCCACGGTTATTGTCGGGCACGGCGGCATCGCCGCGGACGAGCCAGTGCTGTTTTTCAATTTCCGCAGCGACCGCGCGCGCCAGTTGTGCGCCGCTTTCGGACTGCGCGAATTCGACGCCTTCGACCGGCGCGGCATTGTGCTGCAGCACCTGGCCTGCATGACCGAATACGACGCCACTTACCCCTTCCCGGTCCTGTACCCCCCGCAACTGCCGCGACAGGTTCTGGCCGAAGTGATCAGCGACGCCGGGCTGCGACAGTTACATTGCAGCGAAACCGAGAAATTCGCCCACGTCACCTATTTTTTCAACGGCGGGCGCGAACCGCCGTTTCCCGGCGAGGAACGCATCATCGTACCTTCTCCGGAGGTCGCCACTTATGACATTCAGCCCGAGATGAGCGCGCCGCGTATCGCCGATGAATTGATCAGGGCCATAGAACAAGGCAGCCACGATTTCATCGTCACCAACTTCGCCAACGCCGACATGGTCGGACACACCGCCCGGCCCGAGGCATTGATCCGGGCAGTGGAAACACTCGATCTGCAAAGCCACCGGGTGTTTCGCGTCGCGCTGGAGCAGGGCTGGCGCATTCTGCTGACCGCCGATCACGGCAACTGTGACGAAATGATCAATCCCAACACCGGGGAGCCGCACACCCAGCACACGGAGTATCCGGTGCCCTTTCTGATCATGGGCGCCGGACCGGTACGCCTCAGTACCGGCCGCGGGCTGGCCGATCTCGCGCCGACGGTGCTGGATCTGCTCGGCATTCCGCAACCGCCGGAGATGACCGGCCGCAGCCTGATACTGAAAAAGGGCCTACGATGACACGGAGACACTTATGACCGAACAGCCCGAGCGCGTTTCCGTCCTGGCACTGAATCCGTCGGTGGATATCAGTTACGAGATTCCGCAGCTGCTGGAGTACCAGAAAGTCCCGGCCCGCCAGACCTGGTACCACCCGGGTGGAAACGGCATCAACGTCGCCCGCGCGCTGACCGAGCTCGAAGTGCCGGTGCATTGCTGTAGTGTGCTCGGCGGTGAGAGCGGCGATCTGCTGTTGCGCCTGCTCGGCGATGCGCTGCGCGAGCACCACACCTGGTTTCGGGTCGACGGCGAAACCCGGCTCAACACCACCGTGTTGCAACACAGCCCGCCGGGACAGTACGAAATCACCAGCCTGGGGCCGCAGATTCCGGCCGAGGTCCTGGCGCAGGTGGTGGATTGTTTTTTAGGCGTGGTCGGGACCGGCGTCGGGGTACTCAGCGGCCGCCTGCCGCCGGGGGTGCCCGATAGCACCTATCGCGATCTGGCCGAGCGGATCCGCTCGCAGGGCGGCCGTGCCGTGGTCGACGCTCACGGCGAGGTGCTGGAACAGGCCCTGCAAGCGCAACCTTATCTGGTGCGCCTGAACCGTTACGTCCTGGAAATGACCATAAAAAGACGTCTCGAAGATCCCCGATCCGTGGCCGAAGCCGGTCGCACGTTACAGCGCCAGGGTATCGAAAATGTCTGCATCTCCCTGGGACAGGACGGCGCGATATTTATCGACGCGCACAACAGTTATTACTGCGAAGCGCCGAAAGTCCACAAGCTGTCCACGGTCGGCTGCGGGGATTCGCTGGTCGCCGGCCTGATCAGTGCGGCCCGCAGCGGGGAGCCCGCCGCCGCCATGCTGCGCTTCGGCGTGATCTGCGGCAGCGCCACCGCCTCGCACCCCGGAACCGAACTGTTTTATCGTCACGAACTCGACAAGGATCCCGACGAAGTCAAGGTCAGTCAGCTCGACCTGTGACGCCCTCAGCCGCGCTTTAACGCCAACGTCAGCCCATCGGCGACCGGCAACAGACTGATATCCACCCGCTGGTCGGCGCACAGCGCCTGGTTGAAGGCACGGATGGCGCGGGTATCGGCGTCCTGCCGGGTCGGATCGGCGACCCATCCCGACCACAAAGTGTTGTCGACGACGATCAACCCGCCGCGACGCAACAGTTTTAATGCACGCTCATAGTAATGCGGATAGTTCTCCTTGTCGGCGTCGATGAACGCGAAGTCGAAAGTCTCCGCTTCACCGGCCTGAAGCAGGCCATCCAGGGTCTGCAACGCCGGCGCCAGTCGCAAGTCGATGCGCGCTTCGACGCCGGCCTCACGCCAGTAGCGGCGCGCGACAGCCGTCCAGGGTTCGCTGATATCGCAGGCCACCAGACGACCGTCGGCAGGCAGCGCCCGCGCCACGCTCAGTGAGCTGTAACCCGTATACACGCCCACTTCAAGCGCCCGCCGCGCGCCACTCAGACGCGCCAGCAAAGCCAGAAACTGACCTTGCTCGGGAGCGATCTGCATCGACGACATCTCATCGTGCGCGGTTTCCTCGCGTAACCGCTGCAGCAGCGCGTCCTCGCGCAGAGAAACTGACAGCAGATAGGCGTATAAATCGTCAGCCAGAGTAAAGGTCTTGTTGGACATTGCGGGCCCCCTTCTGCGGTAGCGGACGCCGACGATCCGCGACAGGTCCGGGCGGCGGCGTCACCAAGAGCGGCCCAGTCTAGCAAAAACGACCGCAAGCACGGAAAAGCCCGCGGCCCGAAGGCCGCGGGCTTTCACTCGGCCGATGCCAAAGTATCCGGCAGGCGACCGGCACCGGACACTTAGCGCCGCCTGGCGGCGTTAGCGCGCCCCGCGAAGGCCGGTGACAAGCTATCCACTGCGCCGGCATCCTGGCTGGCCACGTAGGCAATACCGGTCATCGGATCGTAGGTCACCCCGGCCGGTCCGGCCGGAACGTCGACGCGCTGAAACAGCCGGCCGTTGCGCGTATCGACGAACGCTACCTGGTCGGCGTCACCCACAGCGGCGAATACTACGCGCCGGGCTTCGTCGGCGTTGATTCCCAGCGGCCGCGGTCCGATAGCGGTGCGCCACAGTACGCTCTGGTCGCGCACGGCGACCATTTCGCCGCTGCCGCCGATGGTGGCATACACGGTGCCGCTGGCGCCGATGGAGGGATTCCACGGACCCTCGCCGACTTCGACCACGCCGGTGATCTGCAATGTCTCGGCATCGATCAGATGCAGTGTGTTGCCACCGGTATCGGTAGTGACCACCAGATCACCTTTGGCATCCACTCCCCAGGGACCGGGGCCGACGGGAATCACCGCCAATTGATTATGCGGCGGCGACAGTTGATAGACCTCCAACTGATTGGCATCGATACTGGTGACGTAGATACGATCGCGCCGCGGGTCCAGTTTCAGGCCGTGCGGGTTGGGTCCCACGGGGAAGGTGGTGACGGTCTGGCCGGATTCCAGATCCATTTCCGAGACAGAAGACGCGCCCTTATTGACCACATAGGCCCGCCGCGCCGCCGCATCCACCTGCACCGTGTGGGGTGCGGCCCCCACCGCAAAGGTACGCACGACGCCCTGCCCCGGATCCACCTCGCTGACGGTGGACTCGCTGATGTTACTGACCAGGACGTTACCCGTGAGCGCGTCATAGGCCGGGAAATGCGAGGTTTGTCCCGCGGGCGTGACATCGCTCAGCACATAATGACGCGCGCTCGGCTGCCTGTCGTTCTGAGGCTCGGCCTGGGCAACACCGGTGGTCGCCAGCGATGCCAGCAGTAAGCCGCCGAAAGCGCCACCGGCACGCTTCATTGGCCGGGCCGAACAGTGCCCGGATGGAGGCGTGGTCTCTGTCGGACGGCGGCCATTGGCACAGGACAGGATTGAACGAGTGATGCTGGGTAAGGGGTTTAACATGGGCTTTTTCTCCTTGGTACGAGGCGTCCACTAACAACGCTAACTGGCTTGCTTGATCGTGCCCGGCCACTAAAACAAGGCGGCAAACGGGATTCAACCGTGTTTACACGGGTAAGGAGAAAACGCGTCGTTGTCCTATGCAGGTTTCGGTCATCGCCTACATGAGAACGGGCATCGCCCGATTGAACACGCCGGCCTGGCTCCGTCCCGGACCCTGAATCTGATACGACTATAGGAACCGAGGATGTAGGAGAAAACCGTCGGCGCCCAGCGCATCCCTGCGGCTGTGGCACCGGCACACGAACGGGCGTCGCCGCCGCGCAACACCCTATTCGAGATCCGTTGGGTCGTTGAACAGGACCGGCAACCGAATGCTGCCATGGCCGTACTGCGGAAAACCTTCGGCGGTCGGGTCTCCGGGGTTGAGGTTGGAGGCGGTGTCATCGGGCGGGAACAGGACCAGAGACCGTAGGAAGGCGATGATCGCGGAGCGTCCCGCGGCACGCAGCGATAGATAGTTATTCTTCGCCGACTCCGCCTCGCCGCCATGGCGCACAATGACTTCGTGCAGGTTGATGCTGCGACCGTCATGTCCATACGGCGCCGTGGATCCCACACCCCACAGCGGCTCGGTCATGAACTGCTGTTGCAGACTGCCGTCGAAATTGCGCTCCCAGAAAGCCGGACCGAGATCGTGGCGCTTGAAGTCCGCGTAGATGCCGCGCACCAGAAACGACTGCGCCAACGGCCGTTTTAGGGTCGGATACCCGCTACCGTCGTCGATCTGCGCGAACAGGGGCGTGGCGACGGCAAACAAGTTGTTGAAAATCCCGCGCTCGGGATCGTAGGCGATTTCGACATCGGCGACCCGGCGGTCGCGCTCGATCGGCAGGTCGGGGATGTGGCAAGCGGTGCAGCCAATGCTCGCCATCAGGCGTTTGCCGCGCAGCTCCTGCCGGCTTTGCCGGTAAGTGGCCGGCGGGAAATAATTCAGCAGATAAAACTCCAGATGATCGACGAGCGCGACCGGAATCTCATCGTAGGCGCCGTCGCCGTCGCTGTCCTCGGTGACGCTGTGAACCGGCGGCGCCTCGATGCGGTCGCTGCCGCCGTTCAGCCGCATACCCGCCGGCGTGGTCACATCGGCGCCGCCACTAGCGGCGGCAAGGTCGGGGTCGGGTGACTCCAGTCCCATTTCGGCGTTAAACGCGCCCACAACGAATTCGCGGATCGAAATCGTGCTGCCCTCGGCGAAAAACGGCCGCACCCGCAAATCGGCGTCGACGCCCTCCACAGCCTGCGTGTCTACACGACCGTCCGGATAGGCCACCAGCGTTCCGTACGCCACTCCCTTGCTGGCCAGAGTCTGTGACACTACCGCGCTCTGGCGGCGCGCGCGTTGCTGTGCGTTGTCCCGCTGCCGGCGCAGCTCCCGAGTGATTTCGTCGGCCAGCATCTCCACCAGGCCTAGGCCGAACAAGTGCGGCGCGTCGCGACCGTCGGGGCGGGTGAAGACATCGCCGCCAAACCCGGCGGCGCCGCGTGGCCGGCCGTGACAGGCGGCGCAGCTGTCGGTCAGTCCCGCCCCGAGCGACGCATCAGCGTTGATATCCCCGACACCGTCGCCGGTACGCGGCCCGAGGCCCTCGGCCAGGCGGAACTTGCGTTGAAACAGCTGCCGGCCGCGGCGTATCGAGCGGAAGGGGTCGCGCTTTATCACGTAAAGCGAAGAACGTCCGGTATAGATATCTCCCCGGCCGGTTCCGATCTGATCGAACAACGACTTCTGAATCCCGGCATTCTCGGTATTGGGGGTCTGGGAAATGTCGTTCAAACCTGCGTGCAATGCCGACGGCGTCGCAACTGCGCACACGCTCGTCAGCAACAAAGTGCGACCAATGCGGCCGCCGGTGTAGTGCGTCATGAGTCTCCTCCTGCCATTTTTCTGAGTCTTGCGACCTTTCAGTTGAAGGCCAAAAACCTACAAAGTGCAGGTCCACCATAACCGCGCGGAGGCGCCGAAACAGCTGGGCCGGAGGTTAGTTTTTTATCAAGTGTTCAGTGACATAGCTGATCTTAGGTTCAACAAACAGGATGTCGGACATAGCCCCCACTAGACAAACGTCCAATGAAAGCACGCCAATTCCGCCGCAGCCTTGACCGCGGGTCCAATGCAGGGTTGCCACAAACTTGCTAAATTCTATTTATAACTGGTTAAAAAAAGACGGGTACAAGCCAAGTTGACGGACGCAGGAGGGCTGGTGTGTCAAAAAATACAATACAGAAACTTTTTATACTTTCGCGGCAGGACATCACTATAGAGGGCATTCGCCACATTCTGGAGCGTGAATGCGAATGCACCATCGTGACTTGCGTGGAGCCGGGCGACTCCTGTTTGCAGCGCTTTCGCAACACCCGCCCCGACCTCTTGTTCATGCACCAGGAAGCGCTGGACTTCTACCCGTTCGACATTGTCGGCCGCCTACGCGAGTACCAGGCGAATCTGCCGATCCTGCTGTTCGGTCGCGGCCTGGCGGAGGACCGCCTGCTCGGTTATCTGCGCGAGTCGAAAATCCAGGGGTACCTCAGCGAACAGATGCGCTCGCAGGACTGGGTGGAGGCCGTGCGCGAAGTGACGGCGGGCCGCCTCTGGCTCGACCGGCCGTTGATGGATCGCCTGGTACGCGATTCCCTGGAGCTCGAAAAGATGATCAACAGCGTCATCGAGGACCGCCTGCACGCGCTGAAAGTCTCTCTCACGCCGCGCGAAGTGGAGATTCTCCAGCTGGTTCTCGAAGGGCTGGCGACCCGCGATATCGCCGACAGGATCTGTCTGTCCGAGCAGAGTGTTAAACTGCACCTGAGTCGTTTATTCAAGAAACTCGACGTGAACAACCGCTCGCAGATGATACTGGCGGTATTTCAGCAGATCTGCCCGGTCTCAAATGTCATCCGCCTGATCCACAACTTCCTCGACAAACGACGCATCGCCCAGGGCAAGACGCCATTGATTCCCGATCCGCTGGTGGGCAACTAGTCCGTCGCCTTCGCGGCAAAAAAATCCCGGTCGCCGCCAGCGACAAACTGGACAACGACCGGGAATCTGTTACTTCAGTTACTGTTTACGATGCACGCGGACTGAACGACTAGTCGTCCGTTCCGCCGATCACCTCGGCCACCGGCATGGCCGAGACCCAGCCCCAGGAATTGCCGATATACAGGGTCTTACCGGCGACCACGGGGTTGTTGTAGGTGAACGATCCGCCCACCCGTTTCCAGTTGAGGATTTCGCCATCTTCGGCGTCGAAGGTATACAGATCGGGCCCGACCGGCTGGATCAGCTTGTCCTTGACCACCACGCCCGGGCCCCAGCTCATGCGCCCGGCCTCAGCCGTCACCGGTGTCTGCCAACGGAGGCTGCCGTCTTCGGTCTCCAGCGCATTGACAGTATTGTCCAACGGGTTGGCGAAATAACACACCTCATCGTTGACCACCGGCGTGGGCGCGACGAATCCCAGCGGGAATTCGCCGCTGCCGAGCACGCGCGTCCAGACCACCGCGCCGCTGGTGCCATCCAGACCATAGGTCAGGATGGTGGCGGTGTTGGCGACCGGATCGGCGTCGATCAGTACGCTGCCGATGACCAGGTTCTCTTTGACGTCGACCGCCGGCGAAACGGCGGCGAAACCGGTCGAGGCGATATTGAACCCCGACAGCGGTTGGGTCCAGACGATCTCGGCAGTCTCCAGGTTGATGGCCGTGATCTGACTGGGCCTGGCGGTGCCGACCACCATCAGGTCGGGGGCATTGCCCTTGCCGCGAACGATATTGGCCGAGGAAATGGCGTTGAAACCCAACTTCAGTACCGGATTTCCGTCGGCGTCCATGAACGGGGCTTGCGGGGTTCCGCTATTGGCATCGACGGCATAGACCTTCCCCTGGCCGTTGACCCACAGCACGTCGCCCTGATGATAAAGCGGCGTCATGCCACTGGTGCCGGGCCCGGTGTAGAAGGTCCAGCGCTCGGTCCCGGTGCGCGGGTCCAGTCCGGTGAGGTGCTGCAGGCTGGCGCCCACGGTGAAGGGATCGCCGCGACTGAAGTCACCGGTGCCGCCCAGGTTGGTCCACTGATCGCCACCGCCGACAATCACCGTATTGGGTGTAACCAGCGGCTGGCCGAAATTGGCGTTGAAGGTACGGTAACGCCAGATCTCCCGGCCGCTGCGGGCATTGAGCGCGTGAATGGTGAAGCGATCGCTGCCGGCATAAATCGCGCCCCTGGCCGCGGCCAGCCCGCTGCCGACGCCAAATGCCAGATGGGTCATCATGGTCGCTTCCTCGGTGCCATAGATATCCTCGTCCAGCGGCGGCGCGCTCAGCGGCAAGGCGTCGGTCAGCGCGGTCTGCCAGCGACTGGCCTTGGGGCCTTTGGGCGAAACAGCGTTGTTGTCCGGCCCGCCGGCGTAGTACAGCCAGGTCGCCGGGAAGGTCCGGCTCTCCGAGCGCGAGGGGGACGCACCGCTTTGGAATTCCGCCCGCTGCGGCGGCGGTACCACCTCCGGCGGCAGCCCGCCGGTGAAGCCCGGCGTGGTGGTGACGAAATCCACCGGTGCCGCAAACACCCAGCCGGAAATCGAGCTCAGATACATCTGACCGCCGACCACGACTGGCTGGGTGACGCCGAACAGCGCGAACAGGCCCACCGTGACAAAATCGTTGAGGATTTCGCCGCTGGCGGCATCGAAGGTAAGGATGTGCCGCCCGGTCGTCTGGATCACCTTGCCGTCGACATAGACCGCCGCACCGCGCGGACGTTCGGCGCCGGGATCATCCGGGTTACTGATATCGGTCACCCACAACACGGCGCCGGTCTGGGCGTCGAGCGCCTGAAAAGTCTGGTTTATGGTGTTGCCCGCATACATCACGTTGTCGTGAATCATCGGCACGCTGGCCTTGAACCCGGGCGGATTGTCGCCTTCGCCCATCAGCGTATTCCACAACAGTGAACCGGTGGCCGCGTCGATGGCCATGGCCTGTAGATTATTGGTGCCGCCGATATCGCTGAACACCGTAGTGAAAACCCGACCCAGCGTCGGATCGACCGCCACGGGGGTGTCGCCGGGGGAATTGGCCGTCGCATTGGGCGGCGTGAACTCCCAGGCCAGAGTGGGGTTTGCCGGATTGGTGACATCCATGGCCAGAATGCGCCGCGGACGGATGGTGCCGTAAATGACCAGTTTGCGCCCGGCACTGGTCTCGTACCAGTTCGGCGACGCCAGTCCGGCAAAGCCGTTGCCCGGGTTTTTCGTGAACCCCTGCTGCGCACCGCTGGCCGCGTCGAGCACGAAAAATTCACCGGCGCCAGTGGTGACATAGAGCCTGTGGTTGTCGAAAATCGCCGCCGGCCGAGCCGCGTTGCGGGTGGAGAAACGCCACATTTCCGCCCCGGTCACTCCATCGAGCGCCACCACAGCGCCGAAACTGGCGCCGCGATCATGCTCCTGGCCGTTGGCAAAGCGGATCGTGTTCTGGATATTGAAGGCGGCATCACCCACAGTGATGAACACCACCGGGCGACCGCCCAGCTCACGCACCACCGTCTGCCCCATGCCGGCGACATTGACCAGATTGTGGCGCCAGATCACACGACCGGTACGCGCATCGATGGCATCCACTTCGTGGCGACCGAGCTGCGCATAGACAATGCCGCTGGCGACCGACACGCCCATGACCTCGCCGAGGAACTGGCCGGTGCGCGAGGCCCAGCCTTCCGGGTTGCCGAAGGTTTCCGAGGCGCGCGCGGCGCGCAGGAAATCCAGCCCGGTCAGGGGCGCGGCCCAGAAGACGCCGCGATTGGGGAAGCGGTTGGGATCACCGCTGGCGGGAAACACCGGATTGTGCCTTTGGTCGAAGCCGTACTGCGGCCAGCTGCTGGGAAAGGCCGCGGCACCGCTGGAATAAGTCTCGGCGGGGCCTGTGTTCGCCTCCAACACGCCGTTGGACGGTGGCACGCAGTTGAACATATCGGCCGATTGCAGCACCTGCGGGGTGCAGGTGGGCAGATTGGCGCCGGGCTTGGCCTGCGCGCCAAACGACAGCAGTAGGGTGATACCCGTCAATGCGCTCAAGCATCTGCGGGCGAGCCTGTAGTGGTTCATCTTCTCTCTCCTCAGCTGGTTCTATGTGTCACGTTTGCTTTAGTTTTCTGCGCCGGATCAATCAGGCGCCAGTACACCGCGCAACGGTTGGATTTCGGGATTTTCGAAAACCGGCGGCGGGAAAGTGCCGAGCAATTCGGTGCGGCCCATTTGCGGACTCACCGGACCGGAGGTCTGCAGATAGTCCGCAACCACTTCGGTCGGATCCTTGACCGAACCGTCGGGATTTGTGATCACCGTAACGTTCTGCACATCGCGGAACGCGCCGATGCGGTTGGGTTCGAGATCGAAAAAGTAACCGGTAATCGAGTACGCCCGATTCGGATCCAGGGGTTGACCGTTAACTTGCACGTCGACGGCGCGATCTCCGAAAGCCGCGTTGGGATCGACGTCATAAGTCACGCCGCTGAAACCGAACAGCCAACCACCGCCCCAGTCGAACGGGTCGGAATCTAGCGAACCGCGGATAGTCGCTTCCAGCGCGGTCTTTAGCTGCGAACCCAGTATTTCACCGGTCGCCAGCTGGGCGCCGGCATTAAGGTACGTGTAAAGATCACCGAGGGTGATCTCACCGGGACGCACGTAAGTGCCGTAACGGAAACCGCGGATGGTGCCGATTTCGGTTCCCCCCTGCTGGCGAAAGGCGTCGGTGATGAATGCGTGGGAAGTCCCTTCCAGCACGCCGGGGATAACCGACGCTGGCGTAATGCCGTTGGCAAAGTTGCCGCGATACAATTCACGCCCGGCGATTCCGACCACCGTATCGATCGGCGTATCGAGCACATGCCCGCTGATCGGGTTGACGTGCGGCTGGAACTGCGGACCACTCAGAAACGGCGCGCGGACCTGGGCGACCAGTGCGGCGGTCTCGGGATCCTCCGGTTGATCCTCTATCGCGATATAGTCGTAGTCGTGACCGACAATCTCGAACTTCGCACCGTCGCGCTTCGCCCTGGCGGTGCGCTTGACGAACAGATCGAGCTTGGCCAGACGCGAACCGCCCCAGCCGATCTCCGCGGCGAGCACTTTGTTGACCGGCGTTATTACCAGCTCGGGTGTTTCCTCGTGCATATCCGAGCAGAGCACGACATCCACACCGGGGATACGGTCGACCAGTAGCGTGTTTTTCGCCAGTCCGAGTTCCGACAACAGGACGACGATGTCGACTTTCTCCTCATTGCGAAGAATGTCTATCGACTCCTCCAGCTCGGCTTCGCCGTCGGTGAATACCAGCCCGACGTTTGCCGTGGGCACCGCCGGCAGCCCGCGCTCGGCGGTCAGGCCGATAACGCCGATCTTGACGCCCTTGACCCGATAAACCCGGTGCGGCGGAAAGATCCGCTCGCCGGTGTCGGCATCGTAAGCGTTTGCCGCCATCACACCCCAGCGCCCCGACCCGAACAGTTCGACGGCACGGTCTTTACCGTACAGCCAGTCCCAGTTACCGGGTGCATAACCGTCGATACCGAAAGTGTCGAGCACATCGACAATGGCCTGTCCCGAGGTGTACAGCACTTCGGCACTGCCCTGTAGCGTATCTCCCGCATTAAACAGCAACGCTTGCGGGTTGCGCTTACGGATTTGCTTGATGACGTAGGCTTCCCGGGCCAGTCCGGATTCCTGAAACTCGGCAACGTCACCGCGACGTAAATTCGGCCGCGGCACCATGGTCCCGTGGTGATCGCCGATCTCCATCAGCGTGATGAGCTTGGCTCCGCGAATGACCTCGGCGTCGCCATCGGCCAGCGCCGGCACGGATACTGCGGCCAACAAGTGCGCGCCCAGCAGTGACAGGGCACCGCGCCAGAGCCGGCCGCGCCGTGACAGACGCGATTGTCGCTGTTGCACATCGTCGCGTACCGCGCGCCGGCACCGGTCAGCGAGGGGCGTATTTGACTTCTTGTTCATTAGCAGTCCTCCTACAGAACTCTGGGGTTTGTCCCGCTGGTTCGCCGGAAAAGTCAGGCGTAAAGTGGTGCAGCGGCACCTCGAAATGCGGCAATGTCTGCAATGAAAACTTAAGTACCCGAACCCGGTCTCAACAACCTGGGACGATGGCGGGTAAGAGTGGAAGAACCCCTCCAACCGCCTGGGTTGCGTCGTTTAAAACACCAGCAAGTTACGAGGTTACGCGCGAGGAAAACGCGGCGTTTTTTATTGGAAAAGGAACAAAACCAGAAAATAAAAAACGAGCGCGTCAGAAAGCGCTGTCGGCAAAGGCGAAGTGGAGATAAATTTTACCGGAGAGTTTTGGTTTACGCTTGATCGGAAAACCTGCAGGCACCCAGCAAGCCCAGTTCCGCGGCCCGATGGATGCATTGCCGACGTGTGGATACACTGAATTTGTTACGCACCGCGTCGAGGTGTTCCTCGACAGTTTTCACCGAGGCCACCCCCAGGTCGCGCGCGATCTGCTTATAGCTGCGACCTTCGGCGAACAGCAACAGAACACGCTTTTGGCGGTTTGTAAGCTTGACGTTCTCGCCAAGCTGCGCCGGTGCCGGCATTGCCGGAACGCTCCAGGCGGCGCCCGCGCTGGCAAAACTTTCCTGACAGAACCGACTGAGCTCCCTGGCGATACAGCGAACCAGTGCGATCTTCTCGCCCAGACGCCCCTCCACATGACTGAACAAAGCCACGCCCGCGCTGCTGACGCCGTCGCGCCCGTCGACCAGTGCCGCGACTGAGTAACACTGATGAAACAGCGAACAATAGTGCTGATCCGCGCGTAGCGCCGCGGGCCTGCGCTGGTGCAGACTGATCGACAATGCGGTGGTGCCGCTGCTTTCCTCGGTCAGCGCCACCCCCGGTTCAAGGCCGCAATAACGCGATGCGCGCTCGCGCATCTGTGGGCTGGAATACAGGCTGACGATATGGCCACTCAACGATGTCAACACGAACAAGGTGTCGGGGGTCTGAATACTTTGATGCAAATCGCTGAACAGGATCCGGGCATAAGAGGAAAGCGCCGCATAGTTCTGCATTGTCTGACGCAATACGTCCGCCGGCAAACGCTGTTCGAGACGTGTCTGCCCGGGGTCGACACCGTACTTGCGGCAGCGCCGATGGGACTCCTCGATCAACGTCTGGCTGCTGAGCAGATCCCGCTCCTGAATGCCCAGTATTTCCAGCGACTCCGACGAGAACGCGATTCCGTTGGCTTCCAACATTCCCTCCACTCTCTGATAACTTCCGCAATTGTTATTAGCCGGAAGCCCTTGAGGCGAGAATATCCAGGAGCGCGCGCTCCATTGTTCTTCCCGCGTTTCTAACCCGGAAACCGTGTATCGCTTACTGCGATAATCCTTGCTGAAATCGGACAGGGATGTAGCCAATACTTTACGCTGTCCGGCGCTGTCACTAGCTTTATCCTTGGGCTTTTATACATCTAGCCTCTCCAACATCACGGACGTACTACTAGAATAGTCGCTGATACTCTAAAGTCAACTTCATGGAGTCTTACATGGAATATGGAATAAGCGTAATCGATATGTCGGCCAGATAAATAAATGCGCGCTCGTGTATCCCGCGCACGCTATCACTGAGCCTGTTTACGCGCGTACATCAGCGCATCGCCTTCTTGCAACAATGCCTCGATACTTGCGTGGCGGGCCGGATCGTAAGCCACCATACCGTACGCGAAAGTCACGTCGTAACCACGACATCGCTCCTAATTACAGACGTGTAAACGTTTTTGTAACCGTTCCATGACAGTCTTGACCGCGCCCATGCGCATATTGGTCAACAGCAACGCGAACTCGTCGCCCCCCAGACGCGCCGGAATGTCGGAATCGCGACAGCTATGCCTGAGCACATCGGCAAACAGACGCAATGCCTCGTCACCCTCGGCATGACCGAAGCGGTCGTTGATCGGCTTGAACTTGTTCAGATCCAGATACACCAGTGCCGCAGGCTCAGCGTTGCGCACACACATACGCAAGCTGTGCTCGGCAAGCAGCATGAACCCGCGCCGGTTACTGATATGCGTCACCTCGTCGAGCGTCGCCAGCTGCACCGCCGCGATTTCACGCTCGGCCATGGCGGCCAGATCTTTGAGCGTTTCCAGGTCATCGGCGTTGAGTTTGCGCGGGCGTTGATCGATGATGCACAAGGTCCCGAGCTTGCTCCCGTCCGACACGCGCAGCGGGCATCCGGCGTAGAAGCGTATTTTCGGGTCATCGGAAACCAGCGGATTGTCCAGGAAACGCTCATCCTCGGCGGCGTCGGAAACGATAAACACATCGTCGCCCAGAATGGCATGACCGCAAAAAGAGATGTCCCGTGGAGTCTCGCGCACGCTCAAGCCGGTGTTGGACTTGAACCACTGCCTGTCCGTATCCACCAGGCTCACCAGCGCGATGGGGACGTCGAACAGGCGCCTGGCCATGCGCGTCAAGCGGTCAAAACGTTCCTCGGGGGACGTATCGAGAATCTCGAGCGCCTGCAATGCCTGCAGTCGCGCCCGCTCGTTCTGCGGAATATCGGGCTTTTTCAATCTCGACTCCTGCTCGCCTGGGACCCCTACCGGGACAGGCCTGAAACCGAGATCTGCCGGCCGGACTCAGGGTGCCTTGTTGTACTTTGCCGCCAGCTCGTTCAACAGGGCGACATAGATTCCGTGACAGAAAGCGACCGCGTCATCGAAGTCCGCTTCCCACGACGACGACCACTCTACCAGAGTCCGCGCACCGTCTTCTGCCGGAGAAAGTTCGACAGCGCCGAAATAGTCCCGCACCTCGTCCTTTGAGACCGGCGACGGCCCGTCGTCGATGGAATATTTCAGACGGTGGGCCTGATGGTCGATTTCGACCAGCGTTTCGTGGAAGGCCTGGTTGAGCACGCGCCTGGCGCCCGGCGTCGAACCATCCAGGTCCCCGACTTTAGCGACACCGGTTATGACGTTCGGCGCCCAGGACAGGTCGTGGAAGTCACGAAACGCCTGCCATACCCGCTCGACCGGCGCGTCGATAACCTTCGCTTGGTAGGTTGATGGCATACGCCGCCTCCGGAGACTCTATTTCGACGATCGGCCCAGCACCGTTTTACCCACTTTGTCGCCGTATCGACATTGGTGATTATGGAATTTCTTTTTGGTCGCTTCAAGATCGCCTTCAAACCGCGGATCCTGGGGCCGGTCGTGACTGTTGACGAAATACGCCACATCCCAGGCCTGCTGCACACTCAGGCTGCCGCCTTTGCCCAACGGCATGTTGGCGCGGATGAACGCCGCCGCCGTATTGATCCGATGCATCCCGGCGCCCCAATTGAACGCGTGTTTACCCCACAACGGCGGGAAGACCTGCTGGTCGTCCTGGCGCACGCCCTCACCGTCCGCCCCGTGGCACAGCGCGCAATTGTGCGCGAACACGTCAGCGCCACGCTGATAGTCCGGCTCCAGCTTCGGCTTATCCAGCTTGGGATAACCCTGTCCGGGCAGGGTGACGCCGGTGGGCGCGCCCTCGGCCATCCAGTAAGCATAACTCATCAAGGCTTTGAGGGTTTCGCCATCGGCCGGCGGCGGCGTGCCGTTCATGCTGTAACGAAAACACCCCTGTATGCGTTCCTGCATGGTGTTGACCATTTGGTTTTTCTTGCGATAGGTCGGATAACGAACCCATGCGGCCCAGAGCGGCGCGGAGTTCGCCAGGCGGCCGGCATCGAGATGGCAGTTGACGCAGCTCTGGTTATTACCCACGTACTCGGCGGCATACTTGCCGGTGTGGGTGAAAATCTTTCTGCCGAGACGAACCATGTTGCCAAATTCATCGTCCGGAATGGCCTCGTCAGGCGGCGGCTGAAAAGCTTTGACCGGAATCGGTGCGTTGACCGCCTGAGCGGCCTTTCCAGCCGGTTCCGCCGGTTCGGCACGCGACACTTGATTGACAATAAGTAGAGAAACGCTGAACAAGAACAACACGCGGATATCCATAGTGCGACTCCCTGCGGCTACGGGGCTTTCGTCGGCGAAAGCGTGGACAAATAGCGCGACACGGCGGCAATATCGGCTTCCTCCAGGTGGCCGACCACCGCCTGCATCAGGCCTATGGGATCATTACTGCGCGCGCCTTTGCGCCAGTGTTCCAATTGATTGCGCAGATAGTCTTCGGGCTGGCCGCTGATCGCGGGAAAGTGCGGCGCCACGCCCTGGCCCCGGTCCCCATGACACTGGAAGCAGGCCGGCATCCCCACCGACCATTTGCCCTGTGTCGCCAGACGTCTGCCGGCATCCGCCGTGTCGCCGGCGGACTTGCCACTGTCGGTGTCGGGCAGCGGCAGGCCGGCGAAATAGGCCGACACGGCTTGCATCTCCTCGACCGACAGCGCGCTCGCGAACGGCTGCATGACGGGGCTGGTGCGAGTTTGATCGGCGAAGGCATTGAGCTGACCGAGCAAATAGCTTTCGGGCTGTCCCGCCAGGTACGGGTAGCCCGCCGCCGGGTTGCCCTGGCCTTTGTCGCCGTGACAACTCACGCAGCCCGGCGCGCCCTTGCCGTTGCCCTGCTGGGCAAGGGTCTTTCCTGAAGGCGGCGCGCCCAGCGTGGGGGCGGCATAGGTCAAAATTGCGAATATCAGATATATTCCTGCACGTTTTTTCATTGGCGGATCCTCAGATCTGGGCCCGGTTGGCGACGAATGACCACTCACTTAAGCAAAACCTGCGCGATCGGTCAGCAACATTTGATAACACCCGGCGGCAACCTCACCCCTGCCGGCTGTCGAGCCACTGTTGCAACAGTTGTACGTTGCGCACATTGGCTTTGTAACCGGCGTCGAACAAATCGCCGAGCAGCGGCACCGTGCCGAGCACGGTATCGACGACCAACCTGCCCAGCATGCGCAGTTGCAAATGACGCGGGGCGCCAAGTCGGCGGGCCTCGCCGATGATCCACAGGGACACCCCCGAGGTCAGCACATCGCCGATGCCCGGAACCACGCCTATCAGACTGTCCCAACCCACCCGCCAGCGGGTCCCGGGGATACGAAACGCGTTGTCCAGCAGGCCCGCGAGCCGCTGCAGCCGCGCCAACGAACGTTGGACCGCCGCCGCCTCGTCACTCAGCGCTTCGCGATAATCCATATCGCGTGCACGATACCCGGTATGTAGCCCAGCAGCGTCAGCAGGATGTTCAGCCAGAAGGCGCCGCCCAGCCCCACCTGCAGAAAGACGCCCAGCGGGGGCAGGATGATCGCAATAATCACTCGAATGATGTCCATAATAATTTTCCGTCGGTTAAGGTTTGGTGAGAAATCCAATGCACGCCACGTGCCTACCAAAATAATGATTTAAAAACAATTGGATAGAACATTAACCCGGCCGCTTTTCCCGTTATATCACCCAACCGGCAGGCATTTGACCCACATTTCCCCCGTACCCGGAGCGGCGCGCGATAACGCGCCGGGGCGCTAGACCCCACGAACCGCCAAAGCCACCGTCCGGTTCGGGTGAAAGCCCCCAGCCACCTCCCCGCTGTCGCCGATATCCCACTTTCTCTGCCTGTATCCGATGATACCCGGTGCTGGCACGCTGCCTGCTACTGTTAGACGGTGCGCTGCGGGCCTTGCGCCCGCCCGAGCTGCAACCGTTAGACCGGATAACGACAGGAGCTTCGCCTTGCCCCAGCCCGATACCCCATCCAGCGATCGCCCTCCAACGCGCGCGGCCGGTTCACCATCCGCCGTGTCGACCGGTAGAACCTTCGCCCGCCGAAGCGGTATCGGCAACCGGGGATGCTGACATGGACCTCTGGCTCACACTGACCGGGACGGCACTGTTGCTGATCGCCACGCTGGACATCTTCGGCGTGGTACTGGCAACGCGGGCAATGGGCGGCATCGTCACGCCCTTTGCCAACAGCCTGATCTGGGCGCTCGGCAGATGGACCGATCAAAAACTGCACCTGGACGGTCGGCTGATGATTCTGATCGGTCCGGCGCTACTGGTTTTTGTGGTGGCACTCTGGGCGGTCCTGTTCATCACCGGTTTCGCCTGCATCTACCGCCCCATGCTGGGCGTTCATATCCAGGCCTCCAGCGGCGAGCTGGAGACCGACATGGCAACCGCGCTGTATTTCAGCGGTTTTAATTTCGCCACCCTGGGTATCGGCGACATCGTGCCCGTATCCGACAGCGCGCGCCTGTTGACGGTCGCCCAGGCCTGTACCGGCTTCGCCGTGTTCACGCTGGGGATCAGTTATACGCTGAATATTTTCCAGGCGGTGAATCAGCGCGATATCTTCGCCTTGTCGCTGCACGGCGGTACCGATCAGACCGGGCGACCCGAGCGGGCTTTGCTCGGCTTGTGCCCCGGTGGCGAAGCGTCGGCGGACGCCGGAACGACGCTGGAGGATATCGCCGACAATACGCACGCCTTGCTGCAGATGCACCACGCTTATCCCATCGCCCACTTTTTTCGCCGCCGCAAGACCGAACTGGCCATGAGCCGGATCGCTTTCCAGGTACTCGACCTGGTCACGCTGGCCGAATCCCTGCTGGCGCGCGAACGCTATCTCGGGCTGCTCGGTGCGCGGGGATTCGTCAACGCCAAAAATGCCGCGCTGCGGCTGGTGCGCACGACGCGCGAAATGATGTGGCACCCGGCCAGCGCCCGTCACACCGAGACCGATTGGCGGCACCATTTCGAGGCCGCCTATGCCGAACTGGCCGCCGGGGGACTGCGCTTGAGGCCGCGGGAAGCGGCTTGGTCGAGCTATTGCCAGCTGCGGCAGGCCTGGAATCCCGACACCCGGGCGCTGGCCGAGAAACTGGGTTACCACTGGGCAAAGATCAGCGGCGATGTCGAAAAAATTTAATTCTTTCAGATCCTCCTGCTCTAATCCCCAAGCCTTTATATTGATTTGTTATTTTTTCGTTAAAACGCCTTCGGAGACCCATGGCCATGTCGGCTGACATTACATTTTCTCCGACAACTGATTACGTATTTCTCTGACATAAATCCAACATTCCCAGGAAAACAACCACCTATGTGCGGTGGCACCCTACTTGCACAGATCCAGCCTGATCCAACGCACGGTCGACGCTTGCTCGTGCTTAGCAGATCTCTGAATTTTAATAAAAAATAGAGAGTAGAGGTGCGGATGTCCAGCCTGAAACGCCTACTTGCGGGCTTCGTCCCGACAATCATTATGGGCCTGCTGTTTTTGAACTCCCACGCCATCGCCTCGACACCGGACGGGGAAACCCCGGCCAATGAAGGCGTATGCGACGGCCTGAAAGGCGCGACGCCCGGTCTGTATGGCTTGTGCGTCGCCTATTGCGAAGCGCAGGACCTGGACACCTTCGATAAAGAACCCCCCAACACCAAGATTCTGGCCAACTACAACAAAAAGAAACAGGCCGGCGATCCGGACATGCCCTGCGTGAAAGTGCCCTGCCCCTGCTGGAGCGATGCCGAACTGGCTTCCATCAGTGCCGATGGTATGGCGGCCGCCTGTCCTTCCAGTACCAACAAGCTACAGCTGATCGACAACGACCCGCGCACCCATTTTGCCGAGGCAGACACCAGCACCGGACGGGAAAGGTGCCGCTACATCGACCTGAATGTGGCGCCACCGGTCATCAGGAGTCAGTCCATCGGGGCCACGCAGGCCCAGAGCTGCTTCACCGCCGTACAAGCCGCTTGTACGGCTCTGGGCTTCTAAAGCGATAGACATAAATCGTTTAAAGCCGACATAAATTTCAACGATCTTCTGGAGGAGGAAGGCGGTGATCAAATACAACAGGATTTTACAGCGTTTCGCCCTGGGCTGGATGTTAGTGTGCGGCGCGGGTGTCGCCGGTGCAGTCACAATCGTGCCGACTTACAATTATGTCATCACCGGTACCGTCCTGGCCGGCGACGAATTCGCCCCCAATGCCTACAATCTCACGGCGGGCGACAGCATAACCGCGTCGGGCACCTTCACCGCGGATCTAACCGGTGGGACCACGGTCTCGTTCGCCAACGGCAGTGGCAACAGCATGACTATCGATTTGAATGGCACCCCGCTTAGCGCCAGCGACGACGACGGCTTTCTCGCCGGCACGGGCCCTACGCTGACTTTCGACGCCGGCTCGGCACTGACGGATTTCGACTTCCAGGACACCGGGACGCCATCGTTCAACTCCAGCTTTCTGTTTTTCGACGACTTCGACAACCTCTTCGGCGAATGGGACAGCAATGTCTCGCTGACCGTCATACCGCTGCCGGCCGCGTTCTGGCTGTTCGGCTCGGGCCTGCTCGCGTTGGTTGCCGCGCTGAGAAAACCACGTAGCGCCTGATCCTCTTTACTCCTAGCGTTATTGGCCCCCGTTCCCCGGGGGCTTGTTTTTTGTGGACAGTAGGAATCATGCCCCCAATGGCACAGAGCCGAACGCGACCACACTGTCGGCCACCCTCAGCCCCCGAGATGCGCCACCAGCGCCACCCCCGCGGCAGCCGGCAAAGCCGCCAGCAGGTCGTCCAGCATGATGCCGGCCCCGCCACCGACGCGTCGGTCGATCACACCGATGGGCCAGGGTTTCCAGATATCGAACAAACGGAAAAGGATTACACCCGTCGCCACCGCCATCCAGTGTCCACCGGCCGGAATCAGGGCGACGAACAACCCCGCGAACTCGTCCCAGACGATCCCGGGATGGTCGTGAACCCCGAGTTTTTCCGCCGCCCTGCCGCAAATCCAGACCCCGGCAACAATGACGATGAAGACGGCCACAAGATAGAGCGAAGTCCCCAGTAGCTCAAGCAACAGATACAGGGGCACAGCCGCCAGGGTGCCTACGGTACCCGGCGCGCGACGGGCCAGACCGGAACCGAACCCGAACGCCAGCAACAGCACCGGATCGCGCAGTACGCGGGCGGTTTCCACTTTGGCTTCAATCACGCGGATCCTCCTCGCGGAAGTGATCGAACCCCCACGGCGGGGGACTCTCGCTGCGGCCATCGCCATATCGACAGCGCACGCCGGGCTCGGACTCGATGACGCCGATCTCGGTCAGCGCCAGCGACTCCCGCTGGCGCAGGGCCTGCAGCTCGGCATAACGCTCGGCGGGCACCGTGAAGCACAGTTCGTAGTCGTCGCCGCCGTGGTATTGACAGGCCAGTCGCTGCTCGTATGGCAGTTGCTGTAAGGCCGCGGAGGTCGGCAGGCGATCGGGCCACAGAGTCGCACCGCAGCCGCTGGCGCCGAGCACATGACCCAGATCGGCGAGCAGGCCGTCGGAAATATCGATCGCCGCCGCTGCGATGCCGCGCAGCGCTTGTCCCAGCGCCACCCGCGGTTGCGGACGATTTAGCCGCTGCAACAGTTCCGGGTCAGCCGCTGCGCCATGCTGCAGCTGCCGCAGGGCGCAAGCCGCGTCGCCGAGGCTGCCGCTGACCAGCAGTGCCTGCTCCGGGGCGGCCGCATCCCGGCGCAACGCAGCGCCCGCCGGCAGGTGACCCTGCACCTGTACCGTCACCGACAAAGGTCCACGGGTGGTATCGCCGCCGACCAGCGACACCCGATGAGTCTCGGCCAGCTGATAGAAGCCCTCGGCAAAATCCCGCAACCAGTCATCCTCCACCGTCGGCAGCGTGAGCGCGAGTGTCGCCCAGGTCGGGGTCGCCCCCATCGCGGCGAGGTCACTCAAATTGACGGCCAGCGCTTTCCAACCGATATCGAAAGCCGCGGCGGTCTCGGGAAAGTGCCGGCCGGCCACCAGCGTATCCACCGCGACCACCAATTGCCGGCCGGCCGGCAGGTTCAATACCGCGGCATCGTCCCCCACCCCCAGCACCACATCGTCGCCCAAGGCCGGCCGGCTGAAGTAGCGCTCGATAATGTCGAATTCGGACGCCACGCCGGCTTCAATCCTGCCGCCGTCGTCGCGTCAACCAGCGGTCAAGCTGGTTGGCGAAGGCCTGGCGATCGGCCGGTTTCAGTTGCGCCGGCCCGCCGGTCTGCACGCCACTGCCGCGCAGCTCGTCCATAAAGTCGCGCAGAGTGAGCCGTTCGCGGATATTGTTGCTGTCGTAAAGCTCGCCGCGCGGGCTGAGCGCCAGCGCGCCCTTGTCGATGACCTGGGCGGCCAGAGGGATATCGGCGGTAATGATCAGATCGCCGCTGAGCGCGTGCTCGACAATGTAATCGTCGGCCTCGTCAAAGCCACGGCGCACCTGAACGTTACGAATATAGGCTGACGACGGCACGCGAATCTGCTGATTGGCGACCAGGGTGGTGGCGACACCCGCGCGATCGGCGGCACGGAACACAATGTCCTTGATGACATTGGGGCAGGCGTCGGCGTCGACCCAGATGTTCATTTATTTTTTCAGCAGCCCGCTGCCGCCCTGCCCGCGCGGGTGCTCCACGGCGCGCAACTGCCGCGCGGCCTGGTCGAGCACGCCGTTGATGTACTTGTGCGCCTGCTCGGCGCCAAACTTCTTCGTCAGGTTAACCGCTTCGTTGATAACGATCCGGTAGGGGATGTCGATGCGCGCCAGCAGTTCGTAACTGGCCATGCGCAGTACCGCGCGTTCGACTGGGTCGAGCTCGTTGACCGGCCGGTCGAGGTAGGGGACGAAAGACTGTTCGACTTCATCCAGGCGCGCCGGCACCTGGTGCAACAGCTCGTGAAAGTAATCCTTATCGGCCTTACTGAAATCCTCGTCTTCGAGAAACTGCACTTCGATCGCCGCCAGGTCGTTGCCCGAGAGATCCCACTGATACAAAGCCTGCATGGCCAGGCGGCGCGCGCGGGTGCGCAGGGCAGCGTGCATTTTATCCGCGGCGGGCACGAAACGCCTTACTTGCCGATTTCGCGCAGCAGGTTGATCATCTCGATCGCCGACATGGCCGCCTCGGCGCCTTTGTTGCCGGCCTTAGTGCCGGCGCGCTCGATCGCCTGTTCGATGCTGTCGACGGTAAGCACACCGAAAGCGATCGGAATATCGTGCTGCAGCGAAACCTGCGACAGACCCTTGGTGCATTCCCCGGCGACATACTCGAAGTGCGGCGTACCGCCGCGGATCACCGCGCCCAGTGCGATAATGGCCTCGTAGCGCTGACTGGCGGCCAGGCGCTTGGCGGCGATGGGCATTTCATAGGCCCCTGGAACGCGCACAATCTGCAGTTCGCGTTCTTCCACGCCGTGACGCCTGAGGGTGTCGATGGCTCCGGCGAGCAGGCTCTCCACCACAAAGCTGTTGAAACGCGAGACCAGCAGAGCGATGCGCGCACCGCGCAGAGTCAGCTGAGCTTCGAGAGTCGGTATACCGTTCATTCTCTGTTCTCCTTAGGCAGGCGGATCGCCGCCGTCGATATAGTCGACCACTTCCAGGCCGAAACCGGACAGGCCGTGTACCACCATGGGCGCACTTAACACGTGCATGCGGCGCACCCCCAGATCGGTCAGTATCTGCGCGCCGATGCCATGGGTGCGCAACTCGTGACGCTCTTCGCGCGGCACCGCCCGGCCGCTTTTCTCGTACTCGTTGTAACACTGGATACGCTGCACCAGTTCGCGCGGCGATTCCTGACCGCCCAGCACCACCAGCACGCCCGAACCATGATCGGCGATGCGCTGCATGGCATCGCGCAACGGCCAGCCGGTGTCGCTCATCTGTGCGCCGAACAGGTCGCCCAGCGTTTTCTGCACGTGCACCCGCACCAGCGTCGGCTCGGTCGCGCTGATCCGGCCTTTGACCAGCGCCAGGTGCAGGCCCTTGTTGACGATGTCCTGGTAAGCGTAAAGGTGGAACTCACCCTGTTCGGTGGCCAGCGCGCAATCGGCCACCCGCTCGACGCTCTTTTCGTTGGCGATGCGGTAGTGGATCAGATCGGCGATGGTGCCGACCTTGAGGCCGTGCTCGGCGGCGAAGCGCTCCAGATCCGGTCGTCGCGCCATGCTGCCGTCCTCGTTGAGGATCTCGACGATCACCGCGGCCGGCTCCAGACCGGCGAGTCGCGCCAGATCGCAGCCCGCCTCGGTATGGCCGGCGCGTGTCAGCACACCGCCGGGGCGCGCCATCAGGGGGAAAATATGCCCGGGCTGCACCAGGTCCTGCGCGCGCGCGTCGGGCTCGACCGCCGTGCGCACGGTGTGGGCGCGGTCATAGGCCGATATCCCGGTCGTCACGCCTTCGGCCGCTTCGATCGACAGGGTGAAATTGGTCGAGTGCTGATCCTGGTTGCTGTTGACCATCAGTGGCAGGGACAGCTGCTGACAGCGCTCGCGCGTCAGGGTCAGGCAGATCAGACCGCGTCCGTAGCGGGCCATGAAATTGATATCCTCGGGGCGCACCTTGGAGGCGGCCATGATCAGGTCGCCCTCGTTCTCGCGATCTTCGTCATCCATGATAATGACCATTTTGCCGTCGCGAATGTCGCCGATGATCTCTTCGATACTGTTGAGTTGCATACTTGAATCAGTCCGTACCGCGGACGAATCCGCAGCGTTGCAATAGGTCCCGGGTGACGCCGTCGCCGTCGCCGGGGCGCGCGGCCGCCTCGCCGAGCAGCAGTCGCTCCAGATAGCGGGCGATTATATCCACTTCCAGGTTGCAGCGTCGGCCGGGGCGGAATTCGCCCAGGGTGGTTTCGCGCAGCGTATGCGGCACGATGTTGAGCTCGAACTCGGCGCCGTCGACAAGATTGACCGTCAGGCTGACGCCGTCGACGCACACCGAGCCCTTGGCCGCGATATAGCGCTCCAGAGCGTCGGGCGCGCGCAGCCGCAGGCGCCGCGAGCGCCCGTCGTCGCGCACCGAGAACACCTGGCCGAGCCCGTCCACATGGCCGCTGACCAGATGTCCGCCCAGCGGCGTGGCGGGCGTCAGCGCGGTTTCCAGATTCACCCGGTCACCGACCTGCAGAGCGCCGACGGCGCACACCGCCAGCGTCTCGGCCGAAACGTCCGCCCAATAACCGTCACCCGGCAGATCCACCACGGTGAGACAGACACCGCTGGTGGCGATACTGTCGCCGAGGCGCACACCGCCCAGCTCCAGCTTGCCGGTGCGCACACGCAAGCGCAGATCGTCGCCCTGGCGCTCCAGGGCGGCCACCTCGCCAACCGCTTGTATGATTCCGGTAAACATGCGTCCGCCGTATCAGTCCGTTGCGGGCCGGATTTTAGGGCGAACGGTGATCCGCAGATCCTCGCCCACCTGCCGAATGTCCAGCCATTCCAGCTCGATTCTGTCGCTCATCTGTTCAAGCCCGGGCAATATGAGCAGGCCGCGCGCCGTATCGCCCATCAAATGTGGCGCCAGATAGAGCACCAACTCGTCCACCAGACCGCAGCCCACAAACGCACCGGCGAGGGTTGCGCCACACTCCAGCAGCACGTCGTTGATCTCGCGCTCCGCCAGCAATTCGAGCACCGCCAACGGGTCCAGGCGCCCATTGGCGGCGCAAGGCGCCAGCGCCACTTCGGCGCCCGCCGCCAGCAGCGGGCGCCAGGCGGCCTGGTCGTCCCTGGCGGTCAAGACCAGTTTGCCGCCGGGCAGCGTGACAAAATTGGCCGAAGCCGGCAGACGCAGCTGCGAGTCGAGCACCACGCGCAGCGGCTGGCGCACCGGCTCGACGCCGTTGAGCTGACCGGCGTCCAGGCGCACATTCATCGACGGGTTATCGGCCAGCACCGTACCCACACCGGTGACGATCGCGGAGCTGCGCGCGCGCAGGTGCTGCACGTCCTGGCGCGCCGCGGCAGCGCTGATCCAACGGCTTTCGCCCGAGGCCATGGCGGTGCGCACGTCAAGACTGGCGGCCAGCTTCAGCCGCACCCAGGGCCGGCCGCGGCGGCGCCGCGACAAATAACCGCTGTTGAGCTGTTCGGCCTGCGTCGCCAACAGGCCGGATTCGACCGCGATACCGGCCTCCCGCAAGCGCTGCAAGCCGCGGCCGGCGACTTCGGGATTGGGGTCCAACGAGGCGGCCAGCACGCGTTTGACCCCGGCCGCGATCAAGGCGTCGGCGCAAGGCGGGGTGCGTCCCCGATGGCTGCAGGGCTCCAAGGTGACATACACGTCCGCCCCGCGCGCGCGCGCGCCGGCCTCGCGCAAGGCATACACTTCAGCGTGCGGCTCGCCGGCGCGCTGGTGCCAGCCGCGGCCGACGATTTCGCCCTGCTGCACAATGACGCAACCCACGTTCGGGTTCGGGTGGGTGCTATAGCGTCCCCGCGCCGCAAGACGGATGGCCTCGGCCATGTAATCGCGCGCGCTCAAAACTCAGTGGTCTTCGCCTTCGCCGGGCAGCAGCGGCATCTGATCGCGCCGCTCCTCGGGCGTCGGCCCCTGCTGCAGGCGTTCGATTTCGTCGCGGAATTCGCTGACGTCCTGGAAACTGCGGTAAACCGAGGCAAAGCGCACATAGGCCACCTGATCGAGACCGCGCAGCTCCTGCATCACCCACTCGCCCAATTGTCGCGAGGCGATTTCGCGTTCGCCGCAGGACTGCAGCCGATGCTGGATGTGCGCGATGGCGGCATCGACGCTCTCGGTGTTCACCGGGCGCTTCTCCAGCGCGCGCAGAATTCCGGTGAGCAGTTTCTCTTCGTTGAACGGCTCGCGCGTACCGTCGGTCTTGACAATGCGCGGCATCAGCAGCTCGGCGGCCTCGTAAGTGGTGAAGCGATCGCCGCACTCGATGCACTCGCGCCGGCGGCGCACCTGGGCGCCCTCGCCCGCCAGCCGCGAATCGATAACCTTGGTATCCATACAACCGCAGAAAGGACAGCGCATCGGTAATCGGTCTCCTTCCTGTCAGCGAATGGGCGTGGGCTCAGGCGTACACCGGGAAGCGCTGACAGATCTCCAGCACCTCGGCGCGCACCCGCTCGATGGTGGCCTGGTTTTCGACGTCATCCATCACATCGCACATCCAGCCCGCCAGTTGCCTGACTTCGGCTTCGCCGAAACCGCGCGTGGTCACTGCCGGCGTACCGAGCCGGATGCCACTGGTCACGAACGGCGACTGCGGATCGTTGGGCACGGCGTTCTTGTTGACGGTGATGTTGGCCGCGCCCAGCGCCGCGTCAGCCTGCTTGCCGGTAATACCCTTGTCGATCAGATCGAGCAGGAACAGATGGTCGTCGGTACCGCCGGAAACGACTTTGTAGCCGCGCTCCATGAACACCGCGGCCATGGCGCGCGCATTGGCCAGCACCCGGCCCTGGTAATCCTTGAATTCGGGCAGCAGCGCCTCTTTGAAGGCCACCGCCTTGGCCGCGATGACATGCATCAGCGGACCGCCCTGGGTGCCGGGAAACACCAGCGAATTGAATTTTTTCTCCAGCTCCGGGTTGCTCTTGCACAGAATCAGACCGCCGCGCGGACCGCGCAGGGTTTTGTGCGTCGTAGTGGTGACCACATCGGCGATGGGCACCGGGTTGGGATAGTGACCGGTGGCGATCAGTCCGGCCACATGCGCCATGTCGACGAACAAATAGGCGCCGACGGCGTCAGCGATAGCGCGGCAGCGCTCCCAGTCGACCACTCGCGAATAGGCGGAAAATCCCGCCACCAGCATTTTCGGTTTGTGCTCCCGCGCCAGCGCTTCCATCTGCTCATAGTCGATTTCGCCGCTTTGCGCGTCCAGGCCGTATTGCACCGCCTGGTAGATCTTGCCGGAGAAATTCACCTTGGAACCGTGGGTGAGATGCCCGCCATCGGCCAAGCTCATGCCGAGCACGGTATCGCCCGGCTGACACAAGGCCATGTAAACCGCGGCGTTGGCCTGCGAGCCGGAGTGCGGCTGCACGTTGGCGTAATCAGCGCCGAACAGCTGTTTGGCGCGATCGATGGCCAGCTGCTCGGCGACATCGACATGCTCGCAGCCGCCGTAATAGCGCTTGCCCGGATAGCCTTCCGCATATTTATTAGTCAAAACAGAACCTTGCGCCTCAAGCACGCGCGGGCTGGCATAGTTTTCCGAAGCAATCAGCTCAATATGCTGCTCCTGGCGCTGTTTTTCTGCGTCGATGGCCGCGGCGAGTTCGTCGTCGAAGCCGGCGATAGTCATATCTTTACTGAACATGCCGTCGGATCCTGGATGTGTTGCTGAAAAGAGCGGAATGATACTGGATTCAGGCCGCTTCGCCCAGTAAAGCCGCCACCACGGCGCACCAGGCCGCAGCCAGATTGGCGCGATTATAACCGCCGCCGCCACAGGCCAGCAGGCGGCCGTCGCAGTGCTGGTTGGCCAATGCCCTCAGTCGAGCGGCGGCGTGCCGGTGCGCCGCACTGCTGAGGGAAAGATGGGTAATGGGGTCGCCGGCAAGGCTGTCGGCGCCGCATTGCAGCACAATGAACTCGGGACGCGCGGCGGCGAGAAAGGCCTCGGCACGCTCCCATTCGGCATAAAAGCGGGTATCGTCGGCTTGAGGTGGCAACGGCAGGTTGAGTTTGCTGCCGATCGCCCCGCCGCGGCCGGTCTCCCCGGCCGCACCGGTGCCGGGATACAAATAAGAACCGTCCTCGTGCAGATCTACGATGTAGACCTGCGGATCGGTCTCATAGGCGTAGAATACGCCGTCGCCATGGTGGGCATCGATATCGACATAGGCGACGCGCCGGACGCCGTAGCGGCGGCGCAGCGTCTCTATCACTACGCCGCAGTCGTTGAACACGCAAAAACCGGCGGCAGCGTCGCGGCGCGCGTGATGCAGGCCGGCGATGGGCACAAAGGCCTGGGCGCAACGTCCCGCCATGATGCGATCGAGCGCCGCCAGGGACGTGCCGACGACCGTAGCCGCCGCTTCGTATACCCCTTTGAACGCCGGGGTATCGCCGCAGTCCAGATAACCTTCGCCACTGACCGACTGCTGCTTCACCCGCTGCAGATACGCCGGCGTGTGAAAGCGTAGAATCGCGCTGTCGTCAGCGCGCACCGGTTCGACGACCTGCACCCGTTGCGCCAGTCCCGAGCGCTCCATATCACGCCAGAACGCCCCCATGCGGTCGCTGCCGAACGGATGGCCGGCGCCAAAACCGTAGGCCGCCAGTGCCTCGCCCACAAATACGGCCACGGATTTTTCCGCTTCCACCACGTCCGCCATATCCGAATGCCTCCACTAGGCGGTAAAGACCCGCCGGCCACCTGACCGCGCTGCCTGCAGACGTTATAATCGCTGGCACTGAAGTGCAAACAGCAGCGAGCGATTATGGCCCAGTACGTCTACACCATGAACCAGGTCGGCAAGGTGGTGCCGCCCAAGCGCGAAATTCTACGCGATATCTCCCTGTCGTTTTTCCCCGGCGCCAAGATCGGCGTGCTGTGGCTGAACGGGTCGGGAAAATCCACGTTGCTGCGCATCATGGCCGGCATCGACACCGACATCCACGGCGAGGCGCGACCGCAGGCCGGCATCAAGGTCGGTTATCTGCCACAGGAACCGCAACTGGACGAAACCAAGGATGTGCGCGGCAACGTCGCGGAGGCGCTTGCCGAGATCAACGAGGCGCAGATGAAACTCGACGCGGTCTATGCGGCCTATGCCGAACCTGACGCCGACTTCGACGCCCTGGCCGCCGAACAGGCGCGGCTGGAAAACATCCTGCAGGCCAGCGACGGCCACAACCTGGAGCGGACGCTGGAGATCGCCGCCGACGCGTTGCGTCTGCCACCCTGGGACGCCGACGTGAGCAAACTTTCCGGCGGCGAGAAACGCCGCGTGGCGCTGTGCAAACTGCTGCTGTCCAAACCCGACATGCTGCTGCTCGACGAACCCACCAACCATCTCGACGCCGAAAGCGTCGCCTGGCTGGAGCGCTTTCTGCACGAATACCCGGGCACCGTGGTGGCGGTGACCCACGACCGCTATTTTCTTGACAATGTCGCCGGCTGGATACTGGAGCTGGACCGCGGCCACGGCATTCCGTGGGAAGGCAACTATTCAAGCTGGCTGGAACAAAAAGAACAACGCCTGCAGCAGGAGGAAAAGACCGAAAGCGCGCGCCAGAAAGCCATGAAGGCGGAGCTGGAGTGGGTGCGCAGCAACCCGAAGGGACGCCACGCCAAGAGCAAGGCGCGCCTGGCGCGCTTCGCCGAACTGTCGTCACAGGAAAGCCAGAAACGCAACGAGACCAAGGAACTCTATATCCCGCCGGGCCCGCGCCTGGGCGAACTGGTCATCGAGGCCAACCACATCCGCAAGGGCTTCGGCGACCGGCTGCTGGTGGACGATTTGAGTTTCAATCTGCCGCAAGGCGGTATTGTCGGGATCATCGGCCCCAACGGCGCCGGCAAGACGACGCTGTTTCGCATGCTTACCGGCAGCGAGCCGGTCGACGCAGGCCAATTGCGCATCGGCGAAACGGTGCAGATCGCCTATGTCGATCAGAGCCGCGATGCGCTCGATGGCGGAAAAACGGTCTGGGAGGAGATTTCCGACGGCCAGGACATTGTCACTGTCGGCAAATACGAAGTGAATTCCCGCGCCTACGTCTCGCGCTTCAACTTCACCGGCATCGACCAGCAGAAACGCGTCGGCGACCTCTCCGGCGGCGAACGCAACCGTGTGCATCTGGCCAAGCTGCTAAAAAGCGGCGGCAACCTGCTGCTGCTCGACGAACCGACCAACGATCTCGACGTGGAAACCCTGCGCGCGCTGGAAGAAGCCTTACTGGACTTCCCCGGCTGCGCCGTGGTCATTTCGCACGACCGCTGGTTCCTGGACCGTATCGCCACCCACATTCTCGCCTTCGAGGGCGACAGCCAGGTGGAGTGGTTCGAGGGCAACTACGCCGACTACGAGGCCGACCGCAAACGGCGGCTGGGTGACAGCGCCGATCAGCCGCAGCGGATCAAATACAAACGGCTGGCAAGCTGAGCCAGGATTAGCCCGTCTCGATGCTCGCAACCAGCAAAGCGACGGGATGACAGTCGAGCGCGCGCGCCAAGCGTCTGGTTTTTTCGATATCCGGACGCTGTCGGTCGTTTTCAATGGCCGAGAGCACCGCCCGGGAAATACCGCTGCGTGCGGCCAGTTCGCGCTGACTCAGATGGCGCTGCTGGCGCAACCTTCTAAGCAATTCGCCGACTGAGGGCAGCAATGGCACCGACGGCTTACTAGCACTATACATAAACATGTCCTTTCGATTGGCCGGTCTGGTATTAGGCGAAAGCCCGTTGCACCGTCCAAGCTGCGGCGATCGAAGCTGCGGCAACAGATCCACCCGCGAGGACAACCCGCTGGTACAATGGATTTCGTCGCAGTAGTAGCATTCCGGGCAGGAGCACCAGGACAATCGTGAGCTGACCGGCTTCGACACCAAGATTGAACCCCGCCAACGCCGTCATCAGCGCTGTCGCAGGCAGGCCCAGGTCGGCGAGTACGCCGGCGAAACCAAAACCGTGAACCAGACCGAAGACAAAGGCCAGTTGCCAGCGCGAGGCGGGGAACAGCGGGTGCAGATTGTTAAGCGCCGCCACCAGGACGGAAAAGGCAATAGCGGTCTCGACCAGACGCGACGGCAGTACCAACAGGTTGGACGTTGCCAACGCCAGCGTTATCGAATGCGCCAAGGTGAATGCGGTGACGGTTTTCACTATGTCACCCAACGCGGCACGCGGGTGCTCGACGGGAGCCCACGCTCGTTGGCGATAGACAAGCACAGACGGCAACAGGAGGGTCAGCAGAAATAAGATGTGATCGAAGCCAATCCAGATATGCCAGACACCTTCCAACAGATAATCGCCGAATACACGCCAGGAAGACGTACCGGCGACAGGAAAGTCGATGCGCGGCGTATCCGGCGATGCAACCCGCGTGACCTGGTGTCGACCATCGTCGTACGCGACCAGGCCGCGATGCGTTGGATCCAACGCGAACAGCAGACGATAGGCGATGCCGATCTGCTGGCGTTCGCCCGGCCTCGGTCCCTGCAACCGCAGCACCGCGTAAGCGCCATCGGATTTATGCGCGACCTGCAGGCCGGCGACCTCGATCTGCTGTTTTGTTCCGGCATAGAAAAGCTCGATATGTCTCAGCGCATAGGCATTGACCCGCGGTGCCGCGGCCTGCAGCTCGCCCCAGCTGATATTGCCATCGGCATTGCTGTCCAGACCGACAGCCACCTCCAGGTCGCGCAGAGCTATCGCCCACTGGATGTGTAACAGCTTGCTATCGCGCTCAAGTGTAAGATAGCTGTCGCTCGGCCTGTGAGCGAGCGCCGGGACGCTGAGCGCCAGACACATCAGGACCGAAACCAGCCGCGTCACCCCCCTGGCTCCGATCCGCTGCCTTTCAGCAGTTGTGACAGTCGCGCATCCCGCATGCCGCTGACAGCCAACCAGCCAGTGACAGCTTTCAGGCCGTTGGTATCGCCCGCGGCCCGCGCCGCACGCAGTAGAATACGCGCATCAATCGGTTCTTTTTGCCGCGCCCAATTAGCGGCGGCAAGCTGCAAGGCCCTGGCGTCATCGTCCCCAAATTCGAGCGCGAACAACGCGGCCTCGCGGTGGTGGGGTTGTTCACCGCGTAAACGTTCGGCGGCGAAATAGGCGCGCAACTGTTGAGCGTAGCGCTTGGCCAGCAGTGTCTCGCCGGCTTTTCTGGCGGCTATCGCGGAGCGTAGCAACAGGCTCTGGTCGCGGATTTGGTTGCGCAGCAAAGCCATTACCTCGGCATAGCGCTGCTGATCCAGCAGAAAATCTGCGTACGCAGCCAGCAGATAGGGATCGCGGCGGGAGATAGTCAACGCCTGCGCGAAAGCCTTTTCGGCTTGTGCCGCTTGATCTTGCATGAGCGCCGCCTCGGCCTGGGTGGTCAACAACCATTGCAGCGTCGCCCCGGGCTGGCGTTCGAACTGCCTGGCCTGTACTTGCAGCAGCGCGTAAGCCTGCCCGGTGCGGCCGCTGCGGCTCATCACGCCGGCATAGCATAAACTGGCGATACTGCTATGGGCCGTTTTTGCCAGCGCCGAGCAGGCCGCGGCGGCTGTGCCAACGTGCCCCTGAACCAGATAAATATTGGCCAGCAACAGCCAGGCTTGCGCGTTAGCGGGATCATTTCTGACCACGTCAAGTAGCTCGGCCACGGCGAGGTCGAACATATGTCGCCATTGGGCGATTTCGGCACGCAGTACTCTGATCGCGGCGGGGGGCGCCGGCATCTGCCACCACGGCGAGAGTGCCGCCTGGGCGTAGCCGAAGTAACGCGGATCCGATTCGGTCCGGCCTTTTTCGATATAAAGGGTAGCGAGGGAGACAGCCAGCGACATGTCAGCGGGAGATGCCGCCAGTTGCTGGTGCAGGCGCCTGATGCGTATGCCGGTCGCTCCCCTCAACGCCGCAGGGAGCTGCTCGAGCACCTCGCCCGGGCGCGCGGGCGTATATGCCTGAGAATCCGCAGCACCCTCGGTGTTTGCCACTAGAGCCACGCCTATCATCAAGGAAGCGCCGACCAGTGCCACACCGATATAGGGTTTAGCGTAAGCACCGGCGGTGAGCGCCGCCATGACCGACAACCACCGCCGGCCTTTATCCGCCTCAGCCACCGGCCCGGGTGATCACATCGGCCACACTGTCATTGGCCTGGACATCGGTCGGCGCACCATCGGCATCGCCGAATATAGCGCCGATGTCGTCCAACAGCCGCTGTAAGTCAGCGATCGACGCAGGCTCGGCATTGGCCTCCCGCGTCGCGAGGTCACTGAAACTATTGACGGGGGCGGCAGCACCGGTCGCGCCGTTGTCATTGTCGTTGCAGGCCGCAATCAATAGCACAAGCATTGCGAGCGGCAGCCTATAGGATGGCGTCATGCTTCAGCTCCTCTAGTTGCTGGGCGAGCCGGCAAGCGGCGTACTGAGATAGGGAAAAGCGCTGTCGAACTGCGCGGCGTTTTGTACTGCCCCATCGGTGTAAGCCAGCGTACCGTCCGGTGCATCGCTCGGCTGGCATAGACCCAGTCCGGTGTGACACAGAACACCCATTGCCACGCGCAATGTTGCATCGACCACATCATCGCCCGGCCGCCGTCCGTTAGGGAAACCTGCATTGTCGCCGCCGAGCACACCCAGATTCGACTGCGAAGCGGCCGGGGTCGGTGCGATGGTCAGATTCAGGCGCTGCATTTCGGCCACGCCACCGTCGGCGTTGACGCCTTCGATACCTGTCAAAAACGCCGCCACCAGATCGGGACGGCCAACCACCGTCGGCGCCTGCACGCCGAACAGAACCTGCAACAGCGCCGGCAAAGTCGGATTCGTCACGTAGGTGAGAAACTGACCGTCGTCCTTGGGCTCGCTGGCATTGAAGCGGTTTTTATCCGGCAGGCCGATGACGACCTCGTTGACCAGCGGCATACCCAGTCGCGACACCTGTGTCCAGGCGCCGCCACGCACCTCCGGGCGGTCGAAACTAGGCTTGGGACGGAGCACCTGAACTTGCCGTTTGCTCGCGCTGGTCCAACCGCCGATGACGGAGACAGAGCCGTTGGCGCTCAAACAGGCGACAGGAACCTCGAGTATGAAACTGGTCACATTTTTGTCGGCGATAATATTCTGTTCCGCATCCACCGCACCGAGCGGATTCAGGTTGACCAGATCGAACACCTCGCCCAGATTGACCGCAAACGACTCCTTGCGCTGGCCGACGAATACGCGTCCATCCTGGGCGCCGGCGGGACAGCCCGGCAGATTCACATCGGCGATAAAGCTATTGGCATAATCGGCGTAACTCTGACTGTTGAAGGTCTTTTTTCCGACGTTGTCGTATGGTTTGCCGAAACTGGTGCCGCCACCGGCGCTGAGGTTGGTTGCCGCCTGACCGGTGCCGGTACGCCTGTCCCCGGTGACCATGGTGAGCGTGTAAGACTCCGAAAAATTGAGCGCCGCACTGTCGACTGAGGAAACCTCGCCGATATTCTTCAACGGAACCGCCACATTTTCGCCGTTGATGGGCAGCTGCAGCCCGTCGCCGTTATTGCCCAACTGCTGGCTGACACGAAACTGAAAAGTGATGTCCTCCCGCCCGTCACCGCTGTTATCGATGTGTATTTCGTAGAGCGCATCGGGATCCAGCGCGAAATAATTGGGGCCGCCATAGGCATCCTGCAATGGATTATAGTTGGCTATCAAAGTGACGTAAGCGTCTCGCCCCGTCTCGTAACTGCGGAACATATAAAAATCGGTAGCGTCGACTTGGGGATACTGGGTGATAAAAGGCGCCTCGCGATGGCTTGAAGCCAGACTGGACGCAGTGCCAGTGCCCAGCGCCAACGCCAAGCACGCAGATACAGATTTAGTGTAGGGTGGTTTTTCCATGAATCAGCTCCGTCATTGTGGTTGTAGCGGGCCACAGCGCTCGCTGTGGACACTCCTCACTGGCTACTACGCACGAGGCGGACGATTGGATTCAGGGGAAACGAAAATAAACGGCGAGCGAAAGTGGCCCGTTCAGACCGCTGCCTGGCTGTTAATGCCGGCGTGAATGAACAACAGCGCGCCTTTCTCGGAATGCGCTTCGCCGTGGATACTGTCTTTGGGAGCGAAATGGTAGTCACCGGCACGCAGATAAAAGTCGCCGTAGCGGACCTCGCCGTCGAGCATAATGCAGATTTCATCGCTGGTATGGCGGTGGGGCGGCGCCTTGGCGCCTGGCTCCACGCGTAGCAGATAGGTCTCGGTGGCATTCTCTTCGTTTATCTGCAATACCTTTTTCTCTATCTTCGGCGCCAACTGCTGCCACGGACCGTCGCTGGCGCGCACGGTCACCCAGCCACTGGCCTGTGCGCGCTGTTCGGCATCGAGCCGTGCCATGATGCGCGCCTGCAGACGCGCCTGATGCTCGGCGGAAAACACCTCGGCGTCGGCCGCCGACTGCGCCGCGCCGAGCAGCCCCAGCAGCTGTTCGTCCAGCGGCCCCTTAGCGTCGGAATTGTCTTGATCAGTCATAAGATTCTCTGTTCATCAACTTGCGCAGTTTCTCCATTCCACGGCGCAACTGGCTCTTTACCGTACCCAGCGGCAGTCCGGTATGAACTGCCAGCTCTCGATGGCTAAGATCGCGAAAGTAGGCCAGCCCAAGCAGCTGGCGTTGCTCCTCCTGCAACTGGGACAGGGCAAGGTGCAGATCGCCGCTGAGCTCCACAGAGGCCAGCAGCTGCGCACCCCAGGAGCTATCGCCCGGCGGCTGGTTGGCCACCGTAATCGTCAGCGCGTCAGCTTGCCGATGTTGACGCAACGTGTCTAACGCCCGGCTACGGCAGATTACGCTCAACCAGGCTAGCCCCGTACCGCGGGCCGGATCGAAGCGCGAGGCCTGACGCCAGACCTGCAGATAGGTTTCGCTCAGCACATCGTCGGCCAGATCCGCCTGATGCGTAATACGCAGCGCGATCGCATAAAGTAGGCGCGAAGTCGTTTGATACAGGCAGGTAAAGGCCTGGCGATCGCCGGCCGCCACCGCCAACAGCAATGCCTTCGTATCCGCCGCCTCTGCCGCGTCGGTCTGAGTCTCTGGATCTCCCACGGACTGGACTATACCCGGATTTAGCCGCCGGTAACCACCTGACATCGCTCGCGTCATGACCATGCCCCTTGGGCTGGTACAGAATACCTCGGTAATACTACGCGGCTAACCGGGAAAGAGATGCAAACGGAACTGCCGTTTCGTCGGCGGCAAACCTTCAAGCAGGCGGCCGGTTGAGCGGCGGCATCGCGAGACAAAAAAGGGACTAATACTCAAACGGTTGTGGTAGCGCTCACGCAGGCAAAAGCCTGCCGGGCGATTTCACCGGCTTCGTCGGCAGGCACCACCAGGATCTTGACCCGAGCGGACTGGATTTCGCGCACGTCTGTGGCGTCGCTGTCGTTCTTTTTCTGATCCAGCACAATACCCAAAGACTCCAGGCTGCCGCACACCTGCGCCCTGACAGACGCTGAGTTCTCGCCAACCCCGGCAGTGAACGCCAACACATCGACCTTCCCCAGCACGGCGGTATAGGCGCCGACGTACTTTTTGATCCGGTAGCAATAAATTTCAAGGGCCAGTCGCGCCGCGGCGTCGCCCGTCGTCGCCGAGCGCTGGATTTCACGCACGTCATTGCTGCCGCACAGGCCCTTGAGCCCGCTTTGTCGATTCAGCGCCGCCTCCAGCTGGGGCAGCTCCAGGTCGGCCTCCCGCGCCATGTGGAACAGTATCGCGGGGTCGATATCGCCGCTGCGCGTTCCCATGACCAGGCCTTCGAGCGGCGTCAGGCCCATCGAGGTGTCGACGCAGCGGCCGGCGCGGATAGCGGCGGCGCTGGCACCGTTGCCCAGATGCAGGCTGATCAGATTGAATGATGCGGGCGGCCGATTCAGATAAGCGGCCGTCTGGCGCAGGACCGAGGCATGGGACATACCGTGAAAACCGTAGCGGCGCACGCCATGTTGGTGAAACCAATCCGCCGGCACCGCGTAGCGGTAAGCCTGCGGCGGCAGGCTGTAGTGAAACGCCGTGTCGAACACGGCCACCTGGGGCACGCGCGCAAACGCCTCGCGACACAGCTCGATGCCGGCCAGATTGGCGGGATTGTGCAGCGGCGCCAGCCGGCAGGTGGCGCGAATCGCCGCCATCACCTGATCGTCGATCAGTACCGGCCCCTGGAACGACTCGCCGCCATGGACCACACGGTGAGCGATGATGTCCGCCGCGTCGACCGCCGGCTCCATCCCGGCCTCGCGCAAGGCGGCGTCGACCTGCGCCAGGGCGGCGCGATGATCCGCCACCGGCGCCTCACGCGTCCGATGCCGGGAATCGCCGGCGGCGTCCCGCCATTGCAGCGTCAGTCGGCTGTCTTCAAGGCCGATGCGCTCGACCGCCGCGTTCAGCAGCACGCGGGCCTCCGGCATTTGCCGCAGCTGATATTTCAACGACGAGCTGCCGCTGTTGATCACCAGGATTTTCACGCCGCGCGCGGCCCGAGCGGGATCAATAAGGCCATTTCCAGTTGGCGATCTCCGGCTTGTCGGTGCCATGCTCGTGCGCGTAGAGGCGGCACGCGATCTGCCGGTCGCGTAATTTTTCCTTTATATGCGCCCCGGCAACACACAGTCGCGGTATACGGTTGATCGCATCGATGGCGAGGCTGAAGCGATCGATTTCATTGTTGATCGCCAGCTCCAGCGGCGTGTTGATGTTGCCGCGTTCCTTGTAGCCACGCACGTGCAGATTGCGATGATTGGTGCGCCGGTAGGCCAGCCGGTGTATCAACCAGGGATAACCGTGGAAGTTGAAGATGATCGGCCTGTCCTGCGTAAACAGACTGTCGAAATCGCGGTCGGACAAACCGTGGGGGTGCTCGCCATGCGGCTGCAGACGGAACAGATCGACGACGTTGATGAAACGGATCCTGATGTCATCGAAGTGCTCGCGCAGCAAGGCCGTGGCCGCCAGCGCTTCCTGTGTCGGCACGTCACCGCAGCCGACCATCACCAGGTCGGGCTCCACGCCCTGGTCGTTACTGGCCCAGCCCCAGATACCGATCCCCTTGGTGCAGTGCTTGATGGCCGTATCCATATCGAGATACTGCTGATGCGGCTGTTTGTCGCACACCATGACGTTGATGTCGTTATGGCTGCGTAAACAGTGGTCGGCCACCGAAAGCAGACAATTGACATCCGGCGGCAGATAGATGCGCGTGACCTGAGGGTTCTTGTTCACCACCAGGTCGAGAAAGCCCGGATCCTGATGGGTGAAACCGTTGTGGTCCTGGCGCCACACCGTGGAAGTGATCAACAAATTGATCGAGGCGACAGGTGCCCGCCAGGGAATGTCCTCGCACATCGCCAGCCATTTCGCGTGCTGGTTGTACATCGAGTCGATGATGTGCACGAAAGCCTCGTAAGTGGAAAAGAAGCCGTGCCTGCCGCTGAGCACGTAACCTTCGTACCAACCTTCCAGCGTATGCTCCGAGAGCATCTCCAGCACCCGCCCGGTGGGAGACAGTTCGCTGCCGTCCAGGTCTTCCGGCAGAAACTCCGTCAGCCAGAGTTTCTTGCTGACTTCATAGATGGCCGTGAGCTTGTTGGAGGTGTTTTCGTCCGGCGAGAACACGCGGAAATTGTCGCCATTGGCGCGCATGACGTCGCGCAGGAATTCGCCCAACGGATAAGTATTGCTCACCCGTATCTGCGCCGGCCCCGGCAGCTCCAGCGCATAGTCGCGAAAATCCGGCAGGCGCAGGTCGCGGCGCAACAGACCGCCGTTGGCGTGCGGATTGGCGCTCATGCGCCGTTGGCCGGCGGGCGCCAGCTCGCGCAGGAAATCGCGCAGGCGACCGGATTCGTCGAACAACTCCTCCGGCCGGTAACTTCGCAACCAGTCTTCCAACGCCTGTAAATGCTCCGGGTTGTCGCGCACACCCGTCAGAGGCACCTGGTGAGCGCGCCAAAAGCCTTCGATCTTATGCCCGTCGACACCTTTCGGTCCGCTCCAGCCCTTGGGCGAGCGCAACACGATCATCGGCCAGTGGGCGCGCGTGGCCATGCCGCGCGCGCGCGACCACTGTTGGATCTGGCGGATCTCCTGCAGGCAGCACTCGAGGGTGGCGGCCATGTCGCGGTGCATCTTGTCGGGGTCCGAGCCTTCCACGAAATACGGCTTCCAGCCATAGCCGCGCAACAGGCTTTCCAGTTCTTCCGCCGGAATCCGCGCCAACAGGCTCGGGTTGTTAATCTTGTAGCCGTTCAGATGCAGAATCGGCAGTACCGCACCGTCGCGGATCGGGTTGAGGAATTTGCTCGAATGCCAGGACGTGGCCAATGGCCCGGTTTCCGCCTCGCCATCGCCCACCGCCACGGCGACGATCAGATCCGGATTGTCGAAGGCCGCGCCGAAGGCATGCGACAGGCTGTAACCCAGCTCGCCGCCCTCATGGATCGAACCCGGCAATTCGGGTGTGCAGTGGCTGCCGATGCCGCCCGGAAAGGAGAAACGTTTGAACAAGCGCCGCATGCCGTCGACGTCCTGGCTGACCGCCGGATAAATTTCCGAATAGGTGCCTTCGAGATAAACCGGCGCCAATACGCCCGGCGCGCCGTGCCCGGGTCCGGCGAGAAAAATCATGTCCAGGTCGTGGCGCCGGATCAGCCGGTTGAGGTGCACATACATGAACGACAAGCCCGGACTGGCACCCCAGTGGCCAAGCAGACGCTGTTTGATGTGCTCCGGGCGCAAGGGCGCGCGCAACAGCGGGTTGTCGCGCAGATAGATCATGCCCGCGGCCAGATAGTTGCAGGCATGCCAGTAGGCGTGCAGTTTGGCCAGTTCCTCCTCGTCCAGTGGCTGATCGTCCGGGGTCGATTCTGCGGCTGCGGATTCCATGTCGACGCTCCTTGCGTGAAGAATCAGAGGAAATCATTGTCCCTCTGTGAGCGCGCAGAAGAAAGACCGCCGGGCGTCAGCCTATTCTGACAAACCTTATTGCGGCACCAAGGTCGTGCGGTACACTGGACGCCCATCCACGTCTATCACCGACAGCGAAAGCCTGCCATCGGCGTCGATACTGGCGGCGCCGAAGTTCATCCATTGGCGCGCCTGCGCATAGTCGGTGACCGCGTCGGCCGACGCCGGACCGTAGAAGAACAGGCTTTCGGTTCCCAGACTGGTGTCGAAGTTCCGGTTGGGAAACAGACAGGCGTTCATCGGCCCGGTCACCACTTCGTGAACCTGGAATGCCGGATCCGCGGCGAACGGCGTGTAGCGGAACACTTCGGCGAAGTGCACGTCGGTGGTGATGAACACGACGTTACGCTCGCCTTGTTCGCGCAGCGCCTTCAGGATATCGACCAGTTCGCGTTCGAAACCGCTGTCCTGATCGAAGTTGGCCCAGCCGTCACGCCCGTTGGCAGCCGGAAAACCGGTTGGAATGGACATCGGCACACTGGAGACTATGATCTTCCAGGTCGCGTCGCTGTCACGCAAAGTCTGCTTGACCCAGGTGAGCTGCTCTCGTCCCAGCATGGTTTTCACCAGCTTGTCGTCGTCGTTCTCGCTGTTGGCGTCGCGGTACTGGCGGTTGTCGAGCACAATCAGCTCCAGGTGCCTGCCCCAGCGGATACTGCGGTAGAGACGCTCCGGTGTCAGGCGGTTTTCGGCGACCGGGTTATAGTCGAGAAACGCCTGCAAACCGGTCGGCAGGAGGTGTTCACCGGGGGTATAGGGCGCCGCGTCGCGGGTATCGTGCAACGGCCCGAAATCGTTGACCACTTCATGATCGTCCCAGATGGCGACATAGGCGGTCTTGGCCAGCAGCCGCCGGTAGGCATCGTCCTCGCGGTTGTATTTCCAGTGGGCCCAATAGTCGGCCAGATCGGCCGAAGGACCGAAGGCGCCCGCCACCTGTTGATTGCCGTAACGACCGACAGACTCGCAGACGCCGTCGGCGTAGATCATGTCCCCCAGACCGAGAAAGAAATCCGGCTCGAGCGCGTTGATGCTGTTGAATATGGGGAAACCCTGACTGCGGTCGCGACAGACATTCTGGCCGGCGACATCGCCACCCCAGGCGAAGCGCACCGCTGCCGGCTGTTGCGGGCCGGGCGCGGTACGAAAGCGGCCGCTGGCCGCCGCGCGCGGATCGCCGCCTTGCCGCTGTTTGCTGAACCACACCTGATAAGTGTATTCGCGATTGGGTTTGAGACCGTCGATCAGCAGCTTGCCGGTGAAATCGCGCTTGGCGCCGACCGCCCGTGTATACACCCTGCTGTCATCGCCGCGTCCGTGCACACGCACATGCATATAGCCCGCCCGATCGGCACGCGACCAGATGACCACCGAATGACTGGTGGCGTCACCCGCGGCCACGCCGTGGCTGACGATCGGGCCGGCGACGGCGGGTGCACGCCCGCGTTGTTCGTCCCGCTCCGTTGCGTCGGCTTGAGTCAGCGACGCCAACCCGACGCAGGCCGTCAACAGTACAGTAGCTATCAGACGTCGTTGCGACATGTTTGCATGCTCCCTTGTGAGACTGTGTAGAGCGAAGTAAAAACTTTTCATATGACCGGTTGATAAACGTTTTGTTAAGAATTGTTAGCCTTCTCTTCATCAACCCGTCATCTGCGGCGACTAGCCTCCTGACGCAGCCGGCCGGCCAGCTCCGGCCACGGTGCCGGATTCCGCCGGCGCCGATTAACCGCAGAGGACCGCCAAGACCATGCAACCAGCTTATAGAATTTACGCCGCTACATTCCCGGTCGCTGTCGCACTGGGCCTGACGCTGACCGGCGTGACGCCGGGGTTTGCCGCCGACATCGACTGTGAGGGCACCACACCGATCTATCGAATCCAGGGCAAGGGCCATATATCGCCCTATGTGGATCAGGAGGTGGAAACCTGCGGCGTGGTCACAGCCGTCGCCTTCAACGGCTATTACCTGCAGGATCCACAAGGCGACGGCGACGATGCGACTTCGGATGCCTTGTTCGTTTTCCAGCGCGGCGATCTGCCCGCGGTGGGCACCCTGCTGCGGCTGCGCGACCGCGTCAGCGAATTCATTCCGGGGGGCGCGTCCACCGGCAATCTGTCCATCACCCAACTGAGTTTTCCCCAGGTGCTGGCACAGGCACCGGGTGCGCCCTTGCCGCCGGCGGTCGTCATCGGCGCCGGTGGCCGCGTGCCGCCTAATGAAATAGTGATCAGCCCCGCGGAGACCGATCCGTCGATCAATCTGCAGCAGGTCGCCGACGCGGCGGTGAATCCGTTCAACCCTGAGACCGACGGAATCGATTTCTACGAGAGCCTGGAAGGCATGCGGGTGACGGTCGAGGACGCGGTCGCCGTTTCCGCCGTGCGCCAGTTTGCCAGCTTCAGTGCCGAAGTCGTCGTATTGGCCAACCAGGGCGCGGACGTAGCACCGGCAACGGCGCGAACCAGCCGCGGTGGCATCAATCTGCAACCCGATCCGGATAACCGGGGCGACCAGAATCCCGAGCGCATCCAGATACAGTTCGACGCCACGCTCTACGGCGGCAGCGAGTTTCCGGCCATCAAGGTGGGCGACCGGCTGGGCGACGTTACGGGGGTGGTCGGTTACAGTTTCGGCAACTTCGAAGTCAACGCACTGACACCAGTGCGCGTGGAGCCGAGCGACATCGAGCCGGAGCGGGTGCATCGACGGGGCCGCAAGCGCCTGAGTCTGGTCTCGTATAACACGCTCAACCTCAGCGCGGTGGACGCGGATACACCGCAGCGCGACAAGATCGCCCGCCAGGTCGTGGACAATCTGGACAGTCCCGATATCCTCGCCTTGCAGGAAATCCAGGACAACAATGGCGACATCAACGATTGCCCCTCCGGCGACAGCGCCGCCTGCGCCGGCGTATTGGATGCCAGCCTGACATTGCAACGACTGGTCGATGCCATCGCCGCCGCCTGCGGTCCGCGCTATGAGTTCTTCACCGTCGATCCGTTGCAGGAGACTACTCAGAGCGCCGCCGACGGTCCGGACGTGTTCGGCGGCGTACCGCTGGGCAATATCCGCAATGCCTTTCTTTACAATCCCCGCCGCGTCAGCCTGCTGAGCTATGTCGGTCTCGACCGCAACGAACTGGAACGGCGTGGCGTCAGCGTACCGCTGGCTTTCGATTATTCACGCGACCCGCTGGCGGCAAGATTCAGCTTCCGCGGCCAAGAACTGGTGGTGATCAACAATCATTTCAGTTCGCGCTTCGGCTCATCGCCCATCTTCGGCGCCCTGCAGCCGTTCGTGCAGGCGGGCGAAGCGCAACGCCAGGCGCAGGCGCAAGCCATGCACGAAGTCGCGCGTAACCTGCTGGCCGCGGACGACGAGGCCAATGTGGTGGTCCTGGGGGATTTGAACACTTTCGAGTTCACTGACGATCTCGCCCGGATCCTGCCGGGCAGCGCAGAGGAGCGGATCCTGCGCAACCTGGTCGGAAAAAACCGCGACGACAACAGCTACAGCTTCATTTTCGAAGGCAACTCGCAGGTACTGGATCACATTTTTGTTTCCAATAACCTGTACCGCAAGGCGCGTTTCAACTTTGTGCACGTCAACGTCGACTTCCCACGATTGTTCGGCGACACCGTGGCCAGCGATCACGAACCGGTGCGCGCGTTGCTTAAATTCGACGACGGCGACGAGCACGCGTCGATGGCGAACGACGACTGATCTAGCGTATTGCCGGTGGCGCTCTGTCGCCACCGGCAATACGCTTCGTTGGCACCGACAACCCGCGGCCGACCTTCACGAACCTTCCGGCTTCAGCCGTCTGCAGCAAGCCAACGAAAGGCCGGCAAACGCGCCGCAGGCCGCAATGACAAACAGCTCCACCAGTTCGGCCGGGGTGCCACGCAGCGCAAGACCGGCGCGCGTGATATGAAAGGCCCCGCTCCCGGCCTCGTTGACGAAATCGACGATCCGCCACAACAACAGCGACGTGGCGCCCAGCGCGAACGCCGCCCTGAATAGCCGCGCTTTCAGCATGGCGTCATCCCGCGCCCTGGCGTGCGGCCTTCGCTTTTTCGTCGCGCCGGTACGGCGGCAACCGCATCAACAGCAACGCCGCCAGCAGCAGCGCGTAGATCGCCGGCTCCAGCACGTCGGCTTTCACCAGCCACCAGAAATGCAGCACCCCCAGCACGGGCGCGACATACGCCAGACGATGCAGACGTTTCCAATTGCGCCCCAGTTTTTTGATTGAATAACGATTCGAGCTGAGCGCCAGCGGCAACAGCAGCACGAACGCCAGCATGCCGACGGTGATGAACGGCCGGTCGATTATATCCAGCCAGATCTCCGACCAGTCGAAGAACTGGTCCAGCCACAAATAAGTCATCAGGTGCAGGCAGGCGTAAAAGAACGCGAACAGCCCCAGCATGCGGCGCACGCGCACCGGCCAATACCAGCCGCTCAGACGTTTCAGCGGCGTCATCGCCAGTGTGATCAGCAACCAGCGCAAGGTCCACTCGCCGGTACTGTGGGTGACCGCCTCGATGGGGTTGGCGCCGAGATCATCGCGGTAAAACTGCCAGCCCAGCAGTACCGCGGGCAGCAGACCGAGGGCGAACAGCAGCGATTTGGTCAGCGCGATGGGCATGGAGACGCGACGGAACTAGAAATTCTTCTTCAGATCCATGCCGCGGTACAGGCTGGCCACCTGGTCGGCGTAGCCGTTGAACATCAGCGTCTTGCGCTTGCCGAATTCACCGATACGGCGCTAGCGCCGCTGGCTCCAGCGGGGATGGTCGACGTTCGGGTTCACATTGGAGTAAAAACCGTATTCCGAGGGCGCCGCCTGCTGCCAGGAGCTGACCGGCTGGGTTTCACGGAAGCGCACTTTGACGATGGACTTGATGCTCTTGAAGCCGTATTTCCACGGCACCACCAGGCGGATGGGCGCGCCGTTCTGGTTCGGCAACGGCTCGCCATACAGACCGACCGCCAACAGCGTGAGCGGGTGCAGGGCCTCGTCCATGCGCAGGCCCTCGCGGTAGGGCCAGTCGAGCACGCGGCGGCGCTGCCCGGGCATCTGGGTCTTGTCGTACAGCGTTTCGAACTCCACGTATTTGGCCCGCGAGTTGGGCTGAAACCGCTTGATGAAATCGGCCAGGGGAAAGCCCACCCAGGGGATCACCATGGACCAGCCTTCCACGCAACGCAGGCGGTAGATACGCTCCTGCATGGCATGCGCCTTGAGGATATCCTCCAGACCGACGCTACCGGGCCGGTCGCACTCACCGCCGACGCTGACCGACCAGGGGTCGGTGACCAGGCTGCCGGAGCGGACTGCGGGATCGTCCTTGCTGGTACCGAATTCATAAAAATTGTTGTACGTGGTGACGTCTTTGTAGGGTGTCTTCTTTTCGTCGCTGGTATAGGGGCCGGGCGTGATGTCGCCCAGGTCGATCGCCCCCCGCGCCAGCCAGGGCCAGCCCAGCGCGGCACCGGCGGCCAGGCCGGCCTGCATGAAACGGCGCCGTGCACGGTAGACTGAATGGGGTGTGACATCGGCCTCGGTCAGATCCTGGGCCTGTTTGATCAGCATGGCGGTCTCCGGCTGCTTGTGAGGGTTAAGACCCGCGGCGGCGGCGCCAAGTTCCGCGCCAGTCAGCCCAGTGCGAGCCGGGCGTTACGGAACAGACGCAACCAGGGGCCGTCCTCGCCCCAATCGTCCGGATGCCAGGAGTTGGTGACGCCGCGGAACACGCGCTCCGGGTGCGGCATCATGATAGTGAAGCGCCCGTCCTCGCTGGTCAAGCCGGTGATTCCCAGCGGCGACCCGTTGGGATTGAGTGGATAGCGCTCGGTGGCGCGCCCGTGATGATCCACATAACGCAGGGCCACGTGCCCGGCCTCCAAAGCGTTCCCGGCCGCGGCCGCGGACTCGAAACCGGCATAACCCTCGCCGTGCGCCACCGGTACCGGCAGCAGCGAACCTTCCATGCCGCGCAACAGCAGCGAGGGCGAGGGCAGCACCTCGACCAGGCTGACCCGGGCCTCGAACTGCTCGGACAGATTGCGACGAAACAGTGGCCAGTGGCCGGCACCCGGGATCATCGCCTTCAGGCCGGCCATCATCTGGCAGCCATTGCATACCCCCAGCCCCCAGCTGTCGGCGCGATCGAAAAAGGCCGCGAATGCCTCGCGCGCGCGGTCGTTGAACAGGATCGAGCGCGCCCATCCCTGCCCGGCGCCGAGTACATCCCCGTAGGAAAACCCACCGCAGGCGGCGATCCCGGAAAAACCGGCCAGATCGGTGCGCCCGGCGATCAGATCGCTCATGTGAACGTCGACCGGCTGGAATCCGGCGCGTTCGAAGGCGGCGGCCATTTCCACCTGACCGTTGACACCCTGCTCACGCAAAATGGCCACCCGCGGACGGGCGCCGCTGTTGATCAGTGGCGCGCACGGATCGGCATCGATATCGAAACCGGGCTGCGCCCGCAGCCCCGGATCGTCGCGCTCGTCCAGTGCCGCGAATTCCTCCTCGGCACAGGCGGGATTGTCGCGCAGTGCCTGCAGGCGATAGCTGGTCTCGCTCCAGGCGCGCTGCAACCTGGCACGGGGTTCATCCAGCAGGACGCGTCCGGCGCTGCTAATCACCACCCGATCGTCATCGCGCAAGGTCCCGAGCACATGGCTGTGGCGACCTAAACCGGCGACGCGCAGCGCCTCCAGCACGGTGTCGGTGTCGCAGTGACGCACTTGCAGCAGCGCGCCCAATTCCTAGCAGAAACAGGCAGCGCGCGCGTCTTCGCCGAGCTCGTCAAGGGAAATCTCCACCCCCGTGCGCCCGGCGAAACTCATCTCGCACAGGGTGGCGAACAGACCGCCGTCGGACCGGTCGTGATAGGCCAGCAACAGACCGTCCTGATTGAGTTCCTGGATGCAGGCGAAGAATGCGTTGAGCGCCTCGGGATCGTCGAGGTCGGCGGCGTGGTGGCCAAGCTGCTTATAGACATGCGCCAGCGCCGAACCGGCCAGCCGATTGCGCCCCTTGCCGAGGTCCACCAGGATCAGATCACTGTCGCCGCAATCGGTGCGCAGCTGCGGCGTCAGCGTGCGGCGCACGTCGGTGACCGGCGCGAACGCCGTGACGATCAATGACAGCGGGCCGGTCACCGCGCGCTCTTCGCCCGCCTCACGCCAGACGGTTTTCATCGACAGCGAATCCTTGCCCACGGGGATGGCGATACCCAGGCGCGGGCACAGCTGCTCGCCCACCGCCTTGACCGTGTCGAACAAGGCCGCGTCTTCGCCGGGGTGGCCGGCGGGCGCCATCCAGTTGGCCGACAGACTCACATCCGCCAGCCGCGCCACCGGCGCGGCGGCCAGATTGGTGATCGCCTCGCCCACCGCCAGGCGGCCGGAGGCGGCGGGCTCAACCAGCGCCACCGGGGCGCGCTCGCCCATGGCCATGGCTTCGCCGTGATAGCCGCAGTAGTCGGCGCAGGTGACGGCGACATCGGCCACCGGCACCTGCCACGGGCCGACCATCTGATCGCGCACCACCTGGCCGGTGACGGAACGGTCGGCGATGGTGATCAGAAACTGCTTGCTGGCCACCGTGGGCAGGCGCAGCACCCGATAGCCCATCTCGGTGAATTCGTCCGGCAGCGTCAGCTCCGGTTTGGCGAAGGTCCGGTGGTGCACGTCGCGCAGCATCTTCGGCGGCTTGCCCAGCAACAGCGACAACGGCAGGTCGATCGGCGTGTTGTCGAAGTAGCCGTCGCCGAGCACCAGTTGCCGCGCCTCGGTCGCCTCGCCCAGCACTTCGAACGGGCAACGCTCGCGCTCGCACAAGGCCTCGAACAACGCCATGCGCGCGGCGTCCACCGCCAACACGTAGCGCTCCTGCGCTTCGTTGCACCAGATCTGCATGGGCGACATACCGGGCTCGTCGTTGGGCACGGCGCGCAACTCGAAGCGTCCGCCGCGACCAGCATCATTGACCAGTTCGGGAACGGCGTTGGACAGACCGCCGGCGCCGACGTCATGGATCGACAGAATCGGATTGTCGGCGCCCAGCGCCCAGCAGCGGTCGATCACTTCCTGGCAGCGGCGCTCCATCTCCGGATTGCCGCGCTGCACCGAGGCGAAATCCAGCGCCTCACTGCTGGCGCCACTCGATACCGACGACGCCGCGCCCCCACCCAGGCCGATGAGCATGGCCGGGCCACCGAGCACAACGATCTGCGCCCCTGGCGCAATGGCGCCTTTCTCCACGTGCCCGGGGCGAATATTGCCATAGCCACCGGCTATCATAATGGGTTTGTGATAGCCGCGAACTTCGGCCCCTGTGGGGCCGGGGACCTGCTCCTCGAAGGTACGAAAATAACCGCACAGACTCGGGCGGCCGAACTCATTGCCAAAGGCGGCCGCGCCCAGGGGCGCTTCGAGCATGATTTCCAGTGCCGAGGCGATGCGCGCCGGCTTACCGTGGTCGCTTTCCCAGGGCTGCTCGAAGCCGGGAATGCGCAGATTGGACACCGAAAACCCGGCCAGACCGGCCTTGGGCTTGGCGCCGCGGCCGGTGGCGCCCTCGTCGCGGATTTCCCCCCCGGTGCCCGTGGCCGCGCCCGGAAACGGCGAAATCGCGGTGGGGTGATTATGGGTCTCCACTTTGATCTGAATGTGCGCCGGTTCCTCGCTGGCGGCGTATTCGCCGCTGCGGGGGTCGGCGAAAAAGCGCCGCGCGCTGTAGCCCTCGATCACCGCCGCGTTGTCTTTGTACGCCGATAGAATACCGCCGGGATTGGCCCGGTAGCTGGCGCGGATCATGTTGAACAGGGTCGTCTCCTCGGCCTTGCCGTCGATGACCCAGTTGGCGTTGAAAATCTTGTGCCGGCAGTGTTCGGAGTTGGCCTGGGCGAACATCATCAACTCAACGTCGGTGGGATTACGCCCGAGCGCGGTGAAACTGTCGACCAGATAGTCTATTTCGTCGTCCGACAAGGCCAGGCCCAGATCACGATTGGCCGCCAGCAGCGCCTCGCGACCGCCGCCGACGACATCCACGCTGACCAATGGGGCGGGCTCCGCGTGGCTGAACAGACGCTCGGCCTCGCCACTGTGCTCGAGCACACTTTCGGTCATGCGATCGTGCAGCAGCGCCTGCACCGCCGCCACCGCGGCGCCGTCCAGCTCGGACCCCGCGGACAGACCGATACGGTAGCGTACTGCACGCTCGATGCGCGCCACCTTGTACAGACCGCAGTTATGGGCGATGTCGGTGGCCTTGCTCGACCAGGGGGAGATGGTACCGATGCGCGGCACCACCCAGCAGCGATAACCCTGCACGGCATCGGCCGGCACACCGCTTTCACCCAGCAACTGGCCCAGGATCGCGCGCTCGGCCGGCGAAAGCGATTCTTCCAGGTCGACGAAATAGTCGAAATGCGCCACGACCGAGCGCACGCCGTCCGCGGCCTGCTGCAAAGCAAGACGGAGTTTCTCCAGGCGAAAATCGGAAAATGCCGGTGCTCCGGACAATTGCAGCATGTAACAGGGTCTCTGGCGATCTGGGGCCGCGAGCCGTGCCAAGCCCCGTTTGGAAAGCACGCCATGATACTGGAGAGCCGCGGGCCGGTACAGCCCGGGGCCTGGTCAAATCAGCGAGACGACAGGCTAGATGCGGAAACGGCCGACGACTTTCTGCAAGCGGTCGGCCGACGCTGTCAGCGCCTGCAGATCCTGGTCGCAGGCGGTCATCCACTCGGCGTTTTCGCCCTGTTTATGGGACAGCGATTCGATGTGCCCGGCAATTTCGTGGCTGGCCTCGGACTGCTGACGGGCGGCCACCGAGATCTGTTCCACCATGTCGTTCATGAGATTGACGCTGGCGCTCATCTGCTGGATCGCCTCTTCGGTCTCGCCGACAGTGCCCAGCATGGAGCCGCTGGCCTCGGCCACCTGGTCCATGGCGCCGACCAGTTCGCGGTTGGACTGCTGGTTGCCGTCAAGCAATTCGCGGATCTGCGCGGTGGACTCGCGGGTCTTGAACGCCAGTTGGCGCACCTCGTCGGCGACCACGGCGAAACCGCGACCGGCTTCGCCCGCCCGCGCCGCCTCAATGGCGGCATTGAGTGCCAGCAGATTGGTCTGCTCGGTGATTTCGTTGATAACCCCGACCATCTGGTGCATAGCGCGGCCTTTGGCTTCGATCGCATCCACACTTTCCTGCAGGTGACTGATCTGCCCGGCCATGCCGCGGGCCTGGTCGGCGGTGACCCGCATGGCGTTATTGCCCGTCTCGGCCTGGGCGCGCGCCTGCACGGCGGCGTCGGCGGCCGTGGTCGCATTGCGGGCTATTTCGGCGCTGGTCACCGACATTTCCTCGGTCGCCGCGGCCGTCTCGCGGGCGCGTTCGGCGCTCTCGCTGACGTTGCCGAGCACCGCCGCCACGCGCTCGCTCGAATGCCCGGTGTCGACGCTGACCTGACGGGAGACGTCGGCGATCTCGGCGATCATCGTCTGCAAGCCGGCCATCATCTGGTTGAAGTATCCCGACGCCTGGCCCAATTCATCGCTGGTCGCCAGCTTGACGCGCTGGGTCAGATCACCGCCGCCGCGCGCCATGTCCTTGAGAATATCGCGCAAGCGCAGGATCGGCGTCGCGGTCTGGGCACTGGCCACCCAGGCGACCAGCAGACCGATCAATAACCCCGCGATCAGCAGAATCGCTATCGTGCGGCCGTCGCTGTGCAGATCGGCCAGCAACTTACTACTGGTGTCGACGGCCTGGGTACGCTGCGTTTGCACCAGCTCGCGCAATACCCCGTCGATCTGCGTCAGCATCGGACGCACTTCAGTGCGAATCAGATGAATATCGGTGCGCCAGCGCCCACTGGCATCGATCTTGCGCAGTTCGGCAAAGTGTTCGTTAAAAGTCTGCATGAGATCGGCAAACTGGGTCACGCCCTCGGACTGCTCGAAAGTCAAGCGCGATTGCATGGCGTTGAGCTTGGCCAACGCCTGATCCACCGCGCCGAGATAGAGCGAGATTTCATCCAGCGGACGTTGGCCGCGGAAGGCGATGTAAGCGCGTGCGCCGTTCATGACGTTGGCCCAGGCATAACGCAGTTCGTGAATTTGATTGAGCACTTCCCGGCGCCGCGGGCTGGTGTCCTCTTCGAATTCGCTCATCAGCATCTGGCCGGTGACCTGCAGCATCTGCTGGCTGACCGGATTGAGCTTTTGCGCGGCGAAACTCAGACCGGCGACGTTCTCCATCGGATTATCCACCAGCGACTGCATCCGCGGCGCATAGGTTTTATATCGCTCGACCAGGGTCTGCAACGAGGCGAAAGTCTGCATGGTTTCTTTGGCGCCCTGCTTCCGCAGCTGATCGTGGAGTTGCGCCAACGCCTTGTCAACCTGCGTCAACGCCTGCTGATAATCGCGCTTGCCACTGGCATCGGCCGCCAACAGGTAGAGCCCCAGAGCCGCCGTGGAGTTGGTGAGCGCCTGCGACAGATCCTGCGAGGCGAGCATGGTCGGCTGCAAATGTTCCACCAGCAGTTCCAGCCGGTCCTGGACATTGAACAGGCTGCGGTAGGACACCGCCGACAGCAGCAGCATCAGCGCCAGTAAAAAACCGAATCCGCCCCAGAGTTTCTGGCGCACCGACAATTTCGTGAAAAACTTGAATTGGCCCACGTACTTCCTTCCCTTTCCCTGCGGCCGGGGAAAGTCCCAATCCACTAAAGACTCGAACAGCCACCCCGGATTACAGAAGTTAGTGGCAGGAAGCGCGGCATTCTTTAACCTAAATTTGAGAAATTTTACTAATCCAGATCAATCCAGGGCATACCCGACGGCTGATCGGCGGCGAGGATGCCGAAGCGACTCTCGCCAACAGCGTCGGCCAGACACGCCAGTGCCAACTCGGCACGGTTGTTCTTTTCGCTGATGTGCGCGGCGATCAGATGCTGCAGCCGGTCGGTGCGGATGCGTTTGAGCAGGGACGCCGCCTGCTGGTTGCTCAAGTGCCCGTAGGCACCGCCGACGCGCTGCTTCAACTGCGGCGGATAAGGACCGGCTTGCAGCATCGCCGGATCGTGATTGCATTCGAGAATAAAAGCGTCGAGCTGGTCGAGCGCCTGCAGCATGTGGGCGGTGATGCTGCCCACGTCGGTCAACAGCCCCAGCCGCCGCCGGCCGTCGGAGAACACGAACTGGCACGGTTCGCGCGCGTCGTGCGGGACCGGGAACGGCTGCACCTGGAGCTTGCCGATACGGAAGGCGCGGTGACTGTTGATACGGCGCAATTGCGCCAGCTCGCCGCCTTTATGCATCGCCTCGGTGCCGGCAGTCATCCACACCGGCAGGTCGTAATGGCGCGACAAACGGGCCACGCCCGCGATGTGATCGCTATGCTCGTGGGTGACCAGCACGGCATCCAGATCGGCCGGGGTGAGGGAAAAACGCGCCAGACGCTTTTCCGCCTCGGCGCGGGAAAAGCCGCAGTCGATCAATACCCGGGTGCCGTCGGCCTCCACCACCGTGGCGTTGCCTTTGCTGCCGCTGCCCAGGGAGGCGAATCGCATCGGGTCGCGCTACTTCAGGTCATCGTAAAGCACATTGAGAATGCGTACGGCGGTGTCCGAGGTCTCCGGCTGGCCCTTGGCATCGTGCACCACCACGCGCGTATCGGCGCCGTCGTCGCTGAGCTTGATCTGGTAGTGATCGACCTGCTGATCGTCGTCATCGGCCCAAAACGCGAGCTTGGAGAGCAAACCCTTTTTCTGCTCCTTCAGCGGGTCGCTGTAACGGACGTAATAAAGCCCCTGCAGACGATTGCGGTCTTCCACGGCAAAGCCGACCCGATCCAGCACGATGCCGACGTCGCGCCAGGCTTTCTCGAAGTCCTTGTGCACCACCAGCGCCGCCGGTCCGCCGTTGGGCCGGACCAGTTCGGCACGCGCGCGTTGCGGCGCCGGCGTGACGGCCAGCTTCTGCGCCTGTTCCGGCTTCACCCCGAGAAACAGCATCATACGCTTGAGCATTTCCGATTCCAGTCCCGGGTCGGGCGCGCGTGGTCCCCACTTGGTGTCGCCGTCGTCGGCAGCGGAGACCACTTCCTCGACGCCCTGCTGGGTGATATAGAGTTCGGTGGTGCCGGGTTGCTCGCCACGCTCCAGGCGCATGCGGTAACGGTCTCGATAGGCGGAGCTGTAGGCGTTCTCGTAAACGCGACTGATCAGACTGCGGATCGGGCCCTTGGGAATCGCGGCGCGGTTCTCCACCCAATCGGTCTGCAAGGTACCGAGCGCGGGATTTTCCCGGGCGATGAAAAAGCCGTTCTGCAGCCAGAACTCGCGCGCCTTCTGCCACACCGTCTGCGGATCCCCCTGCACCACCAGCCAGGCGTGGTCGTGGTCGCGCATGAATTTCAGGCCCTGTTGCGAGGGCAGGACGTCGCTGCCCGGGCTCTGGGTGTGCTGCGACTGGCGCGCGCTGGTGTAACCCGACAGCGTGGCACTGGCGGGCAGTGCCAGCGAGTCGCTGGTCGGAGTGGTGACCAGATCGGGCGGCACGTCGAGCGGTTTGGCCGGTTCGGCGCGTTTATAGTCCTGGGTCTTGTCGGGGAAGGTTTTGTCCAGCCAGGTGCAGGCGGAGCTGCCGCCCAGCAGTAGCAGCAGCAGGCCGAGGCGGCCAATCGGATTTTTCAAGTGCATAAAGTCTCGTCCAGTCTTGCGGGAATCAGACATCGGCCACCGCCACGACGCCGGCCTGTCTGAGTGCGTCGCGCACGCGCGCATGAAAAGCCTCGTCCAGCGGCGTCAGCGGCAAGCGCATCCCCGGCGGGATCAGACCCATTTCGTGCAGCGCCCATTTCACCGGGATCGGGTTGGACTGCAAAAACAGGTTTTGGTGCAGTGCCCGCAACGGCGCGTCGAATGCCTCGGCACGCGCCCGATCGCCGGCAATCGCGGCCGCGCACATGGAGTGCATGGCGGCGGGCGCGACGTTGGCGGTCACCGAAATGTCGCCGCGCGCGCCGAGCAGCATCAATTCCATCGCCGTGGCGTCGTCGCCGCTGTAGAGATCCAGCTGATCGCCGCACAGCTCCAGGATACGCCGGCCACGCGCCAGGTCGCCGGTGGCCTCCTTGATGCCGATGATGTTGGAGATCGGCGCCAGCCGCTGCACCGTCTCCGGCAACATGTCGCAGGCGGTGCGCCCCGGCACATTGTAGAGAATCTGCGGGATCGGCACCGCCTCGGCAACCGCCTTGTGGTGTTGGTACAACCCTTCCTGGGTCGGCTTGTTGTAATAAGGAGTCACCAGCAGGCAGGCCTCGGCGCCGGCCTGCATGCCGCAGCGGGTCAGCGTGATCGCCTCGGTGGTCGAGTTTGCGCCGGTGCCGGCGATGATCGGAATCCGGCCGGCGGCGATTTCGACAAAACGACGCAACAGCAGGCAGTGCTCTTTCTCGTCGATGGTGGCGGATTCGCCCGTGGTGCCGACCGCCACGATGGCGTCGCTACCGGCCTCGATATGGAATTCGATGAGCGCTTCGAGACTGTCTTCGTCGACCGCGCCGTCGTCGCGCATCGGCGTGACCAGCGCCACCATACTGCCGTGAAACATGGATGCCTCCGCACCGCAAACCAATAGCGAATGGTACGGTCCCGGCCTGCCGCTGACAAGCTGGAGGCGCCGGGGTGGGCCGGCGCGGGCCGGGAAAAGCCTCGATTAAACCTCTTAATGGCTGCGTTAATATACCTGTCTTCCCCGCGCGGGCGACTGGCGTTAACTTAGATACGCTATTTACACGAGCCATCCTCATGAGCGACGACAACGACTTCATTCGCGAAATCCGCATCAACCCCATCGTGCCCAGCGAGTCGGTGCTGGTCTCGACCGCACGCGGCATGCGCCCGCGCGAGGCCGAGGCGCCGGCGCCGCGCGACACCCGCGAGCATGTGCAGCGCTGCCCGTTCTGCCGCGGCAATGAACAGATGACGCCGCCCACGGTCGCCATCCTGCCCGAAGACGGCGAGTGGCAGGTGCGGGTGGTGGAGAACCTCTACCCGGTGCTCGGCGACAACAGCACCTCGAGCAATCTGGTGTTCGGCCTGCAGCAGGCGATCGACGGCTATGGTCGCCACGAGGTGATCGTGGATCACCCCAATCACGGTATCGCCCTGCACGAGATGTCCGAGACACATCTGTTCGGTCTGCTCGGCATGTATCGCGAGCGTATTGAGGCGCTGTATAAGGCCGATGCGCGCATCCAGTACGTCCTGGTGTTCAAGAACTTCGGACCGGCCGCAGGCGCCAGCATTCCGCACACCCACAGCCAGATCATCGCCATGCCGGTAGTGCCGGAGAACGTCTACAACGAGGTCATGCACAGTCAGCGCTACTACGCCAGGAACCGCCAGTGCATTTTCTGTTCATTGATCGACGAGGCGCTGACCTTCGAGGCCACCATCTACGACCGCGAATCCGGCACGGTCCGACGCCATATCGACGTCGGTCAGTACGTGGTCGAGCGCGGCCGGCACTTCGTCGCCATTAAACCTTTCGCCAGCCGCTACGAATGGGAGGTGCACATTCTGCCGCTGAGCCATCAGGCCGATTTCGTCGACATCGACCAGGAGCGGCGTACCGATCTGGCGCGCGTGCTGAAACGGACCATGGCCCGTCTGGACGCGGTGATCGGCGGCGCTCAGTACAATTTCTTCCTCCACTCGCTGCCGCACAACCGCGAGTTCCACGACTGCGGCGACAGCTACCACTGGCACCTGGAGATCTGCCCCCGCACCAGCATACCAACCGGTTTCGAACTCGGTTCCGGCCTGTTCGTCAGCACCATCAGCCCGGAGGATGCCGCCGTCCGCCTGCGTGCCGTCGACCTCGATTAGTGGTAGGCTTTGCGCCCCTTGTCAAAAAGCCAGCAGGTGATCAGCGGGGTTATGGGCAATCAATTAGTTATCGCCGCGGTCGGCTCTGACCGTCCCGGCCTGGTGGACACTCTGTCGGGCTGGATCCTCGACAGCGGCTGCAGTATCGCCGACAGCCGGATGACGGTACTGGGTGTCGAATTCGCCGTTCTGCTGCTGGTCCAGGGTAAGTGGAACAGCCTCGCCAAACTGGAAGACCAGCGCGAGCAGATACAGTCCTCGCTGGACATGAGCATTACGCTCAAGCGCACCGAGAAGAAACCGGCCGAGGGCGCGTTCCTGCCCTACGCGGTGGATGTGGTGGCGCTCGACCACCCGGGGATCGTGCATAATCTGGCGGGCTTTTTCTCCCAGCGCGCCATCAACATCCAGGACCTGTCCACCGCAGGCTACGCCGCGGCGCATACAGGCACGCCGATGTTCTCGGTGCACATGACCCTGGACGTGCCCGCCGACACCCATATCGCCGGACTGCGCGAGGAATTTCTCGACTTCTGCGACCGCCTCAACCTAGACGCGGTCATCGAACCTGTCAAAGGATGAGCGCATGGGTCAAGTGCAACTGAACAAAAAAGTACCAACTTTCAAGGCCCCCGCCACGGGCGCGGGAAATTTCAGTCTGGCCGACGCCAAAGGCAAGAACTTGGTGATCTACTTTTATCCCAAGGACAACACCCCCGGCTGTACGCGCGAAGGCCAGGACTTTCGCGCCCTTTACGCCAAATTCAAGCGCAACCAGACACTGGTAGTGGGCGTGTCGCGCGACAGCCTGGCCGCGCACGAGAAGTTCAGCGCCAAACAGGATTTCCCCTTTCCGCTGCTCTCCGACAGCGACGAAACCCTCTGCCGCCTGTTCGATGTCATCAAGGAAAAGAACCTGTACGGCAAAAAAGTCCTGGGCATAGAGCGCAGCACCTTTCTCATCGATGCCGCCGGCAAGTTGCGGCGCGAGTGGCGTAAGGTAAAAGTCGACGGTCATGTCGAGGAAGTCCTGGAAGCGGTGCGCGAACTCAACCGCGACGCCAAGTGAAACCCGCAGCCTTCCCGCCCGACGGGAAACGGTAGTCTCATGTCGAAAACACAAACCAAACGGCTCTTTATTCTCGATACCAACGTTTTGATGCACGATCCGACCGCGCTGTTTCGCTTCCAGGAACACGACGTCTATCTGCCGATGGTGGTGCTGGAGGAAATGGACGCCGGCAAGAAGGGCCTGTCCGAGGTCGCGCGCAATGTGCGCCAGGTCAGCCGGTTCATCGACGAGATGATGCTGGCCGCCGGCGACGGGGCCATCGAGCAGGGCATCCCGCTCAACCCCCGCGGCCTGGTCGAAAATGAACTGGAGATCAGCAACCCGGGGCGCCTGTTTTTCCAGACCCACACCCTGAGCAGCGCGCTGCCCGAAGCACTGCCGGGCAACAAGCCGGATAACAATATCCTGGGCACGGCACTGGCGCTGCAGGAAGAACATCCGCACGTCACCGTGACCCTGGTTTCCAAGGACATCAACCTGCGCATCAAGGCCAAGGTCCTTGGCATTCACGCGGAGGACTATTTCAACGACCAGGTGCTGGACGATGTCAATCTGCTGTTTTCCGGCACCACCGAACTGCCGGCCGACTTCTGGCAGGCGCACGGCGATACGCTGGAGTCCTGGCAGAAGGACGGGCGCAATTATTACCGCCTCAAGGGCCCCCTGGTGAAGTCGTGGAACCCCAACGAGTGCGTCTACATGCCGGAGGAGCACGGTTTCGAGGCGCTGGTGCGCGAGCGCGACGACGACAGCGCGGTGCTGGAGACCGCCATCGACTACCGCGGCTCGAAGCACACGGTGTGGGGCATCAACGCGCGCAATCGGGAGCAGAACTTCGCCCTCAACCTGCTGATGGATCCTGAGGTCGATTTCGTCAGCCTGGTCGGCACCGCCGGCACCGGTAAAACGTTGCTGGCACTGGCCGCCGGTCTCACCCAGACACTGGAGGAAAACCGCTACAAGGAAATCATCATGACGCGCGTCACGGTGCCGGTGGGCGAGGACATCGGTTTTCTACCGGGTACCGAGGAAGAGAAGATGACCCCCTGGATGGGCGCGCTGATGGACAACCTGGAGGTGCTGACGCGCTCGGAGGTTGGCGGCGACTGGGGCCGCGCCGCGACCAATGACCTGCTCAGCAACCGTATCAAGATCCGCTCGATGAATTTCATGCGCGGGCGCACTTTTCTGAACAAATACCTGATTCTCGACGAAGCGCAGAATCTGACGCCGAAACAGATGAAGACCCTGATCACCCGCGCCGGCCCCGGCACCAAGGTGATCTGCCTGGGCAACGTGGGCCAGATCGACACCCCCTACATCACCGAGACCAGCTCCGGTCTGACCTATGTGGTCGACCGCTTCAAGGGCTGGGCCCACAGCGGACACATCATCCTCAAGAGCGGCGAGCGCTCGCGCCTGGCTGATTACGCCTCGGAGGCGCTATGAGAGCGACCCGTCCGGCGCCGGCCGCGCCGCTTCAACCAGCCGCGCCCTGCTGATCGCCGGGCGGCGGCAGCGGTGCCGGGCGCGGCCAGACGCGCATCACCGCCTTGACCAGGGTGGCCAGCGGAATGGCGAAAAACACCCCCCAGAAACCCCACAGACCGCCGAACACCAGCACAGCCAGAATGATGGCCACCGGGTGCAGATTGACCACTTCCGAGAACAACAGCGGCACCAGCACATTGCCGTCCAGCGCCTGAATCACGCCGTAGGCGACCAGGACGTACCAGAACTCGGGCGTCCAACCCCACTGGAAAAAGGCGATGGCGGCGATCGGCAGGGTGACCGCGGCGGCACCTATATAGGGGATGACCACCGAGAAGGCCACCAGGGTCGCCAGCAATACGGCGTACTGCAAGCCCATGAACAGGAAGGTCAGGTAGGTGACCACGCCGACGATGAGAATCTCCCAGATCTTGCCGCGCACATAATTGGCGATCTGACCATTGACCTCCTGCCAGACGCTGGCGCTCAGCGCCCGGTCGCGCGGCAGATAACCGCTCAGCCAGGCGATGATGCGCTGCTTGTCCTTGAGGAAAAAGAACACCAGCACCGGCACCAGGATCAGGTACACCAGCAGCGTGATAATCCCTACCACCGAGGCTACCGACATGGTAACCACGCGCTGGCCCAGGCTGGCCAGCTCGGCGCGGATGGCGTTCATCAGATCCTGCACCTGGGCCTGGCTGATCAGGTCGGGATAGCGCGACGGCAGGCGCATGATCGCCTCCTGCCCGGCGCTGATGATATTGGGCAACTGGTTGAACAACTGGGTCACCTGATAGGACAGGCGCGGCAGCAGCCACAACAGCGCAAAGGCCAGAAACAGCATGAAAATGATGAACACCGCCGCCACCGCCAGCAGCCGCGGAATACCGCGCGCCTGCAGCGTGCTCACCAGGCCGTCGAGCAGATAGGCCAGCACCAGCGCCGCCAGCACCGGCGCCAACATGTTGCCCAGCGTGATCACGATGAGAAAACCCGCGATCAGCAACAGCGCCAGAATCACCGCCTGCGGATCGGCGAAAAAACGCTGAAACCAAGCGCGGATCACCTGCATCAGCCGTCCCCGCCCCGCGTGAGCTGGCGATACTGGTCGGCGAACGCCTGTTCGAGTTCGTCGATCACCTCGGCGGCCTCGCGGCCGTGCAGCACGTGCTGGGTCACCAGATCGGAGGTCATGCCGAGCATTTTCTTTTTATCCAGCATAAAATAGGTCTTCGACAGCCGCTTGACCGCGGCCACCACCTTTTCCTCCCCAGGCCGGGGGATATCCTCCGGCGGCGGAATTTCGGCGGCCTCAGGCGGCGGCGCGGCCGGCGCCAGACCCTGGCCCGGCATGCCAGCACGGCTGTGGAGGAATTCGGCAAAGCGCGTCAGCGCCTCGATATCGGCGGCGGGAAGCGCATCGAGCAACTGCAGCAACGCGTCTTTTTGTTGTGGCGTCATGCCACGCTTTATACAACTTCGGGGTGCGCTTTGCAGTAGTTTCGCGCGAATTCCAGCAGCTCATCCATGGCACGATGGCGGAATTTCTGTTTCTGGTGGACAAAGGAGAAGGGCCGCTCCAGGCTGGGGTCCAGTATCAGCGAGACCAGGGTGCCGAGCTTGAGCTCCTTTTGCACCGTCGCCGATGACATGATGGAGACCCCCATGCCGGCCTCGACCGCGCCCTTGATGGACTCCGGGCTGCCCAATTCCATGGTCAGGTTGACCTGCGCGCTGTTCACCCCCTGCTCGTTCATATACTCGGCGATCACCTCGCGGGTGCCGGAACCTTCCTCGCGGCAGATATAGGGATAGTCGAGCAGCTCCTGGATGTTGACCGAACCGCGCCCCGCCAGCGGGTGCTGGGGCGCCACCACCGCCACCAACTTGTCGACCCGGCAGACTTCGACCACCAGGTTCTTGTTCATCACCGGTGATTCCACCACACCCAGGTCGATGACATTGTTTTCCACCATATTGACGATGCCGTCGGAATTCGACACCTTGAGCTGCACGTTGACATCGGGATATTTCTTTTTGAAATCGCCCAGCAGCGCCGGCAGCATGTACTCGGCGATGGTGGTGCTGGCGCCCAGCATCAGCACCCCGCTGACATCGCCGGTCATTTCGCGTACCGCGCTCTCCATTTCCGAGTACAGCTCGAAAATTCTGTCGGAGTATTCGTAGACGCGCTTGCCGGCCTCGGTGAGGCTGATGCGGTTGTGGGTACGATCGAACAGGCGGGTGTTGAAATGCTCTTCCAGCTGGCGCACCTGGAAGGTCACTGCCGGTTGGGTCATGTGCAGCGATTCCGCGGCCTTGGTGAAACTCAACAGCCGCGCGACTGTGTGGAAAACCTGCAATCTCCGATCTGCCATACCTGCTGACTCTGACGTGCTGTGCCGCGGCGCCGGGGTGGCACCCTGCCGATAACTTTAGATCCAATAAAAAATATTGATCAGGGCGGGAACCATACAGGAGTAAACGGATTTTTGCATGCTTTTTGTCCGTCGAAACTCGCACGGACGAAAGCCGGGCGGCAAACCGCCCGGCTGGAAGCGCCGATGCGGCTGAATCAGACTTTGAACCGGGCCATCAACACCTGCTGCTCGGAAGCCAGCCGGGCCAGCTCCTCGCTGGCCTGGGCAGTCTGCTGCGCGCCCTCGGCCGAACGGTCGGCCACCTCGCGGATATTGTTCATATTGGTCTGCATTTCCGCCGCCACCGCGCTCTGTTCCTCGGCGGCGCTGGCGATCACAGTGTTCATATCGTTGATGGCCGAGATCGAACCGGCGATCATGCCCAGCGATTCGGCAGCTTTCTCCACCAGATCCGAGCTCTGTTGCGCCTTGCCCTGGGCACCCTGCATGACCTTGACCGCGTTGCCGGCGCCGCTTTGCAGGCGCAGTATCATGTCCTGGATCTCCTGGGTGGACTGCTGGGTGCGGCTGGCCAAGGTGCGCACCTCGTCGGCCACCACCGCAAACCCGCGCCCCTGTTCGCCGGCGCGGGCCGCTTCAATGGCGGCATTGAGCGCCAGCAGGTTGGTCTGTTCGGCGATGCCGCGGATCACATCGAGTACCGAGCCGATATTCTCGCTTTCTTCTTCCAGATTGCGGATCACCATGGCGGCGGAATCCACCTCGCTGACCAGGGCCTCTATGCCACCGATCGCCTCGGTCGCCACCAGCGCCCCACTTTTGGCTTCGCTGTCGGCGTTCTGTGCCGCGTGCGAGGCGTCGGCGGCGTTGCGCGCCACTTCCTGCACCGTGGTCGTCATCTGGTTCATGGCCGAAGCGATACTGTCGATCTCCATCTGCTGCGCCTTGACGCCACGACTGGTCTCGTCGGTGATGGTCGATGTCTGCTCCGCGGCCGCGGCCAATTGGGTGGTGACGCCGGTGATCTGCCCGATCATATCGCGCAGATTGGCCGCCATCTGGTTGAAGGCGTCGATGATCTCACCGATCAGATCGGCGCTGCGCATCTCGCAGGTCTGCGAAATATCGTTGTGACTGATAGCGTGGGCAATCTCGGAAATGCGTTTCAAACGCAGCACCAGCATGACATGGACCAGACCGTACATAGCCAGCCCGCAACTCACGCCCGCGACGAGGCTGGTGGCGAAAAACCAGCCGTACATGCCGTCTTTCCATTCGACAAACAAATCCGTGATCAGCGGAAACACGCCGCCCAGCACCAGGCCGAAAGAAACACATGCGATGAGTAGATTGCGGAGGATGCTAGGTTTCATAGAAGTCTCGCTTAACTCCTTAGGGGAGATTGTGACGGCCCTGTTCCGACAGGCCTTTCGGTTACTTCACTATTACGGCAAAAACCGGCCGGGCTTAAGTTTTGTGACCAAGCTCTCTTTTCCCTGGGCGGACGCCGCAAAGGAGCGGGCGCCAAGGCCGCCAGAGCGCGGTTGGCAACGGCAGGCGTCGGTGCCCCGCGACCCGTGTGTAGCGGCCGTTACGCCGCTGACCTTGATGGGGTTTCAGCGCCCCGGACGACCGCGCCGGAAACCGGTCCGGTGCTGGCGATGAGCAAAAAAACCCCGCCGAGGCGGGGCAATAATACTTTATTCACAATGGCTTACTGATCGGAACCGCCGGCGGCTTCGGTCAGCGCCTTCTGGATGGCATTGGGGCTGGCCATCAGCTTCATGAAGCTGTTGGAACCCATCATCTTCAGATCCGGGTAATGCACCGCCATACGGAAGCGCATGTGCAGAGCCACCACCTTGTTGCCATCGACCATGATTTCATAAGGTAGGTAGGCCGTCCCCTTCAATTCGGCAAAATCGACCACGCTCATGATATGCCGCTCATCCATGTCCTCGTCGCCGTCTTCCGGAGCGCGGCGCGCAACACCGAAGACCGTCACATTGCCCGGCAGATCCAGCCGGTATACCTTGGTCACACCGCCCACGCCGGCGGCAAGATTTTTCTCCAGGGTGTCGACCGCCTTTTTGTGCGAATCGTATTCGGCCAGTTTATAGACGTCGTCGAAGTACTCCATGCCGAAGGTGTAATGATACTTGCGCAGTTTACGCGCGGTCAGGCCACGATCGGAACCGAACGTCTCCTGCGCGCCCAACGCACCTTTCAGCGCTTCGTTGACGCCGTTGAGATCCGACTTCAGACGATAGGCATTGGCGATATACAACGGGTTGGCATAGGACACCTGCACATCGTCGCCCACTTGCGTGACCGCCACCCGCAAGGGCGCGGCAAAACCGCCGTACTCGCTCATGCCGGCGACTTTCTTCAGCTCGTCGTTGGTCACCACGATCACTTCGGCGTTATCCACGAAAGTATTCGAGTACGGGCTGTACGAGCCCAGAATCTGGAAACCCGCCCCCGTCAGCGCCGCCTTGGTCTCCTGCACCTTGGTGGCAAAATCCGCCGGCCCCTTGCTCGCCAGCACGAACGGCTTGAAACGCTCCGCCGCCTGCACACCGCCGGCCAGCGGCAACAGCAGCGCGGCCGTCAACATGAACAGCGTCGTTATTCGTTTAATCATAGTCATTTCTCTCTCCTCAGTCCTCGGGTGGATAAAACCCCGGGGAATTTTATTAAAAGTGTTTGCGACTTTCGACTGCGTATTTACTTCAAAAATGCGGAAGGGCCACGGCGAGGCGCGGCCCTTCTGCGAGGTACATCAGGTTTGTCTGGCCAAGGACATCAGAAGCGCATGCCGTAGCTGACTTCGAGCGCGTTCTGGTACATGTCGTTTTTAGCGGTATAGCTGAACCCGGAAGAACTCTGATAGGTATACTCGACATCGTTACGCAATGCATGCATGTACGTCACGGTAACCTCGCTGTCCGCACTCAGACTGCGGGTAAAACCTGCCGTGATGTGCTTCTCCACAACCGCCGGAGCAAGCACATTGAACAACGCCTGGTCGTCGTCATAGGGAACCTGGCCATAGTTGAAGCCCGCGCGGAACGTCCAGTCGCTGTTGTAGGCATAGTTGACACCTACCTTGTAGACCCAGATGTCATCCCAGCCGAAACCCCAACCGTCGTTGCTGCCCAGCGGATTGGAAACCAACGACGGATCACCGACCAACGCGCCGGTAAAGGCACCGAAGAACTCATCGGCCGTCGGACCCTTGTTGGCGATGGCTTTGACGTCGCCGTACAGAATACGCGTCACATCGGCGGCGATCGTCAGGCTAGGTGTCGCATTGAAGGCGATACCGGCGCCGAAAGTCGCCGGTATATCGAAGTCGCCCTGCTCCGCGAACAGGCCGGAGTACTTCTTGAACTTGTCCATGTAGATCTTGGAGCGCGCCATGGCGCCGATGGAGACGGGACCGAAGGTGCCCAGATAACCAATCTGCGCCCCGAAACCGTAAGCGTCGTCGTTGCCGTTATTAGTGACCTTTCCGGGGTCGGAAGAAAACGCCTGGAACAATCCGAGGCCGTAAGCCCTGAAGGTCTGATAGCCGATCACTGGCGAGAAACCGATGGACTGATTTTCAGTGAACTTGTAAGCCACGGTAGGAGTTATAAGAACCTGGCCCAGATTGACGCCTAACGAAGGACCGGTATTCGGGTTCATATATAAATTGGCCACATTGGGATCCAACACCGACGCTGGAACCGGAGGGCCGAAGGCGCCTGCTTCCAGCGCACCGGCAAAGCCCGAAGGGCCTGGCTGAAAGGTGGCGGTACTGGTATCGCCAACGACAGGGGCAAATGCCGAGGTAAAGATATTTCCTGTACCGGAATCGGCGTCACCGTAACGGGTGTTCATTCCGCCATTACCCGTTACCGCCATGCCAAAGGAGACGCGGTCGGACCAAGCTTTGGCAATACCGAAATGAGGAATAAAAAAAGCGTTGGAGCGGCTTTTTTCGCTGGAGACCCCACCCTGTCGCGGGCCCGCGCCAAGATCCGGTACAGCGATATTGCTCGCGTCCACCTCACCCGATCGCTTCGGTTTAAACAGTTCCACGCCAGCATCGAAGCGACTGCCCACCCCCGAAATTGCCGCCGGATTAACAGCTGCGGCCATCGCATCCTGACCAAAGGCAATACCCGCCCCCGCCATGCCGCGGTTTTTCGAGCCCGCGCCGATCTTGAAATATCCATTGGTGGCCTGGGCCAGCGGCGAAGCCAGAAGCGACGCCACGGCCAATGACGTCAGCGTATGTTTCAGCGTACCTTTCATAGTTCCATTCCTCGTGTCCGTAGTGTTCAAAATGTCCCCTTTATCTCTTATCTCTCTTTGTAGTTGTAAATATGCAACACATACTTGGGGATTAACCACAAAGATGTAATACAACGCACTGTAATGTCAATCACATAATGACTCCAAAGCAAAATACATGCCTGTATTTATATATCAGCAATCCCTAATACTTAGCTGTCTTTCTTAACAGACCACTGAAGCCCGGTTGCACTTGAGCTGGCGCACTTATCGGCAGTATCCTGAATCTCCGTAGCAGCGACACAACAGGCGAGGGAGGAACCTCCGATGAGGCAACAAGATGTCAAACTTTCGGCGCTCGGTTGGCTGGGTGGCGGAATTCTGGCCGTCTGCGCCACCCAGAGCTTTGCCGCCGGCTTTGCCCTGATCGAGCAGAGCGCCAGACAGACGGGCAACGCCTACGCCGGCGGCGCGGCCTCGGCCAATGACGCCTCGACGCTTTATTTCAACCCGGCGGGCATCACCCGCCTGCCGACCCAGGTGGTGGGCGCGCTGCACTATGTCACGCCTTCGGCCGACTTCAGTGGCAACGCCACGGACATCTTCGGCAACCCGGTATCCGGCGGTAACGGCGGCGATGCCGGCCAGCCCGGGTTGATCCCCAACTTTTATATCACCGCCCCGTTGGGAAGCGGCCTGTACGCCGGCCTGGGCGTCACCGCGCCGTTCGCCTTGTCGACCAAATACGACGCCGACTGGAAAGGCCGTTACATGGCGATCGAGTCGGAAGTGCACACCGTCAATTTCAACCCCAGCGTCGCTTATCGCATCAATCCGCGCTGGTCGCTGGGCGCAGGCGTGAGCCTGCAATACATCGAGGCCAAACTGACCCAGGCGGTCGACCAGGGCAGCCTGTGCGCGCCCACCCAGGCGCAGCTGCAGGCCAGCGGGGTGCCGGGCGCCGACCCGGCCAACTGCGCCGGCCTCACGCCCCAGGGCAACGACGGTCTGGCGCAAGTGAAGGGCGACAACTGGGCAGGCGGCTTCAATGTGGGATTGCTGTACGAACCGAGCGCACAGACGCGCGTGGGTTTGAGTTACCGCTCGGGCATCAAGCAGCAGTTGACGGGCAATGCGCGCTTCAGCGGCATCGTGCCGCAGTTCTCCAACTTCGGGATTTTCGTGCCGACCAGCGCGACCGCCTCGGCCGACCTGCCGGCGAACGCCTCGCTCAGTGTGTGGCACGACCTCAACACCCGCTGGTCGCTGATGGCCGACGCCACCTGGACCGGCTGGAGCAGCTTCGACGAATTGCGCATCGGTTACGCTTCGTTCCAGCCCGACACGGTGATCGACGAAAGCTGGAACAACTCGATGCGTTATGCCGTGGGCCTGGATTATCGCTACAACGGCAAGTGGACGTTTCGCGCCGGTACCGCCTACGACGAATCGCCGATCCCCAACAGCCGCCGCCGCACGGCGCGCATTCCCGGTGAGGACCGAATCTGGGCGTCACTGGGCGTCGGCTATCGCTTCAGTCCGTCGCTCGCGCTGGATCTGGGTTATGCCCATCTGTTCGTGGACGATCCGAAAATCAACGAAACCTCGAGCAACGCCGGCACCCTGAGCGGCGAGTACGATACGACGGTGGATATTGTCAGTGCGCAGATAGTCTGGAATCTGTGACTTTCAACAAAAAAGCCGGGAGTCCGAAGACTCCCGGCTCTTTACATACAAAATCGGATCAGGATTTCTTGATCAGAAATTCGTATTTGCCGCCGGCTTCCTTGGATTCGAGCAGCGTGTTGCCGGTCTGCTTGGCGAACGCCTCGAAATCCTTCACTGAGCCGGGATCGGTGGCGATGATGCGCAGTACCTTGCCGCTATCGATCGTACCCAGGGCCTTCTTTGCCCGCAGAATCGGCAGGGGGCAGTTCAGTCCGGATGCATCCAGTTCTTCGTCAAAATTTGCCATCGTACAGCGCTCCTTAAACGTGTCATTGTAACCGGCCGCAAGCGATCGGTAGTTACCAAATCTGTATTCATCAAAACGGGTGGCCCGTCTTTATAGGATAAGTGCTGCACAAACGCAAGCCCGATGACGGCAGAAAACGCCAGTTTGCAAGGGTATTTGGGTCGCCGAAGGCGCTAACCGGCGCGTGCCGCCGGGGTGCCCTGGTCGACGGGACAGCCCTGCCGGTGCCAGTCGACAATCCCGCCACGCAGGTTATAGACCTGGGCAATGCCCTGCTGCTGTAAAAAGGCGCACACTTGCGCCGAGTGCGCGCCGGTGCGGCAGTAAACGACGATTTTTTCCCGACCACGCCAGTTTTCGGCCTGTAAAGGCACCAGATGCATGGGCACCGCGGTGGCGCCGGGGAGCATCCCGTGGACGGTCTCTTCCGGGGTGCGCACATCGAGCAACAGCAGCTCTTCGGTGGGTGCGCGCAACCACTCGGACAACTGCGCCGGGGTGGTTTCCTGAATCGCGTACATCTTGGACTCCTATATATATTAGTAGACGCTAATATTCTTGGCGTAGCTGCCGCTAAAGTCAACCTTGAGGAACTTCGCGGCCGCGGTAAAATCAAAATGTTCACAACTGTCAGTGCCGGCTCCACCCCTCCGGTAGTTTCCTTTTCCGACCTCAGGTATTCTGCCTTTCCAATGAGATTTCGCTGGTTAAAATCGGGCCTGTGTCTGGCCATGTTGGCGCTGCAGACGATTCCCACCCACGCCGAGGTGAGCGGCAACGACCTTCCCGATTTTGGTGACTCCAGCGGTGCGCTGGTTTCGCCGGCGCAGGAAAAGGAATTCGGCGAGGAGTTCATGCGCAGCGTGCGCGCCCAGGCGACACTGGTCAGCGACGCCGATGTGGTCGACTATGTGCAACAGCTGGGCGCCCGGCTGGCGGCCAGCAGCGACGCCCCCGGCCACGCTTTCACCTTTTTCGTCGTCGACAATCCGGCGGTGAATGCCTTCGCCGGCCCTGGCGGCTACATCGGTATACACACCGGCCTGATCCTGGCGGCGGAAAACGAATCCGAACTCGCCGGCGTGATGGCGCACGAAATCGCCCACGTCACCCAGCGGCATCTGCTGCGCGCCTATGAGAGCGCGAATCAGATGAGTCTGCCGACGGCTGCCGGAATGCTGGCGGCGATCCTGCTGGGGGTGGCCGGCAGCAACCCGGAGGCGGGCATCGCCGCCATGTCGGCGGTGCAGGGCGCCAGTATCCAGCACCAGCTCAACTTCACCCGCGCCAACGAGCGCGAGGCCGATCGCATCGGCATCCAGACACTGGCCCATGCCGGTATCGATCCCTACGGCATGCCCGGCTTTTTCGAGCGCCTGCAGCAGACGACCCGTCTGTACGGCAACAATTTTCCGGAATTCCTGTTGACCCACCCGGTGACCACAGACCGTATCGCCGAATCCATGACGCGCGCCGAAAGTTACGGCCACCGCAAGGAGGTCGACACCCTGGATTTCCGCCTGATCCGCGCCCGCCTGCGGGTGCTCAACGCCGAAACCCCGGCCGAGGCGATAAAATATTTCCAGCCCCTGGCGGCCAAAGCCGATGCCGGTCCGGCGGTGGACTATGGCCTGGCATTGGCATTGTGGCGCAACAGCGACTACCCGGCGGCGAAAAAGCGCCTGCAGGCGCTGCTGGACAAGGACCCCGACCGGAAAATCTACCGCACCGGCATGGCGCGGCTGGAGATGGACAGCGGCCAGGCCGGAAATGCGCTGAAAATCTACCAGGACACACTGAGACTCTATCCGGGCGACGTGACCGTCGGTCGATACTATACCTCGGCTTTGATCCAGGCCGGCAAGGCGGAGCAGGCGCGCCAACAGGCGTTGAAGATGCTGCGCGACAAACGCGCGCGCAGCCCCGAGATCTATGAACTATGGGCCAAGGCGGCCAGTGTCGCCGGTCCCGCCTGGGAGACGCACGTCGCCTCGGCCGAAGCCTACTATTTATATGGCAATCTGCGCTATGCCATCGACCAGCTGAATAAGGCCCTGGCCTACAAGGAGCTGAGCGATTACGATCGGGCGCGGATCGAGGCCCGCCTGAAAGAGTTCCAGGCGGCGCTGAAGAAACGCGAACAAAGCTAGTGCGAGGGAATAAAACCATCGCGCGGGCCGTCCTCGCGCTTAGACCATTACAAATTGTTCGGCATTAGTCCGAAGCAACTGTGTTAATAAGTTCTTATATAGGCAACCGTTACCCGTTGAGCGAAAACGAACTTTTGTTTTGACTCGGCGAATGCGGGAAACTATATTGTCGGAACTGAAGTGATGGCACAAACCCCCGCCAGGTGACTGGCGCAACCACGTTGAAAGCGCATTTAAGGAGGAAATGATGCGGACACTTCCGAGCATCTTAACCACAGCAGGCTCTGTACTGGCTCTGGCCGGCAGCCTGGCCCTGCTACCGACCACCGGCCTGGCGGCTGACGCCAAAGCCGAATCGGTCGTCGAGCAAGGCAAGGCGATCGCCTTTGACCGCAAAAAAGGCAACTGCCTGGCCTGCCACCAGATGGACGACGGCGGCCTGCCCGGTAATATCGGCCCTCCATTGATCGCGATGAAAGCGCGCTTCCCGGACAAGGCCAAATTGCGTGCGCAGATCTGGGATGCTACCAAGGCCAATCCGAACAGCATTATGCCTCCTTTCGGCCGCCAGCAGATTCTTAGTGAAAGCGAAATCGACAAAGTTGTGGAGTTTGTCTACACGCTCTGAAGCGGTGTGTGGACCTATTAGGAGATAGACGAGTGATTAATATGAAACGCAGAACCTTTCTGAAAGGATCCGTGGCCGCCGGCGCCGTTGGTGCCGCCGTTAGCGCCGGGTTGCTGACCCCGCGCGTCGTCCTGGCCGCCTGGCCGAGCGCTGCCTTCGAGGCCAAGTCGGTCGACAGTGCGCTCGACGCCCTGATGGGCTCGCACGCAATGGAAAACTCCGACAAGATTTCCATCCGCGCGCCGGACATCGCCGAGAACGGTGCCGTGGTACCGGTATCGGTCACCGCGCCGATGTCCGGCATCGACACCATCAGCATCATTGCCGAAAAGAACGCCGCCCCGTTGACCGCGGCATTCAAACTCGGCAAGGGCGCCGAAGGCTACGTTTCCACACGCATCAAAATGGGCAAGACATCCAACGTGATCGCCGTAGTGAAGGCCGGCGGCAAGATGTACAGCGCCAGCAAAGAGGTCAAGGTCACCATCGGTGGCTGCGGCGGTTAACGAAGGATAGAGGACAGATATCATGGCAACGATTAAGATTCGGGCAAAACTGCAGGGCGACGAAACCACGGTCAAGGCCCTGATTCAGCACCCAATGGACACCGGACAGGTCAAGGATAAGAAGACCGGCAAGCTCATCCCGGCGCACTTTATCCAGGAAGTGAATTGCGCACTTAACGGCAACAACGTTATGACGGCATTATGGGGACCCGCGGTTTCCAAGAACCCTTACCTGTCTTTCAAGTTCAAGGGCGCCAAAGCCGGCGACACCCTGAAACTGAGCTGGGTGGACAACAAGGGTGAAAGCGACTCTATCGAAACCCAGGTAAGCTGATACCAGAAGGACCTGCAAGGCAATCTCGAACCGAAGGTGGAGAACCCATGAAAAAACTGCTAACCCTCATCGCGACTCTGGGTATGATCAGTGTCGCATCCGTCGCCGTTCAGGCCGGCCCACAGCAGGATCTGAAAGAGTTTCGCGCCTACTACAAAGAGCGTTTCCCCGATGTACCCTTCAATGACTTCGTCAATGGCGTCTATGCCATCGACCAGGCTTCACGCGAGCAGTGGGAGTCCATCGAGGAGTTTCCCCCCTATGAGCTGAACATCGACAACGGCAAGAAGTTGTTCGAGACTCCGTTCAAAAACGGCAAGACCTACGCCAGCTGCTTCCCCAACAAAGGGATCGGCATCAAACAGAACTACCCCTACTACGATGCCAAGGCGGGCAAGGTCGTTACCCTGGAAGCGGCCATCAACAACTGTCGCACCGCCAATGGCGAGAAACCGCTGAAGTGGAAGAAAGGCCCGATCGCCGACATCTCCGCTTATATGGCCTATACTTCGCGCGGCAAGAAGGTCGACGTCAAGGTGCCGGCCGACAAAGGTGCGATGGAAGCCTACGAACGGGGCAAGGAGCATTTCTACGCCAAGCGCGGGCAGCTCAACATGTCGTGCGCCGATTGCCACATGTACAACGCCGGCAACCGCGTGCGCGCCGACATTCTCAGCCCGGCGCTGGGGCATACCACGCACTTCCCGGTCTATCGCTCCAAATGGGGCGGTCTCGGCACCATACAGCGTCGCTACGGCGGTTGTAACAAGCAGGTGCGTGCCAAGCCCTACAAGGCGCAAGGCGTGGAGTATTCGGATCTGGAATACTTCGAGACTTACATGAGCAATGGTCTGGAAAGCAACGGACCCGGTGCACGCAAATAGCGCGGGCACCTTCGAAAAGCCCGGTCTTTTGACCGGGCTTTTTTGTTTACAGGGTCGGTATAATCACCCCGTTGTCACTCCACCGGCCCGTGACGGAATTTCCCTTTACCTGTTTCCAGCAAGGAATCTGACATGAACATCAGTCGCCGTGAATTTCTTCAGATGTTAGCCGTCGCCAGCGCGTCGGGCATGTCGCTGAGCGCCTGCGAAAGCGATAAATCCTCTGCACCCGCGGGCAGCAAATCCGCCGCGAGACCCTCCGACCCTTACGAAATACCCGGCTTCGGCAACGTCTCGTTGCTGCACTACACCGACTGTCACGCGCAGTTGCTGCCGATTTATTTCCGCGAGCCCAGCATCAATCTGGGCGTCGGCCCGATGAAGGGCAGACCGCCGCATCTGGTCGGCGACAGCTTTCTTTCCTACTACGGGATCAAACCCGGCAGTCGCGAGGCGCACGCCTTCACTTATCTGAATTATATCGAAGCCGCACAGCAGCTCGGCAAGGTCGGCGGCTTCGCCCATCTGAGCACACTGATCAAGAAGGTCCGCGCGCAGCGCCCCGGCGCCCTGCTGCTCGACGGTGGCGATACCTGGCAGGGATCGGGTACCTCGTACTGGACCAACGCGCAGGACATGGTCGACGCGCAGAAGCTGCTCGGCGTGGACATCATGACGCCGCACTGGGAGATGACCTTCGGCGCCGACCGGGTAATGGAAATCGTCAACAACGATTTCAAGGACAGCATCGAATTCCTGGCGCAGAATGTCTTCGACAACGAATGGGGCGAGCAGGTATTCAAACCTTATGTGATGCGCGAGATCAACGGCGTGCCGGTCGCCATCATCGGCCAGGCCTTTCCTTATACGCCGATCGCCAACCCCCGTTTCATGGTGCCCGACTGGAGCTTCGGCATCCGCGACGAGCACATGCAGCAAGTGGTCGACGAAGCCCGCGGCAAGGGCGCGCAGGTCGTGGTCGTGCTGTCGCACAATGGCATGGACGTCGATCTGAAAATGGCCACCCGTGTCACTGGCATCGACGCCATCCTCGGCGGTCATACCCACGACGCCATCCCGCGTCCGACCGAAGTGAAAAACAGCGGCGGCGTCACCCTGGTGACCAATGCCGGCTCCAACAGCAAATTCCTCGGCGTGCTCGATCTGGACGTCGGCGACGGCAAGATCCGCGACTATCGCTATCATCTGCTGCCGGTGTTCTCCAACCTGCTCGAAGCCGACGCCGAGATGGCAACCTATATCGACAAGGTGCGTGCACCCTTCCAGGACAAGCTGAGCGAGAAGCTGGCCGTTACCGACGAGGTGCTCTACCGGCGCGGCAATTTCAACGGCACCTTCGATCAGGTGATCTGCGACGCGCTGATGGCGGTTCAGGACGCGCCGATCGCCTTCTCGCCCGGCTTCCGTTGGGGCGTCAGCGTGCTGCCGGGAGAGGCCATCACCTTCGATCACGTGATGACACAGACCGCCATCACTTATCCGACCGTCACCCGCGTCAACATGAGCGGTACCCGCATCAAGCAGGTACTGGAAGACGTGGCCGACAACCTCTTCAACAAAGACCCCTACTACCAGCAGGGCGGCGATATGGTACGCGTCGGCGGGCTGAAGTACGCCATCGACCCGGACGGCGAAATCGGTTCACGCATCACCGATATGGAACTCGACGGCAAACCGCTGGACCCCGACAAGGAATACCCGGTGGCCGGCTGGGCCAGCGTCGCCCAACCGCTGGACGGCAAGCCGATCTGGGACCTGGTGAGCGAATACCTGCGCGACAAGAAGACCATCAGCAAGATCGATCTCAATACGCCGCAGCTCAAAGGCGTGGACAGCAATCCGGGGCTGGCCACCGACAGCTAGCCGGTCCCGCGCCATTGCGCAGAGAGCCGCCCGGACTTCGGTCCGGGCGGTTTTTTTATGCAGGAGGAACAATAACTGAGAACCCGCACCAGCGTAGAC
>JASBST010000011.1 GCA_030148775.1 Thiogranum sp.
TAACGTACTCAGATTACAGAGCTTTGTTGATAAACGGTACCCCAAATCCGGTAAACTGGCGAACTCTTAGGGGTTTTTCTGGTCTAGAAGTGGCATGCAAGCCGTCCTGGAAAAAGAGAGGATAGCCCGAATGGGCGAACGCAATCTTGACCAGGATCTGGTCGAGCGGGTGCAGAGCGGGGAAAAGGCCGCTTTTGACATTCTGGTGCGCAAGTACGAGCACAAGCTCGCCAATGTCATCAGCCGTTACATCCACGACCCGACCGAAGTGCTGGACGTGGCCCAGGAGGCTTTCATCAAGGCTTACCGCGCCCTGCCCAATTTTCGCGGTGACAGCGCGTTTTATACCTGGCTGTATCGCATTGCCATCAACACGGCCAAGAATTACCTGGTGGCCGCGGGGCGGCGGCCGCCGAAAGATGATATTGACGCCCAGGAGGCGGAACAATTCGAAGCCGGCACCGGTCTGAAGGAATACGCCACGCCCGAGCGACTGGCGCTCAAAAGCGAGTTGGCGAAAACGATCCAGGACGCGATCGATGAATTGCCCGAGGAGCTGCGTGTGGCGATTGTGCTGCGCGAACTCGAAGGGTTGAGTTATGAGGAGATTGCCGCCGCCATGGACTGTCCGATCGGCACGGTACGCTCCAGGATATTCAGGGCCCGAGACGCGATCGAGAAACGGATCCGTCCCCTGATTGACGAATCCGACGCAGGTATGTAGCCATGAAAGATGAAATTCGCGAACAACTGTCCGCCCTGGCGGACGACGAGCTGAGCGCTGCGGAACGGCCGTTGTTGTTGGGCCGTATGCAGCGGGACCCGAGTCTGCGTGCCTGTCTGGGGCGCTATCAGCTGATTGGTGAAGTGATGCGTGGCGGTGACGTCGAGGCGGCCACGCTCTGGGTGGCCGACCGGGTGCAGCGGGCCCTGGCCGACGATGCGCCGATCCGGGTTCACGGCGCCGGGGGCGGTCGCTGGTGGCGACCATTGGCCGGATTGGCGGTCGCCGCCTCGGTGGCTCTGGTGGCGGTCTTGTCGGTGACCTCGTTGCGTACCGAAACCGGCGCCGGTCAGCCGCAGCTGGCGGCGACACAGCCGCTGAACCCGACGGTGGCGAGCGTGGCTCAGGTCAATGACGTCCCCGCCGACGACCGCTGGGCGCGCCTTGATCCGCATATCGATAAACGTCTGTCGGGTTATCTGGTGAATCACAACGAGTACGCCGCCAGCCGTGGCGTGCAGGGCGTTATGCCTTATGTGCGCATTGTCGGTTACGATACCAACGAGTAATGACGCCCGCGTTCTATCCCCTCCTGAGTGCACTGTTGCTGCTGCTGTATGTGCCGGCATTGTACGCCGATAGCTCGCAGGACGGCCGACAGTGGCTCGAACGCATGTCGAAGGCCGCACAGTCGCTGAACTACACCGGTATTTTCGTCTATCAGAACGAAGGCAAACTGGAAGCCATGCAGATCGTCCACGCCATGGACGAGAACGGGGAGCGTGAGCGGCTGATGTCGCTCACCGGTCCGCGGCGCGAAGTTTTGCGCGACCGCCAGGAGGTGACTTGTATTCTTGGCGACCGCCAGGCGGTGCAGGTCAACAAAAGCCGGCCGCGTACGCCATTCCCTTTCAGCCTGCCGACCGAGCTGATGCAGCTCGAGCGCTACTACCAGTTCCAGGTCAAGGGCGAAGACCGGGTGGCCGGCCGCACCTGTCGTATCGTGGCGGTGAAGCCGCGTGACAGTCTGCGCTACGGTCGGCGCTTGTGCGTGCACGAACACAGCCACCTGGTGCTGCGCTCGGAACTGACCGATCCCAACGGTCGGGTGATCGAGCAGGTGATGTTCACGTCGGTGAATTTCCCCGCCCGCATCAACGCCGCGGATCTGTTGCCGGATCTCAGCGGGGCCGACTACACCTGGCAGCGTGAACCGGAGCAGCAGCCGCAGCGCGCCGGCAAGAAAGGGGTTTCGCGCTGGAAGGTGTTGCAGGTGCCGGAAGGTTTCATGCTGACCGATCACGGCTGGCACCAGCTTTCGGCCAACGAACCCGGTGTGGAACATTGGGTCTACAGCGACGGCCTGGCCAGTGTGTCGGTGTATGTGGAGGCCGCCCAGGGTCAGGACAACTATAATGGAGTCAGCCACCGCGGTGCGCTCAACGCCTATGGCACCATGGTGGACGACTACTACGTCACGGTGGTCGGCGAAGTACCGCGCCGTACCGTGGAAATGATCGGTAAATCGGTGCGCCCGAAGTAGTGCCATGATCGAGGAAAACGCCCAGGTCATAAGCGTCGAGGCCGACGACGTCTGGGTGGAGACGCAGCGCCGCTCCACCTGCTCGGGCTGCGCCGCGCACAATGGCTGCGGTACCGCCAGTCTGGCGAAAGTGCTGGGCAAGCGGCGCACCCGGATCCGCGTGCTGGCGGACATGCCGCTGGTGGTGGGCGATCGTGTCGTCATCGGCATCGGCGAACAGGCGCTGGTGCGCGGCTCGCTAGCCGTTTATGCGGTTCCGCTGCTGCTGTTGCTGCTGGGGGCCACGTTGGGTCGCCTGGGCGCGGGCAATGGTTTGTGGCACAGTTGCGAGACCGCCAGCCTGGTGCTGGGCTTGGCGGGTCTGGCCGCGGGTTTGCTGTGGCTGCGGCGTTTCACCCGCCACATACAGCACGACCGCAACTACCAGCCGGTGGTGCTGCGCCGTCTGACGGCCACGGCGTGAGGCCGGACCGTCCTACTCGTAAATCAGGAGAGACTATGAATTCCTTGGTAAATAAAAGCTGGATGATCGTGCTGCTGATGGCCGGCCTGATGGCCAGCCTGCAGGTCCAGGCGCGCGATCTGCCCGACTTCACCCAACTGGTGGAGCAGACCAGCGATGCGGTGGTCAATATCAGCACCACGCAGAAGGTCAAGACCGGCAGCATGAATCTGCCGGAGGGGATAGAGATCCCGGATCTGCCCGAAGGCTCGCCGTTCGGCGACCTGTTCAAACATTTCTTCGGCCAGCCCGGCGGTCCCGGCGGCGAGATGCCGCACGAACGCGAGGCCAAGTCGCTCGGGTCGGGTTTCATCATTTCCGAGGACGGCTATATTTTGACCAACAAGCATGTGGTCAAGGGCGCCGAGGAGATCATTGTGCGCCTGGAGGACCGGCGCGAGTTGAAAGCCACGGTCATCGGTAGCGACGAGCAAAGCGATATCGCTCTGGTGAAGATCAAGGCCGACCATCTGCCGGTGGCGAAGATCGGCAAGTCCAAGGATCTCAAAGTCGGTGAGTGGGTGCTCGCGATCGGTTCGCCCTTCGGCTTCGAGCGCTCCGCCACCGCCGGTCTCGTCAGCGCCACCGGACGCGCGTTGCCGCGCGAAAACTCTGTGCCTTTCATCCAGACCGACGTTGCCATCAACCCGGGCAATTCCGGCGGGCCGCTGTTCAACCTCGACGGCGAGGTGGTGGGCGTCAACTCGCAGATCTACAGCCGCACCGGCGGTTATATGGGGCTGTCGTTCTCCATTCCTATCGAAGTGGCGATGGATGTCGCCAACCAGCTCAAGGAGCACGGCAAGGTCAGCCGCGGCTGGCTGGGTGTACTGATTCAGGATGTGACGCTGGATCTGGCGCAGTCGTTCGGCATGAGCAAACCGCAGGGCGCGCTGGTGGCCAAGGTGCTGCCCGACAGCCCGGCGGCCAAGGCCGGATTCCAGGTGGGCGACGTGGTGGTGGCCTTCAACGGCAAGGACATCGAGCGTTCCTCCAGCCTGCCGCCGGTGGTGGGCAGTACGCCGGTGGGCAAGAAGGTGCCGGTGAAGGTGATCCGCAACGGTCGCAGCCAGACGCTGTGGGTGACGCTGGGCGAGTTGCCGGAGCAGGACAAGACGGTCGCCAAGGCGACTGAGAATCCGACCACGGCGGATAATCGTCTTGCCTTGAATGTCGCCGACCTCACGCCGCAGCAGCGCAAGGAGCTGGAGATCGACGGCGGTGTATTGGTCGAGTCCGTCGGCGACGGTGCCGCGGCCGAGGCCGGTGTGCGCAACGGCGACGTCATCCTGCGCATCGACAGCAAACCGGTCGACAGCGCCGCCGGGTTCAAGAAACTGGTCGACAAGCTGCCGGCCGGCAAATCGGTGGCGATGCTGGTGCAGCGGCGCGGCGGACCGATCTTCCTGGCGCTGAAGGTACCGCCGGAGGCCGATTGACCCGCGACCCGGTCGAGCTGACCCTGTACTATCGGGAAGGCTGTCATTTGTGTGAAACCATGCAGCAGGCCCTTCGGGGCCTGCAATCACGTTTAGGGTTCGTCCTGCGCACGGTGGATATCGATCGCCAAGCGCGTTTACGCCGGCGCTACGACGAATGGGTGCCGGTGTTGTGTCATGGTGAGCGTGAACTGTGTCATTATTATCTCGACGAGCAGGCGGTGAGCGCCGCTTGCGCCAGCGAGGTCCAGGGGACGGGGAGGGAAGCATGAGGCATCTATTCGTTTGGGTACTGCTGTTCGCATTTGCCGGCGCCGGTCACGCGGCGCTGCGCGGCAAGGAGATCGTCTATCAGGTGGACGGCAAGGAGTTCACCGGTTATCTGGCCTGGGACGACGCCGTCGCCGGCAAGCGGCCCGGCATTCTGGTGGTGCACGAATGGTGGGGGCACAACGCCTACGCGCGCCAGCGCGCCGACAAGCTGGCGGGGCTGGGTTATACCGCCTTTGCGCTGGACATGTACGGCAGTGGTAAAGTGGCCGACCATCCCGAGGACGCCAAGCGTTTCATGCAGGCGGTGATGAGCGATATGCCGGAGGCGGAGAAGCGCTTCGACAAGGCCAAGTCCATTTTGCAGCAACAACCGAGCGTCGACGCCCGGCACATCGCCGCCATCGGCTATTGTTTAGGCGGTGGCGTGGTGCTGCATATGGCGCGCATCGGCGCAAAGCTCGACGGCGTGGTCAGTTTTCACGGCAGTCTGGGCACCAGCGAACCGGCGCGCAAGGATCAGGTCAAGGCGCGGGTACTGGTGTTCACCGGTGCGGCCGACCCCTACGCCCCGCCCGAAACCGTGGCGGCGTTCGAGCAGGAAATGCGCCAGGCCGGCGCCCGTTTCCGGGTGATCAGCTATCCGGGGGTCAAGCACAGTTTCACCAATCCCGCGGCCGACGCCTACGCCGAGCGCTTCGATATGCCGCTGGCCTACGACCAGCAGGCCGATGAGGATTCCTGGCGCCGTACCCAGGCGTTTTTCAAGAAGATCTTTAAAAACTGAGTGAGTCGGAGGGGCGCCGGCGGCGCGACTTCCGGCGGGCCCCCGTTTAGGGTTATAATCGCGCGTCAATTTTTTGAATCGTCAGGATTTTTCGGGATGGCGGCTGTCGGGCCGCCATCCTGCTTTTGGAATCAGGTAAGCGCCCCTTTGTCCGATCTCGCCCATATCCGCAATTTTTCCATTATCGCGCACATCGACCATGGCAAATCGACCCTGGCGGACCGCTTCATTCAACTGTGCGGCGGCCTGAGCGAACGCGAGATGGCCGAGCAGGTGCTCGATTCCATGGATATCGAACGCGAACGCGGCATCACCATCAAGGCGCAGAGCGTGTCGCTGCAATACCCGGCCGAGGATGGCGAGACTTATACCCTGAATTTTATCGACACCCCGGGCCACGTGGACTTTTCCTACGAGGTGTCGCGCTCCCTGTCGGCCTGCGAAGGGGCGCTGCTGGTGGTCGACGCCGCCCAGGGCGTCGAGGCGCAGAGCGTGGCCAACTGCTATACCGCCATCGAACAGGGATTGGAAGTGCTGCCGGTGCTGAACAAGATCGATCTGCCCGCCGCCGATCCCACCCGGGTCAAGCAGGAGATCGAGGACATCATCGGCATCGACGCCAGCGAAGCGCTGGAGGTCAGCGCCAAGACCGGGTTGGGCGTGCACGAGTTGTTGGAACAACTGGTCAAGCGCATTCCACCCCCACAGGGGGACGCTTCGGCGCCGCTGCAGGCGCTGATCATCGATTCCTGGTTCGACAATTACGTCGGCGTGATATCGCTGGTGCGGGTCATGCAGGGTACGCTGCGCCAGCGCCAGAAGATCCGCATCCTGTCGACCGGGCGCGATCACCAGGCGGAGAAAGTCGGCGTGTTCACGCCGCGCCGGGTCGACCGGCCACAGTTGGAGGCCGGCGACGTGGGTTTTGTCATCGCCGGCATCAAGGAAATCGACGGCGCGCCGGTGGGCGATACCATCACCCTGGCCGACCGCCCGGCGCCCGCGCCGCTGCCCGGTTTCCAGAAAGTTCAGCCGCGGGTATTCGCCGGACTGTACCCGGTGATCTCCGATGACTATGAGGATCTGCGCGAGGCGTTGCAGAAACTGCGCCTGAACGACGCCTCGCTGCACTTCGAGCCGGAAACCTCGCAGGCGCTGGGTTTCGGCTTCCGTTGCGGTTTTCTCGGCATGCTGCACATGGAGATCATCCAGGAGCGGCTGGAGCGCGAGTACGATATCGATCTGATCACCACGGCTCCGACAGTGATTTACCAAATTCTTGACACCCGGGGTGAGATGTTTGAGATCGACAATCCGTCCAGTCTGCCGCCGGTGAACAAGATCGATGAAATTCGCGAACCCATCATTCTCGCCAATATTCTGGTGCCGCAGGACTATCTCGGCGCGGTGATCGGTCTGTGCGTGGAAAAGCGCGGGGTGCAGCGCAATTTGCAATACATGGGCAAGCAGGTCTCGCTGACTTACGAATTGCCGCTCAGCGAAGTGGTGATGGACTTTTTCGACCGGCTCAAATCGGTCAGCCGCGGCTTCGCCTCGTTCGATTATTCGTTTCTGCGCTTCCAGTCGGCGTCCCTGGTCAAGCTTGATATCATGATCAACGGCGAGCGGGTCGATGCCCTGTCGGTGATCATCCACCGCGATTTCGCCCAGAGCCGCGGCCGCGATCTGGCGGAGCGAATGCGCGAGATCATTCCCCGGCAGATGTTCGATGTGGCGATCCAGGCGGCTATCGGCACCAACATCATCGCCCGTACCACCGTCAAAGCCCTGCGCAAGAATGTCACCGCCAAGTGTTACGGCGGCGACATCACGCGCAAGCGCAAGTTGCTGGAAAAACAGAAAGCGGGTAAAAAACGCATGAAACAGTTCGGCAAAGTGGAAATTCCCCAGGAAGCCTTCCTCGCCGTGCTCCAAGTTGGGAAAAAATAACCATGAATCTAGACTTTCCCACCATCCTGGTGGCTGCGACCTTCATCACCGGTTTGATCTGGGCCATGGATGCGGTGTTCTGGGCGCCCAGGCGCAAGCAGGCAGCCGCCGCGCTGGGCGCGGGCGGCTCGGCCGATCCGGACGCGGTGGCGGCGACGATGAAAGAACCGACCATCGTGGAGTACGCCAAGTCCTTCTTTCCGGTGATTCTCGCCGTGTTGCTGTTGCGCTCGTTTCTGGTCGAGCCATTCCGCATCCCGTCCGGTTCGATGATGCCGACCTTGCTGGTCGGCGATTTCATCCTGGTGAATAAATTCGACTACGGCATCCGCCTGCCGGTGGTCAACCGCAAGATCATTCCCATCCACGATCCGCAACGGGGCGATGTGGTGGTGTTCCGTTTCCCCAAGGATCCCAGCGTCGATTACATCAAGCGCGTGGTCGGCCTGCCCGGCGACCATGTGGTGTATCGCGACAAAACCCTGTTTATCAATGGCAAGCAGGTCGCGCAAATTCCCGCCGGCACCTATATCGGCACCGGTTCCGGGTTGTCAATGTCGGGCGCGGAAGTGCGTCGCGAGGCGCTCGGCGATACACAACATGATATTCTGGTGGCGCCGAATGTGCATGGTGTCGATGCCGACGTGATCGTGCCGGACGGGCATTATTTCGTCATGGGCGACAACCGCGACAACAGTAACGACAGCCGCTACTGGGGCTTTGTGCCCGATCGGAATCTGATCGGCAAGGCGTTCATGATCTGGATGAACTGGGACTCTGCCGCGGGGGGCGTCGGCTGGGGTCGTATCGGAGACTCGATAGACTGACGAGGGAGCAACCTATGAAGACTCGGCATTACCAGAAAGGCATGACCGCGATCGGCTGACTGTTGGTGCTGGGCCTGATTGCGTTTTTCACCCTGATCACGCTACGCCTGGTGCCGTTGTATCTGGAGTACGCCAAAGTCGATTCCGTACTCGAATCGCTGGAAGCCGAGCCCGGTATCACCACCAAGAGCCGCAGCGATATCGTCGGCCTGGTATCGCGCCGCTTCGACGTGAACGATGTCCGCGATGTCGACCCCAAACTGATCAAGGTCAGCAAGGACAAAGGTGTGCTGAGCGTCAGCATCCATTACGAACGGCGTGAACATCTGTTGGCCAATATCGACGTGGTCGCCACCTTTGACAAGAAGGTGGAGGTGGCCGCGCGTTGAGTCGGCCCACCGATGCTCTGGCCAGATCCCTCGGCTATGAGTTTACCGATCCGGCGCTGCTCGATGCGGCGGTGACCCACCGCAGCGCCGGCAGCGGCAACAACGAGCGTCTCGAATTCCTCGGCGACGCGGTGCTCGGCCACGTGGTGGCCGAATGGCTGTTCGGCGCCTGTCCGCAGGCCAGCGAGGGTCAGTTGAGCCGTCTGCGCGCCTCCCTGGTCAAGCGCGAGACCCTGGCCGACATCGCCCGCGGTCTCGATCTGGGCGACTATCTGCGTCTCGGCTCGGGCGAGTTGAAAAGCGGTGGTTTTCGCCGCGACTCGATCCTTGCCGACGCGCTGGAGGCGATATTCGGCGGCATTCTGCTCGACGGCGGCTACGAGCCGTGCCGGGCCTGCATCCAGCGCCTGTATGCCGGTCGTCTCGAAGGTCTTTCCGCCGCCGATGAACTCAAGGACCCCAAAACCCGCCTGCAGGAGCATTTACAGTCGCGCAAGCTGGCGCTGCCGGTCTACACCATGACCCGGATCAGTGGCAAGGCGCATCACCAGCAGTTTGTGGTCGAATGCCGTATCGATGATTTGCAATGCGTGAGTACCGGCAGCGGCGCCAGTCGTCGCAAGGCGGAGCAATCGGCGGCGGTCGGTATGCTGGAGCAGCTCGGTGTCGGATAACAACTTTCGCTGCGGCTTTGTCGCCCTGGTGGGTCGGCCGAACGTCGGCAAGTCGACGCTGCTCAATCGCCTGATCGGGCAGAAGATCAGTATCACCTCGCGCCGGCCGCAGACCACGCGCCACCGTATTCTGGGTATCAAGACCCAGCGCGATTATCAAATTCTGTTCGTCGATACGCCGGGTCTGCACGCCAAACAACCGCGGGCCATGAACCGTTATCTCAATCGCGCCGCCGCCGATAGTCTGCACGACGTGGACGTGGTGATTTTGGTCGTCGAGGGGACGCGCTGGCAGGTCGACGACGACTGGGTGCTGCAGCGGTTGCAGGGGGTGTCGTGTCCGGTGATCGCCGTGATCAACAAGATCGACCGGATCGAGGACAAGCAGAGTCTGCTGCCGTTCATGCAATCGCTTGCCAGCAGATACGCTTTCGTCGAGATCATTCCGCTGAGTGCCAGGACCGGCGATCAGCTGCCGCAGTTGGAGGCGGCGGCGGTGGCGCATCTGCCCTTGTCGGCGCCGTTTTACGCGCCGGATCAGGTGACCGACCGCAGCCAGCGCTTTATCGCCGCTGAACTGGTGCGCGAGAAACTGTTCCGCAAACTCGGCGAGGAAATCCCCTACGGCCTGACCGTCGAGATCGAAAGTTTCAAGCAGGACGGGCGCCTGCTGCGCATTCACGCGCTCATCTGGGTGGCCAAGGCGGGGCACAAGCCGATCGTCATCGGTCACAAGGGTCAGTTGCTCAAGGAGGTCGGTCGCGAGGCGCGCGAGGACATGCAGCAGACCTTCGGTCAGAAGGTGTTTTTGCAATTATGGGTCAAGGTCAAGGAAGGCTGGGCCGATGACGAGCGTGCCCTGCAGAGCCTGGGCTACGACGGCAGCTGAACCCTATAGTCGTGGGCGGCGAACGTATTCAACTGGCGGCGGGTTATCTGCTTCATCAGCGACCCTATCGCGAAACCAGCGCCCTGCTGGAACTGTTCACCGAGACACACGGCCGCATCGGGCTGGTGGCGCGCGGCGTGCGCTCGGCGCGCTCGCGCCAGCGCGGCGACCTGCAACCGTTCCGGCCCCTGCGCCTGTCCTGGAGCGGGCGCGGCGACCTGGGTACCCTGACCGCGGTGGAAAGCGACGGCGCCGATACGCTGCTCCAGGGCAGGGTGCTTTACAGCGGCTTTTATCTCAATGAGCTGCTGATGCGGCTGCTCACGCGTCACGATCCGCACCCGCTGCTGTACCGGTATTATCGCGACTGTCTGCGCCGGCTGAGTGCCGGCGAGCCGTTGGAGCAGACGCTGCGTTTGTTCGAAATACGCCTGTTGCAGGAAGCCGGCTACGGATTGCAGCTGGAGACTGAGGTCGACAGCGGCGAGACAGTGCAAGCCGATGCCCTGTACGATTACCACCTCGAATCGGGCCCGTCGCGTCTGGATAGTGCCAGCGCGACCGGCTTTGTATTCAGCGGCGCCAGTCTGCTGGCGATCGCCCGCGGCGATCTGACCGAGCCCGCGGTGGTGCACGACGCCAAGCGCCTGCTGCGCGCGGCGCTGAAACTATACCTCGGCGACAAGCCGCTGAAGTCGCGGGAATTGTTCAAGTCATTGGAGACCTAGAACCATGTCAGCCATGCAGCCACTTTTGCTGGGAGTGAACATCGACCATATCGCCACCCTGCGCCAGGCCAGGGGCACGCGCTATCCGGACCCGGTGCAGGCGGCCAGTGCGGCCGAGCTGGCCGGTGCCGATAGTATTACGCTGCATCTGCGCGAAGATCGCCGGCATATCCAGGAGCGCGACGTGGAGCTGCTGGGCGCTACCTTGCAAACGCGCATGAATCTGGAAATGGCGGTAACCGAGCAGATGCTGACGATAGCGGCCCGTGTACGGCCGGCCGATTGCTGCCTGGTGCCGGAGCGGCGCGAAGAGCTGACCACCGAAGGCGGGTTGGATGTGGCCGGACAACGCTCGCGGCTGCGCGAAGCGTGCGCGCGCCTGGCCGAAGCGGGCGTGCGGGTATCGCTGTTTATCGACGCCGATGCCCGTCAAGTGGAAGCCGCGCACGAAGTCGGCGCGCCCTGTATCGAGATTCACACCGGGCATTTTGCCGATGCGGCGGCCGCGGCGCGGCGCGCCGAGTATGACAAAATCCGCGACGCGGCGGCACTGGGTGACCGGCTCGGTCTGCAGGTCAACGCCGGCCACGGCCTGCATTATCACAACGTGCAGGAGATCGCCGCACTGGCGCCGCTGCGCGAATTGAACATCGGTCACGCCATTGTCGCGCGCGCGGTGTTCACCGGCCTGGGCGAGGCGGTGCGGGAAATGAAACGGCTGATGTGTCAGGTACGCACAGGTGCCAGCGGCTGATGCATCTCCAGGCCGCTGTGCCGGTTCTTGGCCTCGTACATCGCCTGGTCGGCCGCGCGCAGCAATGTCTCTATATCCAAACCGTGATCCGGATACACCGCGATGCCGACGCTCGCCGCCAGGTGCAGTTGCTGATCCAGAATGGCAAAGGTCGATTGCAGTGCGGTCACGATCTTGTGCCCGGCGGCCAGCGCCTCCTGCCGATTGCGGACCTGTTCCAGCGAGATGATGAATTCGTCGCCGCCGATTCGGGATACGACATCGGTCTGACGCACCGTTTCGCGCAGACGCTGCGCCACGGCTTGCAGTAGGCGGTCGCCGTACTCGTGACCGTAGCGGTCGTTGATGGGTTTGAACTGGTCCAGGTCGATGTAGACCACGCCCAGTTTGCGACCGAAACGATCGGCGCGAGCGATGCCTTTGCGCAGACTGTCGTATAGCAACGCGCGATTGGGCAGATCGGTAAGCTGGTCGTGTTCGGCCTTATAGGCCAGTTGCTGTGCCTGGCGCACCCGATCCGTGGTGTCCTGTATCACCAGTGTATAGAAGTGCCTGCCGTCGACGTGTCCCTGCGACAGGGCGATGTCGGAGGGAAAGCGTTCGCCGTTTTTACGCATGCAGACGATGCTGTCGGTGCGAAAGCCGATCGGATTGTCACGCGCGATGCGTACCAGCGCGGCCACCCGGTGCTTTTCGCGCCGGCGAAATTCGGGACACAGCAGTCGGGTGAACGGCAGGCCCAGCACCGTCGACTGCCGATAACCGAACAGTTTCTTCGCACCCTGGTTGAACAGCGACAAGCGGTAATGGTCGTCGACGCAGACTATGGCCAGATGGGTGATATTGAGCTGGCGAACACCGCTGACAATTTGTCGCAGCGAGGGGTTGTCTGCGGTCCGGGGGTGCGTCCGTGGAGGCGGTTCTTCCTGATGTGATGGCGGTAAATTCTGTCTCGACATGGAATCGGACCGCAGCGGGCAAGCTAAACCGTTAATAGTTGGTATAATCCTGCCAAACGACCGGCCGGCCCTGATCATCCTGCAAGCGGGACGATCGGCGCTTGTGTCCGGGGCGGTATCGCCGCTGCTTTCCCGTACGGTTATTGTCAGTATAGCCGGCTTTTATCCGGCTTGTTTCACGGGATCGCGGGCGACAATAAAGGTTATTGATTTTATGGACTTTCCAACGATTGAACAGTTTGTCGGCAACACCCCGCTGGTGCGCCTGCAACGGCTGCCGGGCGACACCAGCAACCGGATCCTGGTGAAACTCGAAGGCAACAATCCGGCCGGTTCGGTCAAGGACCGGCCGGCACTGGGCATGATTCGGGGCGCCGAGGCACGCGGCGAGATTCGTCCGGGTGATACGCTGATTGAAGCCACCAGCGGCAACACCGGCATCGCGCTGGCGATGGCCGCGGCCATGAAGGGTTATCGCATGGTGCTGATCATGCCGGAGAACATGAGCCTGGAACGGCGTCAGGTGATGAAGGCTTTCGGAGCCGAGATCGTCCTGGTGACGCGCGAGCAAAGCATGGAAGGCGCGCGCGATCTGGCCAAGCAGATGGAGGCCGAAAGACGCGGACGGGTGCTCGATCAGTTCTCCAATCCGGATAATCCGCGCGCGCATTACGCGGGTACCGGACCGGAAATCTGGCGCGATACCGACGGACGCGTTACCCATTTTGTCAGCGCCATGGGCACCACCGGCACCATCATGGGTACCTCCAGATATCTGAAGGAGCAGAACCCGAAGGTGCAGATCGTCGGCGTACAACCGGTGGAGGGCGCGTCCATTCCCGGCATACGCCGCTGGCCGGAAGCCTATCTGCCGACGATCTTCGAAGCCAGCCGGGTGGACCGCACCCTGGATGTGGGCCAGCAGGAGGCCGAACAGACGACGCTCGATCTGGCGGCGAAAGAGGGTATTTTCTGCGGTATTTCTTCCGGTGGCGCGGTCGCCGCGGCACTCAAGCTCGCCAGCGAGGTGGAAAACGCGGTGATCGTGGCCATCATCTGCGATCGCGGCGACCGTTATCTGTCGACCGGCGTGTTCCCGGGGTAAGCCTCGCCATGCAGAATATTTTCGTCTTCGATATTGAAACCATTCCCGACGTCGACAGCGGCCGGCGTCTCCACCAACTGGGTGAACTCGGCGCCGAGGACGCGGCGAAAGCTATGCTGCAATTGCGCCAGCAGCAGGTGGGGCATGATTTTCTGCCGCTGCACCTGCATCGTATTTGCGCCATTTCGGTGGTGCTGCGCCACGGCGACAAAGTGCGCGTCTGGTCGCTGGGCGAGACCGAGGCGACCGAGGGCGAGCTGGTACAGCGGTTTTTCGACGGCATCGACAAATTCACGCCCACGCTGGTGTCCTGGAACGGCGGCGGTTTCGATTTGCCGGTTTTGCACTATCGTGCGTTGCTGCACGGTATTGCCGCGCCGCGCTATTGGGATACCGGCGGCGACGATCGGGATTTCAAATGGAACAATTACCTGAGCCGCTACCACGAGCGCCACACCGATCTGATGGACGTGCTGGCCAACTATCAGCCGCGCGCCTGCGCCAAGCTCGATGAGATTGCCACCTTGCTGGGATTTCCCGGCAAGATGGGTATGAGCGGCGCGCATGTCTGGGACGCCTATCAGGCCGGTCAGATTGGCGCCATCCGCGATTATTGCGAAACCGACGTGCTGAACACCTATCTGGTGTACCTGCGTTTCGAATTGATCCGCGGACGCTTGACGCCCGCGGCCTATCGCCAGGAGATGGAGCTGCTGCGCACGACTTTGCAGGCGGACGGACGATCCCACGTCCAGGAATTTCTCGGCCACTGGGTGGAGACTTGAGACACCCCACGATGGCCGCGGTGTTTTCGGCTGCACGGAGTGACCGATGAGCAGGCGCAGTCGGAAGGCGCGGCTGCCGAGCGAGCCCGTGCACGCCGGTATCGAATCGCTCAGTCACGACGGTCGCGGTGTTACGCGCATCGACGGCAAGACGACTTTCATCGACGGCGCCCTGCCGGGTGAGTCGATCAGCTTTATCTATAGCGGACGCTGCAAAAAATACGACGAAGGTCGCGTGGAGGAGATTTTCTCGCCCGCGGCCGAACGGGTGCCGGCGCGCTGTGCGCATTTTTCTCTCTGCGGCGGTTGCTGTCTGCAACACCTTGCCGGCGACCAACAAATCGCCGCCAAGCAACAAAGCCTGCTGGATAACCTCCAGCGTATCGGCGGGGTCGTGCCGCAGGCGCTGCTGGCGCCGCTGACCGGGCCTCTGTGGGGCTACCGCAATAAGGCGCGCCTCGGTGTGAAGTTCGTCCGCAAGAAGGGCCGGGTGTTGGTGGGCTTTCGCGAAAAACGCACCCCCTATCTGGCCGATATCCGCCGCTGCGAAGTTCTGCATCCGTCCGTCGGTGAACGCATCGAGACGCTGGCGCAGCTGATCCAGGGGCTGCAGGCGCGCGAGCGTATCGCGCAGATCGAAGTGGCGGTGGGCGACAATGTCACCGCCTTGGTGTTGCGCAATCTGGACCCGCTGAGCGCGCCGGACCAGGCAGCGCTGATCGGGTTCGCCCGCGACACCGGGCTGCACCTCTATTTGCAGCCGGCCGGCCCCGACAGTGTCGAATCGCTGTGGCCGCAGAATTCGCGGCTGACTTACCGTTTGCCGCGATACGACCTCGAGATGGTGTTTCTGCCGACCGATTTCACCCATGTGAATCCGCACATCAATCAGGCGATGATCGACCAGGCGCTGGCGTTGCTGGAGCCGCAAGCCGACCACCGGGTGCTGGATCTGTTCTGCGGCCTGGGGAATTTCACTTTGCCGCTGGCACGCCGTGCCGCACGGGTGACCGGGGTGGAAGGGGACGCGGCACTGGTGCAGCGGGCGCGCGACAATGCCGCCGCCAACGGGTTGGGCAATGTCGATTTCCACGCCGTCGATTTAAACGAGGATGTCGCCGGTCAGCGCTGGATGCAGACCGACTACGACCGGATACTGCTGGATCCGCCGCGTAGCGGCGCGGCGAATATGATGCCGCAGTTGGCCGGAACGGGCGCCGGGCGTATTGTCTATGTCTCCTGCCATCCGGCGTCGCTGGCGCGCGACGCCGCTATACTGGTCGGGGAGCATGGCTACCGCCTGGCCGCCGCCGGCGTGATGGACATGTTCCCGCACACCGCGCACGTCGAATCCATCGCCTTGTTCGTCCGCTGAGCCGGGCGGCGTCGCTCGCGCCCCGGCGCGGCGCGACTCAGGCCGGGGGTGTCGGTGGTGCTGTGGTTGCGCCGCGCGCCGCGGCCAGCAGGGATTCGACCGGCACGGCGCCGGTGAGCCGTTGTTCGCCGATGAAGAAGGTCGGCGTGCCGGTGGCGCCGGTTTTTACCGCGGCGGCCAGATTCTGTTGCAGGCGTTGGGCGTAAAGCGGGTCCTCCCAGGCCTGCGCGACGGTCTGTTCCGGTACGCCGCATTCGGCGGCCAGCCCGCGCAGGATGTCCGCATCGCCGATGTTGTGCCCTTCGAGAAGAAAACTTTCGAACAGACGCCGGTGCAGCCTGTAGAAAATCTCCGCGCCTAGTGGTTTGCTGGCTTCGGCCAACAGCAGCGCGCGGCGGGAATTGGTGGTGAAGGTATGCGGCGCCAGCTCGACGCCCTCGGCCTGCGCCAGTGTCTCCAGATCATCCAGCAGGCCGTGCAAACGCGACGGTGAATACCCCAGCTCGGCGACGGGTTTGCCCTCGGCCGGGCTTTCCGGATGGATTTCCACCAGCGCCCAGTTGACGGCTAACTGAAAATGCGCGCGCAGCTTCTCCAGGCGCAAATAGCCGATATAGCAGAACGGGCAGATGTAATCGCTGAGCACGGCCAGTTGCAGCGGCGGTTTGTCAGTCATGATAAGCGACCTCGGTTGTCGACGCGGCTTCACCGCCACGCGCCTGCACGGCTAGGCCTGAGCATAGCGCATATCGCCTGCTCCACCCAGCCTGTAGAATAGGCGTCAGACCCTATAGGACCGTTAACTTATTGTGACGACTTACAATCTGAAATCGGTTTTGGCGATCGTGCGAGAGCACCGCCGGGAGCTGGTGGCTGCCAACATCATCGCGGTGTTCGCGGTCCTCGCCAGTGTCCCGCTGCCGCTGATGATGCCGCTGCTGGTCGACGAGGTGCTGCTCGACAAGCCGGGCCGGATGTTGCAGTTGATGGATGCCTTGTTTCCCGCCGCCTGGCGGGGTCCGGTGATGTATATCGGTGGCATTTTAGCGCTCACCGTGGTGCTGCGTCTGACCTCGGTCATGCTCAGTGTCTGGCAGACGCGCCAGTTCAGTCTGATCTCCAAGGACGTGGTCTACCGTATCCGCCGTGACCTGCTGTTACGCCTGCAACGCATTTCGATGAGCGAATACGAAGCTATGGGCAGCGGCGAGGTGACTTCGCACTTTGTCACCGACTTGAACGCCGTGGACGAATTCATCGGCATGACGGTGGCCAAATTCATTATCGCGGTGCTGTCGCTGGTGGGCGCCGCCGGGGTACTGTTGTGGATGCACTGGCAACTGGCATTGCTGATTCTGTTTCTGAATCCACTGGTGGTCTATTTCACAGTGGTGCTGGGTAAGCGCGTCAAGCACCTCAAGCGGCGCGAAAACCAGGCTTTCGAACTGTTCCAGGGCGCACTCACCGAGACCCTGGACGCCATTCAGCAGATCCGCGCGGCCAATCGCGAACGCCACTATCTGCAACGGGTGGTCGACAGCGCGCGCCGCATCAAGCACGATTCGGCGGCGTTTTCCTGGAAAAGCGACGCGGCGGGGCGGCTGTCGTTCCTCGTCTTCCTGGTGGGCTTCGATCTGTTCCGGGCCGTCAGTATGCTGCTGGTGGTGTATTCCAGCCTGACCATCGGCGAGATGATGGCGGTGTTCGCCTATCTGTGGTTCATGATGGCGCCGGTGCAGGAGGCGCTCAATATCCAGTACGCATTCTACAGCGCGCGCGCCGCGCTGGAGCGTATCAACCGGCTGCTGGCGCTGCACCAGGAGCCGCAATATCCGCACGAGCACAATCCGTTCGTCGGCCAACGCGGTGTGTCGGTACAGTTGCGCGACGTGCGTTTCCGCTATGGCCGCGGCGAGCCGGTGCTCAACGATGTCAGCCTCGATATCGCCGCGGGCGAGCGCGTGGCCCTGGTGGGCGCCAGCGGCGGCGGCAAGTCGACGCTGGTGCAGGTGTTGTTGGGGTTGTACCGGCCGGAGGCGGGCGAGATTCGTTTCAACGGCGTCGCCGTCGAGCGCATCGGACTGGATGTGGTGCGCGATCACGTCGCCACTGTGTTGCAACACCCGGTGCTGTTCAACGACAGCGTGCGCAACAATCTGACGCTGGGGCGCGATTACAGCGATGCGGCGCTATGGCAGGCGCTGGAGCAGGCGCAACTGGCCGAAACTATAGACCAGACGCCGCTGCGGCTCGATGCGGTGCTGGGACGCCAGGGCGTGCGCCTGTCCGGTGGCCCGCGCCAGCGCCTGGCCATCGCCCGCCTGCTGCTGGGCGACCCGCAGGTGGTGATTTTCGACGAAGCCACCTCGGCGCTCGATACCGAGACCGAAGCGCGCCTGCACCAGGCGTTGCGCGGCTTTCTCAGTGGCCGTAGCGTGATCATCGTCGCCCACCGTCTGAGCGCGGTGAAGCAGGCCGAGCGGGTGTACGTGTTCGAAGACGGGCGCATTGCCGAGCAAGGCACCCATCGCGAACTGCTCAAGGCGGACGGGTTGTACAGCCGCTTGTACGGATAAGGCACGCGGGGACATCGTATTGTTTCCGACTCTGATTCTGGCTTTCGCCTTTGTGATCGCCGCAATTGCCTGTTATCGGTTCGTGCAAAGGCGTCACGGATGGCCGCGCGTTGGTTGCGCGGCACGCGATCGGCATGCGTGCGCAGCCCGGCACCCGGTCACAGCGAGGCGCCGGATCTGTGGTGCGGCGCGGTTCGACGGCATCGACGATGGTCTGGAGGTGCCGGTGCCCGCGGAGCAGAACTGGGGACCCGGGCAGAGTTTCAGCGTCGAATGCCGCTTCAGGGCCGCGGGGCGGATTCGTCGTCGGCCCGCCCAGGTATTGATCGGCCGCGACGAGTGGGCGCGCGCGACCGGGTCCGGCCTGCACTGGTGGCTCGGCCTGTGGGGAAAGCGCGCTGACCATCCCGGCATGGCCGGCAAGGCGGCCTGTGTGTTGCGCGATTGCGAGGGAAACTCGGTCGCGCTCAGCGGTCGACGCCGGCTCGATGACCGCCGCTGGCACCGACTGCTGGCGCACTACGACGCCGCCGCCGACCGAATCTCACTTTATGTGGATGGCCGCCTGGAGGGCAGCGAATCGGCACGGTTTCCGGCCGGATTCGCATCGGCGATCAGTCCGTTCAACGTCGGTTGGTTGAACCATGCCATGCATGGCGGAAAAAATAACTACTACCGGTTTCATGGAGAACTGGATTGGGCGCGCGTGGGTAGTAAGGAATGCGCCGCGGTTGTGACTACTGCCGATACCAGCGCTTCCACAACGCCTTGAATACCCGTTGCGGATACCACACCTTGCCCACGCTGCCGTTGTAGCGCGCCAGCGCTTTACCGCGGTCGCCGCGTTCGCGCTCGAGATAGAGTTTGAGGATGGTGCAGCCGAAACGCAGATTGGTGTGGATGTCGAACAGGTCGTCGCCGGGACGACCGATTTCGTCCAGCCAGAAGGGCATCACCTGCATCAGGCCGCGTGCGCCGGCGCTGGAAATGGCGAAGCGGTCGAAGTTGCTCTCCACGTCGATCACCGCCAGCACCAGCTCCGGCGGCAGCTCGGCGCGGGCGGCCTCGTAGTGCACGGTCTTGAGGATCTGCAGGCGTTCTTGCGGATCGGGGACTTTGCGTTGCAGCCGGTTGGACATGTCGCTGAGCCAGACCTCGGCGTCGTAACGGTCCTCGAAGCTGTCGGCCCCATTCACCGCGTCGATGAGCAACTGACGCATCTGCGCGTCCGGCCGCTCGGTGGTGGCGGCGAACGTCATGCCGCAGCACAGCGAGGTCAGCAGCAGCGTCCAGCGAAACAGCGACAGTCCCCGCGCGGCCGCAACCCATAGGCGAAACGTGTCGCTACCCGAGGCAGCGCCGGCACGGCCGCTGGCGTCAATCCGCCCGGCTCGTCTGTTGCCGCAGAAACTCCAGAATCTGCTCGCGCGCGACCTCCTGATTGTCGCTACCGCGGCGGGCTTTGTACTCGACCAGACCCTTATCGAGGTTTTTCTCACCAATCACCACCCTGTGGGGAATACCGATGAGTTCCATATCGGCAAACATGACGCCGGGCCTTACATCGCGGTCGTCCCAGAGCACGTCGAGCCCGGCGCCGTGCAGCTGCGCGTACAGCTCCGCGCAGGCTTCGCGCACCCGCTGCGATTTTTTCTGGTTCATGCCGAGGACCGCCACCTGGAACGGCGCCAGTGCCTCGGGCCATATAATCCCTTTGTCGTCATGGTTTTGTTCGATGGCGGCGGCCACCACCCGGGACACACCGATGCCGTAACAGCCCATGGTGACGACGATGTCCTTGCCGTTTTCATCCAGCACGCTGGCATTCATGGCGCGGCTGTACTTGTCTCCGAGCTGGAAAATGTGCCCCACTTCGATGCCACGGGCGATACGCACCTCGCCCTGGCCGTCCGGGCTGGGATCGCCGGCCTGCAAATTGCGCAGATCGGCGGTAGCCGGTTCCGGACAGTCGCGGCCCCAGTTGGCGCCGCGCAAGTGCTGCCCGTCCTGATTCGCGCCGCAGACAAAATCCGCCAGATGGGCGGCGGCGTGGTCGGCGATCAGTGGCACCTTCAGCGCCACCGGACCGATCGAACCCGGCGGGCAGCCCACGGCCGCCTGGATCTCGGCGTCGCTGGCGAAGCTCAGCGGCTGTGCGATCTGTTCCAGCTTTTCCGCTTTCACCGTGTTCAGGGTGTGATCGCCGCGCAGGCAGAGGGCGATCACGCCACCGTCGCGGCTTTTCACCAGCAGCGTTTTCAGGCATTGCGTCGGCGCGACGTTCAGCGTCGCGGCCAATTCGTCGATGCTGTGCACGCCCGGGGTGGCCACGGTTTCCAGCGCCGCGCTTGCCGGCGGGCGTTCGGTCGTGGGCGCCAGCGCTTCGGCCAGCTCCAGATTGGCGGCGTAGTCGCTGGCGCTGGAAAAGACGATGGCGTCTTCGCCGGAATCGGCCAGCACATGGAACTCGTGCGAATGTGCCCCGCCGATGGCGCCGCTGTCGGCGCGCACGGCCCGGAAACCCAGGCCCAGGCGGGTGAAAATGCGCGAGTAGGTGTCGTACATGACCTGATAGGTCTGGTCCAGCGAAGCCTGGTCGAGATGAAAGGAATAGGCGTCCTTCATCAGGAATTCGCGCGCGCGCATGACGCCAAAACGGGGCCGGACTTCGTCGCGGAATTTGGTCTGGATCTGATAGTAGTTCAGCGGCAGCTGCTTGTAGCTGCGCACTTCGCGACGCAACAGATCGGTGATGATCTCCTCGTGCGTGGGACCGAAGCAAAATTCGCGCTGATGGCGGTCGCGCAGGCGCAGCAGCTCCGGTCCGTATCGTTCCCAGCGGCCGGATTCCTGCCACAGTTCCGCCGGCTGCACCGCCGGCATGAGCAGCTCGAGCGCGCCGGCGCGGTCCATCTCCTCGCGCACCACCGCTTCGGCTTTGCGCAGCACCCGCAGGCCCAGCGGCAGCCAGCTGTAGATGCCGCTGGCGGTCTTGCGGATCATGCCGGCGCGCAGCATCAGCTGGTGACTGACGATTTCAGCGTCGGCGGGGGTTTCCTTCGCCGTGGCGAGGGGGAACTGTGAGACTTTCATATTGATTCTGGGCCATTTTTCTGTCGAGCCCGGAATTCTAAGCGCAGCCGGGGTCCGAGTACAGTGACTAGAAGGTGGCGCCGTTCCAGCCCCACAGATGGCGTTGGGCGTTGGCGAACTCTATATACACCCGCTCGGCGGCAACGCCCAGATGTTCGCCGATCAGCTGCGCCAGCGCGGCGGAGAATTCGCCGCTGCGGTTCTCGGGCAGGCCGATGCTTTTGAGCTCCAGATACGCCAGCGGCGCGTCGCTGGCGGCGAAACGCATGTTGGGATTGTGTTCCACGCTCACCATGACGTAGCGTTCGGGCTTGCCCAGCATGGCGGCGACGGTGCTCGAGGCGGCGCTCGCCAGCGCTTGGCCGCCGGACGCCGTGTCTACATTGGTCTGGATTCTCAGCAGGGGCATGGCGCTACTGCGGGTCGCAAAAGGTCTTCTCGGCCCGACGGTTTTTTTCCAGTTCGCGCTGCACGAAAGCGTCGTCCATCGCCTGGTAGCTGCCGTCGGGCATCTTGACCCGATGATGACCGCCTTTGCCCAGCAGCGCGATATTCTTGCGCGCATTGTCGCAATAGCGTTTACGCTGCGCGGCGTTCTGTTGTTTCTGCTGCGTCTCGGTCTCGCGCTGCGTTTGTTCGTCCTGGCGCTTTTCGAGTGCTTCGAGCCGCTCGCCAGGGGTCGCGTTCGCTGGCGGGGGGGGCGCTGGCGCGGGCGCGCGCTTCAGGCGTTCGGCCTCGACCCCGGGCGGCGGGCGCTGGCCGTATTGGGTGCGGCCCTGCGCGTCGGTCCATTTGAACATTTCGGCGCCCCAGGCGTTTACGGCCAACAGGAGCAGGAACGGAAAAAAGGCGGCTGGTCGCATGGCGATCCCCGATTGCTGTTATGATTTCCGATACTTACCATGGTCCCGGGGCGGTCGACAAGGGCGCGGGCCACAGTTTTGCCGCCGCGCCGCGGGCCGGCGGGCCATGGCGGCGAGCCGATAGAGACTGGATTCCACGTCCTATCGATGGCAATATTAGTCAGTTCTAACTCTGACATTGTGCATGTGCCCGATATACGGGCTTTTTTTTCTGGTTTTTAGCACCCGGGAGACGACAAGCGGTGGAGCTGACAGGCGCTGACATTTTCGTGCGCTGCCTTGCGGAAGAGGGCGTTGAATTCGTATTCGGTTATCCCGGCGGAGCCGTGCTGCCGATTTATGACGCGCTCTATCAGCAGGACAAGGTGCAGCATATCCTGGTGCGCCACGAACAGGCCGCCACGCATGCCGCCGACGGCTATGCGCGCGCCACCGGCAGGCCCGGTGTGGTCCTGGTGACCTCCGGTCCCGGGGCGACCAACGCCGTGACCGGCATCGCCACCGCCTATATGGATTCCATTCCCATGGTGGCCTTCACCGGTCAGGTACCTACGGCCATGATCGGCAACGATGCTTTTCAGGAAGTCGACAATGTCGGCATCACCCGCCCCTGCGTGAAACACAATTTCCTCGTCAAGGACGTCAAGGATCTGGCCGAGACGATCAAAAAGGCGTTCTATATCGCCACTACCGGCAGACCCGGCCCGGTGGTGGTGGATATCCCCAAGGATATCAGCACGCACAAGACGGAGTACAAATATCCGCGGCGCATCAGTATGCGTTCCTACAGCCCGGTGACGCGCGGTCATCCGCGTCAGATCAAGAAGGCGATCGAACTGATGCTGACCGCGAAGCGGCCGATGCTGTACACCGGCGGCGGTGTGGTGCTGTCGAACGCCAGCAAGTCGCTGACCGAGTTTGCGCGCAAGTTGGGCTATCCGATCACCAATACGCTGATGGGGCTGGGCGCCTATCCGGCGACCGACCGGCAGTTTCTGGGCATGCTCGGGATGCACGGCACCTACGAAGCCAACATGGCGATGCACAATTGCGACGTGCTGATCGCCGTCGGCGCGCGTTTCGACGACCGCGTGGTGGGCAACGTGGAAAAATTCTGTCCCACGGCGCGCATTGTCCACATCGATATCGATCCCGCGAGTATTTCCAAGACGGTCAAGGTCGACGTGCCGATTGTCGGGCCGGTCGACCAGGTGCTCAAGGAGATGCTCAAGCTGCTCAAGGAAAGCGGCGAAACACCCGACGCCGCCGCGATGAAGGCGTGGTGGAAGCAGATCGAGGAATGGCGCGCCATGGACTGCCTGAAGTACAAGCAGGACGACGAGGTGATCAAGCCGCAGTATGTGGTCGAAACCCTGTACAAGGTGACCGGCGGCGGCGCTTATGTGACCTCCGACGTGGGCCAGCACCAGATGTTCGCGGCGCAGTTCTACAAGTTCGATCAGCCCAACCGCTGGATCAACTCCGGTGGCCTGGGCACCATGGGTTTCGGTTTTCCGGCCGCCATGGGTGTGCAATTCGCCTTTCCGGACGAAACCGTCGCCTGTATCACGGGCGAGGGCAGCATCCAGATGTGCATTCAGGAGCTGTCGACCTGTCGCCAGTACTCGCTGCCGATCAAGATCATTAATCTCAATAACGGCTATCTGGGCATGGTGCGGCAGTGGCAGGAATTCTTCTACCAGGGCCGCTACGCCATGTCGTACATGGAATCGCTGCCGGATTTCGTCAAACTTGCCGAGAGCTACGGTCATGTTGGTATGCAGATCACCCGGCCGGCCGACGTCGAGGGGGCGCTGAAAGAGGCCATGGCGATGAAGGACCGGCTGGTGTTCATGGATTTTCTCACCGACAAGACCGAGAACGTCTACCCCATGGTACCGGCCGGTTCCGGCCAGAATGAAATGATCCTGGTGTAGCCCGATGCGACATATTATCTCCATTCTGATGGAAAACGAGTCCGGCGCACTGTCGCGGGTGGCGGGCCTGTTCTCGGCGCGCGGCTACAATATCGAGTCGTTGACGGTGGCCACCACCGAGGATCCGTCGCTGTCGCGCATGACGCTGGTGACCAGCGGCACCGAGGACATCATCGAGCAGATCACCAAGCAGCTGAACAAGCTCATTGATGTGGTCAAGTTGATGGATATGTACGAGTGCGCGCACATCGAGCGCGAGATGATGCTGATCAAGGTGCGCGCATCGGACGGCGGCCGCGACGAGGTAAAACGTCTGGCGGACATTTTCCGCGGGCGTATCATCGATGTCACCAGTAATCTGTTTACCATCGAGCTGACGGGCACCAGCGACAAGCTTGATTCCTTCGTCGATGTGTTGGAGCCCTCTGATATCATCGAAGTGGTGCGGTCGGGTGTGATGGGCATCGCGCGCGGAGAAAAGGCGCTGCGCATTTAACCGTTTTTCAGAAAGTACTTGCCAGAGAGATATGACAATGAATATTTACTACGATAAGGATGCTGACCTTTCCCTCATACAGGGAATGCAGGTGAGCATTATCGGATATGGCTCACAGGGCAATGCCCACGCCAACAACCTAAACGATTCCGGCGTCAAGGTGACGGTGGGTCTGCGCGAGGGTTCGATCTCCGCGGCCAAGGCGCGCAATGCCGGGTTGACGGTCAAGTCGATCGAACAGGCCGTGCAAAGTGCCGACGTGGTGATGATTCTGGCGCCGGACGAACATCAGGCCAGTCTCTACCGCCAGCAGATCGAGCCCAATATCAAGCAGGGGGCGGCGCTGGCCTTCGCCCACGGGTTCAATATCCACTACGAACAGATCGTTCCGCGCGCCGACCTGGATGTGATCATGATCGCGCCCAAGGGCCCCGGCCATCTGGTGCGTTCGACCTATAAACAGGGCGCGGGCGTGCCGTCGCTGATCGCCGTGTATCAGGATGCCAGCGGCAAGGCGCGCGATATCGCACTGGCCTATGCCTCGGCCAACGGTGGCGGCCGCGCGGGTGTCATCGAAACCAGTTTTCGTGAAGAGACCGAAACGGATCTATTCGGCGAGCAGGCGGTGTTGTGCGGCGGCGCCACCGCGCTGGTCCAGGCCGGATTCGAAACACTCACCGAGGCCGGCTATGCGCCGGAAATGGCCTACTTCGAGTGCCTGCACGAGCTCAAGCTTATCGTCGACCTGATGTACGAGGGCGGTATCGCCAATATGCGCTATTCGATTTCAAACACCGCCGAATACGGCGATCTGACACGCGGTCCGCGCGTGGTCAACGCCGAAACCAAGGCGGAAATGAAGCGCATTCTCACCGAAATCCAGAACGGCGAGTTCGCGCGCGAATTCATTCTCGAGAACCAGGCAGGGGCGGCGACCCTCAAGGCCAAGCGCCGTCTGGGTCGCGAGCATCCGATCGAGCAGGTGGGTGAACGTCTGCGCAGCATGATGTCGTGGATCAGCGAAAACAAGATCGTCGATAAACAGGTCAACTGAGGTTACGGGCCGCCGTCACCGGCGGCCGATCGCTATGGCTGCAGGCCGCTATCCTTATTTCTCCCGAGTCGGTTGGCCGCCGCTGCTGGCTCTGATCGCCTTGGCGCTGTTGGTCGGGAAGCTGGCGGGATGGGGTTGGTCGCTGCCGTTCTGGCTGGCCTGCGTGATCGTGATTTATCTTTATCGCGATCCCCACCGGGAAATCCCCTCCAGTCCGCTGGCGGTGGTCAGTCCGGCCGACGGGGTGGTCCGATCGGTCGACGAAATCAACGATCCGTATCTGGAACGTGACGCGGTGCGCCTGGACATCCAGATGAGCCATGCCGGCGTATACAGTACGCGCAGTCCGGTGGAGGGCAAGATTCTGGAGCCGAAGAACTCCGTCAACGGCGACGATCAGCCCCATGGCGTCTGGCTCAAAACCGACGAAGACGACGATCTGGTGGTGGTCATGCACCGGGGGCTGTTGCGGAATCTGCCGCGTTGTTACGTGCGCGTCGGCGAACGTGTGGGCCAGGGGCAGCGTTGCGGCTATATTCAGACCGGCGGGCGGGTCGAGGTCTACCTGCCACGTCACAGCCGGGTGCAGGTCAGCAGCGGTTCGCGCGTCAAGGCCGGATCTGATGTAATAGCCACACTGGTGCACAAGTAGCCGGTTTTCCATTTTCAGGCCGAGGCGAGTTTCCTACCATGGACGAACCCGAAGAGCAGCAACCCCGTAGACGCGGCATTTATCTCTTGCCCAATCTGTTCACTACAGCCGGTCTGTTCGCAGGGTTTTATGCCATTGTCGCGGCCATGAGCGATAACTTCACCGCCGCGGCCATCGCCATCTTTGTCGCCATGCTGATGGACGGGATCGACGGGCGGGTTGCGCGCCTGACCAACACCACCAGCGAATTCGGCGTGCAGTACGACAGTTTGTCCGACATGGTGTGCTTTGGTCTGGCGCCGTCGCTGGTGGTGTTCGAGTGGGCCTTGCGCAGCATGATCGAGCACGGCTGGATCTGGTCGAAGCTCGGCTGGCTGGCGGCCTTTATTTTCACCGCCGGCGCGGCGCTGCGGCTGGCGCGTTTCAATACCCAGGTCGGCAACGCCGACAAACGCTATTTTCAGGGGTTGCCGAGTCCATCGGCGGCGGCGGTGCTCGCCGGGCTGGTCTAGTTCAGCGAGGACAACGGGCTGGATGGCAGCAGCATGTGGGTAATCGGCGCGTTGCTTACGGCCGCCATGGGCCTGTTGATGGTAAGCAACGTGCGCTATTACAGTTTCAAGGAAATTGATTTTCGCAACCGGGTTCCGTTCGTGGCGCTGGTGATTGCGGTGCTGGTGCTGGTGGTGATTTCCAGTCATCCGCCGAGCGTGTTGTTTTTCGGTTTTCTGATTTACGTGATTTCCGGGCCGGTGCTGACCCTGCACCAGGTGCGTCAGCGTCGCCGGCAGCGCAAGGAACAGGCCTCCCAACCCTGATTGCTGTCGCATCAGCTCCTGCGTAGACCGTAGTCGCCCCGCCATTCAGTGCCGCCGCTCCAGCATCCCTTCGCGTTCCAGAAATGCGACGACTATGTTCAACCCTTCGCGGTTCTTCAGCTGCGTGAACACAAACGGCCGGTCGCCGCGCATGCGCTCGCTGTCGACTTTCATGACTTCGAGCGAGGCGCCAACCATGTCGGCAAGGTCGATTTTGTTGATGACCAACAGATCTGAGCGGGTGATGCCGGGACCACCCTTGCGGGGGATTTTCTCTCCGGCGGCGACGTCTATGACATAGATGGTGAGATCCGCCAGTTCCGGACTGAAGGTGGCGCTGAGGTTATCACCGCCACTTTCAATAAAGACTACATCCAGATCCGTGAACTTCCGCGTCAGATCCTCGACCGCCGCCAGGTTCATGGAGGCATCCTCGCGAATAGCGGTATGCGGACAGCCTCCGGTCTCGACACCGACGATGCGCTGCGCGTCCAGCGCCTGTGACTCGGTAAGAATGCGTTGGTCCTCGCGGGTATAAATGTCGTTGGTGACCACGGCGATGTTGTAGTTCTCGCGCATGGCTTTACACAGTTGTTCCAATAGGGCGGTCTTGCCGGAGCCCACCGGGCCGCCGACTCCGACGCGCAGTGGCGTAGAACGTGTCATTTTATCTCCTGATCATGATCTGAATAAGCGGCTGTACTGGGTTTCATGCAGGCTACTGGCGATGGCCAGTGCCGGCGTACTGGCGCCGATGGCGCTATCTTCAGTCGTGGCGGCCTGTTCGACGATAACGCCAATATCGGTACTCAATTCAAACAGCAAACGCTGTCCCCCGGTCTGTCCCAGTGGCACCAGTTTGATCGCGGCGGCCACCGCATTTTCCAGCCAGCTCCAGGTATAGCCCTGGAGTAGATCCGTCAGTTGGATATGCCAGTGCTTGGCCGCCAAAGCATAGCCGGCCAACTGGCATTGCCGCAGCGCATCGCGCCAGTCTTCAAGTTCACGCCGGTGTTCGCGGTCGGCCAGATTTACCAGCACGGCATCCAACGCCCGGGCGCGCTGCGTCTCCTCATCGCGCAGCTCTGAAGTTTCCCTATTGGCATACAGCCAGTGGCTCCAGTAGTGAAACATTTCGTGGTTATCTCCTTTCGCGGCTTCATAGAGCCGGATCAGCACGGGCAGTTCAAGGCATCGCAAGTTGCCGCTTAAAACCGATTGCAGCCAGCGCCGGGTATCGCCCTGATTCCGCACCCAGCCGCACTCGACCGCCCATTCCAGGCCCTGGGAATAGGTAAATGCGCCGGTGGGCAGGGCGGGGCTGATGAGTTGCAGCAAACGCAAACCAGGCAGGCATGAGTCGGACAAACTAAGGCCGTCACCAGATCGATAAAATGTCTTCGTCATTCAGATGCACGGAGCCCAAAAAGCTCCGTCGCGCCGGATTCTGATCTGCGCGGGGTCGAAGCGCGGTGGGAAATCAACGCACACAGCCCCAGTATGAATGCGGAAGTCACCAGAAATCCGATCACGAACGAGCCCGTCATTCCACTGGCCTCGGTCCCGTGTGCCCAGCCGTGGGCAAGCATGAATAGTCCCATGGTTGCAATTGCCAGGTTCAGTCTGCCGGGTTGCCTGATCCATTGGAAGGCAATCGCGATTGGCACCGACAGTAACAGCGTAGTTTCAACCGCCGCCTGCGCCCCGGTTAAAATTCCGCCCACGGCGCCTAGTGCCAGTGCGCAGATCAAGCCCGCTACCGCCAAGTGCCTGCTCTTGGTCATCCGCCCGATCATAAAACCGGATAGCATCAGGGCGGCGAGATGGTCGAGCCCGTTAAGCGGATGGGTCAGTCCGGCGAAGATGCCCGCCGCCATGGCGCCCTCATGTGCCTGCGCCAGCGACGCCGCCAGGCAGGCGGCAAGCCCGATAATCGTTTTAAAGGCTGTTTTCATGGATAGCTCCTCGTCATTGATCGGATGTATGTGGGAGAGTGTGTTCGTGTGCGTGACGATGCCCATGCGCGGCTTGCTGGTAGGCGCCGGCTTCGGGTTCAAAGGCTGCTTGTTCGACTACAGGTTCCAGCCCCATCTGGCGCAACATCTCATCGAGAACATGGTCGTGCAGGTAACGCAGCATCCCCGATTCCACCTGTAACGGAACGTGGCGGTTGCCCAAGTGATAAGCTGCACGCGCCAGGCCGGCGAGGTCACGGCAGTACACCGTGGTTACCTTTTCTTTGGCGGCAATGATTTCGACCACGACCCGTCCGTCGTCACTGGTCAGCCTGTCGCCCCCGCGCAGTAACGTGCCGCGAGGCAGGAACAAAGCGGTGTCACGGCCATCGTCCAGGGTGACGCGCAGTCGGCTGCGCACGCGTTGATCGATTGACAGAGTCACATAACCGTCAGGCTTGCGACTGTTGTCGATAATCTGCGTGAGTTCTAGCATTGTCGCTTTCAAAACAGAAAATACCGCTGTGTCATGGGCAGGATATCGGCCGGCTCGCAGGTCAGAAGTTTACCGTCGGCGCGGACTTCATAGGTCTGCGCGTCGACTTCGATAGCCGGCGTGTGACCGTTGTGGATCATGTCCTGTTTTTTAACATTTCGGCAGTTTTTCACCTCGCTGACCGTTTTCCGCAGTCCTAATCGCTCGGCTACCCCCGCCGACATGGCGGCGGCGGAAACAAAAGTCAGACTGGTGGCTGTAACAGCTTTGCCGAAGCTGCCGAACATAGGCCGGTAGTGTACGGGTTGCGGTGTCGGAATCGAGGCGTTGGGGTCGCCCATCGCTGCTTGGGCGATCATTCCACCTTTGACGATCAGGGCCGGTTTTATCCCGAACAGTGCCGGCGACCACACTACCAGGTCCGCCAGCTTGCCGATCTCGACGGAGCCCACTTCGTGCGCGATGCCATGAGCAATCGCCGGATTGATCGTGTACTTGGCGACGTAGCGTTTTACCCGTTTATTGTCGCGTTCTACGCTGTCGCCTTTAAGCGCGCCGCGCTGTACTTTCATCTTATGCGCGGTTTGCCAGGTGCGGATTATGACTTCACCCACACGACCCATGGCCTGAGAGTCCGATGAGATCATCGAGAAAGCGCCCAGGTCGTGCAGAATGTCCTCGGCGGCGATGGTCTCTCGGCGGATACGCGATTCGGCAAAGGCAACATCCTCGGCAATATTGGCGTCGAGATGGTGGCAGACCATCAACATGTCCAGGTGTTCGTCGATGGTGTTGATGGTATAAGGCCGGGTCGGGTTGGTCGACGACGGCAGCACATTGTCGAGGCCGCACGCGCGGATGATATCCGGTGCGTGGCCGCCGCCGGCGCCCTCGGTGTGATAGGTATGGATGGTACGGCCCTCGAAGGCGGCAATCGTTTCTTCAACGAAGCCCGATTCGTTCAGCGTATCGGTATGGATCGCCACCTGCACATCGTAGTCCTGCGCTACATTCAGACAATTGCGAATGGCGGCCGGCGTGGTGCCCCAGTCTTCGTGCAGCTTGAGCCCCATGGCGCCGGCCTCGAGCTGTTCGCTCAGCGCCGCGGGAAGACTGGCATTGCCCTTTCCCATAAATCCCAGGTTCATGGGATAGGCGTCAGCGGCTTCCAGCATGCGCTGAATGTTCCACGGCCCGGGCGTGCAGGTGGTGGCATTGGTGCCGGTGGAAGGGCCGGTGCCTCCGCCTAGCATGGTGGTGATACCCGACGACAGGGCTTCTTCGATCTGTTGCGGACAGATGAAATGAATGTGTGCATCAATGCCGCCTGCGGTGACGATTTTCCCTTCGCTACCGATCACGTCCGTGCCGGGACCGATGACAATATCCACGCCCCGCTGCACGTCCGGGTTGCCGGCTTTGCCGATGCCGGTGATGCGGCCGTTTTTGATACCGATGTCTGCTTTTACCACCCCCCAGTGATCAATAATCAGAGCGTTGGTCATCACCAGGTCCACGACATTTTCGGCTATCGCCTGCGATTGCCCCATGCCATCACGTATGACTTTTCCGCCACCAAATTTGACTTCGTCGCCGTAACGGGTGAAGTCCTGCTCTACCTCTATCCACAGCTCGGTATCCGCCAGCCGTACTCTGTCGCCGGTGGTCGGTCCGAACATCTCGGCGTAGGCCTGTCGACTCATACGGGTCATGTGTTGTTCTCCAGCTCGCCCATGACGTGGCCTTGAAAACCGTATACGACACGGTTGCCGGCGTAGGCGACCAGCTCCACGGTGCGTCGTTGTCCGGGTTCAAACCGCACCGCTGTGCCGGCCGGGATGTTAAGGCGGTAACCGCGGGTTTTGTCACGTTCGAATGCCAGCGCGCTGTTGGTTTCGTAAAAGTGATAGTGGGATCCGATCTGAACGGGGCGATCGCCGGTATTGGCCACTTCGATAGTCAGCGTGGGCAGGCCAGCGTTAAGTACTATGTCGCCTTCGGCGACTTTTATCGCCCCGGCCGTGGTGGTGTCTGTTGCAATAATAGGCTGGTGCACGGTGACCAGTTTGGTTCCGTCGGGAAAAGTGGCCTCGACCTGTACGTCGTGGATCATTTCGGCGACGCCATCCATTACCTGGTCGGTGTTTAACAGCCTGCGGCTGTCGTGCATCAATGCCGCTACCGTGCGTCCGTCGCGCGCGCCTTCCAGAATGGCGGCGCTGATATAGGCCACCGCCTCCGGGTAGTTGAGCCTAACGCCTCTTGCCAGGCGACGTTCGGCCAGCAGTGCGGCGGTAAATAACAGCAGCTTGTCTTTTTCTCGTGGCGTCAGTTCCATAGGTGGTCTCGTCTTTTCACAATAGGCGGCGATAGTTCCGGCGGTTAGTCATATGACGCATCAGGTGGCCCAAATACGTGGCGCAATTGCGGGCCGTTCTAACAACTCCGGTCGTAGCGCTTTCCACGCCAGGATCATCGCCTGCTTCAGTGTTTCACTGTCTTGATGCAGCGCACGGATGATCAGGAGTCGGCCGACAAGAGTGGCGCCGGCTAGCAAGGCGGTGGATAGCGGGGCGAGTGTATCCCTGACTCTTTCGAGATGCCCGGCCGTACATGGAAAGGCGAGCAGAATTCCTTGCAACGGCTGGCCGCGCAGACCGGCGGCCGCATTCAGCGTCTGTTTATCGAATACCCGCTGGTGTTCTACCAATAGTAATTCGCGATTGTGGTGAAATGCGAGGTGTGCGCTGAACGCGCCGTGCTCGAAATGCTCCCGGTTGACCGGACGCCCCAGGCAGGTGATGTCCCAGCCGATAAATACCGCGTCGTCATCCAGCGCGATCTCGGTGGATGCCTGTACCCGGGCGCCCGAAAACAGGATGTTTTCCTGTGGCAACCATTCCAGGCTGGCCCCTGCGGCGACCTGAAGACGTTGTTCGACCCGCGCGTTCGGACCGGCGCTAAGATAAAACTTGCCGGACCCGGGCGTGGTGCACAGTACCTGTGCGCCGCTTGCGACATCCAGCGAAATATTCAACCGGTCGCCCCCGACCACGCCGCCGGGTGGGTGCAAAATATAGACGTGAGCCAGGTCGCCCTCAGGGTAAAGTGGGCGTTGGACCCGCAACGGCCCTCTATGCCGGTTGTGTTCGAGCACCGTGCGTGTCCCGGCCCGCGAAAATTCCAATTCCAGGCTCGCCACCCAACCGTCGGGCGTTGTATTCGGTGCTGAGAACAGAGGAGCCGGAATCATACGGTGAGGTATTCCTTGATGAGTGATCCCGAAAGTTCTTTCACATCGCCCTTGGCCACCGGCCGCCCGCGATCGAGTATGCAGAAGCGGTCCGCGACTTTTTTCACAAAAGTCAGTTTCTGTTCCACCAACAGTACCGTCATCCCCATCTCGCGGTTGAGTTTGCCGATGATGTCACCGATTTCGGCAACAATATTGGGCTGAATGCCCTCTGTCGGCTCGTCCAGGATCAAAAGGTTCGGATCGATGACCAACGCGCGACCGATCGCCAACTGCTGTTGCTGTCCGCCGGAAAGGTCGCCGCCACGCCGGTTTCCCATTTCTTTCAGCACCGGAAACAGTTCATAGATGAACGCCGGTATGGTTCGACTGCGGTCGCGGCGGGCCGGCAGACCGATTTCGAGGTTTTCTTCTACGCTAAGCAGGGGGAATATCTGTCGTCCCTGCGGTACATAGCCGATCCCGTGTCTGGCGCGCTGTTCCATCGGCACAGTATGCAACGGCAGGTCGTGGTAGATGATTTCTCCGGACGCCAGCGGCAGCGCACCCATGATGCAGTTGAGCAGGGTGGTTTTGCCCACCCCGTTTCGTCCCATCAGACAGGTGCATTGCCCCGCGGGGACCTCGAGCTCGACGTCCCGCAGCGTGTGGCTCTGTCCGTAAAACTGGTTGACGTCTCGAATCGTCAGCACGTCATTCACCCAGATATACTTCAACGACACGCGGGTCGTTCTGCACATCGGCCATGCTGCCTTCGGCCAGGACGTTACCCTGGTGCAGGACGGTTACTTTGCGGGCAATGGAGCGGACGAAATCCATATCGTGCTCGACCACGACCACCGAATGTTTTCCGGCCAGGGAAGTGAGCAGTTCCGCTGTGCGTTCCATTTCCTGATGAGTCATGCCGGCCACCGGCTCGTCGACCAACAGCAGAGCCGGCTTCTGCATCAGCAGCATGCCGATTTCCAGCCACTGCTTCTGACCGTGCGAGAGTTTCCCGGCCGGATCCGTCGCTAGCGCCTGCAGCCCGATGAGATACATCACCTCGTCGATCAGGTCGCGCTGCTCGGCCGACAGACGAGTGAGCAGCAATGGCCAGACCCGTTTGTCCTGGGCCATGGCCAGCTCCAGATTCTGGAATACGCTCAGCTTCTCGAACACCGTGGGTTTCTGGAACTTGCGGCCGATTCCGGCCTCGGCGATTTGGGGCTCATCCATACTCAGCAGATCGAGACGCTGCCCGAACCATGCCTGCCCGCTGTCCGGACGCGTTTTACCGGTGATGATGTCCATCATGGTGGACTTGCCGGCGCCGTTGGGGCCGATGATGCAGCGCAGCTCACCGGTCTCGATATAGAGATTCAGATTGCTGATGGCCTTGAAGCCGTCGAAACTTTTGTTCAGCGCTTCCAGGTAGAGGATAATATTGTGCCGGACATCGAGCTCCGGCGGTCGCGGTTTGATCAGGAATTCGAACACCTGGTCACGGCGTGTGAGTTCGCGCAGGGCCTGACCCGATTTCATGCTCGCTCCTCACGCATTCGGCGTAACCCGACGATGCCTTTGGGCAGATAGAGGGTGACGAGAACGAACAGCCCGCCGAGGGCAAACAGCCAGACTTCCGGCAGTGCCGCGGTGAAGTACGTCTTTGCATAGTTGACCAGCAGAGCGCCTACGACCGCGCCATACAGGGTACCGCGCCCGCCAATGGCCACCCAGATGACCAGCTCTATGGAGTTCAGTGGAGAAAATTCACCGGGGTTGATGATGCCGACCTGCGGTACGTAGAGCGCACCGGCGATACCCGCCAGCACCGCCGAGTATACAAATACCCAGAGCTTGATGTTTTCCACCCGGTAGCCAATAAAACGGCTGCGGCTCTCGGCGTCGCGTATCGCGACACTGGCCAGTCCGAGGCGCGAACAGACAATGTAGCGGGTTAGCAGATAGGCGAGGCCAAGTGCCGCGGACGAGGCCAGAAACAGTCCGATGCGGGTATGGTCGGTCCGCAGGTCGAAGCCCAGCAGGTCCTTGAAATCTGTCAGTCCGTTGTTGCCTCCGAACCCCATCTCGTTTCTGAAGAACGCCAGCATTAGCGCATAGGTCGTGGCCTGGGTGATAATAGACAGGTAGACGCCGGTGACACGCGAGCGGAATGCCAGGAAGCCCAACACGTAGGCCAAAAGTCCAGGTACCAGCAGGACCATCAGCGCGGCGAACCAGAACTGGTCAAAGCCGTGCCAGAACCAGGGCAGTTCGTGCCAGTTCAGGAATACCATGAAATCCGGCAATAACGGATCGCCGTACACGCCGCGCTCACCTATCTGGCGCATAAGGTACATACCCATGGCGTAACCGCCCAGGGCGAAGAATGCGCCGTGACCCAGGCTGAGAATGCCGAGGTAACCCCACACCAGGTCGGCTGCCAGCGCCAGGAGGGCATAGGTAAGGTATTTGCCCAGTAACGTGACAGCGTAGGTGGACAAGTGAAAGGCGCTGTCCTGCGGCACCAGCAGATTCAGTACCGGTACCAGGACGCTTACCAGCAGCAGTGTCGCCAGCATCCAGCGACCGGCTTTGTCATTGCGTAGCAGATCCAGCATGCCCACCCCTAATCCTCCGCCGCACGGCCGCGTTGCGGAAACAGACCGGTAGGACGTTTTTGGATAAACAGGATGATAAATACCAGCACCAGGATTTTTGCCAGTACAGCGCCCGCCCATGGTTCCAGCAACTTGTTGATCACGCCAAGACTCATGCCGGCAACCAGCGTGCCCCATAGGTTGCCGACGCCACCGAATACCACCACCATGAAGGAATCGATGATATAGGCCTGTCCCAGGTTGGTGCCGACGTTGGTCAACAGGCTCAGCGCCACGCCGGCCATGCCGGCGATGCCGGAACCCAGGCCGAAGGTGAGGGCGTCGACCCACTTCGAACGTACACCCATGGCGCGCGCCATCAGACGGTTTTGAGACACCGCGCGCACTTGCAAGCCCAGCAGGGTTTTCTTCATGACCAGTATCAGCGTCGCGAACACGATCAGGCAAAAAATAATGATGTATAGGCGGTTCCAGGTCAGCGCCAGCACTTCGTTGACCTGAAAGGCACCGGACATCCACTCCGGGGTTTCCACGCTGCGGTTGAGCGGCGAAAAGATCGAACGTACCGCCTGTTGCAGTATCAGGCTGACACCAAACGTCGCCAGCAGGGTTTCCAGCGGACGGCCATAGAGATGGCGGATGACGCTGAGCTCAATCGCCATGCCCACGAGCGCCGAGACAACAAAGGCCGCCGGAACGGCCACGATCACCGACAGGCCGATATGACCGGGCATCAGTAACTGTATTACGTAAGTGGTGTAGGCGCCGATCATGATCAGCTCGCCATGCGCCATGTTGATCACGCCCATCACGCCAAAGGTGATAGCCAGACCGATGGCCGCCAGCGCCAGTACCGAGCCGAGGCTGAGGCCGAAGAAAACCATTTCGGCACGGTCGTAGCGTTCGCGCCGTTCATTGATGTTTCGGATCGCCGCGCTGGCCAGATTCTTCAGCGTCGCGTCGGTCGGCCGATAGGCGCTAAGTGCGTTCAATGCAGAGGGGTTCAGGCTGCCGGCCAGTTCGCTAATGGCTTTCCGCTGTTTATTTCTGTCGGTGCTATCGAGCTGATTAATCGCCAGTAGTGTGCGCATGGCGGTACGAACCTCAGGATCGGTTTCCTTTTTCACCACATCCTGTATCAGCCCGGCTGTTCCGGGATCGGGCCGTTTCAGTAATTCCTGAACGGCAGTCAGCCGCAGGTCGCGGTCGGGGTGCCGGAGTTGCAGTTGCGCCAGTGCCTGACGTAAGCGTGTTCTAAGTCGGTTGTTTATTTTTACTTTGTCGAACCCATGTTTGTTTGTCTGCGTTATGCTCTTTCCGCCAAACAGGGGCGTGAATTTATGGTTTTTGCCCTGTTTTTCCACAATAAATAGTGCCTTGTCGCGGGCGCTGAAATACAGTTTTCCCTCCAGCATGGCCTTCATGACAGGGTAGGCTTCGGCCGTGTTATTCCGGGCTATAATGGCTATCGCTTTTTCCTTGTTCCTATAGCTCTTGTCTGTCAGCGTTTTCCAGGCGTCCTGAAGCGTCGGTTCATCCGTTGCCTGGACCGCCGACAGCGACGGGCTGGGGCAGCCGCCGAGCAGGAAAAACAACAGCAGGGATAACAGACTCCGAGCCATTGTTATTGTTGTCCGTTCACGCATGCGTTTTCTCATCTAGAAGCCGCTCTAGGAAACCCGGTTTAAAAAAATGCACAGAGTACAAATGACTCATCAAACTGTGCGTTTGTACCCTGTGCCTAATACCTGCTATTTTCCGGAGTCTCTTGTTTCGATTTCTCGTTCGTCATTGCGGTCAGGGGGCAGGCCCGTGCGCGTCAAAACCGTCAAATCAGTAGTTCTGACCGCTGCACTTCTTACTCTTGACGTTATAATTCCCGCAGGACAGAGGCGCCCGCCAGTCGGAGATCAGGTCGCGTGATCCCGGCAGGTAATCCGACCATGCATCACCTGGAACCAGTCCGGAAGTTTTCCAGACGATGTCGAATTGGCCGTTGTCCTGGATTTCACCGATCAGCACCGGCTTGGTGATATGGTGATTAGGCAGCATGGCGGAGTAGCCGCCGGACAGATTCGGTACCGCCACGCCGATCAGCGCTTTCTGTACGGCTGCGGGATCGGTAGTACCGGCTTTCTCCACGGCTTTCACCCACATGTTGAAACCAATGTAGTGCGCTTCCATGGGGTCGTTGGTGACGCGCTTGTTGTCCTTGATGTACTGTTTCCAGGCGCTGATGAAGCCGTCGTTTTCGTCGGTATCGACACTCATGAAATAGTTCCAGGCAGCGAGGTGACCAACCAGCGGTTTGGTGTCTAGACCGGATAGTTCCTCCTCTCCCACGGAGAAGGCGATCACTGGAATATCCTCGGCGGAAATTCCCTGGTTACCCAACTCCTTATAGAACGGTACATTGGCGTCTCCGTTGATGGTGGAAACCACGGCCGTCTTCTTTCCGGCGGTGCCGAATTTCTTGATGTCGGAAACGATCGATTGCCAGTCGGAGTGACCAAAGGGCGTGTAGTTGATCATGATGTCGCCTTTTTCGACGCCCTTGGCGGTCAGGTAGGCTTCCAGAATTTTATTGGTAGTGCGCGGATAGACATAATCGGTACCCGCCAGTACCCAGCGGGTCACGCCGAGTTCGTTCATCAGATAGTCCACGGCAGGTATGGCCTGCTGGTTTGGCGCCGCACCGGTGTAGAACACGTTCTTTGAGGACTCCTCGCCTTCGTACTGTACCGGATAGAACAGGATGCTGTTGAGTTCCTCGAATACCGGCAGAACGGATTTTCGCGATACCGAGGTCCAGCAGCCGAAGGTGACTACCGCTTTATCCTTGGTGATCAGCTCGCGGGCCTTTTCCGCGAACAGCGGCCAGTCGGAGGCGGGGTCGACGACCACAGGCTCGAGTTTCTTGCCGAGAACGCCGCCTTTTTTGTTCTGCTCGTCAATCAGCATCAGCATGGTGTCCTTGAGCGTGGTTTCGGAGATTGCCATGGTGCCGGACAAGGAGTGCAATATGCCTACCTTGATCGTGTCTGCGGCCCAGCTTAAGCTCGTGCCGGCCAGCGAAGTGGCTGTGACCGCCGCGGCGATAGCCAGGTTCTTCAGTCGTGTTTTAATCATGTTTCACTCTCCTGGTATGGGTGCTTAGATCTGGAATTGAACGCCAAAGGTCAGGGTATCGGTGTCATTACCCTTAGCGCCGCTGGCGTTTGCATCACCGCTTGTGAAATTGAGGTTTAGCTTCAGGTTGTGACCGGAGATGACGTAGTTGGCGCCCAGTTCAATCAGGTCGCTGTCGTCACCGCTTGAGGGATCGTTGCGGGTATAACGGACGTAGGGCTGGAGGCGGCCCGGCCCGTGACTGCCGGGAAGCAGGTAGGCGGCGGAGGCAAAGTAGGCCTCCCCGTCGAACATCGAAAAGACGGGAACCGGCGCATTGGTATCGACTTCGAAAGACTTGTATTCGCCTTCGACGGTTAGCACGCCACCGTTATCCAGCGGTTTTTCGAACAGGCCATCGATGGCGTAGCCGCCAAAGGAGCCTTCTTGCACGGCGGTGCCATAGCCGTCGTCCTGGTACTGGGCCGAAACGGCCAGTGTCAGAATATCACCAGCTTTTCCATAGTAGGTGCTGCTGGTGTAGTAGCCTGGGTTGGCTTCCTTATTAAGGAAATTGTAGGCCAATCGGGTGGCATACAGAAGCGCGTCGCTTTGGTTCTCGGCACCGCTGTAGCCGTCGAAGGCCCCCAGCGCATATTGGAATTTACCCAGAGAGCCCCAGACGGTGACGCCTTCGTCACGTCCGAAGGTGCCGGCGACGCCGTCGGCGCCGTTGTTGATATCGTTGTCGGATGGGAACAAGGGAACCGTGTACTGCCCCCAGGTCAGACCGTAAAAAGGTCCGTTCATTTCGATACGGTCGGCGGGCGTCAGCATGCGGCCAACCCAGACGTTGAAGGCCTTACCGGGTTCATACTGAACAATGGCATCCAGTACCCCATACTCCCCCCACATCTTGTCGGTGCCGAAATAGAACTTAAAGTCTTTGGTTACCTGGCCGGAAACGTACAGACGCATATTTTCCAGCGTGAAGTCCGTGCTCCTGCCGCCGTCCGGCGCACCATCACCGGCCGATGAGACCGAGGTGCGTATACCGGCGCCGAAGCTGACCCAGCGGATATCGTCAATGGCGATCTTCCCCGCGGCCAGCACGGAGTTGGCGCAGATGAGCAGTAGACTGCCAGCAAGTGACGACTTTCCAATGAAATTGTTCATTTGCATTGTGGGATTCCTGTTGTTGTGGCCAGCGGCCGGTTGAAAGGCGATTCAACGCTTCGGAAAGTTGATGAATTGCAGAACTTTCATGTTGGGTGAGTCTATCCGTGCACCGGCTGGGGTAGAATTCGGTAAGTGCGCAGGGATATACGTCAAATGACGCATGGCGCAACTGCGGCGTTTAAAGTATTTGAAGTAGGGGAAGGACGGATCAGCCACCGTACCGGTGAGCGACGGTATGCAGCGCCTTCAAGTCCGTCAGGAACGCTCTTTGCCGCCGAAGTGCTAGCGGGGGCTTAAGTGTTGAATCGATCGCCTGAAGCCGACGACAAGACAGGTATGATGAACATCCAATGAATATCAACAAGGATCCCCTGCGGATCCGGCGCGAATACAATCAGTGGGTGGCGAACGAGACGCTGGAGGATTATGCCCTGCGTTATACCGCCAAGCGCGCGCGACGTTGGTCGACCGGCTGGGTCGCCAATACGGCGCTCGGCATTGTTTCATTTCTGGCGCTGGAGGCCATCGGCGGGACTATTACGCTCAACTATGGATTCGACAATGCCATGTGGGCGATTCTGGCGGTCGGCGCCATCATTTTTCTGTCGGGTCTGCCGTTGGCCTATTACGCCGCGCGCTATGGGGTCGACATCGACCTGCTGACCCGCGGCGCTGGTTTCGGTTATATTGGCTCGACGATTTCGTCGTTGGTCTACGCCTCGTTCACCTTTATTTTCTTTGCCCTGGAGGCGGCCATCATGTCGATGGCCATCCACATGGTGGCGAATATCCCGTTGTCGGTAGCGTACGTCATCAGTACCTTGGTGGTGATTCCCTTGACGACGCACGGTATCAGCCGTATCTCCCGGTTTCAGGCCTGGACGCAGCCGCTGTGGCTGGTGTTGCAGCTCATTCCATTAGGGTATATCGCATTACACGAATCGGATGCATTTCAGCAATGGGTTGAGTTCGGCGGTACCTCGGGACAGGGTGGTCAGGGATTCGAACTGGCGCTGTTCGGCGCCGCGGCCGCTGTGATCTTTCCGCTTATCGCGCAAAACGGCGAGCAGGCCGACATTCTGCGATTTCTGCCGGAAATAAACCGGCAGAATAAACTCTACTGGTGGCTGGCGATGGCTGGCGCCGGGCCCGGCTGGGTAATATTCGGTATGCTTAAATTGTTTTTTGGCTCGTTTCTGGCGGTGCTGGCCCTTCATCACGGGTTGTCGCCGGCGCTGGCGGACGACCCTGCGCATATGTACGCCGTAGCGTTTGGTTATATTACCGCCAACCCGCATATGGCGCTGTGGCTGGCGGGCGTTTTTGTCGTGATTTCGCAATTAAAGATTAATGTCACCAATGCTTACGCCGGTTCGATCGCCTGGGGAAACTTCTTTTCGCGGCTGACCCACAGCCACCCGGGCCGGGTGGTCTGGCTGGTGTTCAACGTCACCATCGCCTTGATGCTGATGGAGCTCGGACTCTATCAGGCGTTTGAGTCGATTCTGATCATCTATGCCAGCCTGGTGGTGGCCTGGGTCGGCAGTGTCGTGGCGGATCTGGTCATCAACAAGCCGCTTGGTTTGAGCCCGCGGCATATCGAGTTCAGACGAAGCCATTTATATGACATCAATCCGGTCGGTGTCGTTTCCATGTTCGTCGCATCCAGTGCCGGTATTGCGGCGAATCTGGGCGTTTTTGGTGTCCAAGCGGAGGCGTTGGCGGCTTTCATCTCGCTGTCTATCCCCTTTATCACTGTACCGCTAATTGCCTGGCTGACCGGTGGCCGCTTCTATCTTTGCCGCGAAGAAGATCAGGGCATGGGCGAGGTAGAACAACAGCAATGTGTCATCTGTGAAAATCATTTCGACGGCGAGGATATGAGCCAGTGCCCCACCTACGAGGGCGCGATTTGTTCGCTGTGCTGTGCGCTGGATTCCCGCTGCGGCGACCGCTGCAGGCCGGATGCCCATATCGGCGCACAGGCCTCTGTACTGTTTGGTCGGATACTGCCTCCGTCTATCAATAGGCGGTTGCATTCCGTTACCGGTCATTACCTGGTCGTTTTCATGGCGACCACCGGAATTATCGCCGGCCTGCTGGCGCTCGTGTTTTATGCCCAGCAGAGCAGGCACGTGGCGAACATCGGCATCATCGGCGACGTACTCTGGCAGGTGTTTTTTCTCCTGATGCTGGTCACCGGCGTGTTAATCTGGCTCTATGTGCTGGCGCAGAAAAGTGCCCGGTTTGCGTTGAGTGAAGCCCGGCTACAGGCTGAACTGATGCAACGCGAAGTGATGGCGCATGAGTTGACGGCAGTGGAGCTTGCGAAGTCCCGAGATACGGCCAATGCCGCCAACAAGGCCAAGTCGCGCTATCTGTCCGGCGTAAGTCACGAACTCCGAACACCGCTTAATACGATTTTCGGCTATGCCAGACTGATGGAAATGGATGAGTGCGCGGACGAAAAGGTCCGCAGGATCTCCACGGTGATCAGGCACAGCAGCGAACACCTTTCGGACGTTATCGAGGGTCTGCTGGAGATCTCCAAGATCGAGGCGCGCAAATTGGATTTACAGCGCCATACCGTGGACCTGCGCTCTCTGATCCAGCAGCTCGACGACATGTTCCGGCCGCTGGCCGCTGACAAGGGGCTCGAGCTGCGCGTCAAGTGTCAGCGGGAGCTGGCGCGATTTGTTTCGGCGGACGAAAAACGGCTTCGTCAGGTTCTGCTGAATCTGTTATCCAACGCGATCAAATTCACCCAGGCAGGAGCCGTCGAGCTGCGTATTACCTACCGCAACCAGGTGGCGCGCTTCATCGTGCGGGATACAGGTATCGGTGTTGCCGAGAACGACCAGGCCAGGATATTCGAACCTTTCGAGCGGGTGCGTAGCGATCAGACAAAACTGATTACCGGTACCGGCCTTGGCCTGTCCATCAGCCGTATTCTGGTCGAGATGATGGGCGGCAACCTCGCGCTGCAAAGCCAACCAGGTGAGGGAACCGAGTTTTGTCTGAGCTTGTTTCTTCCCGTTGTGGCTGGCGGCATGGTGACAGCTGGCCAGCACGCCAGAATCCGCGGCTACGAAGGGCGTACGCGCCATATTCTGGTAGTGGACGATGAGGACAGTCACCGCGACCTGATCCACGACTTTCTCTCCCCCCTGGGTTTCATGGTACATCGCGCTGCTTCGGCCGAGCAGGCGCTGAATATGTTGAATGCTCGCGCGATGGATCTGATGTTGCTCGACATCAATATGCCGGAGAAGAATGGCTGGGAATTGCTGGCCGAGCTTCGCCAGCGCGGGTTTGACCAACCTGTGGTTATTCTGTCCGCGGACCCGTACGAAAATGTTTCGCCGTACCAGGAGGGCCGCGACTTCGAGGCGTATATCGACAAGCCGGTACGAATCGAGAAGTTACTGGAACAACTACAGCGTTGTCTTGCTTTGCGCTGGTACGACATCGCGAAGCCGGAGAACCGGCCCGAGCAGGCCGCAGGCCTCGAAACAGAGCCCATATTCGAGCCCGACGCGGATGTCCTGAACGAGCTGGAGCGTTCAGCCCGAATCGGTTACCTGACGGGCGTGATCGAATGTACCGAGCAGTTTGAGTCAGAAGCACCTGCCTCGCCGCGGGTAAAAAAACTCAGGGTATTGACACAGCGTTGCGACCTGGAAGGTATTGTCCAATGGGTTGATAAAACAAAAGGTGGCCTCTGAGTCATGCACAAATTCAAGGGCAAGACGACGGTATTGGTTGTTGACGATTCCCCTGATTCACTGGGGATGATCAACATGGCGCTGGATGACGCCGGTATCGCGGTACTGATAGCGTTGAATGGTCAGCAGGCCATGAATGTACTTGAACAGATTGTGCCCGACGTAATTCTGATGGATGCTGTGATGCCGATAATGGACGGTTTCGAGTGTGCCCGCAAGGTGCGCAAGAAACTGCCGTTGGTACCGATTATTTTCATGACCGGGCTGAGCGAGGTGGAGCATATCGTCAAGGCGTTCAATGCGGGAGGCAACGATTACATCGTCAAACCCATGCATCCCGACGAGTTGCTGGTACGTATCCACCAGCATACCCACAGTGCCCGGATGTTGATGGAGGCGCAGAAGGTGCTGGACGCCATGCGTCAGTATGTGTTTTGTATCGACGGCAGTGGTGCGGTGTTGTGGGCCACCCCCGAGGCGCAGGGGCTGCTGGATCAGTACCAGAAGAATATGGGGGCGGACAGTGGTGAACTTGCCAGCAGGTTCAGTCGCTGGCTGTCCACCGGTCGGCAGGGGCATAACCTGTGCTTGCCTATGAGTGATGGCTCCACGGGTCTGATTGTGTGCTACTTCAAGCAGTCCGAAGAAGATGTCTATCTTCTGAAGATCCAGTCCGACAATGTTGAGATCGAGCCTGCGATCCTGGAAGACAGCCTGTCTATAACCCGTCGTGAAGCCGAAGTTCTCCTGTGGCTCGCGCACGGCAAGACCAATCGCGAAATTGCCGAAATCCTTGATATGAGCCCGAGAACAGTCAACAAGCATCTAGAGCAGATGTACCCCAAGATCGGCGCCAGCAACCGTACGGCGGCCGCTTCGGTGGCGATACAGCGAATTCTGGGGGGGCGCATCGGTCAGCCATAAAACCGCTGACAGTCCCGCATAACCGCAGTACAGCGGTGCTGCCCGCACGATTTTTAGTGCCGGTTACGCGTGCCAGTCTTCGCCTGGGCGAGGTCTACGTCTATTGCACCCACTGCGACCAGTCCGCGCGGTTTTCCGCGACATGGAACAGCGCGGCCACCACCTGTCGGTCGTATTTGGCGGGGCTTTCGCGCAACAGCTGTTCCAGCGCTTCGTGCAGGCCGACGGGGCCGCGGTAGGCGCGCGGACTGAGCAGCGCGACAAAGGCGTTGCTGACCGCGAGGATTCGGGCGGTCAGCAGAATGTCGCCCTCGCGCAGGCCGTCGGGATAACCGCTGCCGTCCGGGTGTTCGTGCTTCTGGGCGATGGTATCCACCACCGGTCCCTCGAATTCGAGGTCGGCCAACAACTCGGTGCCGAACAGGACATGGCGCTGCACCAGCGCCTGTTCGGCTTCGGTCAACGGTTCGGTCTTGGTCAGCACTTCGCGCGGCACGAAGATCTTGCCCAGGTTGGCCAGACTGGCCGCCAGATCGAGGGTGCGTCGATCGGCGGCACTGAGGCGCAGCTCGCGCCCGATGGCGTTGGCCACTTCGGCCACACGGGCGGAATGATGGGCGGAGTTGGGGTCGTGCAGATCGACCACATGCATCAGCGTGTCGACCAGTTTGCGCATCAGCGCCGCGTGTTTACGCTGCGCCTGTTCCAGCTCGGTGGTATCGTGCAGCACCAGGAGAATGGCGTGGTAGCGCTCGCCAATACGGTCGACCGGCACCAGGGAGCATTGCAGACTGCGTGTTTGTGTTCCCAGCGCCATGGTCACGCTACAGCGCCTGATCGCGGGGGCCGCTTCCACGCCGGCCAGCGCTTCGGTCAGCGGTTCGACGTTGGCGGGGCCGAGTACGCCCGCCAGTGAGTTGCCGACCAGCTCCTGCGCGCCGGCGCCCAGTTTGTCCGCCAGCGGGGCGTTGGCGAACAGCACGCGCTGTTGCGCGTCCAGCAGCAAGACATAAGCGTCGGCATTGTCGGTCACCGCGTGCAGCAGTTCCGTCTGTTTTTCCAGTTCCAGGGTCTTTTGTCGCAAACTGTCGGCGTCGTGGCGGGCGCGCACGCTGCTGCCATGGCGCCAGGCGGCAACCAGTATCGCGACGAAGAAGAACAACAGCAGCGAAAAGGTCGTGATGAGAAACTGCCGGTGTCGGTCGGATTCCGATAACGCCCGTCCGGCTTCCACCTCCTGCAATACCAGCCAGGGCGTGCTGCGCAGTTTACGGCTGGTGGCGAGCACTTCGTGTCCCTGGTAGTTGAGGTACTCGCCGAAAGCGCCGGGTCGGCGCAAAGCCGCGGCGGCGGCCAATCGGTCGCGGTCCATCGGCAGCGTCTTGCGGGTGGGTACGCCGCCATCGACGGTCGGCGATAGATAGACGACCTGTTGGCCGGATTGCGAGATCAGCAGCGAGACTTCGCTGGTCATCGTCGGCACTCCGGCCTGCAACAGTGGGTACAGGGAGCGTTCGGCGTTAACCACGGCGAGTACCACGCCGCTGTAGGCGTCGGCCGCCTGTGAGCCGATGACCCGGGGTACCGGCACCGCGATGCCCAGCAGCACCCGTTCGTGCGCGTCGGTCACCAGCGTGCTGAAGGCCGCCTGGCCGGTTTTGAGCGCTTTTTTTATCGCCGCCTGAAACGCCGCTCCGATCTCCGGCATGCCCTTGGTCGAAACCACATGGCGTCCCCTGGCGTCCAGCAGTGCGAGTCCGGCGTCGTAGCGTTGCGGCAGATTGGCGGGGATCTGCGGCTGCTGCGCCTCCGGCAGGAAGCCGTTGCGACTGGCGCTGGCCAGTACCAGATTGCGCAGATAGCTGAGCTGGGCGGGCTCGACGCTGTGATCCTGCTCGTCGCGACCCGCCAGTTGCCACAAATAGAGCTGCAACGAGGCGTTATTGGCCAGTTCGTTCAGGGCCGATACGCGCCCGTCGAGCCAATGTTCGATAGCGTTGACGCGTGTTTCCGCCACCAGTCCCAGACGAATCGCCCAGTTGTCGAGATCGCGTTGACGCTCGTTGTCGACATACACGGAAATCAAATAGGCGCCGCCCAGGACCAGCGCCAGCAGCACGGCCAGTCCGGCGATGACCGGTTTACGAGTGGTGGTGGTAGCGGGCGTGGGCATGATCAATCGGGCAGATAGAGCCACCAGTGCAGCTCATTAATGGCGTAGACGGGGGCATAATGCACGATATTACGCTGCGAGACGACTTCCTGTATCTGATTATCGAGGATTTTCACGTCGTCGTCCGTCGCCACCGCCAGTACCGCGTGGGGGACGCGCAGGTTGGTGTCCTGCAGAACCACGATGCGCAGATCCGCCATCGGCACGCCCAGCCAGCGCAGCGAAAAGAACTTGGTGATCGCGTAGTCTTCGCAGTCGCCGTTGTTGTAGAGAAACTCGCGCGGCACCGCCCAATAGTCCTCGACACCGTAATTCTCGATATCCAGGACATAGGGTTTGCGGTTGGCGTAGCGATTGACCGCCTCCAGCTGCTCGGCCAGCGGGCGCCCGCGCAAGGTGTCCAGGAAGGCCAGCCAGGCGCGCAAATGGCACTGATTGAGCATTTTCTCCTGACAGTACCCCTCTGGCACGTCGAGTCGAACGTGGCGCTCAAGTACTTGAATCCACTGGCCGAAAGTCTGGGTATCCGGCTGCTCGATGGCGTTGTAGCCGAACAGCCGTGGGGGGAATACCAGTGCATGCGCACTCGTCGTGAACAACAAGCCCAGGCTGCCGATAAGGGCCCACAGTGGGGCGAATATAGGGAATTTAGCCAATTGTGTTTATCGGTTACTTTATTTACTATCGCTGAATTCTGAAGCTAACGACATAAACTATTGTATGTATAAGTGGTTTTACAATAAACGGGGAACGGCCATGGATCAAGTACTAAGAAATCGCAGCCTGTGGATGGGGTTACTCCTGTGCGCGGCGGCCGGTTTCGCGCGGCCCGTGTTCGCGGCGGCCGGCGAGAATCCGGATCTCGAGGCGCAGTTTGAGCAGGGCATGGAAGCATTGGAACAGGAGCACTATAAAAGCGCCATCGAAACGTTCCGCAGCATCCTCACGCGTGACACCAGTCTGGACCGGGCGCGGCTGGAACTGGCGCTGTCCTACTATCGAACCCTGCGCTACCAGGAGGCGGAGCGTCTGGCGCAGGAGGTGCTCGACAATCCGCAGACACCGCCCGAAGTCCGGGTGACAGTGCTTGCGTTTTTGGCGCAGGTGAAACGGGACTCCGAGCGTTACGGCCAGAAACATGAAGTGACACCGCATCTGTCGATCGGCGTCATGCACGATTCCAACGTCAACATCGGTCCGACGGATGCGCTGATCCGCTTCGATCTCAACCCGCTGCCGGCATCGGCGCTGAAGCGTTCCGGCAACGCGGCGGTAGGCACGGTCGGTGTGGATCATCTGTACCAGTCCGGCCGTCGTGTCGAGCTTGGGCAACGCACCGGCATGCTGGTATGGCAAAGCGGGGCCAACCTCTACTGGCGTCGCTATCACGATTTCAATGATTACGATCTGCTGGTGGCCAGCGTCAACACCGGTCCGGCGGTGTTGTTGCTGCGTCATTGGCGCGCCTCGCTGCAATTGCGCTCGGAGTTCCTCGACCTGGGCGCCCGCGCGCTCGGCTGGTTTCACTCGGTCAATCCCTCGATCACCTGGCAGTTCAAAAATGGCGAGTTGAACTGGGATACGCTGTATACGCGTCGCTCCTATTACCGTGACAGCGATTCCGGGCGCGAAGGGGATTATGTGGCCACGGGTCTGAATCTGGGGCATTACTTCAACAACCGGCGGGGTACCGCCACGGTGGGTGTGCGCGGGATCCGCTTTTTCGCCGACGCCGACCAGTTTGCTTACAGCGCCGCTCAGGTCAGCGCGGGCTTGAGCACCCGTACCTACAAAAACGGCTCCGCCTATGTGCGCGGCCGCTTCACCTATTATGACTACGACGGCGACGACCCGATCTTCCTCAAGCCGCGCCGCGAGAAGGAGTACGTGGGCACGGTGGGTCTGACCCACGAGTTCAAACAACCGGACGATCTGCTCAAGGGTTGGGTGGCCAACCTGTTCTGGGAAGGCACGCACAACGATTCCAATATTGGCCAGCTGTTCAGTTACGGTCGCAATCAGACCATGTTGATGCTGTCGCGGGACTTTTGAGCGGGTACGCGACAGTTGAGTAGGTTTGAAACGGGCCTCGATGGCCCGTTTTTTTTGTGCGGATGTCGCCCTGGTGTCGCCAAATGACGAAAACCGTCGGAATTATTTACGTCATCTGAAGAAATCGAATAGTTGCGAATTTTCAATTCAAGTCATTGAAAAATAGAGTGTCTGTGCACGCTTTCCGGCAGGGCGTTCGACCCCGGAATGTCGGATTTATTGACATTTAATCTCCAGAGGCTTGAGTTTTCTTCTGTCGCTTGGTTGTAAGTCTTTAATTAGTCTGCTAAATATAGATTCAGGCACGGTCGTTGCTTTAGGGGACTCAGGACACAACATTGAATCATCCGAGACACCCATCGCGTAGGAAGTTAGGCTTATGAATCAGGCAATGATAAGGACAGCACTGTTGCTCGCGGGCGTTGGACTCACCTTGGGCCAGGGCGTGCAGGCGGCCCAGCCGAAAGAAGGCGATTCAGTTTACCGTTGGGGTCGTTGGGCGGTGCTCAGTCCGGCCGCCGGCGGTAACGAGCCTTTTGTTGCGGCGAATATGCCGGCCACACAGTATAATCCTCTGCCCTGTGATGCCGGCTTCTGTCCCGAGGTCACGCTGCAGCCCGAAACGCCACCGCCAACGGACGACCCCCGGGACCGGTTGCCACCGCCGCCACAAGTCGTGACGGACGATCCGCGGGATCGGCTGCCGCCGCGATAAGCGTCGCACAGGCCGCGTAACGTCAAGTCACTGCAGTAGGATTTGGAGAGAGATCAAAATGAAAAAATCAGCTACGGTTTTCCTGGCCCTCGGCCTTTTTTCCCTGCAGGGGGTCGCCGCGCCGGTGACCGAATCGGTGACCGGTGAGACCTTCGCCGGTTATGCCAACAGCGTGCTGGGAAAAAACGGCACCTTCCTGACCGATCTGGGCAATTCCAGTTCCGGCACCAATTGGTCGTCCAACAGTTCGGACATCGATGCCCGCATCACCGATACCAGCGCCGGCAGTAATATTGTGGGTACCAGTGACGGCGCCTGGATCGACCTGGGCTTCGACATGCCGGTCGTCGACGGGGTCGGTAACGATCTGAAACTGTTTTTCGTCGGCAACAACGGGCACAAGGTGGACGTCACCATTGGTGGTGCGACCCAGTCGTACACCCTGGCGCCGGGTGCCAACGCCACCGGTTTCTTCGATCCGGCCTATCCCACCGACCCGATTATCGCCCTGAACGTCGATCTGGCCACCTTCAGCGGGCTCAGCGGCAGTGCTTTCAACAGCATGCGGCTCATGATCGGCAACGGTTATTGCGACGACAGCGCCGGTCCCTGCAGTGCCGTGCCGTCCTTCGTCGGTACTTACAATACCGCCGTCGTCCCGGTGCCCGCCGCGCTCTGGTTGTTCGGCTCCGGCCTGGTCGGCCTGGTGGGTTTCATGCGCAAGCGTAGCTGAGACGATCTCAACACTCTGAAAAAAGCGCCTTCATAGGGCGCTTTTTTTTGATTGGCCGCGGGAGCCGAACGGTCGGTGTCGCTATCGACCCATCGGCGCTGTTCCCGCTTTCGGGCAATATCCCTGTATTTACCTTGAATTTGATGCGCTTGGGGCGACGCCTTTGCTATGCTTTGGGCGCGCTTTGCGGCGAGGGCCGCGTCGGAGCAAAAGCATGAGCAGTGACCGTTTGATCATTTTCGATACCACCTTGCGCGACGGCGAGCAGAGTCCCGGCGCCTCCATGACCCGTGATGAAAAAGTCCGTATCGCCAAGGCGCTGGAGCGGATGAGCGTCGATGTGATCGAAGCCGGCTTTCCCATCGCCAGCGGTGGCGATTTCGAGGCGGTCCAGGCCGTCGCCCGCGCGGTCAGGGACGCGACGGTCTGCGGCCTGGCGCGGGCGGTGGATCGGGATATCGATCGCGCCGGCGAGGCGTTGAAACCGGCGGCGGCCGCGCGCATCCATACCTTTCTCGCCACCTCGCCGATCCACATGAAGATGAAGCTGCGCATGAGTCCCGACCAGGTGCTGGAACAGGCGGTGAAGGCGGTGACCCGGGCGCGCAAGTATACCGACGACGTCGAGTTCTCGCCCGAGGACGCCGGGCGCTCGGAGCTGGACTTCCTCTGCCGGGTGCTGGAGGCGGTGATCGGGGCCGGCGCGACCACCGTGAATATTCCCGATACCGTCGGCTATAACCTGCCGCACCAGTTCGGGCAGTTGATCCACAACCTGATCGAACGCGTGCCCAACGCGGACAAGGCGGTGTTTTCCGTGCATTGCCACAACGATCTGGGTCTCGCCGTGGCCAATTCGCTATCGGCGGTACTCAACGGCGCGCGCCAGGTCGAGTGCACCATCAATGGCCTGGGAGAGCGCGCCGGCAATGCCTCGCTCGAAGAGGTGGTGATGAGCGTGCGTACGCGCAAGGATGTCTTCCCCTGCGATACCGGGCTGGACACCACCCAGATCATGACCTGCTCGCGTCTGGTTGCGGGTATCACCGGGTTCGCCGTGCAACCGAATAAGGCGATCGTGGGCGCCAATGCCTTCGCCCACGAATCGGGCATCCACCAGGACGGCGTGCTGAAGAGCCGGGAAACCTATGAAATCATGCGCGCGCAGGACGTGGGTTGGAGCGCCAATCGTATCGTGCTGGGCAAACACTCGGGCCGCAACGCGCTGCGCACCCGTCTCGACGAACTGGGCATCAGCTTCGAGTCGGAAGAAGCCCTGAACGAGGCGTTCTCGCGGTTCAAGGACTTGGCCGACAAAAAGCACGACATTTACGACGAAGACTTGCAGGCATTGGTGACCGAGGCGAGCCTCGACGCCGGCAACGAACAGTTCAAACTGGTCTCGCTGCGGGTCTGCTCCGAGACCGGCGAAACGCCCGAGGCGGCCATCACGCTGAATATCAACGGCGAGGAACGCAGCGCCAACGCCCCCGGCAGCGGGCCGGTGGACGCCGCTTTCAAGGCGATCGAGGCGATCGTCGACAGCGGTACCGAGCTGCAATTGTATTCGGTGAACAACATCACCAGTGGCACTGACGCCCAGGGCGAGGTGACCGTGAGGCTGGAGCGCGGCGGCCATATCGTCAACGGCCAGGGGGCCGATACCGACATCGTGATCGCCTCGGCGCGCGCCTACGTCAACGCCCTGAACAAAATCATCCGGCCCGATCGGGCGCACCAGCAGCGAGGAGACGTCTGAGGGTGGCGGGAAACGTTCACAGAGCCGCTCGCGGCAGTCGTGTCGCCTATCTCGGCGCCATGGGCATTCAGGTTTGGGCCAACCGCGGCACGCCGGCGGCGGTTGCTGTCGACCCGGCTGTGCCCGCCACGGCACTCGTCGGTGGCGCGGCCGTCGCCGGAGCAGCGGCCGGCGGGGCGGAAAGCGGGAACTCGCGTCCGGAGATCACGCATATGGATTGGGAGGCGCTGCAACAGACCGCCGGCGACTGCCGTTTGTGCGAACTGCACGGTAGCCGTACCCAGGTGGTGTTCGGCGTGGGTGACCGCGGCGCCGACTGGCTGCTGGTCGGGGAGGCGCCCGGCAAGGACGAGGATCTGCAGGGCGAGCCCTTCGTCGGGCGGGCGGGTCAACTGCTCAACGCCATGTTGCAGGCGGCCGGCTTGCGCCGCGAACAGGTCTATATCGCCAATATCCTCAAGTGCCGGCCGCCCAATAATCGCGACCCGCGGCCCGAGGAAGTCTTGTGCTGCGAGCCTTATCTGGCGCGCCAGATCGCCCTCGTGCGGCCGCGCATTATACTCGCGCTCGGCCGCGTCGCCGCGCAGAACCTGCTGAAAACCGACACGCCGATCGGAAAATTGCGCGGCACGGTGCATCGTTATGCCGATACCGGTATAGCGCTGGTGGCGACCTATCATCCGGCCTACCTGTTGCGTTCGCCGCTGGACAAACGTAAAGCCTGGGCCGATCTGCGATTGGCGCTGGCCAACGCCAAGGGGCCGACGCCGTGAGCGCCGTGGTGGCCGGAAACGCGGCGCAGATACGCCCTCTGCTGGCTGGCGATCTGGACGCGGTGATGGAAATCGAGAAACGCGCCTATGCCTATCCGTGGACGCGGCGTATTTTCAGCGACTGCCTGCGTGTCGGCTATTGTTGCTGGTGCTATGCGCTCGGCGAGGAAATCCGCGGCTACGGCGTGATGAGCGTGGCCGCCGGCGAATCGCACCTGCTCAATCTCACGGTCGCGCCGGAGGCGCAGCGCCAGGGCGTGGGTACGCGTCTGCTGCATCACTTCATGCAGCTAGCCGGCAGGCACAATGCCGACGTTCTGATGCTCGAAGTGCGTCCCTCGAACCGGCCGGCGTTGGCGCTGTATGGGAAACTCGGCTTCAATGAAATCGGGGTGAGGCGCGACTATTATCCCGCGCGACAAGGGCGCGAAGACGCCTTACTATTGGCACGCAACCTGTTGGACTGAAAGAATCCAGCGATTTCAGCGGCATAGCCGGATCTTTTGCGGCTTCGACCGGCGCCGGGGCAAGTGTTATAGTAGTTTTGCAGGTGCCGGAGAGAGCCTGCGGCGATCACCATCGAGTCGACACATGATCAGAATAATAACGACAACAGTTCCCACTATCGCTTTCGCCGGTGTTTCCTTCCTTCTCGGTGCCGGGACCGTGGCGGCGGTCTATGCAGCGGAGAACCCGGCCGCGCGAACGCCGGTCGCGGCGGCGGCTGCATCGGCGCCTCCCGCCACCGCGGCGGACGCCGCGCCGCCCAAGCTGGAACCGGAGATTCGACGCGCGCTCGGGCGGATGCTCGACACGTCCTCGGCGGGGCTGGTGGAGCGGACCCATGGCGGTGTCACCAGTGTCGAGCTGGGGCGTCGGTTTCATATGGCGCCGGTCGCCACCGTCGACGCCAAGGGCGATGTTCACATCAGGGAGTATTCCGACCTGCCAGAGGAACCGGCACAAGCCAACCCGCCATGACATCTGCGCCGGCGCTCCGTCTCGCGGCGCTGCTCTGGCTGGGTGCATTCGGTCTCAGCGCGCAGGCCACGCAAATCGTGATCGCCAACCAGGACGGTGCCGGCGAGGGTTTCAACGATAGCACCCCGGTCGAACCGGTCGGCGGCAATCCCGGCACCACGCTGGGACAACAGCGGTTGATCGTGTTTCAGCACGCGGCCAAAGTCTGGCAGGCGGTCCTCGACAGCACTGTCACCATCACTGTGGCGGCGCAGTTCGATCCGTTGACCTGCACGGCGAGTCAGGCGGTTCTGGGCTCGGCGGGCACGACGTCCATTCACCGAAATTTCCCCGGGGCGGCGCAGGCAAACACCTGGTATCCGCAGGCGCTCGCCAACAGCCTGGCCGGTTCGGATCTCGGCGCGTCGGCGGATATCTCCGCGACGTTCAATGCCGACATCGATAACAACAACAATTGCCTGAACAACACCAATTGGTACTATGGCCTCGACGGTAACAAACCCGCCGGCAGTATCGAACTGTTCAGCGTGATTCTGCACGAAATCGGTCACGGGCTGGGCTTTCAGACCTTTGTCGATCTCAACACCGGCGCGCGCTTCAACAATCTCAACGACGCCTACATGCTGAAGCTGGAGGACCACAGTCTGTCGCCGGCGCAGACCTGGGATCAACTCAACAACAACGGTCGCCTGGCCTCCGCCAGCAATACCGCCTACCTGCACTGGGTCGGGCAGCAGGTGACCGATCTGGTGGCCAATTACAGCGGCGGAATCAATCAGGGGCATGTGCGTATGTATGCCCCGGCCACTATCAGCGCCGGGTCCTCGGTCTCCCACTTCAGCAACAGCGTGACGCCGAACGAACTGATGGAGCCCTTCGATACCGGTCCCAAGACCGGGCCGGGGCTGTCGCTGTCGCTGCTGCGGGATATCGGCTGGCAGGTGCCGCCAACGGCGCCGCCGGTACTCGCGGTGCTGGGCGAGCAGTCGGCGCAGGATGGCCAGACGATTGGTGTTCCAGTCCTGGTGCTCGATAACGACACACCGCTAGGCAGCCTGACGTTGAACGCGCAGTCTTCCGACAGCGCCCTGGTCGAACCCGCCGGATTGTCGTTCAGCGGCAGCGGCAGGCAACGTACGCTCTGGATAACGCCGAAAACAGGCAGCGCGGGCGACGTCACGATTTCGGTCAGCGCCGACGACGGCGGTAACAGCGACACGGAAAGCTTCGTTCTGCACGTCACGCTGAACAATCCGCCGCAAGTGACGATCTCCAGTCCGACGGACAACGCCGCCTTCCTCGATAGCGACTTGGTCAGTCTGCAGGCCAGCGCCAGCGACGCCGAGGACGGCGATCTCGGTTCGCTGATCAGTTGGACATCGAGTCTGGACGGTTTGCTGGGTAGCGGCAGCAGCCTCAGCGTGCAGCTCGGCGAAGGCACGCACACGCTCACGGCCACGGTCAGTGACAGCGGCGCAAAAACCGCTGCCGCCAGCGTGACAGTGAACAGCTATGGCGGCGGCGATTCCGACGCCGACAGTCTGCCCGACAACTGGGAGTTCACCCATTTCGGCGACCTGGCGCAGACGGCGACCGGCGACGCCGACAGCGACGGACTGGACAACCTGGGTGAATACAACGCCAGCGCCGATCCCAATGATCCCGACAGCGACGCCGACGGGCTCAGCGACGGCGATGAAGTCAACGTCTACGGTCTGGACCCGACCCGTTCTGACAAGGGTGACATCGGGCCGCGCGCCGCCCCCGACGGCCTGCTCAACGCCGGTGATCTGGTAGTGATGACGCGGCTGGTCGCGGGGATTATCGTGCCCAGCAGCCTGGAGTCCGCGCTGGCCGATATTAACCGCGACGGCCTGCTCAATGCCGCTGACCTGCTGCTGTTGCAACAGGCAATCCTCAACGACACACCACTGTAGCCGCAGCAAATACAGCGCCGCTGGGTTACACTAACGGTTTGACCAGTTTCGGCCCGACCGTATGAGCAGTCTCATCGAACAGGCGCAAAAGCGCCGCACTTTCGCCATTATCTCCCACCCCGACGCGGGTAAAACCACACTCACCGAGAAGCTTCTGCTGTTCGGTGGCGCCATTCAGCTCGCCGGTACCGTCAAGGGGCGCAAGGCGGCGCGTCACGCGACCTCGGACTGGATGGAGCTGGAGAAACAACGCGGCATTTCCGTGACATCGTCGGTGATGCAGTTTCCCTACCGCGAGGCGATCGTGAACCTGCTGGACACCCCAGGTCACGAGGACTTCTCCGAGGACACCTACCGCACCCTGACCGCGGTGGATTCGGCCCTGATGGTGATCGACGTGGCCAAGGGGGTCGAGGCGCGCACCATCAAATTGATGGAAGTGTGCCGCTTGCGGACCACGCCGATATTCACCTTTATCAACAAGCTGGATCGCGAAGGCCGCGATGCCATCGACCTGCTCGACGAGGTCGAGTCGGTGCTGGATATCCAGTGCGCGCCGGTGACCTGGCCGATCTGCATGGGTAAGCGTTTCAAGGGTGTTTATCACATCGAGCAGGACAAAGTCTGCCTCTACCAGCCGGGCGACAGCAGCAGGCGCCAGGATGTCCGAACGCTGCAGGGACTGGACAACCCGCTGCTGGACGAACTGCTCGGTGGACAGGCCCAGGAGCTGCGCGATGAAATCGAGCTGGTGCGGGGTGCGAGTCACAAGTTCGAGCGTGAGGCCTACCTGCGCGGCGAGTTGTCGCCGGTGTTTTTCGGTTCAGCCATCAATAATTTCGGTGTGCAGGAGCTGCTGGATTATTTTGTCGAATACGCGCCGCCGCCGCTGCCGCGGCCGACCCAGACCCGCGAAGTCGATCCGCACGAGGACAGGTTCACCGGCTTCGTTTTCAAGATTCAGGCGAACATGGACCCGCAGCATCGCGACCGGATCGCGTTTCTGCGCGTCTGCTCGGGTAGTTACACCAAGGGCATGAAGATGCGCCACGCGCGTATCGGCCGCGATGTCCAGGTATCGAATGCGGTCACGTTTCTCGCCGCCGACCGCGGCCATGTGGAGCAAGCCTGGCCCGGCGACATCATCGGCCTGCACAACCACGGCACCATTCGCATCGGCGACACCTTCAGCCAGGGCGAAGACCTGAAATACACTGGCATTCCCAATTTCGCGCCGGAATTGTTCCGCCGCGCGGTGCTCAAGGACCCGTTGAAGATGAAAGCGCTGCAAAAAGGGCTGGAGCAGCTGAGCGAGGAAGGGGCCACACAGCTGTTCCGGCCGCTGAAAAACAACGACCTGATTCTGGGCGCGGTGGGGGTACTGCAGTTCGACGTGGTGGCGCAGCGCTTGCGCGACGAATACAAGGTCGAGTGCGTGTTTGAAAACGTCGCGGTGGCGACGGCGCGCTGGATCGCCGGCGACGACGCCGGCGTGCTGCACAAGTTCCGCGAAAAAGCTTATGAATACCTGGCCATCGATCAGGCCGGCGAGCTGGTCTATATCGCGCCGACCCGGGTCAACCTCGACCTGGCGATCGAGCGCCATCCGCAGATCACCTTCACCGCCACCCGCGAAGTCTGAATCGCTGCTGCATGCGGGTGCGGCGGTTGTATCACGGTGGTGCACCCGATGGCTGCCAGACTCTGCGAAAAGTTGTAATCCATTGACTGAAAAAGAAATGTATTTCTGGCATGACGAATGCTAGTGATACCGCGTAGTCATTGTAATATCTCCTCCATCCGAAAGGTGGTTCAGGGTGCCGGCGCACAGGCACCCTTTTTTTTACCCGCAGCCTCGGCTGCGTGTAAAATTCGCCTGTGAAAACCGCAGACTCCATTCGCCTGGCCTCGCAGCGCGACGCGCTGACGATCGCCGAGATGTCGCGTACGCTGATCGAGGTCGGCCTCGGCTGGAGCTGGACGCCCAAGCGCGTCGTCCGCAGTATCCAGCACCCGGATATCAACGTCGCGGTGGTCTGCAGGGCGGAGCGCGTCATCGGTTTCATCATCGCCCAATATTGTCCCGACCGTCTGCATATTCCCTTGTTCGCGGTCGAACGCGGTATGCGCCGACAGGGTATCGGCAGCGCGCTGCTGCGCTGGGTGGAGACCACCGCGCTGAGCGCGGGAATCGGCCTGATTCGCCTGGAAGCCCGGCGCTCGAACCTCGCCGCCCGGGCTTTTTACCGGGCCGCGGGTTACCGGGAGATCGGCGCCGATCCGCGCATGTATCGCGGCCGCGAAGCCGGCGTCAGGCTGGCCAAGGACCTGTGGAGCGCGAACACCTCGCGCGCGGACAGCCTATGAATCTGGAAGCCTTGAACCGCCGTTTCGCCATCGACGATCAGTTGACGGTGCGTGCCGGGCCGGGCCATTTCCCGCTGCTTCAGATCGATAACGAGAACGCGACGGCGGTGATATCCGTCTACGGCGCTCAGGTCCTGTCCTACCGCCCGCTGGACGAGTCGCAGGACCTGTTGTTTGTCAGCCCGGCGGCCTATTACCGCGAAGGCAAGGCCATCAAAGGGGGCATTCCGCTGTGCTGGCCCTGGTTCGGCCCCGACCCCAAGAACAGCGGGCGCCCGGCGCACGGCTTCGCGCGCAATCTGTTCTGGACGGTGGTGGCCACCGAGGCAGTCGACCCGGGCACCACGCGGGTGCTGCTGGGTCTGGAGCCGACCGCGGCCACGCGGGCAATCTGGGACCACGAGTTCAGCCTGCAACTGGAAGTGGTGGTCGGTAGCCGCCTGGACCTTGCCCTGAGCACCCGTAATCGCGGCAAGGCCACCTTCCATCTGACTCAGGCGCTGCACACTTATTTCGCTATCGGCGACATCGAACAGGTGCGTGTGCATGGGCTGGACGGCACCACTTATCTGGACAAGGCGGGTGACGGCGGGCGCCGTGATCAGTCGGGCCCGGTGACGGTCGCCGGCGAAGTCGATCGGATTTATCTGGGGGTCGACGAGCCGCTGGTGATCGAAGATCCGGTTCACGCGCGGCGTATCCGCATCGAGGCCGCAGGCAGTCACACCGCCGGGGTGTGGAATCCCTGGAAGGCGATCGCTGCCCGCATGGGGGATCTAGAAGACGAGGATTACCGGCGTTTTCTCTGTGTCGAGACCGCCAACGCGGCGAGCGAAGTGATCCCGCTGGCCCCGGCTGAGCTCTATCGTATCGGCGCCAGCTATCGCGTCGAACGCTGAGCGCGATCGCAGTCGACGCGCGCCAGACGGCGACCCCACCAGGAGTCCACCGGACTGGACCAGACGCGATGGTGCAGCTCGCGCAGGCTCTCCCGGTCGCCGCACAGGCGCGACAGCTCCCGCATCGACAGCGCCTGCGGCCCCTCGGACAACATGCGTTCCAGACTGGCGTCCAGTTGCTGCAGACGACGAAGACGGGCGCTGCGCGCGCGCGCCAGCGCACTCTGCTGGTGATTGCTGATCGGATCGATCACCGCGCGCTCCACCGCGCTCATGCCATTGCGCCCGGGTAGCTTCGGCGCGCTGTCGAGCTCGTCGAGCAGGGGCGAACCGGTGACTTCCTCGGCCGTGCGGAACAGACCGATGGCGGAGGCCTGGCGACCGTTTTCGACCCGTCCGAGCCACAGCGAAGTCGGTGCCGCCAGTAACAACGGAACCGCGACCGGCAGCGACCAGTAGAAGAACATCGGATCGAGCCAATAAGTGAACGAGGCCCAGCCCGCGGCGATCAGGGTGCCGGGCAGGTGTTGCACCACGGCGTCGCGCCAACGGGTCTCTTCGGTGCGGTTCTGGCCGGCCCAGGACAGGCGCAGATTCAATAGGGATTCCAGCACATAACGGCTGTGCGCGAGCATGCGGATCGGCGCCAGCAACGCCGAGATGACAATTTCGCCGATCACGCTCAACGTCAGTCGGCCGGCGCCGGCGAACTCGCGCTGCCGGCGGGTGAGCAGAATGTCGATAATAGCGAGAAACTTCGGCAGAAACAGCAACACCAGCGTACTGCCGGCGAGCGTCGCCGCCCATTGCGGGTTCCACTCGGGCCACAGCGGGAACAGGCTGTGCTCCTGCGGGAAATAGTTGATCGGCCACAACACCAGACGGGTGGCTTCGATGGTGGTCAGAATCAGAAACGCCAACCACAACGGCGAGGTCAGGTAGGACATGATGCCGTTGACGAATGCCAGTCGGTGCGCCAGACGCAGGCGCCGGCCGCGCAGCAACAGCCAGACGTGCTGCAAATTGCCCTTGGCCCAACGTTTGTCGCGCGTCAGATCGTCATTGAGCGTGGGCGGCGATTCCTCGTAGCTGCCGTCGAGCGCCGGCTCCAGCCATACTTCCAGTCCGGCGCGGCCCATGTAGGCGGCTTCGACGAAGTCGTGACTGAGAATCGGCCCGTTGAAAAGCCCCGGTCCCTGCAGCTTGCGCAGTCCGCAGTGGCGCATGAAGGACTCGATGCGGATGACCGCGTTATGCCCCCAGAAGGCGGCCTCGCCCAGTTGCAGGCCGGCCAGACCGGTGGCGAACAACGGGCCATAGGCGCGGTTGGCGAACTGCTGTACCCGGGCGAACAACGAGCGACCGTTGATCAAAGCCGGTGCGCTTTGCAGAATGCCCACACGTGGTTCCAACTGCATCAGACGCACCATATCCACCACCGTGTCGCCGGCGACCAGGCTGTCGGCGTCCAAGACCACCATATAGGTGTAGCGACGGCCCCAGCGGCGTAGAAAATCCGCGACGTTGCCACTTTTGTAGTTCAGGTTAATCGCGCGGCGGCGGTAGAACAGGCGGCCCTCGGCGCCAAGTTCGCGGCACAGCCGCAGCCAGGCGGCCTGTTCGCGCAGCCACACCTCCGGGTTGCGGCTGTCGCTGAGGACGTGGAACTCGAAGTGCTCGATCTGTCCGCTGCGCTCCAGCGAGCGGTATACCGCGCGCAGACCGTTGAAGGAGCGATCGATCGGTTCGTGGTAGAGCGGCATGACCACGGCCGTTCTGGCCAGCGCCGTGGCGGCGCGCTCGGCGGGCGGGTGACGTACGCACAGCGACAGCGCGTCGCCGCCGCGCCGGCGCAGCATGAAGCCGTAAACCGCGATCCAGAAACCGACGCTGATCCAGCAGAACAGCAGGCCAAACATCACCAATATGGCCGCTTCCACCATGTTGCCACCGTGGTACGGCAACACGCGCGAGAGGTAGTAGCAGGCGACCGCGGTCTGAGTCAGCACCGCCAACGTCAGCCCGAGGCGACGCCAGGCGGCGCGTTGTTTCCAGTGCCCGGACTCGGCCGCCGACTCTGTCAGCCCGGGGGGGATGGATTTCATGGTCATGCCGGTTCTCCGTAACAGATGCTGCCACGCCGCAGCGGCGGAGCGCACGGCGGTAAAGCGGCCGGTGGCGGCAGAAAACGCGGTCGGATCTCGTCGATCAACCACTCCAGCAGATCATCGGGGTGTGACTGTAAACCTTCCTGCAGCAGGCCAAGAATCTGCACGCAGGTGGGGGTGTCCGCCGCCACGCCGCAAGCCTGCAGGCAGGTGCCGACCCGCTCCAACGCGGTTTCCATCTGGTTCCAGCGATCGGGCTGGTTGCTGACAGTCATCAGGTGGCGTCGTCGCGGATGTCGTTGTCGGCCGGCAGGTGATAGGTCCAGGTTTCCGAGACCGCCTCGCCGTCGTGTTTGAGAAAAGCGCGCAGCCCCAGCGGGCGGCCGCCGGCCGGCCGGGCCAGAATCGACAGCCGCCAGGCTTTCAGCGGCGCATTGTATTCGACAAATTGCTCGATCACCTGGGTTTCGTCGATTCCGGTTACTTCGGCAGTGACTTTGGCCGAAGCGTCGAATTTGTCGAGCGGCCCGCCCTTGAGATCGACCACCACGCGGTACGCGTTCTTGGCTTTGCCGCCGCCGACAATGTCGCCGGCGCCGACAAAGGTATTGACCGTGCGGCCCAGTGGCGGCGCCACAAGCTCGGCGCCGCCGAATTTCAGCGTGTAGTCGAATTGATAGGCCTGACCCGGCTTGAGTTTCTGTTGCGGAGTCCAGAAGGCGACAATGTTGTCGTTGGTCTCATCGGGCGTGGGCAGTTGAATCAGTACCACGCTGCCCTTGCCCCAATCGCCCCCGGGTTCGACCCAGGTGCTGGGACGCAACTCGTAGCGCGCGCCCAGGTCCTGGTAGTCGGTGAATGCGCTGTCGCGTTGCAGTAGCCCGAAACCCTGCAGCCGTTGGACCTGCAGATAGTCCGTCTGCAAGCCCTTGGGATTGAGCAGCGGTCGCCACAGCCATTCGCCGCTGGCGGCGTTGTGGATCAGCAGCCCGTCGGAGTCGTGTACCTCGGGACGCCAGTGGCCGTGCGAACGCGGTGTGTTTTCGCCGTGCAGGAACATGCTGGTCAGCGGGGCGATGCCCGTCAGGTCTATTTTCTGCCGTGGAAACAGTGTCGCCTTCACTTCCAGGCGGGTCACTTCGCCCGGGTGGACGATGATCTGATAAGCCCCGCTGAGACTGGGGCCGTCCAGCAGCGCGTATACGGTCATGCTGCTGGCGTCAGGCGAGGGCCGGACCAGCCAGAATTCGGTAAACGAGGGGAACTCCTCGCCACTGGTCAGCCCGGTATCCAGCGCGATTCCGCGCGCGGAAATGCCGAAGCCGTTGCCGCTGCACACGGCGCGGAAATAACTGGCACCGGCGAAAACCAGAAACTGGTTGGCGGAATCCTGGCCCTGAAAGGGAAAGGTGAGCTTGAACCCGGCGTAGCCGAGATCGGCGGGGATGCGTTTTTCCAGATCGGCGTCGGCGACATTGAACAGGCTTTTATCGAAACCGACCGTGGAGACACCGGAGCTTTCCACCAGATTAATAGTCACCGGATGGGTATAAAACAATCCGGCTGGCACCAGCATCACCTGAAAGCGGGTGCGGCTCTCGCGCCACAGGCTCTTGGCGGGGTCGAAGCGAATCTTCTGATAGTTTTCATAGCCCAGGTCTTTCAGCCAATCGGGAATCTGATCGGGCTTGCTGTAAGGGGCGGCGGCGGTTTTTTCCGCTTTCTCGAGCACGTCCTGGTAGCCGAACGCCTGCACGGCAAACGGAGACAGCAGTAGAAGCGTCACTGCACAACTGATGGCACGCCTGATCAACACGGTTTCTCCCATGATTTTTACGTTAAGAATTGGCGGGTTCCTACAGCGCCCCGGAATGACCCGGCGGTCCGTCGTGCGCACCTCTTCGCGGCTGCTATAGTAGGAACAGACGGCAACCGACGGCTACATCATCTGTTAATACCAAGCCGCTGCCGAGGGAAATATCAGCGAGATCCGCGACGCCTGTCGGTGGCGGGCGCGGGTCCGATACCGCCTCGGCGGATATCGCACCCGGGCATGGAACTTACCCGGCTTTGCGCTGTCGGAGAGATACCTTTAACACAAGGAGTCCATCATGAGTTTAAGACTAGGTGACACGGCGCCCGACTTCAGCGCCGAGACAACTGAAGGCAAGATCAACTTTCACGAATGGATAGGTGACAGCTGGGCGGTATTGTTTTCCCACCCGGCGGATTTTACACCGGTTTGTACCACTGAGCTGGGCGAGACTGCACGCCTGAAAAGCGAATTCGACAAACGCGACTGCAAAGTGATCGCCATTTCGGTCGATTCGGTGACCGATCACCAGGCCTGGGTCGGGGATATCGAGGAAACCCAGGGTTGTGCGGTCAATTTTCCGATTATCGGTGATACCGATCACAAGGTGTCGCAGTTGTACGACATGCTGCACCCGGGCGAGGGCGATGCCTCGACGGTGCGTTCGGTATTCCTGATAGATCCGAAGAAAAAGATCCGCATGACACTGACCTACCCGAAGAGCGCCGGACGCAACTTTGACGAGATACTGCGGGTCATCGACTCGATTCAGCTGACGGACGGTTACAAGGTCGCCACGCCGGTCAACTGGAAAAACGGTGACGACGTCATCATCGTGCCGACGCTGAGCGATGAGGAGGCCGAGCAGCAGTTCCCGCAAGGCTGGAAAACGCTCAAGCCCTACCTGCTGGTCACCCGTCAGCCCAATCTCTGACGCCGCCTGCGGCCGACCGCCGGAAGCCAGGGGTTCCCGGCGGCGGCCGCTTCGGCCGGGCCCTGGCCGCGGCCGCCGTGCCCACGGCCGCGTTTTCAGCGTTCGCGGCTTTTCGCCTTGGACTTTCCTTTCTTCTTTTTCGCGACGCTTTTCTTCGCCGGGCCCCGGGCGGGCGCGGTTTTCTTCTTCGCGTCGTCCGCCATCGGCTGTATCTCCAGCCGCTGCTGACATACACGCGCTTTTTTTAAGGCAAAATAGGTTTCTTTCGGCATTCCCGCGGGCAGATCGACGGTGCTGAAGTCGGTGAAAATCTCGATGTGACCGATATACTCGCTATCGAGCTGCGCCTCGTTGGCGATGGCGCCGACGATATTGCCCGGCTTGACGCCGTGCTGATAGCCGACCGCCACCCGATAGCGTTGCATCTGCACCTCCGGATGCCCTTTCAGGGGCAGCGCCTTGTCGGAGGGCGACGCTTTGGTCCGTTTCGGCGCCGGCGCGCCGCTCTCCGGGCGGGTGTCGCGGCTGCGCGGACGGCTTTCCTTTTCGCTCAGCAACAGCGGTTCCTCGCCCTGCAACAGCGCGGCCAGGGCGGCGGCGATCTCCAGCGGGTCGGCCGACTCCTCCTGCTGCACTTCGGTCAGTAACTGGTACCAGAATTCGTTGCCATCGCTCCCCAGCGCGTCGCGAATGCGCTGTTTGAAGCGCTGTGTACGCTGCTGATTGATGGCCTGGGCCGTCGGCATCTGCATCGGTTCGATCGGCTGACGGATGGTTTTTTCTATCGTATGCAACAAGCGTTTTTCGCGCGGCGAAACAAAAAGAATCGCGTCGCCGGACTGGCCGGCGCGACAGGTACGGCCGATACGGTGAATATAGGCTTCGACGTCGGTGGGAATGTCGTAATTGATGACGTGGCTGATCCGTTTCACGTCCAGTCCGCGCGCGGCCACGTCGGTGGCCACGAGCACGTCCAGTTTCCCCCGGTGCAGCCGTTCGACGATGCGTTCGCGCTGCTTCTGCGGGATATCGCCATTGAGCGCTTCGCAGGCGTGGCCGCATGCCTCGAGTTTCTCGGCCAGCTCCAGGGTGGCGGTTTTGGTGCGCACGAACACGATGACCGCGTCGTAGGTCTCCGCCTCCAGCACCCGCGTCAGGGCGTCGAGTTTGTGCAGACCGCTGACCTGCCAGTAGCGCTGACGAACGGTTTCCGCAGTGGCGGTTTTCTGCGCGATCTTGACCACGCACGGATCGCGCAGGTGTTGCTGCGTGACCTTGCGAATCTCCTTGGGCATGGTCGCGGAAAACAGCGCGATCTGGCGCTCGGCGGGAATCCGCTCCAGCATCCACTGCACGTCTTCCAGAAAACCCATGCGCAGCATTTCGTCGGCTTCGTCCAGTACCAGCGTCTGCAGGCCGTTGAGATCGAGTTTGCCGCTGCGCATGTGGTCCATCACCCGACCGGGCGTGGCCACGATCACGTGCACTCCGCGCTTGAGCTGGCGTAACTGTACGTCATAGGATTGACCGCCGTAGATCGGCAGGACATGAAAACCTTTCAGGTGACGGGCGTAGGTCTGAAAGGCCTCGGCCACCTGAATGGCCAGCTCACGGGTCGGGGCCAGCACCAGAACCTGCGGTTCGCGCCGCTGCAGATCCAAACGTGATAGCAGCGGCAGCGCGAAGGCGGCGGTTTTACCGGTACCGGTCTGCGCCTGCCCGAGCAGATCCCGGCCCTGCAACAGCGCGGGAATGGCCGCTGCCTGGATGGGGGAGGGCTGCTCGTAGCCGACCTCCTCCAGCGCGCGCAGCAGCGGAGGCAGCAGATTCATGGCGGCAAAGCTGCCGGGGTTAACGGGTTCTGACATGCTGGGTATGATTCCTGTGGACCACCGCGTCGGGCGGAGACGGACCGTCCGCCCGGCAAGGGCCACGGTGTGCAGAAGCGGCGTAGCTTATAAGACACCCCCGCAGGTCGCAAGGCCCAATCGCGTCCTCTACGGCGAGCGTTGCCCGGGGGTTGGCGTCCAGGCGACGGTAACCGGTACAATGACCCGATTTACCGGATCTTACCGCTGGGGTGGCCGGTGGGGTGGCGGGGTCCTGTCGCCGGCACAGACAACCAGGGAGTCGGCACGGTGGCGCTGAAGCGATTCAATTTGGTCAGTTTTCTCATTCGCTTCGCGCTAGCGCTGGTGCTGGTGTTTTGCACCTACAACCCCAGCGGGTACTCCTGGTATCACTGGTTCAGACAGTCGGCGGACAAGCTCGACGCGCTGTTGCTGTTTGCCGGCGTGGTGCTGCTGATCGGCTGGGTGATTTATTTGCGCGCCACGCTGCGTTCGCTGGGGGAGATCGGCACTTTTCTGGCGCTAGCCTTTTTTGCGGCGCTGACCTGGTTGCTGATCGACTTCGGCTTGCTGTCGGTTGAAGATCCCACGGTCTTCACCTGGGTCGTGCTGAGCATGCTGGCCGCGGTCATGGCAACTGGTATGTCCTGGTCACACATCCGTCGGCGCATGTCCGGGCAATTGGACGTGGACGATGTGGATGCCAACTGAGTGGAGCAGGCGATGAATGACGGGGCCGAAAAGGAACCCGGGGCCGGGCGCCGGGACGGGGTCGGTCCCGCCGCTGTGGCGCTGATCGTCATGGTTACTATTCTGCTGACATTGGGCGGCAGTTACTGGTTTTTGACAACCTATGTGTTCGCCCGCGAATTCCAGCCGGTGCACCTGGATGCCGGGGAGGAACGCAAACTCGACCACAAGCTGCGACTGTTGGGCTACCAGCCCGACGGGAGTCCGGCCGCCGGCGGGCGCCCGGCGCCCACCGATGCCATGGAGAACGAGGGTGGACGGGACGTTCTCGAGCCGCAACCCTATACCGAGAAGGGCGCGCGGCGGGAGATCAGTTTCAACGAGCGCGAGCTGAACGCGTTGCTGGCGCATAAAACCGATCTGGCGCGGCGCCTGGCGATCGATCTGTCGCGCGACCTGATCAGCGCGAAGCTGCTGCTGCCGATGGACCCCGATTTTCCGTTGCTGGGCGGCAAGACCCTGCGGCTGAATGCCGGTGTGGAAATGGCCTATGTACACGGCCGTCCCGTGGTGGTGTTGAAGGGTATCAGCATCATGGGTGTGCCGATGCCCAACGCCTGGCTTGGCGGGCTGAAAAACGTCGACCTGGTGTCCGAGTTCGGCGCCGCGCCGGGCTTCTGGAAATCCTTCGCCGACGGCGTCGAGGACATCCGCGTCGAGGACGGCAGGGTCAAGGTTAAGTTGAAAGAATAGGGCGCGCCCCGGGACTTCACCCAGGGAAGGGTGGCCGGGGGCGTCCGTGAGTATCATCCAACAACCCGGGAGGCGACATCGCATGGAACGCGCACGTCATATTCTTCGTACAGTATTCGGTTACAACAACTTCCGTCACCAGCAAAGTGAAATCGTCGACACCCTGATCGAGGGCCGCGATGCCTTCGTGCTGATGCCGACCGGTGGCGGCAAATCGCTTTGCTATCAGATTCCGGCGCTGGTACGCCATGGGGTCGGGGTGGTGGTCTCACCGCTCATCGCCCTGATGCAGGATCAGGTCGACGCGCTTAAACAGGTGGGCGTGCGCGCGGCGTTTCTCAATTCCACCCAGGACGCCGAGGCGCAGCGCGCGGTCGAACAGGCGGTACGTGAGAAGGAACTCGATCTGCTGTATGTGGCGCCGGAGCGCCTGTTGATGCCGCGTATGCTCGAGCTGCTGGCGCGCAGCCCGGTGGCGCTGTTCGCCATTGACGAGGCCCACTGTGTTTCCCAGTGGGGCCACGATTTCCGCCGCGAATATCAGCAGTTGACGGTACTTCACGAGCGCTTTCCGACGGTGCCGCGGATCGCCCTGACCGCGACAGCCGATCAGCGCACGCGCGATGAAATCGTCGCCCAACTGGATCTGGGCAACGCGGCGCGCTTCATACACAGTTTCGACCGACCCAACATCCGCTATACCATCAGCGAAGGTAACAGTCCCCGCGAGCGGCTGTGGCGCTTCATCGAGCGCGAACACGCCGCTGAGGCCGGTATCGTCTATTGCCTGTCGCGCAACAAGGTGGAGCAGGTGGCGGCGTGGCTGGAGGAGCGGGGGCGCGTCGCTTTACCCTATCACGCCGGTTTGCCGGAAGCGACACGGCGCGAAAACCAGACCCGCTTCCTGCGCGAGGACGGCGTGATCATAGTGGCCACGATCGCCTTCGGTATGGGTATCGACAAACCCGACGTACGCTTTGTCGCCCATCTCAATGTGCCCAAGAGTCTGGAAGCCTACTATCAGGAGACCGGACGGGCTGGACGCGACGGACAGCCCGCCGACGCCTGGATGGCCTACAACCTGCAGGACGTCATCAATTTGCGGCGCATGCTCGGCGATACCGACGCCAACGAGCAGTTCAAGCGTATCGCCCACCACAAGCTGGAGGCGATGTTGGGGCTGTGCGAACTGACCAGTTGCCGGCGGCGCGCGCTGCTGGCGTATTTCGGCGAACGGCTGCCACAACCTTGTGGCAATTGCGACATCTGTCTGCAGCCGCCGAAGACCTGGGACGCCACCGAGGCGGCGCAAAAGGCGTTGTCGTGCGTCTATCGCACCGGTCAGCGTTTCGGCGTCAATTACATTATCGACGTGTTGACAGGTAAAGAAGAGCAGCGCATCGTCGCCAACGGTCATGTGCGTTTAAGCACCTTCGGCATCGGTGCCGACTTCAGACTCAGTCAATGGCGCCACATTCTACGCCAGTTGATCGCCCAGGGTTTTCTGGACGTGGATGCCGACGGTCACGGCGCACTGCGCCTCACGCAGGCCGCACGGCCGCTGCTGCGCGGCGAGATCAGTCTGCAATTGCGCGAACCGCCACCGCGGGATGCCGCGCGAAAAAATACCCGCAAGCGCCCGGTGGTCGAGCTGGCTGCCGCCGACCAGGCCCTGTTTGAGGCGCTACGTCAGCGGCGTTTGCAATTGGCGCGGGAACAATCGGTGCCGCCGTATGTGATATTCCACGACAGTACGCTACGCGAGCTGGCGAGCCGCCGTCCGCGCAGCGACGCCGAGCTGCGCGATATCAGTGGGATCGGCGAGCAGAAACTGGAACGCTTTGGGCAGGATTTCATCGCGGTCATCCAGGAACAAAGCGAAATCGATGGCGAACTGTAGGTGCCGCCGACGCTCAGCGGTTGACGGCTATTGGGGCTTGATCGGGCGGCGTGCCGGCCGGGCACGCCGCGCGTCAGGCTATTTCTTCAGTAGATCGCGGATCTCCTCCAGCAAGACCACGTCCCGCGGCGGCGCCGAGGGTTTGGCTTCTTCCTTCTTTTTCGCCGAGTTGATCAGTTTCACCACGACAAAGATGGCGAAGGCGACGATCACGAAGTCAACGACATGCTGAATGAAAACGCCGTAGTCCAGGGTGACGGCTTCGGTGCCGTTGGTCGCTTCTTTCAGGACGTAGACCAGCGCTGAGAAATCCACGCCGCCGATAAGCAGTCCGAGCGGCGGCATGATGATGTCGGCGACCAGCGAAGAGACGATCTTGCCGAACGCGGCACCGATGACGATGCCCACGGCCATGTCGATCATATTGCCTTTGATAGCGAATTGTTTGAATTCTGTGATCATGCCCATTGTGTGTTGCCCTCCGACTGCCATTAAGGTGAATGAACCCGCCGTTTGTGTCGCGGCTGCCCTCAGCGGGCGATAACGGCACCGCGCCATCATTGACGATCGCTAGCGGGAATACAAGCAAAGCACCGTGGCCGGATTATTCCAGCCAGAAAGAAGGTGTGAACAAAACCAGGATGGTGAAGATTTCCAGCCGCCCGAGCAGCATGGCGGTGGCGGAAATCAGTTTGCCGGCGGCGCTGACGCTGGCGAAGGTATAGGCCACCTCGCCCAGCCCCGGCCCGAGGTTGTTGATCGAGGTGGCGATCGCCGCGAACGCGCTGATCTGATCCAGGCCGGTGGCCATCATCGCCAGTGTGAGTACGGCGAATACGATGATATAGACGGCGAAAAATCCCCACACCGCTTCGACGGTTCGTTCGCTGAGCACCTTGCCCCCCAGCTTGATCGGTTTGACCGAGCGGGGGTGTATCAGTGTCTCGACTTCGCGCGCTCCCTGCTTGATCAGCAACAGCACCCGCATGACTTTCATGCCGCCGGCCGTCGAGCCGCCGCAGCCGCCGATGAAACTGATGAAAATCAGAAACAGGGGCAGGAACAGCGGCCATTTGGTGAAGTCGTCGGCGCCCAGTCCGGTGCTGGTGATGATCGAGACCACTTCAAAATAGGCGTTCACCGTGGCATGCGACAGGCCGGGATAAACGCCGGTACGCCAGAGAATCGCCGCGGTGAGCAGGACCGCGGCCAGCACGAAGGCCAGGAACATGCGCACTTCTATGTCCCTGCCATAAGGGAGCAGACTTTTGTCGCGCAGGGCGAGAAAATGGATACTGAAGTTGATTCCGCCCATAAGCATGAATACGGTGGCGACCGACTCGATGGTTTCGCTGTGAAAATAACCGATACTGGCGTCGTGGGTAGAGAAGCCGCCGGTGGAAATGGTGGAGAAGCTGTGCCCGATGGCGTCAAACGGGGTCATTCCGGCGAGCCAGTAGGCCACGGCACAGGCGGCGGTCAACATGACATAAGTCGCCCACAGCGCGCGTGCGCTGTGGGTCAGGCGCGGCGCGATCTTGTCCTCTTTCATCGGCCCCGGGGTCTCCGCCTGATAGATGCGCATGCCGCCTATACCCAGAAGTGGCAGGATCGCCACCGCCAGCACCACCAGCCCCATGCCGCCGAGCCACTGCAATTGCTGACGATAGTAGAGTATCGAGCGCGGCAGCGATTCGATGTGGGTGATCACCGTTGCGCCGGTGGTGGTGAAGCCGGAGACGGATTCGAAAAAGGCGTCGACGAAATTCAGATGGGAGCCAAACAGGAACGGCAGCG
>JASBST010000015.1 GCA_030148775.1 Thiogranum sp.
TTGTTGAGCCCCAGGTCCTCGAACAACTTTTCTGCCATGTCGGCTTTGGTTAGCGCCATGGTGTCACTCTCTCAGTGTGGCCCCGAATTGGTCTTCCAGTTGGCGGGTAACGGCTGCCATCACCCTGTCAACATCCTCGTCAGTAAGTGTGCGTGAAGAATCCTGTAGAATCAAGCCAAAAGCAATGCTTTTTCGCCCCGTTTCTATACCCTTCCCCTGGTAAACGTCGAATACCGTCAGACCCTTCAGGGCATCGCCGGCCCGGGCGGTGATCGCGTCACACAGGTCGCCGGCCGGCGTTTCGGCACTCACGACTATAGCTAAATCGCGGCGGATTGAGGGAAATCTTGAGAGATTTTGGAAGCTTGGCACACGACGTTGATCCAGTATCTGCAAATCCAGCTCAAAAAGGTACGTCTGTGCCGAAATATCGAGTTTCTGCGCCACCGCGGGGTGGATACAACCGAGCCGGCCGCGGGCCACGCTATCGATGATAATCCGGGCGCACTGGCCCGGATGCAGGGCCGGATGGGTGTCCGCCTGGAAGACCGCGCCGGCGCCTACGCAATCCAGCACCGCCTCCACATCCGCCTTGAGATCGAAAAAATCGACCGCGGTGTTGTCCACGCCCCACTGCTCCGGGAAACGGCTGCCGACAAGCAGCCCGGAAAGATAATTATTTTGTTTTAAATCATTGCCTTGATTAATATACTTAAGACCTTGCTCAAAAAGACGGACGCGGCTCTGCTGGCGCGACAGATTGTGTCGGGCGGCGGCGATCAGCCCGACCCAATGGCTGGTGCGCATGACCGCCAGCTCGGACGAAATGGGATTGCGTAAGGCCACCGGCTCCAGGCCGGGCTCGATCAGCGCCTACTGCGCCGCATCGACGAAACTGTAAGTGATCGCCTCATGGTAGCAACGGTCGACCAGCAGGCTGTGCACACGCTGCAACGGTGTTTTGGTCTCCGGCACCGGCCGCATGATCAACGCGCCGCGATTGTTGGCACTGGGCAGATTGTCATAACCGAAGATCCTGCCGACCTCCTCGATCAGGTCGGCTTCGATAGCGAGATCGTAACGATAGCTCGGCGGCCGTACCCGCCACCCCTGACCATCGACCCTGATGTCAGCTCCCAGACGGGTGAGCATGTCGACGATCGCCGGGTCATCGGGCGCAAAACCCAGCAGGCGCCGAATACGTTCACGGCGCAACCGGATATCGGCCCGCGGCGGCAGATGCGCCTCGCTGAAGGCCTCGCTAACCGGCCCCGCCCGACCACCGACGATCTGCAGCAACAGCTCGGTCGCGCGCGCCATCGCCAGTGCCTGCAAAGCAGGATCGACACCGCGCTCGAAGCGATGCGCCGAGTCGGTGTTCAAGCCGTAAGCCCGTGCCTTGCCGGCGATGGCGGTTGGCGTGAAACAGGCCACTTCGAGGAACAGATCACAGGTGTCCGCGCTGATGGCCGAATCGCGGCCGCCCATAATGCCAGCCAGCGCCAGCGGGCGTTCCTGATCGCAGATCAAAAGCGTGTCGTCCCCGGGTTCGATGCACCGATCGTCCAGCAACACCAGTTGTTCGCCCGCGCGCGGGTAACGCACCTCGATACCGCCGTTGATACGCGCCAGATCGAAGGCGTGCATCGGCTGGCCGAGTTCCAACAGCACATAATTGGTCACGTACACCACCGGCCCGAGGCTGCGCAGCCCGCTGCGACGCAGCTTTTCCTGCATCCACAAAGGGGTGGCGGCGGTGGTGTCGACAGCGCGGATGACGCGGCCCAGATAGCGGGGGCAAGCTTGCGGTTCTTTCACGTCCACCACCAGGCTGTCGGCAACCGCGGGCGGGGTTTCCTCAATTTCTGGCGCGGTGACATCGGTGCTCGTCAGGGCACCGACTTCGCGCGCCAGTCCTTCGATCCCCAGGCAGTCGCCCCGGTTCGGCGTCAGATCAACTTCTATACTGACGTCGTTCAACCCCAGGTAGTCGCGCAGATCCGCGCCCACCGGCGCATCCGCCGGCAGCGCCATCAAACCCTGGTGTTCATCGCTGAGGCCCAGTTCGCGCGCCGAACATAGCATGCCGTGCGAGTCCACACCGCGCAGCTTGGCCTGTTTCAGCGTCATCTCGCCGATGCGACCGCCCACCCGCGCCAACGGCGCCTTCATACCGGCACGCACATTTGGGGCGCCACAGACGATCTGCAGCGGCTCGGCGGCACCCGCGGCAACCTGACAGACACGCAGTTTGTCGGCGTCGGGATGCGGTTCGACCGACAATACCTCGGCCACCACGACATCGCGGAACTCGGCCGCCACCGGTTCGATTGCATCGACCTCAAGGCCGGCCATCGTCAGCTGTTCGGCCAGCTGGCGGCTGTCCAGCGCCGGGTTCACCCATTCCCTCAACCAGGCTTCACTGAATTTCATCGTCTCACCGGAACTGACGCAGAAAACGCAGGTCGTTTTCGAAAAACAGCCGCAGGTCGTTGACACCGTACTTGAGCATACTCAGTCGCTCGACCCCCATTCCGAAGGCCAGCCCGGTGTACTGTTCGTTGTCGACACCCACGTGCTCAAACACATTCGGGTGGACCATGCCGCAACCGAGAATTTCCACCCAGCCGCTGTGACCGCAGACGCGACAACCCTCGCCGGCGCAGATCACGCATTCGATATCGACCTCGGCGGAAGGCTCGGTGAACGGAAAATACGAAGGCCGAAAGCGCACGCCGAGGTGATCGCGCTCGAAGAAGTGTTTGAGAAACTCGTCCAGCAGTCCCTTTAGATCGGCGAAGCTGACATTTTCGTCCACCAGCAGACCCTCCACCTGGTGGAACATCGGCGTATGGGTCAGATCGGAATCGCAGCGATAGACGCGGCCGGGCGCGATCACCCGAAACGGCGGTTTGTGCTGTTCCATCACCCGGATCTGCACCGGCGAGGTATGCGTGCGCAGCACGCGGTGGTCGTCGATGTAAAAGGTATCGTGCATCGCCCGGGCCGGATGGTGGGCGGGAATGTTCAGCGCCTCGAAGTTGTGGTAGTCGTCTTCGATCTCCGGACCGCTGACGGCACTGAACCCCATGCCGGCGAACAGCTGTTCGATCCGCTGCAGGGTCCGGGTCACCGGGTGCAGCCCGCCGATCTCCTGACCGCGCCCCGGCAGGGTGACGTCGACGCGTTCGCCGGCCAACTGCCGCTCCAGCGTCTCGGCCTGCAACGCCTGCCTGCGCGCCTCGATTGCTTCCTGCACCTGCTGCTTGACCTGGTTGATCGCCTGACCGGCCTGCGGGCGCTGGTCGGCGGGCAACCTGCCCAGCTGCTTCAGTTGTTCGGTCAGCAGTCCCTTTTTACCGAGATACTGTACCCGAATCTCGTCCAGCGACGCCAGATCCGGCGCCCGCGCGAGCGCCTCCCTGGCCTGCTGTTCGAGTGCCGTTAACGCCTCCACCCGGTGGTTCTCCTCAAAATAAAACGGGGAAAGGTTGGAGGCCTTTCCCCGCGACAGGTTGCTGTGCGTGCCGGCGCCGCCGCGGCGGCGCCACTGGGCGATTAACCCGTCAGGCCGGCCTTGGCTTTTTCCGCCAACGCGCTGAACGCGGCGGCGTCGAACACCGCCAGATCGGCCAGGACCTTGCGGTCGACCTCGATTCCGGCTTTCATCAGGCCATTGATAAAGCGGCTGTAGGACATGCCGTTTTCGCGCGCGGCGGCGTTGATACGGGCAATCCACAGGGCACGGAACTGACGTTTACGCTGACGGCGGTCACGATAGGCGTACTGGCCGGCTTTGATCACCGCCTGTTTGGCGACGCGGTAAACCTTGCGGCGCGCGCCGTAGTAACCCTTGGCCTGGTCGAGAACCTTCTTGTGGCGGGCGTGCGCCTGCACACCGCGTTTTACTCTAGGCATCGCTCAGTCCTCCCTAAACGAATGGCAGCATACGGCGGACGGCGCGCTGGTCGGCATCGTTGACCGACGCCGGCATGCCCAGCTGACGCTTGCGCTTGCTGCTTTTCTTGGTGAGGATGTGGCGGCGGTGCGACTGGCCGCGCTTGAAACCGCCATTGGCGGTCCGGCGGAACCGCTTGGCGGCACCGCGATTGGATTTCATCTTTGGCATCGTTACTCTCCCGCTTCGTTAGGGGAACCGACTGACGTCCCCGGTATCGACTCGCCACCTAGGCGCGGTAAGCCCGGGACGAGTTGTGCGGCCGGGCAAACCCGGCACGGCACTCACTTCTTTTTCGGCGCCAGCACCATCACCATCTGGCGGCCTTCCATCTTCGGGTACTGCTCCACCGTACCCAGTTCCTGCAAATCGGTCTCGACCCGGTTGAGCAGGTCGCGTCCCAGCTCCTGGTGGGCCATCTCGCGGCCGCGAAACCGCAGGGTTACCTTGACCTTGTCGCCCTCATTGAGAAACTTGGTCAGGTTGCGCAGCTTGACGTTGTAGTCGCCGATATCGGTACCGGGCCGGAATTTGATTTCCTTGACCTGTATCTGTTTCTGCTTCTTGCGCTGCGCCTGGCGCTTCTTCTGTTCCTCGAATTTGAACTTGCCGTAATCCATCACCTTGCAAACCGGCGGCTCGGCTTGCGGGGAGATCTCCACCAGGTCCAGATTGGCCTCATCGGCAAGACTGCGGGCCTGCTCGATCGGCACGACGCCGATCTGCTCACCCTCGGCGCCGATCAGGCGCACTTCCCTGGCATCAATATTCTCGTTCAGCCGGTACTTCGGTTTGTTTACTGCAGCGATGTTTTAACTCTCCAAGACGGTTCGGCCGCGGCTCGCGATTTCCTGGCTCAGTCCTTCGGACAAAGCCGGCAAGGATAAACTGCCCAGATCCTTGCCACTGAGCTTGCGCACGGCCACAGTGTTCGATTCGGCCTCACGGTCTCCGACCACCAGCAGGTAGGGGACACGCTGAAGCGTGTGCTCGCGGATTTTAAAGCCGATCTTCTCATTTCTCAAGTCCGATTTGACCCTCACCCCCTGATTTTTCAAGCTTTCTTCCACTTTCCGGGCGTAATCGGCCTGATTGTCGGTAATATTCATCACCACCGCCTGGTCCGGGGCCAGCCAAGTCGGCAAAGCGCCGGCATAGTGTTCGATCAAAATCCCGATAAAACGCTCCAGCGAACCAAGGATGGCGCGGTGCAACATCACCGGCACCTGTTTGCTGCCGTCTTCGGCGACATAGGTGGCGCCCAGCCGCGCGGGCATGGAAAAATCCAGCTGTATGGTGCCCAGTTGCCACACCCGTTCGAGGCAATCCTTGAGCGAGAATTCAACCTTGGGTCCGTAAAAAGCACCCTCCCCCGGCTGCAACTGCCAGTCGAGCCGCTTGTGGTTCAGGGCATCCTCCAGCGCCTTCTCCGCACGATCCCACAAGGCATCGTCGCCGACACGCTGCTGCGGACGCGTCGACAGCTTGATAATGACTTCCTCGAAACCGAAATCGCGATAGACCTCGAACAACAGGTCGATGAACGCCGACACTTCATCCAGTATCTGTGCTTCAGTGCAGAAGATGTGCGCGTCGTCCTGGAGGAACCCGCGCACGCGCATCAGCCCGTGCAGGGTCCCGGACGGTTCGTTGCGATGACAGGAACCGAACTCGGCCAGTCGCAGCGGCAGTTCACGGTAACTTTTCAGGCCCTGATTATAAATCTGTACATGCGCCGGGCAGTTCATCGGCTTGATGGCAAAGGTGCGCTTTTCCGACTCGGTGGTGAACATGTCGTCGTGAAATTTCTCCCAGTGACCGGACTTCTCCCACAAGGAACGGTCGATCACGGTGGGTGTATGCACTTCCTGATAGCCGTGCTGGCGCAGCTTGTCGCGGACATAATCCTGGATCTGCAGGTAGACGCGCCAGCCCCTGTCGTGCCAGAACACCATGCCGGGCGCCTCTTCCTGGGTGTGGAACAGATGCATGGCGCGGCCGAGCTTGCGGTGATCGCGTTTTTCCGCCTCTTCCAAACGATGCAGATAAGCCTTGAGTTCGTCCTTGTTACGCCAGGCGGTGCCGTAAATGCGTTGCAACATGGGATTGCGCGAATCGCCGCGCCAATAGGCCCCGGCCACGCTCATCAGTTTGAACGCCTTGGGCAACCTGCCGGTGCTCGGCAGATGGGGGCCGCGGCAGACATCGAACCATTCACCCTGGCGATAAACCGAAAGCTCCTCGCCCGGAGGAATGATGTCGTCGATGATTTCCACCTTGTAGGTTTCGCCCATGTCGGCGAATGTCTTCATCGCCTGCTCGCGCGGCCAGACTTCGCGCCGGATCGGCAGATCGCGTTTGACGATCTCCTGCATGCGCGTCTCGATATTGCGCAGATCCTCCGGGGTGAAGGGTTGCTCACGCGCGAAATCGTAATAAAAGCCATTGTCGATCGCCGGGCCTATGGTCACCTGCGTGCCCGGATACAGCTCCTGCACCGCCTGCGCCATCACGTGCGCCGCGTCGTGACGAATCAGCTCCAGCGCCGCATCGTCCCTGGCGGTGACTATCTCCAGTTGCGCGTCGTGCTCGATGGGAAACGTCGCGTCCACCAGACGCCCGTCCACGCGACCGGCCAGCGTGGCCTTGGCCAGACCGGGGCCGATATCCGCGGCGATGGCGGCAACCGTCATTGGCTGGGCATAAGAACGCTGACTACCGTCCGGGAGGGTGACTACAGGCATGCTTCATCTCCAGTGGTGACCACTACCAAAGGCCACTTGTCTCGTAAAACCATTGAATCCCTAACAACCGCCCGGCTATCGACCCAGTCGGGTGCTTCGGGCCGGGCATTTATCGCAATGACGAAATGATACCGGTGAAAAGCGGCACGAACAAGCAAGCGGACGGCATGCACGGATGAAATTCGTCCGACTACGGAACCCGTCTGTAGGACTGTGTCGACCCCGGTCACAAGCCGCCTTTTTTTTTCTTGCCGGCTGCCGCCGTCGCTGTCAATCTGTCACCGGCGCCGGAAAGCGGCACTGCGCTGGCGATCGACGTCGCCGCGCGAAAGCGCCGAGAGTGGGTGCAGGAATCTTTCGCCGGAAACAAAAACAAACGACTGACGGACCGTTGCGGTCTTACGCCAGTGTAGGGGGCAACATGACCGATAAACGTATCGCCACGCCTTGGGCGACCATGGCACTGGCGGGCGCCGCATTGACTGGTTGCGCCACTATGCCCGCCGATTCATGCGCGCCGCAACAGCGCGAAATCGTTCGTTTGCAGCAGGCCCTGGCGGCCCGCGAAACTGAGATAAAACAACTCAACGCGCAGAAAAATCAGCTCAAAGCTCAAAAAAAGGGGCAGACCGAGGAACTGGCCGAAACGACCACCGAGGCCGCCCGCGTGGAAGTGAAGCTGCGGCGTTTCGCCAGCGAAGCGGAAGTGGCCTCGCGCCTGGCCGAGATCGAGGTGGCCATGGAGAGCCTACGTACCACTGCCGCTGCTGACGCCACCGCACCGATGCGGGCCACGGCCCAACATCTGCTCAATCGCGCCACGTCCGCCTTCAACCGCGAGGAACTGAGCAAGGCAGTGGAGCTGGCGGCGCAGACTGAGCAACTGATCGATATGCTCAAGGACAACCGGTCATTCGCCGCCAACGGCGCCGCACCGGAAGTCCCGTTCAAACTCGGCGTGCCGCTGGCGACGGCCACCGACGCCCGCTTGCGCCGGGAACCCCACATGGATGCGCCCATCATTGAGGTTCTGCCGCAGACAACGCCGGTATTGGCGCTGGCCTACCGCGGCGCCTGGCTACGCATACATACGGAAGACGAAGGTTCGGGCTGGATATTAGGGAAATTACTGACCGCGCGGGAATCCACGCCTCAACCGGAGCAATGAACGCGGTTGCGCCCGGCGTGCTTGGCCGCGTAAAGCAGTTGATCGGCGCGGGCGACCACCGCGTCGGCGGCCCCATCATCGTCGCGCACACCGGCCACGCCGATGCTCAACGTCACCCGCAGCGTGTGGCCGTCGAATGACACCGACGCCGCCTCCACCTGGTGGCAAATGCGTTCGGCCAGTTGTCGCGCCGTGGCCAGGGTGGTTTCCGGCAACACCAGAACGAACTCCTCTCCGCCGTAACGTGCGGCAAAGTCCACGCTGCGAACGCTTGCCGACAACAACGCCGCGACCTGTTTCAAGACCTGGTCGCCGGCTTGATGCCCGAAACTGTCGTTGAGGCGCTTAAAATGGTCGATGTCCAACATGAGCACCGCAAAGGGGCGTCGATGGCGCCGATAACCGGCGAACTGATGGCCGAGGATCTCGTCCAGTTTGTTGCGGTTGTACAGCCCGGTCAGCCCGTCGGTGACCGACAGAGTCTGCAGCAGTTCATTTTTTTGCTGTAGCGCAAGATTGGCCGCCTCCACCTCCGACTGGCTCTGACGCAGATTGCCGGTCATCTGGTTGAACACCCGGGTCAAATGACCGATTTCGTCTTTGCTGGCGATCGGCAGACACACACTGAGATTGCCTTGCGCGACGCGATCGGCGGCGCCGGCCAGATCGTTGAGCGGCATGACAATGGAGCGCCCTATCCGCCAACCGGCAAACCCGACCAACAATGTCAGCCCGGCCAGCAGGCCCAGAAAAAGATTCCGCACCTCCCGCCAGTCACTGTAGATTTCGCTACGCTCGCGTTCGGCGACGATCAGGATGGGCAGTACGGCCGAGCGCTGCGCCATCCCCAGTACTTTGACGCCGAAGTGACCGTCAAAAGCGCTGGGTACGCCCGGGTGCTGCCGCAGTCGCCGCAATACCGGTGCGGCCAGTACCGGGAACTGTCCGACCCGTCGCTGTGTATCGAGCAAGGGTCTGCCGGCGAGATCGACCAGAACCAGATCGCCGGGAGAATTCCCCACCACGTAATCCAGGCGCGATTGCAGTGCATCAAGTTTGATGACCGCGACCAGTTGCCCTATTACTTTGTCGTCCAACGACAACACCGGGACGGCGAGACTGAATACCACCTGTTGGTACGCGGCGTCCCAATGCGGCGGCGCCAGGACAGTACTGTCGTCCCCCGCGGTCGGTGGCCCGGGATCGGATAACCGGTATCGGGTGGGCGCGAGGGCGCTGCTGGCCACGCGCTGCCCGCTCGCGTCCAGAACCGTCAGTTCCAGCAACGGATCGAGCTTTTCCTGCACCAGACGCAGATAGTGCGGCAACGCCTGCGATGTCCGGTCTTGCGGTTGGTCGGCGTGGCGCGCGAGCCCTTCCACCACCGCCTGCGAAGTGGCCAGCACACGCAAATTGTCGGTCTGTTTTTTGACCCAGTATTCCAGTTCCCGACCGGCGTCGTCGGTCAGCGTGCGTAATTGGTGGGTGACGTTGTCGTCAATGATGACCTTGTATTGCCAGAACAGCAGCAGCCCGAGCCCCAGGGAGGGAACCAGCGTGGCCAACAAGGAAAAAAACAACAGTTTGTTTTTGATACTGCTTCGCGAAAACACAATGCCCCTTGCTTGCACCCGCTGGATCGCAGTAAAAACATTACACTCAAACCGAGCGCCGGAATCAGGCACCGATCCCAATTTTAACCGGTTGTTCCCGGCTGGTTGTTCTTCTTCGCGGTTCCCGGACCGCCGCCGTCGTCACTAATATGCCCACAGCATCGAGACGCACGAGGAAGGGAATGGCGCAGGGCCCGCGGATCGCCTTCAGACGGCTCAGCGCCGGCTTTTCCTCTGAAGAGGTCCGCCTACGACGACGCCGGAAAAAACTCCGCGCGATGGTCGCCGATGCACGCGCGAGACAGCCTGGGCGGGATTATCGGCACAGCCCCCGTTCCGGAACCGCGATTGTTGCAGAGTCATACTGAAAACATCCATGTCATCATGTACTTAAATTGGTAGGCGCGATTGGATTCGAACCAACGACCCCCACCATGTCAAGGTGGTGCTCTAACCAACTGAGCTACGCGCCTGTCGTCGAACCGCTGCATTATAGGGGGCCGGTTAGGCATGTCAATGCGACACAAGCGCGGGCGGCACGCACTTGCAGCCGAACGATCCTGTGCCATGCTTAGCACGGAGGCTGTTATGGTGCATCTCCCCTGCTCGGCGCTGGCATCGGATCCGACGCGCTATTTTGTTGACGCAGACGGCGTCATCGTAAGCTTTTACGGCACAATCGCGGCGGTCGGTCTTTCCGCTGCTCCGGGCGGTTACCACCGTTCACCAACGCATCCTCCACCGGCGAGCCAACCACCGCCCCATTTACCCCACCCGCGACGGCTGTTGCGCATGCCCGGCGTTTCCGCGCCCTGGTGGGGACCATCGCGCCACCCTGTGGTGCAAACCGCCGGCTCCAGCGCCGTCGCTTCCGACGCCCACACACCCGCTGGGGCGCCCCCACCCGAGGAGAAAAATGCTATGAGAACCTTATCGCTCGCCCCCGTCAGCCAGTATCGCGAAGCCATGGGGCAACTATTGGTCCTGTATACCCAGGTCGATCGCCTGATCATGGAAATCTGCGCCGAACGAATCGCGACCGCGCCGGACGAACCGGCCAGACTGGCGCTGGCCAAACAGGTCGGTGACGAAAGCCGGCATGTGTGCATTCAGCGCCAATGGATGGAACGCTTCGGCACCACCACCACGCCACTGATCTCGGCGTCGCAGGAAGCGATGATCCGCGAGCACTTCCGCGGGCTGCCCTGGCTGGAGTTTCTCGCCGATCTGTACCTTTGCGTGGAGGCACTCGGCAGTGAGGCGGTGGAGAACATCGTGCCGCTGGCCGACCCCGGCACCCGGGAATCGCTGCACGTTCCCCTCAGCGACGAACAGGACCATGTCGCTTTCGGCGTTTCCCGCCTGCGAGACGAGCTGGCGCGGTTGAGTCCGGCGCAGCGGCACGCCTTTGTCGCCACGATCCCGCAACGTATCGATCGACTCACACAGGCTTTTCACGGCCTCGGCATCGACGTGGCCGGGCTGTTCGCGCGCGTGGGTGCCGACTACGATTCGCTCAGCGCCGCAGTGGCCAGGCGGCGCGACGAACTGCTGCAGCAGGTCGCCGCCTGAACCTGACGCCGGTCCGACACGCCGGTCTCAGGTTTTGTAGACCAGCGGGACGGCCGCCTCGGGCGCCAGCACACGAAAGCCCATCGACTCCTGCAGATAGAGGCTGACCGTTTCCGGGCTGTGGTGCAGATAGCCGAGCGAGAAATCCTGCCCCACCGTGAGCGCGAAGTCACCGCCGCGCAAACTGATGACGACCGCGCCGTCGATGGCCGGCGCCGGCACAATGGGCCCGTCCAGCAGGCGGTGGATCTGCTCGATGGCCGGATAGCCTCCGATCATGGTCTTGCTCAGACCGGTAAAGCAGCGCGGCCCGAGGGCGATGGCATAGGGGCCGGCCACGCTGTTACTACGCAGACGGTGCACCGCTTCGGCCACAACGCCGAGGTAGGCGCTGTAGTCCTCGCTGATAATGCATTCGCTGCCGGCCGACGCGGTCATAATGCCCCGGATGCCGGCGGCGTCGAAACCGTGAAACACGGCACGGTCTTCGGCGACGCCCAGTGCGCGCGCCGCCGCGCGCACAGGATCCAGATCCGCATCCCGGGCGCCGCGTCCGATGGCCTCGAGTTCGCGCCGGTCCAGATCGAACGGAATCCGCAGTTCCATCAGCGGCTGGACCTGGCGCAGGCGCGCCAGCACACCATCCTGGGGACTGCTGTCCAACGGTTCGCTGCGTCCCAGGTTAAGGGCCGAGCTCTCCCAGCCCAGGGGGCCGTCGAAGTCGACCAACTTGCGCGCCGCCAATACGGCTTTCAAGCTGCGTTTCGCTTCCTGTTCAATCTCGGCCCAGGCGGCGGTCGTTATCGGGGCCAATTCGCGCTGCAGATCGTCCATCTTAACTGTTCTCCCCACGCAGACTACCGATGCCTAGCGAACCCGCCGGGTATCCGTCCGGCGCGTCGCTGTCGGGATCCGTTTCCTCCAGGTCGATCACCGCTCCGTCAGCGAAGAGATATTTACGTAAATTCTCGTCCAGTTGCGGATCGCGCCGGCGCAGCCATTCGAGCACCATCGCCGCGTGCTCCTTTTCCTCGTCGCGGTTGTGCGCCAGAATCGCCGCCAACTCAGGATCACCGGCGGCGTCGACGCGCTGGTCGTACCAATCCACCGCTTCGAGTTCTTCCATGATCGACACAATCGCCCGGTGCCGATCCAGGGTCTCCGGCTTTAGCGCTTCAAGGCTCTCGTGCACACCGCCACTCTGGTCTGCCATAGCGTAATCTCCTGCTCTCGTTGACTGAATCGATGAATAACCGCCGCGTTGTTCAATCGGTCTGCTCCGGTAATTCGGCGCTCTCCAGGTAGGCCTTGGCCTCCTCGCCCGGATTCGGCAAACCGGCGATACGCCATGCCCGACGGGGATCGGCCAGCAGATCGCTGACACAGTGCTTTTCCAATCCGGTCTCGGCGCAGATCTGGCGCATCACCGGCAGCGTTCTCTTGGCCATATAGTGCGCGCGCAACGCTTCGATCACTTGCATATGGTCCGCGCTCAAAGGTCCGATGCCTTCGCGCGCGGCGATCTCCGAGGCCAGGTCCGGACTCCAGGCGTCTGCCGAGCGCAAAAATCCGTCGGCGTCGAACTCGGCTTCTTCCACCGGCATCGTGTCTCTCCCGATCAATGCATTTCCTACGATACAGTCTTGGCCAAGGCGACAGCACGCTCATTCACATTTGATAACGGCCGACGCCCCGCTGCGAGCCGGCATCGCGCCGACGGCCGGAGCGTGGGCTCCGCAGTGCGACGATCCCGGACCGAACACAAATGGTCAGCGCAACAGTTTATTTTTCAGGGGTGGGAAGAATCTCAAGATAACGAAATTGACCCCCGCCAGCGCCACCGCCACCTCATAACGCTGGAAGGCCACGGCCGCGCCGACAGCGCCAGTGTTCCAGATACTCGCCGCGGTCGCCGTGCCATGCACATTACCGCCATCCTTGAGGATAGCGCCGCCGCCGATGAACCCGATCCCGGTCATGAGCCCGTAGAGCACCCGCGAGAGCGCCTCAGGACTGTCCTGCATCAGCGACTGCCCGAGCAGGATGTAACCGCACGACGCGACCGACACCATCGGGAACGTCCGCAACCCGATACCGCGCGTTTCGCGTTCCCGGTCCCATCCGATAGGCAGCGCCAGCAAAAACGCCAGCGCCAGCTCAGTGAGATTGGCCACGTCAACCAGGCCTTGCAAAGTCTCGATAAGCGCCTCCTGGATCAGGGTCAGGGAAACGACTTTTGTTCCCTGGCAACGGGCAAGGTTTGAAAATCCTTTCAGGCGGACAGCTTACATTTTGTCCTTGACGTGCTCCGAGGCGTCCTGGATTTCTTCGCCACCGCTTTCCACGTCCTTGCCCAAGCCTTCCACGGTGTTACAACCCGCCAACAGCAGCGGAATCAGTAGTGTTGCCAATACATATGTCTTCATGGAGTTTCACCCTCGATAGCGGGAATCGGCTCAGGCCGTGCGGAGCGCTTTCCCGGAAAGCCGTGTCGTAAGTTACCGGACCGACATTAAGGGTCCGACCGGGGCATGACTGTCAGCCGATCCGGAACAGATTGTAGGGCATCGCCTTCATGCCGGTTTTCATCGCCACCTCCCGATATCGAGGCATCGCTGTTGTAACCCGCTCAACGAAAAAGCATTCTTTCCAGGTACCGGTATGCGATCAGAACCCGGCCGGCGATTGCAGAGGAATTGCGGGGAATTCAGGCACTTCCCATTTCCCTACAGCAGCAATGTCAGTTATCCGACAGAAGCGGATTTCGCGATACGGTTTACTACGCTCAACCGCAGAGGCGATACATCCGGTGGAACTTTGGAGGTTGGGTCTATATCACAGGAATCTGCTCTCAAAAATTCAAGCGTTGTGATCTTGGTGCCTGCAGCACTGGAAATGTCCGCACGATGATTGCCGCTCCCTTAGGCCACTATATTTGGCCACATAGCCAGCCTGGAATCTCCAAACCTCCCTCCTTCTCAGCTGGCTTTTTTATTTTCCGTTTGCTTGATAGGCTGTCGGTTTAACATAGGCAATCGCAGGAGACTCTGATGGAGCAAGTTGTTCCTACCCGGGACATCGCTGCGGCACCTGCGGTCCCGGAGTGGTGGCCACACGTAATACTGGGCGTCGCCAGCGCACTGTTGCTGACTTTGCTGGTAGTCACTTTGTATTACGCCACCACGGCCCGCCGATTGCTGACCGACCTGCAGCAGTACGCCTGGCAGGTGGACAAGGTCGACGCACTTCTGATCCAGCTGTTGAACGCGGAAACCGGCGCCAGGGGCTTTCTGGTCACCGCCGACAATGTCTACCTGGATCGTTACCGGGAGGGGATTTCCAGACTGGGTGCGCTGCTGAGCGATATCGACAGCCATCCGGAAAAACCACCGCTGAACGTCGACGAGTACGGCAAACTGAAACGATTGATCGACGCCGAAATCAAGGCGCTGTCCTCGGCGATCGACGCCAGACAGGCCGGAGCCCGTCTGCCCGACAAGCTGATCGAGCACGGCAACCGGATGATGGACGCGATACGCGACAGTCTCAATCGCATCCGCTCGCAGCTTTCCCAGGACAATGCCACCTACTATGTGACTTCGCTGGGTTTTCTCGGCAAGTCGCGCTGGGTAGTGGTGTCGCTCTTCACTGCAGCCTTTCTGCTCCTGTTGAGCCTGTTTCTCCTGCTGCAAAAACAGATCGGCCTGCGTCATCGCATCGCCTCGATGATGAGCGATGAGAATGAGCGGCTGGAAAAACTGGTCAAACAGCGGACCACCGAACTCAACGATCTGGCCAGCTATCTCACCCGCCTGAGCGAAACGGAGAAACGCCGTATCGCCCAGGAGTTACACGACGAGATGGGGGCGCTGCTGACCGCCGCCCGAATGGACACGACCTGGATTATGCGGGACCTCGACCCCCGGCTGAGCGAGAAATACGCCCGCCGCCTGAGCCGGCTGTCCGAATCGCTGGACGCCGCCATCAGCCTGAAGCGCAAAATCACTTCCGACCTCAAACCGCCTTTGTTGCAGGAATTGGGCTTGATCGAATCGGTCAGTGTCATGGTGCAGGACCTCGCCAACGACGGCTCCCATCAGGTTCGAATGGAGCTGCCGAAGAGTCTTCCGCCGATAGACAGTGAACGTACGCTCGCCGTCTTCCGGATCATCCAGGAATCCCTGACCAACATCCGCAAATATGCACAGGCACGACATATTGAGGTAGGCGTCAGCCTCGAGGACCAGGACATCCATATCCGTATCGCCGACGACGGCCAAGGCTTCGACAGCGACAGGCAGCGCAGCGCCGGCAACGGGATACCGGGCATGCGCCACCGCGCCCAGATGTTCGGCGGCGGTCTGACGGTCACTTCCTCGCCCGGCCAGGGGACCTTGATAGAAGCCTATATTCCGATCCAGGGACGGGCGGAGCGTCGGCAGGCTCAGTGATTGATGATGTCGCGCTCGTTCTGGATAAAGTCAATCAAGTCGTCGAGCTGGTAGGATTTGTCGAAAAATCCGTCGACACCCAGATCCTCGCATCGCCGACGCAATACGCTGGAACCATGGTTGGTAAAAATTACGGTTTTGGGATTGCCATAACGCTCGCGATCATTGCTCAGCGCGGTCAATACTCCGATCCCACTGCCGGCCTTCAGTTCGAGATCGATAATAACCAGATGAGGTTGCTTCGTCTCCATGCTGTGCAGGCCGCCCGACTGGTCTTCCGCTTCACCAACCACGGAAACATCGTCCACGCTCGACAGGACATCCACCAGCATTTCTCTCAACAGCATGGAATCTTCGATAATGACGACGTCGAACACAGGCATCGTTCGGCTGATCTCGGCGTTGCTATACCCGCTTTGCATGATCACCCACCACGCGTCTACGCCAAACCGTGGCGGACGGCATAAGCCGCCAATTCAGCGTTACTATTCAACCCCATTTTCTCCATGAGGCGAGAGCGGTAGGTGCTTATGGTTTTGGTACTCAGGTGCAGCGTATCGGCGATGGTCGAAACGTTCGCACCTTGCGCCAGACGCAGAAACACCTGAAGCTCACGTTCGGACAACTGCTGATGGGGTTGGGCATCCTGTTCGCCCGCAACCTCCCTGGCCAGCAGCTCCGCGGTCTTGGGGGAAATATAGCGCTGACCGCGCGCCACACTGCGAATGGCCGAAATCAAGTCCTCTTTTTCACAGTCCTTGCACAGGTAGCCGTCGGCGCCGTTTCGAATCATCGGCAGGGCATAACGATCTTCGGGATAACCACTGAGTATCAAAACCCCGATATTGTCGTAGCGCTGGCGTATGGCACGCAGGATATCGACACCGCTCTCTTCCGGCAGTGAAATATCCAGCAGCACCAGATCGCACTGATCGTTCCGCAACGCTTCCATCAACGCGGTACCCGAGGACGTATCGAGGGTCACCTCGAATCCGGGTTCATCCGCCAACAACTCGCGGAAACCGCGACGAACAATTTCGTGATCGTCGACGATGGCGATTCGTACCGGGCTGTAAATACTAGATGGTTTCATGGACGAGAATTTTCGCAGTTATAGTCAGCGGTGACGGCCGGGCGCAACGCTTTCGCGCTTGCCTGTACCCCCCCAATCCCAAAGACGGATCCGGTCGCAATCCGTCTCTGACGCTAGCTATTCTAGATCTGTTTACCTCGCTTACGCCAGTCTTCCCGGTAGGATGTCTCTTATTTAGATGTCGTCTCTGTCCTACATTCCCGTGCGCCGCGGAGATTCATGCCCAATCCGTCGCGTCGAAAACTAACTGCTTGTTTCTCATGGCTGAACGAGCAACAGACTCGGGCCCTATGTGGCACGGGAATGCCCGGCCAGGCGCCGACCGCCCGGCCTGACTGCTCCCGTGCCCCGGGCGGTCAAAAATTGAAGCCCACCCCGAGGCCATAAAAGATCGCACCATCGTCGTAGCTGTCATCGATGTCATTGGATTCGTCGAACAGGAACTGGTACTCCATGGCGACGTTGATGAAGGTCTTGTCCTTGACATAGTACTTGAGTCCCACCTCCGGGCCGGCGCTGAAGCTTTCGTTGGTGTCTTCGCCATAAAGATAACCGAGGCTCGCGCCCACGTAGGGCCGCCAGGCGCCGCCGTCGAAGTGCCAGTCGTAGAACAGGCGTGTGGCGCCATTCCAGCGGGAGCTGGAATTGTTCGTGTCCGAGACACTCACGGACTGCCGGATTCCCCACTCCGACTGATCCGTGGTAAACCAGCCATAGCTGCCGGAGGCGGAAAAAATATTGGCATCGAAATCCTTGTCGCTGGAGCCCGTGCCCTGGATGGTGATCTCGCGGTCGCCGGCCGCCGGTGCGGCCTGCGCCAGATTCGCCGCGCCCATACAGGCCAGCAACCCACAGGCAAGATAAGTGCGTTTACGCATCATAGTCGATTCCTCTAGTCGTCATTATTCAGTTTGTGTCCGGCGAAACGTCGGTTGCAATTCAACGTCGTCCCACCAGGTGCAGAAAAAAACTCGCAATGGCCATCACCATGAACAACACGAACAATATCCTGGCTATTTCTTCCGCACCGGCCGCCAGGCTTCCGAAGCCCGCGATGGCGGCGATCAACGCCTCCATGAGGTAAACCAGTGAATAGGACAACATCCGCGTCTTCGTTCCTGGGTAGAGCGCCAGAAGCGCGGCCGTCTATCCGGCCGCGCGAGCGGTCACGTCACGAGTTCAGGTTACGCTGCCATTCGTCCACCTGACGTTCGGCTTCATCGCGCTCCACGCCATAACGCTCCTGGATTTTCCCGGCCAGCTCTGTCGTCCGGCCGTCGATGACATCGAGATCGTCATCGGTGAGTTTCCCCCACTGTGCCTTGACCTTGCCGGACATCTGCTTCCAGTTTCCTTCGATAATGTCTTTATTCATGATGTTCTCCGTGTATAAACCTGACAGGCATTTAAATCGGTTGATCAGGCGTTGCCGCCTGATGAACGGGCGTGGGAAAGACCTTCTTTTTCGGCCTCTGACAGCTCGCGCTCCTCGTCGGCGTCTCGCGGCGCCGCTTTCTCCGCGGCGGACTTCACCTTTCCGCGCTTGACGAACTCGCGTACACCCTCGTCATAATCTTCCGCGGCGGTGTAGTTGCCTTCGCCCTGTATCTCGTCGTTGGATTTGGCGCTGTCTGACATGATTTCATCTCCTGATAACTGCATCGGTCCCTGTGCCGATGTTGGGGATGAAGCCTATCCAGCCGCCGGGTTGGCCACAGTCGGTGCAGCCCCCGGAAAGAAGTAGGTTGTGACCTAAGTCTGGTCGGCCCCATCCTACGGTTGCACAGATTTACTCTTTGAAATTCCTTGTAATATTTAGATTCACGCCGGGTGGCGCAACCGCGCTGCTGTGGGCCCGGGCCGGTGTTCCGGGGCCCGGTAGGGCGCAAACCGCTGCTCGCCCCGAAGGGGGTTTGTCAATGCGAACGCGGCCGGGGGAAAGACTCGGGATTCACGCCGGAACGGCCGCAACCAGTCCCGTCGCCGCGGACCCCGGCCGACATCAGACAAAAGGAAATACATAAACATTCGATGCCCGATTTGCGATCCCGGTGGACCCCGAGAAAACGGTAGCGCTGGCGTCGCGCGGCGGAATTCTGACCCGGTTCCAGCAACTCATTCAGCACCGGAATATAGACACTTGGATTTGAAAGGGCTTTGTCCACCCACAAGTGAACGATATCGCCGGGCGCCGTGTGTAACTCCAGCACGCCATCCGCGCCGCGGACGTTGGCGGGTCGGCTTGTCCTGTTCATAATACCCCCTGTGAAATCGCTGACCCCGGCGCAAGGCGCGAGGACATTGAAAAACGCCGAATAATCATTTTACTCGGATGTAACTTATGTCACTGTAAGAATCCTCCGAAGTGCGCGTAGGCACTTCCGGCGGGTTTGTTTTTCGGCGAGATGATTGACTGATGACGCGACATTCCCCTCCCCCTCCCAGCGAAGACTGCGAACCGGCCGCGGAAGCGGGGTCCAAAAACCATGTCATTCTGGCGCTGGCGTCCCTGGTCATCCTCGCCATATTCATCGCCTGGTTCTACCAGTCCAATGCCACACGGGACGCGCTCGCGCGACTGGAAGAGCATGCCGCAAGGACCGAACATCTCGACCGTCTGTTGATCAGTCTGCTCAAATCGGAGACCGGCGTGCGCGGCTTTCTGGTTTCAGGCGACAACGAATATCTGCAACCTTATAGCGAGGCGATCGATCAACTGGACAGAAACCTGGCACTCGTCATGCGTGGCGTCGGCCACGTCGGCAAGGCGGAGGAAACTGAACAGTTACGGCGCGCGATCCGCCAATACGAAATACTGGCGCGGGATCTGATCCAGGACAAGAAAAAGGGGGGCAGCGCCAACCTGCTGGATCTTTACCGCGGCAACAATTCTCTGGAATACCTGAAAAGCACGATCGCGCAGCTGAAACAGCGACTGACCGAGGAAAGCCAGGCTTTCTATCAGCGTACCGCCCGCAGCCAATATGTGACGCGCTGGGCCGTATTCGGCCTTTGCCTGGCCGCGCTGTTTCTGGTGCTGTGGCTATTCTGGTCACTGCAGCGGCAGGCGCGTTTGCGCCGGGAGCTGGCGCTAGCCCTGCACCGGCGCGCTTCGGATCTGGAATCCGAGGTGAGAAATCGCACTGCGGAACTCACGTCGCTCGCCGCGCAACTGACGCGTGTCAGCGAGGAGGAAAAGATGAACCTGGCGCGCGAACTGCACGACGATCTGGGGGCCTCGCTGACCGCCGCGAAGATGGACGCGGCCTGGCTGCGGGCGCGCTGTGAGTTATTGCCGGAAGACCAGGCGTGTACGAAGACGCAACGTCTTATCCGCTCGCTGGATCACGCGATCGGGATGAAACGCCGGCTTACCAGCAATCTCATGCCGCCGCTGCTCAGGGACCTCGGCCTGTTCGACGCCCTCGAAGGCCTGGCCGACGATCTGCGCGCCGACGGCAACATCCAGGTCGCCCTCAGACTGCCGCGCCAGCAACCCGAACTGGAGGCTTCCGTGGCACTGGCCCTGTTCCGGATAACGCAGGAGGCGATTACCAATGTGCGCAAATATGCCCGCGCTGATCGACTAAGCATCTCGATATCCACTGAAGACAATCGGCTAAAATTGAGTATTGAAGACGACGGGACCGGATTCGATCCCGGGCACACAGAAGAGAAGAGTTTCGGCATCATCAGCATGCGCCATCGCTGCCAATTGATCGGCGGGGAGTTCGAACTCCACAGCGCGCCGGGCCGGGGGACCCGCATCGTCGTCGCCCTGGGTCTGCCGACCGAGCCCCGGGACGGCCATCCGTCCGAGGCCCCGGGCTGAAGCGCCTCAGGTGTCGATCAGTCCGTTGCGTACCGCATAGGTGGCCAGCTCCGCGTTACTGGAGACGCCGATTTTGTCGAGAAGACGGCTGCGATAGGTACTGATGGTCTTGACACTGAGATTCAGATTGCGCGCGATCTGGGTGACACTGTCACCGTGAGCCAGGCGGGTAAATACCTGCAGTTCCCGCTCGGAGAGCAGGTGGTGTGGCTGCTTGCCGGCCCCGCCCGCCACCTCTTCGGCCAGTATGTGGGCCGCTTTGGTGGAAAGATAACGCCGGCCCCGCGCTACGGTACGAATCGCCTTCACCAAATTCTTGCCGTCACAGTCCTTGCAAAGATAGCCGTGCGCGCCATGGCGGATCAACGCGGAGGCGTAACGGTCCTCTGGATAACTGCTCAGCATCAGCACGCGCATGTCGGGGTGACACTGACGCACCTGTTGCAGAATATCGATGCCGCTCTTACCGGGCAGCGATATGTCGAGCAGCAACACGTCGCAATCCGCATCTTTCAGATTCTCCAGCGCCTCTTCGCCGCTGGCGGCTTCAAATACGACTTGAACAGCCCCTTCCGCGTGACTCTCGAGCATTTCGCGAAAACCGGCCCGTACGATACTGTGATCGTCGACTATTCCTACGCGCGTCATCCCTGTGGTTTCTCCCGCCGGATACGAACGGCGCACCTTGTGTCCCGCCGTGTCGGGTGTAGGTAGGCTACTCATATCGATTACCCGTTCCACGCACCAGACCCGCCAGGGCCGGCACAATTGATAAAACAAATAACAATTTGGCATGCCCCGCCGTTTGCGAGGCGGCGCCGCCAGCACCCAATGCCAGTGCCAGTGCGGCGACCAAAAACAATGCCGTAAGATAAGCGGGCGTATAACGCGCTTCCCGCGGCCTGGTCATTATATCGTGTGTTAAAGGTTTCATTCGATTCTCCAGACGCTCGCAATCCCCTTGCTCAAAGACCGCGACGGTCAACTATCGGGATCATCCGACCCACGCCACCGAAACCGGCGACGTGGTCGAGCCTTGCTCACTGATTGACTTCATCCTGAATCTTGTCGCCCGCGTTCTCGATTTTCTCTCCGCTCTTGTCAATGGCGTTGTCCACGTTCTCGCCGGCCTCCTCGGCCGGCCCGTCGTTGGTGTCGCAACCGGCGAGCATCAGCATACTGGCGAGCCCTGCCGCCACTAACAGATTATTGAAAGTCATGATTTTTCTCTCCCTAGGATGAAATAACTTACGGAAGAGCAATTTACCCTCGCGGGTCCGCCATGACTGTCGGAGGGACCGGATTAGCATGCAGGACGATTCCTACATCCGCAACCTGTCCGAAAAACGTTAGACACATCCTACACAAAGGTCAGCAGCGGCTGATCCTTTGCGCCCTGGCTAGCCTCCTACACTCTTACTGTGCCCATAGGCCGCCCCTGCAGCACCGAGCGTCCGGCCAAATAGTTTAACAAAACTTTTTTACCTATACGGAGAGTACAGTTATGAATGTGAGCTCAATGACAGACAGGCAGCGTCAAACGTTACGCTGCCGCAGCGCGAGCCACCTGCACCTGCTGGGCAGCCGTACACAGCACGCGCGCAGCGCTGAGGCCAACGAAATCCTTATCAACGAGGGATCGATGCCGTCACGGGTTCTGCTGATCGACAACGGCTGGGCGATCCGTTACAAGACGCTGGCCGACGGCAGACGGCAGATCCTGGACTTTCTCCTGCCCGGAGACATGGTGGGAATGTTTGCGATTCTTTTCGATCAGACGGAATACGGCGTGCAGGCACTGACTCCGTTGACGGTCCGCAGCATCGACGCCAAACACGTCATCGCCGAGCTCAACCGGTCGCAACAGTTCGCCATAACCCTGAACTGGCTGGCCGGCAGCGTAGAGCAGCGCATGGACGAACATCTGATGCGGGTGGGCCGACGCAGCGCCGAGGAACGAATGGCGCATCTGTTTGTAGAGCTGCACCGTCGGTTGAAACGCAGCGGCCTGCAGGATACCGCCGCACGCCGCCTGCCGATTACCCAGAAGACCATTGCCGATCATCTGGGCATGAGCCATGTGCACGCCAATCGCACCTTCCGTTCGCTGGTGCGTCAGGGAACCGTATCGCTCAGCGACGGCGAGATCCTGCTGCTCGACCCGTGCGAACTGGTCCGGCTGGCCGGCTTCGAGGAAAGTTACCTTTGCCATACACCGGCGTGCGTCAGCGAACAGAGCTACTCCTGCGCATGAACGCCCAGGCCCCTTGCATCGAATTTGTCATAAGAGGAAAAATACCCATGAGTAGCGAAAACGAACAAATCCGTCGCGGTTTCGAAGAGGCTTACCGCGAAGCGGGTGACGTCAGCGTCGAGACCGACATCGACGCGCAGCAGCGGTCGCGACGACAGCGCGAATTGGACACCTGGAATCTCGACAAGGCGCGCGCAACCGCGGCCGAGGAAGGCATCGAACTCAACAACGCCCACCTTCAGGTCATTCACTGCCTGCGTAATCATTACCTGGAACACGGCTTGGCGGAACACGGACGCGAATTGGGCGACATGCTTGACGAACGCTTCGCCAACGCCGGCGGTCGCAAGTATTTGCGGCGACTGTTCCCGGAGGGGCCTGTCGCGCAGGGACTGAAACTAGCCGGACTGCCCGTTCCGGGTGACACCGAAGATGCGGGATTCGGCACAGCGCGCTGAATACGCTAAAGATTGTTATCAAATGTGAATGCTTCCGGCGGCCGCTGATGGCACCCTGGTTTGCGCTTGGCAAACCCGTGGAATCGCCGGAGAATGCAGATGCTTGAGTTGGATATCCAGCCTGGATGCACGCCGTGAGCTGCGCAGGCTGGAACCCATTGCAGGAGATGGAAGAACTGCTGGACCGTTACCACAGAGCGACCGGACGAAGCGTCGTCAACTGCGCGGACGATTACCTGAACTCAGACTGGCTTCCGCACACCGACCTTGAGGAAACCCCCAGCACCGTTGTGGTGCGCGCGGAGCTGCCCGGCGTACGCAAGCGGGACATCGTGGTCAACATCAGTCGCGGCATGCTGGAAATCAGCGGTGAGAAACACGCCGAACTGAAGCAGGCCCAGGGTAATCGCAAGCACATCGGTGAGTGCCAGTTCGGTTGTTTTCGACGTACGCTGTCGCTGCCGCAGGAATTGGAGGTCTCGGCGGCGAATGCCACCTACAGCGACGGCGTTTTGATCATACAAATACCAAAATTATCCGGGAGCGCCGACTATGAACACCGTATCCAGATTGACTGAGCCTGTCGCGGCCACCGCGGCCACCGATCCGCCCATCAAACCTCCGCAGCCGCAAAATCCCCCGATCGAACCGCCTGGCCCCGACAAACCGCCGGTCATACCCCCCGAGCCCGGAAAGCCGCCGGTGGAACCGCCGGGGCCGGCTCAGCCTCCGGTCGAGCCGCCGGGTCCGGGCGAGCCGCAGCCGGGTGATCCGCAGGATCCCGACCATCCCCCAGCCCTCTGAAACGGCCTCAGGCGCGCCATCGATGGCCGGCCCCGCCCAGGCGAACACCCGCGGCCGCCTCGTCGACGCTCAGTGACAATGCGACGCTCGTTCAGACTGATTTGGGACCGGTTGCAAACCACGATCTGGTTCATCCCCACGCTGCTGGCGCTCGGCGGGGTCGCCGCCGCCCTGGCGCTGATAGACGTCGACCTGCAGATCGATCCGGACGGCCGCTCCTGGATGACCGTTTTTCAGATCGGCGCCACCGGCGTGCGCCAGGTGCTGGCGGTGACCACCGGCGCCATGATGACCATCACCGGCGTGGTATTTTCCATTTCCGTAGTGACGCTGACGCTGGCAGCCAATCAGTTCGGCGCGAAAATATTGCGCAACTATCTGAGCGACTCACGCAACAAAGTGGTGTTGGGCTTGTTTGTCGGCAGCTTTCTCTACGGACTGGTGGTGCTGGCCTCGATAGATTCGGAAACCGACAGCAGTATTCCCGCGCTGGCGTTCATGGTCAGCCTGTTGTTGACTGTGGCGGCGATCGCCGCGCTGATTTACTTCATCAACAATATTTCGACGTCCATACAGGCCGATATCGTCATCGCGGAGATCGGCAAAAGCCTCGGCGCCACCGTGGATCAGAACCTGCTGCCCGGCGGACCCGATCTGGAGGAGGCTGAGATTCGCAGCCGATGGGAAATCGCCGTGCGCGGAGACCACCGCAGCCCCGTGGTCGCGTCCAAAAGTGGCTACGTGGAATATATCGATTACACGAGCCTGCTCGACCACAGCCGTCGCAGCGGTGATCACATTGAAATCCACGCGCGCGCCGGAGACTTTATTGTCAAGGGGAATCCACTGGCGACGATTCACAGCGCCGGGAATAAGGACACGGACACCGCCATCGAGCATCACTTCTCCCTGGGCACTCAGCGCACCAACGTCCAGGATCTGGAATACGCCATCATGCAGCTGCTGCAGATCGCCCAAAGAGCGCTGTCACCCGGCGTCAACGACTCCCTCACGGCCATCGCCTGTATCGACTGGTTCTGCGCAGCCCTGGCGCAGATGTCGGCCGGACGTTTTCGGCCCGGCTACCAGACCGACAAGGACGGTCAGGTACGCCTGAAACTGCATCCGTTCGACTTCGCCGGCGCGGTCAATGCCGTTTTCAATCCGCTGCGGCAGAATTCCCGCGACAACGAAATGGTCACCATCCGTCTACTGGACGGCATCGCGTCCATCATGCGCGTCGCCACGCAAGCGGACTATCTGCAGCTGTTGTTCAGACACGCCGGGCTCATCTACCGGCACGTCGGCAAGGCGTTTCCGGACGATCCCGATGTGGAGGACATTGCCGCGCGCTACAGAAGTTGCGAATCGCTGTTCCGGGAACGCCTTCAGGTGGTACGCGCCGGTCGGCGTCCAGAGCATGCCGGCAGTTGATATCAAATGTTAACCTGGACGCAAGTGGATACCGATAAGCTATTGTTATCTTTCGGATCAAGGTTCTAGAGCATGCCAGTCCAGGGACAGACTACGCAGTTACTTAAACCCGGTCACAATTGCTGGGCCCTGGCCCGGGCCGAGCGGCTGGCGTTTCTGATAGACGGCGAGGCATACTTCCGCGCTTTCCATCAGGCGGTGAGAAAGGCGCGCCATTCGGTGTTCATCCTCGGCTGGGACATCGACACCCGTTTGCGCCTGCTCCGCGAGCCATTTGCCGAAGACGGTGTGCCGAACCGGCTGGGCGAAGTGCTACATCTGGCGCTGAAACAAAACCGCAAGCTGCATATCCATATTCTGGTCTGGGACTGGGCCATGCTCTATGCCGGCGAGCGCCAGTGGATGCCGCTGTACAGTATTTGATGGCGTAAACACAAGCGTCTGCATTTCCATCTCGACGACGAATGCCCTTTCGGCGCATCCCAACACCAAAAGATCGTGGTGATTGACGACAAGCTGGCGTTCATCGGTGGCTTCGATCTGTCCAAGGACCGCTGGGACACCTGCGAGCACAAACCCGACGACCGGCGACGCATCAACACCGACGGCAAACCCTACCGGCCGTTTCACGACCTGCAGGCGGCCGTCTGCGGCGAGGCGGCGGGAAAGCTCGGCGAACTCGCGCGCCAGCGCTGGACAATGGTGACCGGCAAGACCGCCCCGCCGCCGGCCGCCGATGCGCCAACCCCCTGGCCGGACTGTATCGGCGCGCACCTCGGCGACGTGCAGGTGGCCTTTTCCCGGACCGTACCGGAGATCGATCAGCAGCCCGGCGTTCGGGAAATCGAAAAGGTCCTGATAGACGCCATCGCCAGTGCCCGGCAGAGCATCTATATTGAAAACGAATACCTGACGTCGAAAAGCATCGGCGATGCCCTGTTGCAGGCGATCGGGAAAGCGGACGCGCCGGAGATCATTCTGGTCCTGCCGGAAAAGACCGGAAACTGGTTGGAGCAGAACACCATGGACGTGTTGCGCTGGCGACTGTTATGCCGCTTACGCGAGGCCGACCATCACAAGCGGCTGTATATCTGTTATCCCGAGCACAGGGCGCTTGGCGACGAGTACATCTCGCTTCACTCCAAGCTGCTCATCGCCGACGACCATTTTCTGACGCTGGGTTCGGCCAACCTCAGCAACCGCTCCATGGGTTTCGACACCGAGTGCAACCTGGTAGTGGAAGGCCACGACGCGGCGACCCGGTGCGCCATCCTGGACTTGCGCAACCGCCTGTTGGGCGAGCACCTGGGCACGGATGCCGAGAGCGTCGCGCGCGAGACAGCGGAGCATCAGTCGCTGATGGCCTATATCGAACAGTTTCGCGGTCGCGAACGCGCACTCGAGCCCTTGGACGGCAGCGTGCCCGAATTCATAGAAAACCTGTTACCCCACCAGCGGATCATCGATCCCGAAAGCCCCGTTGACGCGGAAGAGATGGCAGACATGATGCTACCCCCGGAAGAACGCAAATCCACGCTGCGGCAGCTGGCCCCGGCGCTCATCACACTGGTGCTGCTCGCCGCTCTCGCCGCCGCCTGGCGCTGGACTCCGCTCAGCGAGTGGCTGGACACGGAAAGCCTGCAGGCCCTGATGACCCAGGTGAACCAGTACCCCTTCGCATTGATCGCGGTGCCCAGCGCCTACGTGGTGGCCGGACTGTTGTCGGTCCCTCTGACCCTTTTGGTGATTGTGACCGTCATCGTCTTCGGTGCCTGGCAGGGATTTTTGTTCGGCCTGGGCGGGGCGCTGCTCAGCGCGGTCGTCAACTTCGCCCTCGGCCGCTGGCTGGCGGGCGATCTGGTGCGCCGCGTCGCCGGCAGGCGCCTGAACACGCTGAGCGAGAAACTGGCCAAGCGGGGCATTATTACCATTGTCACGTTGCGCCTGGTGCCGATCGCGCCGTATGGCGTGATCAACCTGGTGGCCGGCGCCTCGCGCGTCCGCCTCAGGGACTTCATCATCGGCAGCCTGATCGGACTGTCGCCCGGCCTGCTGGCCATTTCGATTTTCTCCGACCAGGTTATCGAGACTATTCGCAAACCGGACCTGGGCGCATTTGCCGTGCTCGCGGCGGTCGCCGGCGCACTGGCTGTCGGCGGCTGGATGTTGTATCGCTGGGCACAGAAACGGGACGACAATGACTCCAATGACAAAGTGATGCCGCCCGGACAGTCCTGAGCGTGACCGACAAAGCACATCCGCAGTCCGAGCAGACGCGCCTGGAACGAAAGTTCGAACGGGCTCTTTCGCCCTTTCAGGCGTTTATTACCGATCAGGCGACCAGCAGCAAACTGCTGATCGTCTGCACGGTCGCTGCCCTGTTGATCGCCAATACGCCCTACGCGGATTGGTACAGGGAATTTTTTGAAACGCCGGTCGGCCTGGTGTTCGGCGACCATACCTTCGGCTTGAGTCTGCGTGACTGGATCAATGACGGCCTCATGACCCTTTTCTTTTTCCTCATTGGCATGGAGATCAAACGCGAATTGCTGGTGGGTGAACTCAAGGATCTGCATCGGTCGGTGCCGGTGATATTCGCCGCCGTCGGCGGCATGCTGGTGCCGGCACTGATATTCGCGGCGCTGAATTTCAATTCCGATTATGCGCACGGCTGGGGCATCCCGATGGCCACCGACACCGCCTTCGCCGTCGGGATTCTGGCCATGCTGGGCGGACGGATCCCCGCGGCCACCGTCACGTTCCTGACCGCACTGGCCATCATCGACGATATCGGCGCCATTCTGGTGATCGCCGCCTTCTATTCGACATCGATCAGCTTTCCGCATCTGGCGGCCGCCGGGGTTCTTCTCGCGCTGTTGGTCCAGTTCAATATACTCGGTATACGCGCGCCCTGGGTGTACCTGCTCGGCGGCATTCTCGTATGGGCGGCGGTGATGGGCTCGGGCGTACATCCGACAGTCGCCGGAATTCTGGTGGCTGCGACCATACCTGCCAGACCGAAACGCCGGCCCGGCTGGTTTCTCACCCGCACCGAAGAGCTGGTAAGCCGCTTTCGCGAGATCGAACGCAACAAATCCGGCCGCCCGCTGCCCATGTTGGCGGAAGCCGAACAACATGCCGTGGTCGAGAGCGTACAAGACGCGGCGGAGAAGACGACCACGCCGCTGCGCCGCTGGGAGCACGCCCTGGATCGCCCCGTCGCCCTGTTCGTCATGCCGATATTCGCCATCGCCAACGCGGGGATTCCGATCAACATGCAGGCCATGGACGCGCTGTTCAGCAGCCCCTTGACCCATGGCGTGATTCTGGGGCTGATCGTGGGCAAGGGTCTCGGCATTCCACTGTTTGCCTGGGTGGCTCTGCGCTTGCGGCTCGGTGCGCTGCCGAAGGGAATCAATCTCAACCATATTGTCGGCGTCGGCCTGCTCGGCGGCATGGGCTTCACCATGTCGATCTTTATCGCCAGTCTGGGTTTTGCCGATATGCGCGAAGCGATGCAGGCCGCCAAGATCGGCATCCTGGCGGCGTCTCTTGTCGCCGGCGTCGCCGGCTATCTCTGGTTGCGATTGCGCGCCTGATCGTGTCCGTCGTCCGTCTGTGCACCTACAATATCCATGGCGCCATCGGCACCGACGGGCGTTTCGATCCGGCCCGTATTGCCAGCGTCATCCAGGAAACCGGCAGCGACATCGTTGCGCTGCAGGAGGTCGAGCACCACGCGGTCGACGGCGAGGATCTGCCCGACTATCTGGCCCGTGTCGGCGGCTATCAACTGCACCTCGGCCCGACACAGATCCGCTACCGCCGCCCCTATGGCAACGCTCTACTGAGCCGGCTGCCGCTGCGCAGCCTGCACCGGCTCGACATCAGCATTCCCGGGCGCGAGCCGCGCGGCGCGCTGGACATCAAGTTTGACACCGACAGCGGCGGCCTGCGAATCATCAATACCCACCTCGGTTTGCTGCCGGGTGAACGACGCCAGCAGGTACAACACCTGTTGACGCATCTCGAAGCCAGCGAACCTGCGCCCCTCACTCTACTGACCGGCGATATCAATGAATGGTTTTTATGGGGTCGACCGATACGCTGGCTTAACAAACATTTTCGCGCTGTCAAAGCCGTAAATACGTTTCCGTCCGCGTGGCCGTTTCTGGCGCTGGACCGCATCTGGATCAAGCCCCGCCAGCAGTTGCTCTCGGTACAGGCTCACCGCTCTGTGCTCTCGCGTCGGGCTTCCGACCATCTGCCGGTTTGCGCCAGATTCACGCTGCCCTGAGGTTTAAAGTGAAATTATCAAATGTAAGTGCTGACCGCCGTGCTTCCTGCCACGCTGAGTTAAAAGCATGGTGGCGGTTTTATGCGTGAGCCGGACTCGGGGAATTTTCAACTGGCGTTGTTTATCGGCGCATTGTTGTTTATCGCGTTCATTGTCGGCGCCTTGCTCACAGTAGCGAAAGTATTCCCCTACTCCTATGTGAAAGACGCCTATCGCGCCGGCACCGCGCTCTACGAGAAACTGACCGGCTACACCGATCCGCTGACGACCGATCTCTGGGCCAAGGCAAAAACCCCGGCCAAAGGCGTCACCATCCATGACCCGACCCGGGCCATGGATGGCTACACCCTTTACACGTCGGGCGATGCCCCCAAGGCCACCCTGATCTCCATGGACGGACAGGTCGTCTACACCTGGGAACGTCCTTATAGCAGTATCTGGGATGAAACGGCCGCCGCCCGCGACCCGGTTCCCGACAGTCAAACCTATTTCCGTAGAGCCGAGCTGATGCCGAACGGCGATCTGCTGGCGATTTATATCGGCGTCGGCGACAGTCCCTATGGTTATGGCATGGTCAAGCTGGACAAGAAATCAAAGCCGATCTGGAAGAATCTCGATCACTTCCACCACGATTTCGACGTGGGCGACGACGGTCACATCTACGGTCTCACCCACGCCTACCGCACAGCGCCGATAGCCGGCGCCGACCAGTTCGAACCGCCGTTTCTGGACGACTACCTGACGGTGGTCGACGCCGACGACGGCCGGACCCTGAAAAAGATCTCGATACTCGACGCCATCGCCCGCTCGCCCTATCGACGTCTGCTCTGGCGTGTCCACTATTACAGTCTCGAGGATCCGTTGCACACCAACGCCGTGGATTTTCTCGACGCCGGACGGGCCAGGGCGCTCGCCCGCAAGCTGCCGCAGGCGGCACGGGGACAGGTGTTGTTGTCTTTTCGCGAACTCGCCGGCGGCAGTGTCGCCTTACTGGATGTCGATAAAGAAGAGATCGTCTGGGTTTCACGCGGCCCCTGGATCGCTCAGCACGATCCCGACATCCTGCCCGACGGCGATCTGCTGGTATTCGACAACCTGGGACACTTCGGCCCCGGTGGTACGTCGCGGGTCATCGAAGTGGATCCCGCGACGGGTGGAATCACCTGGAGCTACACCGGCACCGGACAGCAACCGCTGGAGAGCAGCATCCGCTCGGCCCAGCAGCGGCTTGCCAACGGCAACACGCTGATCACCGAATCCAACGGCGGCAGACTGCTCGAAGTCACCGGGCAGGGCGACATCGTCTGGGAATACATCAACCCGGTAAGAGCGGGCAAGGACAAGAAGAAAATTCCCATAGTCAGTTGGGCCCAGCGCATCGATCCCGCCAACATCCATGGTCTCCCGCTGGCCGACAGCGCACCGCCCACATCCGAAACCAAACCTGAACGGAGTCAGCAATGATCAAACACATCGGTAGTCTAGTTCTGATACTGCTCGGCATCTCGACCAGCCAGGCGGCGCTCGCCTACGTCGGTCCGGGATCCGGACTGAGTCTGCTGGGCGCACTCTGGGGGCTGCTCGCGGCGCTCGGCGCGGCGCTGCTATTCATCATACTGTGGCCCCTGCGCCGCTATCGCAAACGACGGAAAATGCAACAGGCCGCTCACGCCGACCGGGGCGGGTCGTCGCCTACCGCCGGCAACGCGGAACGCAAACCCTGAGCCGGCGAAACCGGCGTTCGCCGTGAAAATGGGGATTTTCGATCTGCCGGCGCCATTGTTCGCCTGGGTCGACACGCTGGAAGCACCGCTGCTGCCGCCGCTGGGGCGGCTGGTGGTCTGGGGCATATTGGGCGCGCTGTTGTCGATGAGCCTGTACCGGTTTCTGTCCCCGCAGCAACGCATCGCGCGCGGCAAACGCGAGATCGTCGAATCCCGACAACGTCTGTACGCCTGCGACGGCGAATTCGCCGACGCCTGGCCGCTTATGCGGAACATGCTGGCCGTGGCCCTGCGCCAGGTGGGCCGCATCACCCTGCCGGCCGTGGTCGCGTCTGTGCCGTTGATATCGCTGCTGACCTGGCTGAGCACCCACTATGGCTATGCCTATCCGCCACCGGGCGAAGCGCCGCGGATCGAGGTTGTTCCCCCGGCCTTGCAGGCCGAATGGGTCGGGAAGCCGCGGCCGGAGCAACCCGCCGCACCCTCTGCGCCCCATATCGTGGTGACCGACGCCGACAAAAAAATGCTGACGACAGTTGCGCTCAACGCGCCGGTGCCGACACTGCATAAACAACAATGGTGGAATCTTTTCCTAGGTAATCCCGCCGGCTATCTTCCCGACGACACACCGGTACAGCGCATCAATGTGGACCTTCCGGAGAAGGAATTCCTGCATTTCGGGCCGAACTGGATTCGCGGCTGGGAATTCAGTTTCTTCGTCTCTCTCCTGATCGTCTCCATTGCAATGAAAGTGCTGATCCGTATCGAGTAGTGAAACAGACGGCTGCACTGTGAGCACCTCCGAACAAGACAACATTTTCCGGGTCGATCCCTGGACCCATTTTCTCGGCGGCCTGGTGGCGCGTGCTCCCGCGCTCTTTCAGCGGCTGGGTTCGTTCGAATCCCGTCTGTTGACCGACAGACTGGCCGACATCCCGATCCGCCAGCCCATTTTCATCGCCGGCCTGGCCCGTTCCGGGACGACGCTGTTACTGGAAATCCTCGACAAGCATCCGGACACGGCCAGTCACCGCTACCGGGACTTCCCCATGCTGCATATCCCCTATTTCTGGAACCGCTTTCTCGCCTTCACGCCACGGGCCGAGGAGAAGCCGGCCGAACGGGCCCATCAGGACGGCATTATGGTCACGGCGGACAGTCCCGAGGCCTTCGAGGAAGTGCTGTGGATGAGCTATTTCCCCGATCTGCATGATATCGCCAAGTGTTCGATCCTGGACACCGGGACGACGCACCCCCAATTCGAGCGCTTCTACCGCGACCACATTCGCAAATTAATGCTGGTACGGGGCGGAAAACGCTATCTGTCAAAGGGCAACTATAATATCACCCGGCTCGATTACCTGCTGCGTCTGTTTCCGGACGCGCGCATTCTGATCCCGGTGCGCGACCCTGTCTGGCACATCGCCTCACTACGCAAACAGCATCGGTTGTTCTGCCGCGGGCAGGAAAACAACCCGCGCGCCGTCCGCCACCTGCAACGGGTCGGACATTTCGAATTCGGCCGCGACCGACGCCCGATCAATACCGGCGACAGCGACGAAACCCAAGCCATCGCCGAACTCTGGCGACAGGGCGATGAAGTCGAGGGCTGGGCCCGTTACTGGGACCACGTCTACCGTTTCCTCGCCTGCCGCCTGCAGCAAAACGACGCGCTCCGCCAGGCGGCCAGCATCGTGTCCTACGAAACGTTGTGTCAACAACCCATGGATGTCCTGCGCGGGATTTTTTCCCATTCCGGGCTTCAGGTTTCCGATGTCATGCTGGAGCGCGCCGCGACGCGGATCCATGCGCCCGGCTACTATGCACCGGACTTTTCCTCGCGGGAACTGGCTTGCATCGAGCGTCATACGGGTCCCACATGGGCGCGTCTTCAGGCGTTAGGCAACCATCATCAAATGTAAATGTCGAACACGGCGGTATGAGTAAAGTCTGCCGTCTGTCACGCCCAAGATGCACGCCGAGCAAAAGGAGTAAACATGAAATTCGAACTCGAGCCTTTACCCTACAAAATGGATGCGCTGGAGCCTCACATCAGCGCGCGCACGCTGGAATTCCATTACGGCAAGCACCATCAGACCTATATGGACAAACTTGAAGGTTTGATCAAGGACGATCCGCTTGCGGAAAAAAGCCTGGAGGAGATCATTCGCCAGAGCAGCGGCGGCGTATTCAACAACGCCGCGCAGGTCTGGAACCATTCGTTTTACTGGAACTGCATGACGCCGAACGGCGGTGGCGAACCCGAAGGCGAACTGGCCAAACTGATACAGAACGAATTCGGCTCCGTCGAAACCTTCAAGGAAAAATTCGGCACCGCCGCCAAAGGGGCCTTTGGTTCCGGTTGGGCCTGGCTGGTGTTCACGCCCGACAAACGGTTGCAGATCGTCGCCACCTCCAACGCCGACAACCCGATGTGCCAGGACCACACGCCACTGCTGACGCTCGACGTGTGGGAACATGCCTACTATCTGGATTACCAGAACAAGCGACCCGATTACGTGCAGGCGTTTCTGGACCATCTCGTGAACTGGGAATTCGCGCAGGAGAACCTGAAAAAAGCGGTATAAAAATCAATTCCGCTGAAAAATAGGGGGCATTCTACATCATTTGATGCAACCGCTTCAGCGGATCGGGGTTATCTTAAATCGCGTACCAAACAACCATTCTATTCACGGAGGAACGCTTATGTTCAGTTGGGCTTTAACCTTTCTAGTCGTCGCCATCATTGCCGGCCTGTTCGGCCTGTCGGGCGTGGCGGGTGTGGCCACGCAAATCGCCTGGGCATTGTTTGTCATCGGCCTGATTCTCGCCGTCATCTTTTTTGTCGCGGGACGTCGCCCGCCTGTCTAGCGATTGGACGACAAGGACACCACGCAGTGCGCCGTGGCTAGATGGAGCTTTCGCGGCAGACCGGGTATCGCCCGTGTCTGCCGCGGCTTGTCCAGGGTTGTTATCCGTCTTTCGGTCCGAACAACAGCCAGAGAATAAAACCGAGCACCGGCAATAACAGTATCAGCACTATCCAGACCACTTTGGTCCCGGTCGAAGCGCCGCTTTGAAACACCTTGACCATCGCCCAGACATCCAGCACCAGAATAATCAGACCGAACAGTCCGCCGACTTCGATATTCATCGCACAGCCTCTTTAATCAGGTAAGGGTGGCCGCCAACCGTCCACCGGTAGCACTTTAGGGCGAGCCCGTGGCAAAGTGAAGCCTCAGGCGATCTCCAGGCTCGATTCACGGATGTGACGGATCCGGTCGCGCAACCGGGCGGCTTCCTCGAACTCCAGATTCTGTGCATGCCGATGCATGTCTTTTTCCAGTTGGCGTATTTTCTTCTCCAGGGCCTGGGGCGAAAGCGAAGCGTATTCGGCAAGTTCCTCAGCGACGCGGGCATATTGGCGCGCGCCCGCCGCGCCCGGGGCATAGGCACCCTCCATCACATCGGCGATCGCCTTGCGGATAGTGGTCGGAGTCACGCCGTGCTGCCGGTTGTGCGCCTGTTGTTTTTCCCGCCGGCGCTCGGTTTCGCCCATGGCGCGCTGCATCGAACCGGTGATTCTGTCGGCGTACAAAATGGCCTTGCCATTGACATTGCGCGCCGCCCTGCCGATCGTCTGGATCAGCGAACGGTCGGAACGCAGAAATCCTTCCTTGTCCGCGTCCAGAATCGCCACCAGCGACACCTCCGGCATATCCAGGCCTTCGCGCAGCAGGTTGATACCCACCAACACATCGAATTCGCCCAGCCGCAGATCGCGGATGATCTCCACCCGTTCCACGGTCTCAATATCGGAATGCAGATAACGCACGCGCACACCGTGCTCGCCCAAGTATTCGGTGAGGTCCTCGGCCATGCGTTTGGTCAGCGTGGTCACCAGAACGCGCTCCTCCGCCCGGGTCCGCTTGTGGATCTCGGACAACAGGTCGTCGACCTGGGTGCCGGCGGGACGAACTTCAACCGCGGGATCGACCAGCCCCGTGGGCCGCACCACCTGCTCCACCACCTGGCCGGCCTGTTCCTGTTCATAGGGACCCGGCGTGGCGGACACGAAAATCGATTGCGCCGCCAGCCGTTCGTATTCCTCAAAGCGCAGCGGACGATTGTCCAGCGCCGAGGGCAGACGAAAGCCGTATTCGACCAGTGTTTCCTTGCGCGAGCGGTCACCGCGATACATACCGCCCAGTTGCGGAATGGTGACATGCGACTCGTCGACCACCACCAGCGCGTCCGTGGGCAGATAGTCCAGCAACGTCGGCGGCGGTTCACCAGCCTGACGGCCGGAAAGATAGCGCGAATAGTTTTCAATGCCCGAGCAGTATCCCAGCTCGAGCATCATCTCCAGATCAAACCGGGTCCGTTGTTCCAGCCGCTGCGCCTCCACCAGCTTGTTCAGATCGCGCAACTGCGCCAAACGCTGCTCCAGTTCCGCCTTGATCAGTTCCATAGAATCCAGCAACGTCTGGCGCGGCGTGACGTAGTGGCTTTTCGGGTAGATGGTCAGGCGCGGCACGCGCCGCAACACCTCGCCGGTCAACGGATCAAAAAACGACAGATTCTCGATCTCGTCGTCGAACAGCTCGACCCGTACCGCTTCGCGGTCGGACTCGGCCGGATGGATGTCGATGACCTCACCGCGCACCCGGTAGGTGGCGCGCCCCAGTTAGACGTCATTGCGGGTGTATTGCAGTTCAGCCAGACGGCGCAGGATGGCGCGCTGATCGATACGCTCGCCGCGCACCAGGTGCAGTACCATACTCAGATACTGCCGCGGGTCGCCCAGACCGTAAATGGCCGACACCGTCGCCACCAGGACCGTGTCGCGCCGCTCCAGCAAGGCTTTTGTGGCCGACAGGCGCATCTGTTCGATGTGTTCGTTGACCGAGGCGTCCTTCTCGATGAAGGTATCGGAGGACGGCACGTAGGCCTCCGGCTGGTAATAATCGTAGTAGGAGACGAAATACTCCACCGCGTTGTGCGGAAAAAAGGCTTTCATTTCGCCATACAACTGCGCCGCCAGGGTTTTGTTCGGCGCCAGCACCAGTGTCGGGCGCTGCACTTGTTGCACCACATTGGCGATGGTGAAGGTCTTGCCCGAGCCGGTCACCCCGAGCAGTGTCTGGTGCGCCAGCCCGTCGCGCAGTCCCGCGACCAGATGCGCGATCGCCTCGGGCTGATCGCCGGCGGGCTGGAAATCGCAGACAAGTTCAAATTCTTTACTCACAGGGATTAAGTAATCCGCACCGTTTCAGTATCATTACCGGCTGGCGTCAACAACACACCCAAGGAAGCCTGAGTGAACGACATCGCCCTGTCGCAACGTGTATTACGCGTAAAACCTTCACCGACCCTGGCCGTAACCGCGCGCGCGGCCGAGTTACGGGCCGCCGGTCGGGACATTGTCAGCCTGGGGGCCGGCGAACCGGATTTTCCTACCCCCGAGCACATCCGCCAGGCCGCCATCCGCGCCATTGAACAGGGCGCCACCCGCTATACCGCGGTCGACGGCACGCCACAACTCAAGACAGCCATTATAAACAAGTTTGAACGCGATAACGGTCTCACCTACACGGCCGACCAGATTCTGGTTTCGTGCGGCGGCAAACAAAGCTTCTACAATCTGGTGCAGGCGCTGCTCAACCCGGGAGACGAGGTCATTATTCCCGCGCCCTATTGGGTTTCCTATCCGGACATGGTGCGTCTGGCCGACGGCGAACCGGTGATCATCAAGGCCGGGTTGGAGCAGCGTTTCAAAATCAGTCCGGAACAACTGCAGGCGGCGATCACGCCCAAAACCAGACTCTTTGTATTGAATAGCCCGTCCAATCCGACCGGCGTGGCCTACACGCGCGCGGAACTGGCCGCCCTGGCGGAGGTGTTGCAGGCCAATCCCCACGTCCTGATCGCCAGCGACGACATGTACGAGCATATCCTGTGGGCGCAAGAACCCTTCTGCAACATCGTCAATGTCTGCGAAGCCCTGTATCCGCGCACCGTGGTACTCAACGGCGTCTCCAAAGCCTACGCCATGACCGACTGGAGCATCGGTTACGCAGGGGGGCCGGCGCCGCTGATCCAGGCGATGAAAAAAATCCAGTCCCAGAGTACGTCCAATCCGGCCTCGATTTCACAGGCCACGGCGGTGGCGGCGCTCGAAGGGGACCAGTCCTGCATAACGCCCATGCTGCAGGCGTTCAAACAACGCCACGACTACCTGGTGGCCGCGCTCGACGAACTGCCCGGCGTACGCTGCGCCAAAGCCGACGGCACTTTCTATGCGTTTCCCGATTTCAGCGCGGTCATCAGTGGCCTCGACTGGGTCGATGACGATCTCGGCCTGGCCGAGTACCTGCTGGAACGGGCCGACGTCGCCCTGGTACCGGGCTCGGCATTCGGGGCCCAGGGCTATGCGCGCCTGTCTTTCGCCACCTCCATGGAACTGCTCGAACAGGCGGTCGGCCAGCTGCGCAAGGCCCTGGAAGACGGCGTCCGCGGTTGACCGGTTGGGGGCGCTCCCGTATGATTTCGCCTTCTCGCGCAACGCGATATTCCCCGGTAGCTCAGTCGGTAGAGCGGGTGACTGTTAATCACTAGGTCGGCAGTTCGAGCCTGTCCCGGGGAGCCAAATAAAACAATGAGTTAGGCCGCACAGTAGCGGCCTTTTCCATATTCGGGTAACAGGCCGGGTAACAGACTGCACGGCGAAGGGACCCCCATGCCCATACTCAGCCACCGGGGTGCTGAAGCTATCGCTGCCCGGTGCCGCTAGCGTATGATGTAACAAGCCTCAGCGGCGTGATGGCTGGGACAACCACAGTAAAGCGAGTAACGACCATGGCCGTGAAATCAACCGTATTCGGGGGCGTTGTACTGTCGGGTCAGGAAGCCGAGACGTTCCGCCGGCAAGTGACGTATGGCCGCCCGAAAAAGGCCGCAATCGAATCCGCCAGGAAGGGCGACCGCCTGGGCACCGAATTCGAGAAAACCGGCCAGGTGGTGGTGCGCGCACGCAATACCAAGTAGCCGCCCTCGTTGGCGCTTCCCCAACAACTCATACTCCGAGAGATTCAGAGCGGTGATCGTGTCACCGGTCTTTCGCTTGGCGACAAAGAAGCAGCGCCCCTCAAAACATTCTTACGCAAGTGCGCCAAGGACTTTCACTAGGCTAATGTCGCCCGGACTTACGTGCTCGTTCCGGACAGTGGGGACAATACCGTCTGGGGTTACATCACCCTGATGTGCAGCGAAATCAAGTTGGGCAATACGCACACCTTGGATGATTGCGAAGCCGCGAATCGCTACAGCGATTTCCCGTCAGTGAAGATTGCCAGACTGGCGGTAGATCACCGTATACAAGGCCGTGGGTATGGTGATGCGTTGGTGCAGTTTGCGGTATTCATTGCCCGCCGAAACATCATGCCGCGCATTGGCTGCCGGTTTTTGGTTGCTGAATCGAAGGCCGGCGCGCTGAACTTCTACCAACGAATCGGGTTTACCGTGCTGGATACAGAGAAGAACAAGCAGCGGCGGCTACCGGTTGTCTTCATCGATCTGAACAAACTTCACTCGGATTGAGCGGTATCAACGTTGCCTGGGCGAAACGCTCAAGGCTCAGAGCGCGGTTCCAGAAGGGACAAGCCCCGCCGAAGCGGGGCTGTGTGATCTACTCAGGAAAGCGATGACCGCAACCCTTCCTTCGCCCGCCTGTACAGTTCCTGTTCCGTGAAAATGCCGCTATTAAAGTCTTCGAGCGCCTGGACGCCCTGGGCTCGATCATGTACCAACCACTTGATCAGTTTATAAACGTTGTCAAACCTCTTTGGGTCTTGCTGTCTTATATCCTTCAGAAACAGCGCTAATTCTATAAGTTCTTCAAACGCGTCCTGGTCATTGCAATGAAGTTCCATGAGAGCGCTGTATTGCCCTTTCGATAGTCGCATACGTTTCTCCCGTTTCGGTTATGAAAGACTACGCCAGAGGGTGGCTCTGTGGGTCAGCCGCTTCTGTCCCGCCTGCGCAGCTCCTGCTCCATGATCCGGACAATCTCGATCTGCTTAAAACATAAGTTTATTGAATCAATATATATGCCCATCAGCTCGCTAAAGGCGTCTTTTAAAACTATTGTCGCCGCAAGGCCGCTGTTTCCTATCCTACGAATTTCTTCCCCGGTGATGTCCTCATCACCACCAAAGGCAGCCATCAGCTTAAAATGCGAATAGGCGGTGGAATAGGCATTAGCGGCTTGGTCATCGTCATCGGAAAAAAACGGTTCATTCATCGCAAAATCTCCTGGTTAGGGAGGCTGACAGATAGGAAGCGAGTAAATGATTCTGTATGATTCCGATGGTCACTGGTCGAGCCTCCCGTTGGCTTGATTAGTGAAAGTCAGCCGGCGGTGTTGTCGCACTTCCGGCTGGCGCTTCCTACGCTACGCCTATCCATTGCTTAACTCAAGGTTGCGCTGGCTGACTTTCCAGCGGCGTCAGGCCCGGTCTCGGCCAAATAGTCTGGCAAACGGAATTCCATATCTTCGTCCCCAAGAATATTCGACAGCCCGTAAACCAAGGCCATGACGACGATTTGTAACCCGCGCCACGCCTGCGCGGGGGTTAGGTTTAATTCCTCCTGCAGTCCGTTGTAAGCCACGCTGGCGAAATATTCTGAATCAACCAACGCCGGAAAAAGATTCAGACCGATTATTTCTCGAAACCCGGCCAGCGCATCGTCCGCGTCGGGTTCCGGCCCAGAATCGCCGTTTAGGTGCTTCAGGACGTCGGCCAAAAACCAACGCCGATCAACCCGGCCGCCCTTGGTTTCCTTGCTCGTCGCCGGCGCCAGGCCGTCGAGTTTCGACGCAAGCGTGCGCCGGTCAATGCCCAGCTCGACGGCCAAGCCGCTGATCGACCATGTCTTTTTCTGCATTGCCATCCATAATCCCCTGTGGTGGAACGAAAATATATTGCCTGACGCTGGAAAAACTTCGAGCTTCGTACACCCGTATCTAACAAAGGTCCAGGAAGGACCCGCAGCGCGGCATCAGGCGGCCCATGCCTTAGTTTTAATAATCACCTTGTTTTGATCCATTGGGTCCGGCAATTGGATTTTCGCTGCGGTTAGGTCGGCGGCCTTTCTCCCGCGTTTGAACTCCCGTTCTTTTTTCAGGCGCTGGCCCTGCACCTGCTCATATCCCACCACGACTCCGACTCCTCCCCTGAACTCGTAAATGGGTTTGTCGTAAGTTGGGCCTGGCTCGTATTCGGCCGGAAAATCCTGATCCGGCTCTGAGAGCGCGAAATGCGGCAGCTGTAGGGCGCACGCGACGCCAGCGTCAGCCGCGATCTCGCGGGCCGCGTTGATTTCGTCGTGGATTTGTCGGAGTTCTTCGACCAGGCTGGCGATACGCTTTGCCTGTTCGGAAAATTCCCGGTAAATTTCCATGCCACGCCGTTGTGCTTTTTCGGCGGCCTTGATGGTGGTTGTCGCGCGAGATTTGTCTTCCGTGGCTTCCAGCTCGACCAGTCTGGATTCCAAGTGTTTCTTCGCGGCTGTAAGTCGCTCGATCTGCTTCTGGGCGGCTGCTATTTCCTGGTCGGATTGATTGATCTTCTTGTCGTCCCCAAAGACCAGCACCGATTCGCGCTCGGCTTCAAGTTTAGTAAGCGCGCGCTGAGCGTCGGCCAGCGTCGATTCTAGTGCGGCCAGATTGTCGGCGGCTTCTTCGGCTGTTTTGCAAGTCATAGCTTCCGGAATATTCATAGCGGTTCCTCATCCAACGGTGGTATCTGATCATGCGACGGCGCTGGCCACTGACACAACATGCTATAGCTCGTGTCAGTGACTGCGTGAAAAATACGATACAGGTGGCGGACTCCCCCCGGCAGCTCGCCGCAATCTTTCGCGTAAAAAAGATGCGTGTTGACCTTGCTCGCTCCAAGCGGCGGGCGATCCAGCCACTTCCAAGTCGGCCATACGGTTTGCTCGAACGTTCGGATGGCTTCCGCCAATAGCTTGGCGCGTTGCCAGTCGCCGATATCCCCGACTGCCAGGTTGTTCCACGCGACCCTCAAATGCTTGTTCCTCGTCGAAAACCGATGACGTGTCGCCGCAGAGCGTTCTGTGGGCGCCGCCTTGAGCTGTAGGGAAGCTGATAAATCAGCCCCCGACAGATAGGCGCATATTCCTGCCTCAAGCCATTGAACGAGGTCAGGCGGCCCATGATCTCGGACCAGGGCCTGCACCGCCAGCAGGTTGTCGATAGGTTCAGGCACGCTCCTGGCGCGCACCTGGTCCCCAGGACGGACGCGCTGCAATGAGTCATTCATGCCTTCACCACCAGCGCCAGCCGCTCGCCATAGGTCACCAGCAGCTCACCCCGTGCGGCAACTAGGTCGCCGGCGTCCGTGATATAGATCCCGCCGTCGCCTTCGGTGGTGCGATAGAGGTAGGCGTGGCGGCGGACCCCTGGGTGTTCCAGGTTGGCAAGGCCGTGGCGCGCCGAATCGCCGAAAGTGCGCCGAAAGATCGCCGAATCATTCGGCGCGTACCGGCCGCGCCCAGAGCGCGCGCCGAAAGCGCTAGGGGGTATGGGGGATTGGAGCGCGCGCACTTTTGGCGTCACATTTTCAGACTGGTCCGGGCCGGCGGGGGCAGTCTGGGCCACTATTCGGCGCATACCCACCGCTCCCGTCGATGCCGTGACGCCGTGGTGACTACGGTCCGGGTGATATGTCCCGCACGCTGTAGCCGCGTGATCGCCGACCAGAACCGGGGCCGCCCGACAGCTCCGCGCAATTCCTCGGGTAAATCCGGGTAGGTGCACAGCACGCTGTGCGTGGTGGTCGCGCCCTTGCGCGCCGTTGGTATCCCGTCACCGTCAGCGATCGCCGCTCTTATCGCCGCTAGTACCGCCGCGTCGTCGTCATGGTTATATGCCGTCGTGTCTGGTCGATCTGGCGATCCTGGTATCAGCACGCCGTCGTCAGTCCACCTCAGCGCGATAGGGTCGATACGCCGCCCCAGATTGGCTTTTTCATGCAGCAGCTCGCCGTCGACCAGTGCCAGGCGTGAGCGTGCGCTGTTATGCCAGGCGGTGCTGCCCGAGTAGCTGTTGCCGTTGGCGCCGTACTTGGCCGCCATCTTGTCGACATGGGCCAACAGGAGCACGGCAGCGTCCTGCTCGCGGGCGATGCGGGCCAACCCGGCCATGAATGCGCGGACCAGCTGCCGGTCGTTCTCGCTGGCGGCGTAGGCGTCGCTGGCGTTGTCGATGAGGATGAGTCCATGCCCGGCAGCCAGTTCGCGCAACTCGTCGTAGGCAGTGGTGAGCGTCAGCCCACGCGCACCGTACCCGACCGCCTCATGGGCAAGGCATACTTCGTCCGTGCCGTCTACGATGGTAATACCCGACTCCACGGCATCGGCCGGCAGGTCATACTCGGCGACGATACGCCGCAGCCTCAGCCGTACAAGGTCGGCCGGGTCCTCCAGCGTCGCGATCAGGGTGCGGCACTGGATCGCCGGCAGTCCGGCCCAGTCACGGCCAGCGGCACAGTGCGCAGCGATGATCAGCGCCAGTAGCGACTTGCCGCTTCCACCGTGCCCGCCCAATAGGGTGACATTGCCGCGCGGCAGTATGTGCTCGACCACATGCCGCACTGGCGGTATTGGTCGAGTCAGCGCTACAGGTACGGTGCGCAATACCCGGTGGGCGTCCACGTCGCCGCTCGGCTCAGCCTTACTCAGGTATTCGGCGTCGTCACGGAAGTCATTCGGGTCGTTGCCTTTTTCGCCGGCAGGCAGAAAAATGCGCCTCACCTTCACTTTTTCGGGCATGGGCGCTCCTCCAGGATCGTGATTTCCAGCGGGTCGAAGGCGTCGATCATGATCTGCGCTGTTTCGTCAAGGCGGCCCTTGCCGAATGCCATGCCACAAACCGCGTTTCCCTTTTTGTGGTGCCAGACCACTGAAACAGCCGATGCCCATCCCTCGCAGACGTACCACCCTATGCGCCGATCAAGGGTATTGCCGAGAACTAGACAGCCGCCAGACAGTGTCCCGAAGGTTTGTTTCGCGCCCGTGGGGCTGATCGCCTGCACGGCCTGTACCTTGCCGGTCGCGCCGGTGCGGATCGGGACGATGATGCAGTCGGCATCCCGGCCGATGACGCGCCCGCTCGCGGTCGTACGTCCGGCGCCAGCGGCCCACGTAACGCCTTTTTTCACCGCATATGGGTGGCTAGCCACGACGCTGTCATTGAAATCGGCGCGAAGCCAGAGCTTGGCGGCGTATGCAGCGGTATCGCGCTGCGGTGCTGGTCGTCTCCCCGGTGCGGGTCTCGTCGGTGGTGGTGCTGTCCGTCGGTAGCCATGCTGCTGCGCCAGGTGGAATAAAGTTCCGATACTCACGCCGCCGTCGGGTCGGATACTGCGCCACACGTCCCGCGCGTCCCGCTCGTCGTAATTGCCGGCGGTCGCTGACCAGTCATCCCATATCGCGTACCCGTCGTCGCCCAGCTCGGCGCGGATCGCCATGCCGACCTTGACCCACGTCCGCCGCTCGTCGGCGGGAATGCAGCGCAACGCCTCGGCGATGCGGTCATGAATGTCGTCGTGTCGTCTGGCGGTCACGGTGCACTCCGCAGCAAGCGGGCCAGTGCGGCCAGATAGCCCGGCGGCACTGGCTGGCGCGTATTGGCCAGCGCCTGGCGCACTGCTGGCACGGCGGTGCGCAGCTCTGCGGAGGTCGGTGTGCTCATGCGGTGCCAGCCCAGGGCTTCGTCGAATAGGGCCGCTACTCTAGGCGCCGGCCTTTTTCGTTGCGGGGCCGTCATGCGGCGCCCTTCCGACGCTGCGCGTACCACCGGGGCAGATCCAGCAGCTGCTGGGCGGTCCATTTCGGAGAATCACCGAGATAAAACGCTGGTTTAGGGAATTCGCCTTTTCGGGTTCTTAGCCAGATTGTCTTGCGCGACCCGTATCCGCGAGCGACCAATTCTTTGTAGCCAAACACCCGCAGCGGATCGATTGCCGACTGCTGTTCCATACTGCTTCCTCCGCATCTCTGTTGTTACGATGCGAGACTTTTGCAGCTTCACCGCTGCCGCAATAGGAAAAATAACAGGCGGCGCTTATTTTTCCCGTGCTCTACCGGAGAGCGCCGATACCAGCCAATAGTCGCTGTCACGCAGCAGCCTTGCGGCCTTCAGCTGCTGCCGTGCCTTTCTCGATGCACTGTAATCCGGATAGTTATTTGCGTCGCCGGGATAAAGCACCTCGACCATTTTTTGGATGTCAGCCCCAGCGAAGTCTGCGTCTAGCAGCCGAAGATAGATCGGGTATTTTTTCAACTGGTTGCGGCGCTCAGGTATTGGAGCAAAAGTGCCTTGAATTGTGAACCTCTCAATCCTATCGAGCAGCTGTGCTCTCACCACCTCCAACTGCTTATCGATAGACTGATTTATATCGAACGCATAGATCGGCATGTGCTGGAACCGCATGAAGTAGCCCGACTCGTCAATAGTCACATACCAAGGCGGCAGGCTGTCTTCCGTTGCCCAGTCAGAAAAATCGACGTAATACGGTAACGGCGAGATTGGATCGCACGGTATCGGCTCCATCTTGTAGTGTCGGGTCATGTATTCAGCGAACGACAGCACACACCAATCGTCAATACCGTCCCTCTTTAACCGCTGTTCATACTCGTGCAGCGTCTCGCCGGCAGATGCCGGCGGATTGCAATAGAAATTGTCCAACTGCCCTTCGAGGCTGGGCGCTCCCTCCCACTTTCCATTTTTCACGCCGACAATCGGGTCGCTGTCCGGCAGTGCGGCAAAGTGCGCGTAATCCCTTTGATACTCCGGGTTCCGCCGCAGAAACTCCCAGGCCCATTCCCGCGCTTCCAGGGTTTGGGTGTACGCTGATTCGTTCTGCCAATCTGGCCGCCAGCCGCTCATACCGCCCCCACAACCAGCCCGGCTAAGAATTCGGACCACAAGAGCAATGCGGCCTGCTTCTCCGTGTCGTAGCTGTGCCGGTCGTAGACGGCGGTTATGTCGCGCTCAGCATGGTTGAGGATTTTTTTTATTACCAAACGGCTGACGCCCATGCCGGCCATGTGGCTGGCTGCGGTGCGCCGCAAATCGTGCGGCGTCCAATGCTCAATGGCTAGGTGCTCGCGGTTGTTGCGCACTGCCCTGTCGATGGCGCTGTCCGCCATTACACCCCCGGTTCTCGGTGACGGCAGCACGAGCTTGCTGCCGCCAGCGGCTTCCTCGGCCTGCCGCAACAGCTCTAGCGCCAGCGGCGACAGCGGTACACGGTGGCTTTGCCGGTTCTTCACATGCGCTGCCGGTATCGTCCACCAGCCGGCTTTTAGGTCGATTTCCGACCACTCAGCCAGCAGCCATTCTTGCTTGCGCTGCGCGGTGGCGAGCATTAGCTTCAACAGCAGCCTGATCTGTTCGGCCATGTCGGCGGTTTCGAGCGACGGCCACAGCGCCTTGATCTCAACGGCACTCAATACCCGGTCGCGGGTGGCTTCCTTGTACCGCTGAATATTGGTTGCCGGATTCATTTCCAACAGGTCGCGCTGAATCGACCAATTGAACAGCCTGCGGACGCAACTGTGCGCCCGATTGGCAGCCACAGGGCCGCGCTCTGCGATTCGGTCGAGTACAGCTATTACATGTCGGCGGCGGATGTCCTGCGCCTTTTCATCGCGCCATGCGGAGATAAAGTCGCGCTCGAGAATTTCACGGTCGCGCCGGCCGTCGTCCTTTTTGTTAATGGCGTAGCGTAGCAGGAACAGCTCGGCAACAACCTCGAAGGTGGGCGACGCCTTGCGCTCGTTGCGGGCTTCTCCCGGGTCGATATTTTGCAGCAGCAGGCCGAGTATCTGCCGGCCGGTTTCGGCTGCATCAGCCAGCGACAAGGCCGGATAGCGTCCAATAGTGTAGGGAGGGCGATGCTTGCCGTTCTTGGTGTAGGTGACGCACCAGGATTTCGTGCCGCTACGGCGTACTCTGAGCACCAGGGCCTGGCCCTTATCAAAGTAGCCATAATCGAAGTAATCGACGCGCTCAGTGTCCATCGGCGGTTTGACGGCTTTCACCCATCTGGCTGTAAACTGTTGGGCGGGCATAATGGGTCCCTCGTCGCTGGTTGTGCCCGGTCTCAGCCGCCGAGCTGGCTTTGTTACCCGGCCTGATGTGGCGCACCGACGGGGTTTGCTTTGTTGCTCGGCTTGCTGTTGGCCGAGACCGGGGCCGTCGTGTCACTGGGTTTGCTTTTTCGGGGTGTCCGGGTAACACACGGGTAACAAACTGACTGAAACTATATGCAACATTCCATACTGTCGCAAGGCGTTTCTTTATGTTTCGATAAGTCCTAACTAATTGGTAATACAGACTGTTTTTTGACATCAACCGACATCCTAAGTGACTGACAGCAAAGGCGGTTTTTTGACGGTTAAAGAGACTGTTAATCACTAGGTCGGCAGTTCGAGCCTGTCCCGGGGAGCCATTTCGCAACAACTGATTCAAGGCCGGTGCAGACCGGCCTTTTTTTGCATCCCGCGCGACGGCGTGGTTGAAAGCAGCGCAGACACCCCCATAGTTAAAACAAGTTCCTCTGTTCACAAGGAGTGCAGTCATGGTGACCGGTGTGGTATTAATACTGGCGGGGATCCTGCTATTGGTCTATCCCCAGTTGCTGGCCATTGTCGTGGCCGGCCTGTTACTGGTCGCCGGCGTGCTGACGATTTCCGTCGCCCGCTTCAACCGCCGCCACCGGCGGCATTTCGACAACCCCACCGTGGAATTCTTTTTCAGGTATTGATATGTCCGTGGAAAGAGCGATGTTTGCGTTTGGCGGCGTGATGGTAATGCTGAGTGCATTGCTGGCGCTGTTTCACAACCCCAACTGGAACTGGTTAACCCTGTTTATCGGTTTCAATTGCCTGCAGAGTTCGTTTACCGGTTTCTGCCCGCCCGCGTTCCTGATGCGAAAACTGGGCCTGAAAACCGAAGCCGAGCAGGCGCGCGCAGAGAGCGGCGACCCGTCATCGGTCTGAGGTCCGTATCGCCGCGTTATCGCGGCGGACGGCGGTATTCGCGGGTGATGCCCTTGCCGTCCAGGCAGGCGACGCGGTCGCTGTCCTCCAGTTTGCAGCTCATGGCGTATTCGGTGACCTGCCAGTCCTTGCCGGCACCCGCGCCGCTTTCGCCGACCAGCTTCACCAGCGTCTTGTAGGACATTTCGAACAGGCCTTCCGGCGAAAACCCGCTGAGTTCGCTTTCGACCTTGTACAAGGCGTTACCGTACTGCGTCTTGACGTTCTGCGGCACGCTTACGCAACTGATGTCAGCGCCTTCGCTCTTGCAATAGGTGGTCTCCGAAGGCAGTAACGACGCCGGTTTGTTACCGCTGTTCCAACGTCCGCCCAGGATCAAGGCGCGGACTTCGGCGGCAGTCGCCCGCGCCGGCGCCCCGGCCGCAGCGGTTCGGGTCTTCGGCTGTGACGGTGTCACTTGGGCGACGGAAGGCGCAGCAGTGGGCGCAGCGTGAGTAGGCGCGGCGACGGCAGACGCGGCGGGAGTAGACACGGTGCCTGCGCCCCCGGACTGGGCACGGGCCAGTCGGCTGGAGTAGCGCTGCTGCGCCGCCGCGCGCAATTGTTCCCGTCGCGCCGCTATGGAAACCGCATCAGGCGTTTTAGTGGCACTATCGGGTGACGCCGGCGGCGAAACTCCAGTTGACGCCGCGGCGCTGGCGGGCTGCTCGCCGGCCGACTTGTCTGCCGCCTGCGATGGCCGGGTGGCGGCAGCCGTATCGCGCGCCTCCGGCGGCGAATCCGCGGCGTCGGCGGAGCGGGCGGCCTCGCTCGCAGGCGAGGAAGCACCGGCGGAGTGCGGCGTTTCGGCGGCCGACAGGTCGGTTTTGGCGGCCGCGGCGGCACCCTCCGCAGCCTGTGGCGCAGCCTCGGCGTCAGCCACCCGCGGGGTATCGCCGGCCGCTGATTGTTCCTGATCCGGTGTCGGTCCCTCTCCAACGGCCGCAGGGGCAGTGTCTACCGCCGATCCCGATCCGCTGGCGTCGTCCTCGGGGCGGCTACGCTGAATCGTGCCTTTCTCGCCGTCCCTCGTGCCGGGAGCGTCGACGGCGGACTCCGACGCACCTGGGGAACCAGTGGCCGGTTCGGCGCTCGCGGCCAGATCCGCGGGCGACGTCGACGGCTGAGGTGACCCGGGCCGATCCTGCGGTACGCTGCTGCGATCCGGCGCGGCCTGTTGTTGTTGCGGGCCGCTCCCGACGAAATACGCGGCGATGGCGGCCAGCACAAAAACCGCCATCACCAAGTAGCCTTTACGGGCGGACTTTGTCTCAGCAGGGTTCGTCTGCGCGGATCTGTGCGGCCGGATCAGCGCGTCGGGATCCACGGGAGGCGGAGGATAACGTTGCGCGGTGCCCGGCGGTTTTCTGCGCCCGCGAGCGCGAACAGCGGCTGCGGCTGTGCTGTCACCCCCGGGCTGCGCCACGCGTGCGCGACTGCCCGGCATGTTGCCGCTGTCCAGATGAATTCCAGGTGACAGCCGCGATCCGCCACGCTGACCCGCGGCCGCCCGCTGTTGCACGGATTGCGCCGCCGCCGTCGACGCCTCCACCGCTTTGGGTACCGCCCCGGCTTTTGCCTCCGCTTCGGTCTGAGCCACGGCTTCGGTCTGCGCCACCTCCTTTGTCTTTGCCGCCGGTTCTACAATGCTGCCGGGACGGGGCAGCACGCGGGGTTTGTGAGTCCGATCCCCGGACTGCGCCGACAACACCTGCTGTGCCGACAACACCTGCTCGTCGATCAACGGCTGCGGAGCCAGGAGGTGCTCTTCGACCAATCCGTCGATCACGGCCCGGGCGTCGGCGCCGGTCAATTGATGCTTGCGCTCCATGCCGCCATAGAGGAACAGCCGGTTGGCTATCAGGTTGATCCGTCGCGGCGTGCCCGCGCTGTAACGGTAAATGAGTATCAGCGCCTCCTCGTCGATCGAGGGGTCGCCCTGCCACCCCACTTTGCCGAGACGGTGCTCGATATAGTCGATTGTCTCGTCCAGGCCCAGCGGTTCCAGCGTGGTGGCCGCCACGAGCCGCTGCTGCAAGTGTTCCATGCCAGGAGAATGGATCAGCTCGAGCAGTTTCTCCTGCCCGACCAGACAGATCTGCAACAACAGCTGATACTGGTACTGGAGATTGGCCAACAGGCGCAATTCTTCCAAGGCGCCGGCCGAAAGCCCCTGGGCTTCGTCGACGATGAGCATGGCACGCTGACCACCGCGGAGTTTCTTGACCAGAAAAGCCTCGATCTCCAGCACCAGTGCGGCTTTGTCCAGCCGCTCGGCCTGAATCCCGAACGCGTTGGCGACCATGTGCAGCAGATCGCGTGATTCCAATTGGGTGCTGGTGAGGGTGGCCACCTGCACTTGGCTGCGGTCCAGCGTGGCGAGGATTTCGCTGATCAAGGTCGTTTTGCCAGTGCCCGGACCGCCACTGATGGCGATGAAGCCCTCGCCCTGATAAATGGCATAGTCCAGATAGGCCTTGGCACTGGCGTAACTGGTATGGTGAAGAGAAAAACGATAATCCGGGCCCAACCGGAACGGTTCGCCGCTGAATCCGTAAAAACTTCTGTAAACGTCGAGCATAGTGGATTATGGGTCCCGATATAACCAGCTGCAGACCAAGCATACGTCGCCTCGGCGGCGATAGCGACAGCTTACTACATTCCTCTCTAGCAAATTATCGCAACCTTAGGAAGAATCATCAAAATTCATGTCAGATTTGGCTGATAGCCGAGACCGGACCGGTGCGGCGGCGAAAAAGCTTGACTTGAACCTCTCCAGCCCGGATTCTAGAGCCCGAGCAAGCAGTTACCTGTCGCACCGCCCGGATTTAGAGGCTGAAATAGTGAGAAAAAATCCCGTCATTCAGTTTCTGGCCTGGTTTCTGCTCCTGAACCCGCCGTTGTTCGCCCAGGACGCCATCCAGATCGAAATCGACAGCGCGCCGGTGGAAGTGGAAATCCCGAAACCGGACACCCCTGCCCGTCAGCCGGAACCGGCGCCCGCGCCGAAACAGGCACAAACCCCGACACCGCCGCCGGAACAAAAAGCGGAAAAGGACAGTGGTCGCGGCTATGGCGTGGCTATCGGTATCGGCGCACTGGTAGCCGGCCTGCTGGCGGCGCTGGCCGGCGGAGGTGGCGGCAGCGGTGGAGGCGGCTCTACACCGCAGCATCCCTAGCCACGGGCCGTCGTACACGCGGCCGCTGCCTGACCGACGGGGCGACGCGTCGCATTGAGCAGCAGCGCCGTCAGAATACCGATGAACAAACCAGCCAGTGTACCCAGGATCACCATCGAGAGAATATTCGGTCTGAACGGATCCTTCGGCGCCACGGCCTTGTCGATGACTTTGAAGGCGTAATCCTGATGGATGTTGGCGAGAATGATTTTTTTCATTTCCGATTCTATCAGGCGGTGCAACACCTGCTGCAGTTCAACGACCGAGGTACGCGCCAACTGTTCCTGTAAATACGCGATGGCGCCGTTGGACGTTTCCACGGCCTGCTGCCGAAGTTCGGCGTTGACATCCGCAACCATGGCATTGGCCCATCGCGCAGCGAGTTCGGGGTCGCTCCACTCCACCGACAAGGTGACCAGTCCGGTGCCGCGATCCCTTCGAATATAGCGCACGTCTTCGTCGAATTTTTCATACGCGTCCCACAGCGTGGGCACCTCCTTCTCCGGCACCCCTGTCTTCCAATGCCCCGCATCACTGTCCCAAAGATTCGCGAACAGCACCGGCAGCAGTTTGTTCTCGCGAATGAACTGTTCGGTGAATTGACGCGATCGCAGCGTCGCTATCGATTCCTCGCGGCGGTCTTTTTGGTTAAATTTGATCCCCGCCAGGGCGGCGAGATTGCCGAAATCGCCCAGCGGCAAGGAATCGCGCGGGGCATCGTCCAGATCCGTGACCGGCGACACCAGCACTTCGGCGCGATAGAGCGGGGTCATCAACAGCGCGGCGGCGGACGAGATCAGTGCGGCCAGCAGGGTCAGACCCAGAATTAATCGTCGATGACGGCTTAATACCTGCCAGGTATCGGCAAGACTGATCTCGTCTTCGGCGCGTCCATCGGAGACGCGACCAAACACCACCTCGCCGACCTGGCGCGTTGCCTCGGCCTCCAGGCGTGGCGGCATCTTTCCGCCCGGATCGCGGCGGGCATACATCAAAAGACCCCTACAGCGTGGGCGCTGGCAGCGGTGATCGCCAACTGATAAATAATCTGACTCACGTTGGTCCACAGGTTGATCGGCCGCACCCGATCCACGTCCAGCGGTACGACAATGGTGTCGCCCGGCAGGATCTCGGCACCGTCGGGATCAAACCAGTGCTTCGCGGCATCGACACTCCCATCGGCGCGAATTACGTAGATCCGGTGGGTATCCGCTTTACTGGTCGCGCCACCGCTCATGTTGATATATCGATCGCGGTCGAAACCGCGGGTGTACAGATGAGAGGTAGGATAGAACACTTCACCGGTCACCGTCACTTCCTGGGTGATCGCCGGAATATACAGTTTGTCGCCGTCGGCGAGCGTGACATCGTAGTCGCTCCGCCGCCCGTCGCGCGTATCCTCCAGCAATTCGGGCAGATCGATCACCAGGCGGCCGGTCGGTTCGACGCCGCGCAGCTGGTCGCCGAGCTGGCGCACAATCTCCAGTGAGCCCCCTTTGCTGCTGTCTTCCTGGGCCAGCTTGAGGGACAACGAGGCCAGATCCGCTTCAAGCCTGCGGCGCATTTCATCGAGGCGTTTTCTTTCGCGCTCCTGCAGTTCCTTGCGCAGGAATAGCGCACCGCGCGGAAAAGCCATATCGGTTAGGCCGCCGGCGCGTTGCAGCAGACTACTGAGCTGTTCGCCCCGGGAGATCGGATAAACGCCCGGGAACCTGACCTCGCCGCGGATTTCCACGCTGACAGCACTTGCCCATTCCGGGAGTCGCTGGATATGCAGATTGTCATGGGGATTAAGCTGTAGATCGGCGTCCCGGCCACCGGCGAGGATGGTTTTGAGGTCCACTTTAACGTGAGCCACTTCGCGGTAACTGCCGTCGACAATCTCGTAACGGGTCAGCTCGGCGCCGAGCGCATAGGCCGCCTCGGCAAGACCGCCACCGGCACGGATCAGATCGCTGACACGCATCGAGGGCACCAATGGATAATCGCCGGGATCACGCACCAGGCCCCCGACCGATACGACCCGAGCGGGTTGTTGGAAACTCGCCTGTTGTTTCAGCGTATCCACCAGTTGGCCTACGATCACGTCGCGATCAACCGACGTGTCGAACACCATGAGTTCGTCGCGCGCCTGCAGTTCGATATTTTCAGCCGATGACGGGTTCTCGACCGCCTCGCCGAGCCGGACGGCCAGCGCGGCAATGTGCCGATCGGGCGGCATTTCCCGCCGGATCAGTGCGTAGTTCAGGTCCGCTCTGGGCAACAGGGTATGCTCGAGCGAAGGGATCAGATCGGCGACCCGCATGCCGGCGCGCCACTGATAACCGCCGGGCCGCTGGACATGTCCCGACAACAGTACGATGTCCTGCATTTTCTCCAGAACCGAATAAATCCTTAGAGTATCGCCGGAGCGGACGTCGGTCCGCGCATGCCTGCCCTGACTGAGGTCCACGTCCACCAGCGTGCGCTCACCTCGCTTGTTGATACGCTCGATCTGTGAGGCCGCCGGATACGCGGTCGGCAGCAGCCCCCCGCTCAGCTGCAGCAACTGCCCGATACTGCGTTCGTGTTTCAGCTCGTAAATAGCCGGCCGTTTGACTTCTCCGGCCACGCCCACCCGCACGCCCACCGGGGGGATGAAAATCACGTCACCGGGCTGCAACCGCCGGTCGCCGCTGGTGTCTCCGTGCAGCAAAAGATCGTAGAGATCGAGATGGGCGACAATCCTGCCACTGCGTTTGAGTTGAATGTCGCGCAGCGATCCGATCGGTTTGACGCCGCCGCTGACAAACAGCGCGTTGGTCAACGTGGAGAGCGCACTGACGGTATAGGAACCCGGTCGATTGGCCTCCCCGAGCACGAACACACGGATGGAGCGCAGGGCGCCAAGGCTGATCACCGCCTGCTCGCCCAATAGCTGCCGCTTGATGTGATTGTTGAGCATCGCCTGCATCTCGGCGAAGCTGAGACCGGCCACGCTCAGCGGACCGAGTTTGGGGAAATGCAGTTGACCGTCGCGCGACACCGTAAGGCTGTATTGAGCCGGTTCCTTGCCGAATAGCTGGATGTTCACCGTATCGCCGGGGCCGATGACGTAATCCGGATCCACCGGAATATCGGTAGCCGGCGCAAAGGTCGTCGGAACGCCCGCGAACAGGTCGTAGCCGAAGGGCTGCAAGGGCGCATTTTCGTCCCGCTCCTGCACCGGTATCGGACCCATCTGCGCGGGCTGCGAAAGGGTGGCCGTCTCAGACGACGGCAACGGTGCAACCAACCTCGGCTGCTCGGGCGGCAGGTCGTTTGAACTTCCATTCCCCGCTCCCCAGGCTTCCAGCAACCGGTTCTGCTGCTCGGCCGGCAGACTCTTGAACCGCTGCATTTGCTCGGGAGTCGGTGTCTGCGCCGGTGCCGCGGACGAAATACAGACCAAAGCCGCCGCGACAAGGCAGGAGAAGGCGGAATGGAGTCTGTGCTTAAAGTTCATGCTGGTAGTCTGTACGGTTACCGGGTCGGTTGGTACTCAGCGGCCCGGGCTATTGTCCCAAATGGCTGCCGACACTTCGATAGGGGTTATCCAGCCCGAGGCTGCGCTCAAGGGTAGTGTACAGATCAGCGGGGGAAACCACCATTTGTCCGACGTCGCGGGTCCAGGGTGCCAGCGCCAACTCGCTACGCGCCCGCGTATCCCGGGTCAGCATCGACCCCAAGGGGATGGAGAGAAAAATGCCTTTATCGAAATAGGGATCGCCGGGACTACCCGGCGAGGTGATGTCGTTGCCATCGGTACGCGTGTACCAGGCGCCAAACGTGATGCCGGAACGGAAACGCCGCTTCAACTCGAACCGCACCCCGGTGTCGCGCGCCAGGAAGCGACCGGCGCGAACGGTGGCGGTCACGCCCCATGCCGGCAGGCGGTAATGGAAGGCGCCCAGCAAGGTGAGTGTGTCGTAGTCACGGAACTCGAAGACCCCATCGGGAGAGCGCTGACGTAGCCGATCCACCGAAAGGTCCGCCGCCCAGTTCCCTTTCGCGGGAAGATAGAGCGCTTGTCCGCCGACGCCGGCGAACATCAATTCATACAGTCCCGCCGACAACCGCGTATAGACCCGTTGTCGCGGCTGGAAATATTGATTGATCAGCAAACGTGGAAGCTTGAAGCGACCCTCCTGGAGGTACAGCGCGATATCGGAACGCACATGCGCCAGGGTGCTGTTGGAGGCCTGTTCGACCTTGCTGACGTTCTCGTAGAGCGTCAACTCCGCACTGGTTTCGAAAAAGCGGCCGCGTCCAATCTGCTTGCGATAATTCGCTCGGGCAAACAGATTGAAGCGCGCCGCCCCATTTGGATCGTTGAAAAACACGCCCAGATTAAACGGCACAAGCTCAAAACCACTGAGATCGGTATCCTCGAACCGGTAGCTGAGCACATGGCCTTCGTCGCTACGCTGAACCTCGCGATTGAGCAGCCTGGCATCTTCAACCATTGGTATCTCCACCTGGTGTCGCGCCAACGCCTTGTCCGCCAACGGGTCGGCGTAGCTGATCTGCAGATACCTGTCGAGCTGCCGGCGTGAAATTAGTCCGGCGAAGTAGCGCCGCAACTTGTGGGTGTCGGTGAAACTGTAGGTAAGGATAGCCAGGTCCCGGTCTGTGTAGGTAATGCGCAGCGCGCGCACGTCGGCCGGTCCAAGGGACAGAAGAATACGCGCCGCGCGCCCCACCGCCCGGCCGGTCGCGCTGATGCGCGAATTGGTCAGCTGGGCATGCAGCGTATGGCCGTCAAAGGCCAGGTGAATATTCTTGTAATCACTCCGGTACAGGGCCCGCGCCAGTCGTGCCGCGGAATCGGTACTGGCAAGCCACTGCCCCATATCGGCCTGGGGGCGGCTGAGCGGGTACGGGTCGGGTTCGTCGAGCTTTGGCACAAACTCCGGCTTCATCAGTGGCACCGACACAAAGGCGTTGGCGCCCAGGCTGTCGTCCTGCGCCGAAAGCTGGACCCCGAACCAGTTGTTGCGATATTCCAGTGCGTAGTTCAGACCGCCGTCGCGGCGCGCCGCACCGGACGCAGCGGCCCCGGGGTCGGTACGATAATCATAGGCATCGTACTCAACCACCAGCGAAAAATGCCGGTTCCAGGGGAGCCGGTGGCGCACGCCCCCAAACCAGCCGTCGATCCGGTCCGAGCCGTAACCCAGGGTATAATCGCTGTTTCCGAGCCGCTTCGACAGGGCGCCGTAATGGGCTTTGAACACACCGGTGCCGGTGAAATCCTGTGCGCCCAGCGCCAGGCTGGGCCACCAGTCCCCTTCGCGCCAGACGAGGGCTTTGGCGTCGAAGGCCTTGTCTTTGAAGTCACCAAACCCCCGCCCCAGGCCGCTCGACAGCCCACGGATCACCGTGTAGCGCGCCGACAGTTCCAGGCGTGGAAACAGGCTGACGCTGCTCCATATAGGCAAATAGGTATCGGACCAGCCGGCGCCTAGACGCAGCGTCCCGTCCGCTTCCAGGCGCGCGTCCGGCATATTGATGAGGCCCGTTTGCCCGGAGCTGCTGGGCTGCGCAGCGGCCGAACCGGCGAAGGCCAAAACCGTGGACAACAATAGTACCCGAAAAACCGGGAAGTTCGGCGGCATGGGCTCGGCGATAGACGGTTGCGGGGAGTCGCAAGGGCGCTCCCGATTTTATTTGCGAGAAAATCCACACGTGGTCACCGCGCCGCCCACCGCGGGCGCCGCGACGGCGTCGCAGAGAAGGGACTTTACAACAAAATTACACTCGACGTATACGCGGGCGGGAACCGGAAGCCTGCGCCGGACCGAGCGATCAAGGCGGACCGCTAACCGGTCTGCTTTACCAACTGGGCGATCTTGTCGCCGTTTTTACCGAAGCGCTGGTGCAGATAGTCGAGAAAATCCTGGCTCAGCTCGGGATGCTGCAAGGCGTACTCCACCGTCGCGCGCAGATAACCCAGCTTGCTGCCGCAATCGTAACGTTGCCCGGTAAATTCATAGGCCAGAACCTGTTCCTCTTTCAGCAGAGCTGCGATCGCGTCGGTCAACTGGACCTCGCCGCCGGCCCCTTTGGGGACGTTCTCAAGCAGATCGAAAATTCGCGGGGTGAGGATATACCGGCCCACTACCGCCAGCGTGGTCGGCGCATCGGCCGGCTTGGGTTTTTCCACAATACTGCTGACCCGACTGAGGCCGGTGGTGATCTCGTCGGACTGTACGATACCGTATTTTTCGGTTTCCTCGCGCGGCACCTGCTCAACGCCCAGCAGGCTGCACCGATTATAGGCAAACGCCGAAGCCATCTGCGCCATACAGGGGGTATCGCCGCCGTCGATCAGATCGTCCGCCAGAATAACCGCGAAGGGTTCGTCGCCCACTACCGGGCGGGCGCACAGCACCGCGTGCCCGAGTCCCAGCGCCTCCGGTTGGCGGACATAGACGCAGGAGACCCCTTTCGGGACGACATTTCTAAGAACTTCAAGCAGATGCGTCTTGCCTTTGCGTTCGAGTTCGATTTCCATCTCGAAGTTTTTATCGAAATGGTCTTCGATCGCCCGTTTACTGCTGCTGGTGACAAAAATCAGCTCCTCGACGCCGGCGGCAATGGCCTCCTCGGCCGCGTACTGGATCAGCGGCTTGTCGACGATTGTGAGCATTTCCTTGGGATTCGCCTTGGTGGCGGGCAGGAAGCGGGTACCGAGCCCGGCGACCGGGAAAACCGCCTTCTTGATTTGGACTTTCTTGCTGGCCATGGTTTCGGGTTCCTTATAATTCGGCTATATCCTAGTGCAGCACCGGTGTATCGGCATTAACGGATGAGGTATCCGCCCCGGAAAACGCTACGGGCTGGCGGCCTCCTTCCTCGCCGATACTGCCCCATTCCGGCACCATTTCGCGCAGCAGCGTGTGCAATTGTGCTTCATCGCAATTATCGCAAGCAGTAACCATGCCATTCAAGATTTCCGTCAACCGATGCCAGTCGCATTCCCGATGGGAGGCGAGCAGAATCTTGTCGTGCACCGTGCTTTGAAGGGCCTCCTTCTCATGAAAGAGCTCTTCGAAAAGCTTTTCACCGGGACGCAAGCCAGTATATACGATATCGAGGTCTTCGCCGGGGACTTTACCGGATAAGCGAATCATCTGCTCCGCCAGATAGGCGATTTTGATCGGTTCCCCCATATCCAGGACGAAGATTTCGCCACCGGAACCCATCACACTGGCCTGCAGGATCAGTTGGCAGGCTTCCGGTATGGTCATGAAAAAGCGGGTGATTTCCCGGTGGGTCACGGTGACCGGGCCGCCCTCGGCAATCTGTTGCTTAAAGAGAGGGACAACACTGCCAGCTGAACCCAGAACGTTACCGAAACGCACGGTGACGAAACAGGTACGAGAGCGTCTATCCAGATTCTGACAGAAGATTTCAGCCGCCCGTTTACTAGAGCCCATCACATTAGCGGGATTCACCGCTTTGTCGGTCGAAATCATCACAAAGGACTCACAGCCATACCGATCAGCCAATTCCGCGACGATACGAGTACCAAGTACATTATTCCTTACCGCTTCGCGTATTTGGTTTTCCAGCATAGGTACGTGCTTGTACGCTGCCGCGTGGAAGATCACCTCAGGCTGACCATCGCGGATCAACTGTTCAACCGCCGCACGGTCGGTCACGTCATTCAACGATCGACGAATGTGTAATTTCGGAAAACTCCTAACGAGTTCCATCTCAATGGAGTAGAGATTAAATTCACAGTTGTCCAACAAAATCAAATAAGCAGGCCGAAGCGTCGCGATTTGGCGACATAGCTCTGATCCGATAGAACCCCCCGCACCGGTGACCAAAACCTTCTTGTCCTTGACTTCCAGTTCTATGGCGCGCCAATCAAGCGCCACTGGCTCGCGCCCGAGTAGATCGTCAATAGACACCTCACGCAGCTGATTGAGCGTGACCTCGCCAGACATCAGTCGATCCATCGGCGGCAACGTACGAAACGGAACGCCAGTGCGTTCACACAAGCCTACCAACCGACGCATTTGACGGGAACTGGCCGAAGGTAGCGCCAGTACGATCAGATCCAAGGATAAGTGTTCGGCGAAATCAATTATCTCGTCGCATGGCCCTAACACCCTCACCCCGTGGATTTCACGACCATGCTTATATAAGCTATCGTCGACAAAACCAACGGGGTTATAGATTTCGTCTCGGCTACGCAGCAGATCTCTTACTAGCATCTCTCCAGCTTTTCCGGCGCCTACCACCAATACCCGGCAACCTTCACCGCGATAAATATGCCGGTCTTTCGACCAACGAACCGCCAAACGCGACGCACCTAACAGTGAGATCAATAATATTCCATAGAGGGGAAAAATCGACCGGGGCACGCCGTCCATACGGGTTAACAGAAACACTATAACCGCGGAAAATGCCATACCGACAAGCACCGCTTTACCAATGCGGATCAGATCGGGAATGGACGCAAACCGCCAAACACCCCGGTACAGGCCATAATAGTGAAAGGCAATCGCCTGTACGCTAACCAATACTACCAAACTATGGATTGCCGTAAAAAACTGCTCGGACGGGATCGCGCCTAAATTGTAACGTAACCAATAAGCGCCGAACCAAGCCACAGGAATCATCGCTAAATCGTGGGTGATGGCCAAAGTCCTATTATTTAAAAATCTGTTTCTCATCCCACTTATCTTACTCTGCCCGAAAAAACGACGCCAAATCCACTCAAATCCGATCCCTTGCAACGACTAAAACCTACCACCCAAAACCATCTTATTTTAAAGGTAATAGTCAGACTCTGAAGTATACTAATTCAGTATAAAACTTTTAGCTAATGGGAGACGCCACGGCGGCGGATTACCCGGCTCACGGTTATAAATAGGATTTTTATATCAAACATCAACGACTGGCGCCCCAAATATTCGACATCTAGACGGACTTTTTCCAGTACGGGCAGTTCATCGCGCCCATTTATCTGCGCCCAACCGGTCAAACCTGGCAACAGACTATCGACTCCGGACTCGGTACGCAGGACTATCAAATCATCCTGATTGAATAATGCAGGGCGAGGTCCTACAAGGCTCATATCGCCTTTAATGATATTCCAGAGCTGAGGCAACTCATCAAGACTCGTCCTACGCAGAAATCTTCCTACCTTGGTCAGATATCTTTCCGGATCATCCATCAAGTGCGTGGCAATGACCGGAGTGTCGGTCCGCATAGTACGGTACTTTGCCATACTAAAGTATTTATTACGTTTTCCCACTCTTTTTGACCAATACAACACCGGACCTTTTGAAGTCAGCCTTATCACCAGGGCGATAAGGAGGCCTGGAACGAAAGTCGCTATTATCAGTATGCTTGCGAGTACAATATCGACCAGTCTTTTCGCAGGATATCCTGAAAACGCCACTCCAGCAGCAGATCTTGTATCATTCATAAACTATTAGCCCGCCTCGAATGAGATTCTAATTATTTCAACCCGAGAGCGGCGATTATCTTCGGTAGACTTTCTCGCAAACCATATTGCGGCTTGAACTCCAAATCTCTTTGCAATTTAGCCGAAGAATACCAGGCCGATCCAATGAGTTTATCGAGCGCGGCTGAGTCAAACAAAAAGCGCCGTCCCTGTAGCCGCCCCATAACATCACCCGCTTTCGCCAATAGCTTCAGAACCGAGGTCGGAACGTTAACATTCGAAATCGGTCGATTCAGTGCCTCACAAATCCATTCATAGATCTGCCTTGTAGAGTACGGATGGTCGTCAGTGACAATATAGGTTTGATCTGCGGCATGGGGGTTTTCCGCAGCCAGCAAAGCCGCCTGAACCACATCCTCGACATGCACCATGGAACGACGATTGCCGGACTCGGCCAATGGTGGAAAATGCCCCCGCGCAACAGCCTCAATCATACGTGGAAGATTACCTTTACTGGTCGAACCGTACACCATAGCAAGACGCAAGACTGTCGAGTGCGGTATCAGTCGGTCGCTAAAAACCAGCTGCTCCGCGGCTAATTTGCTTCGGCCATAAGGGGTCGTCGGCACCCCTTCAAAGCTCTCGTCGAGACAAGCATCCCCGCCTTCCCCCATTGCCTTTACACTACTGAAAAAAATGAATCGATCTACGCCTTCGGTAGCTGCGGCGTTCAACAGTCTTTCTGTGCCATCGGTGTTAATGGCGAAATACTCAGCCGCATCTTGTCGATTTTCGCTTATGGCATGCGACTTTCCGGCCAGATGGAACACTGTGTCGACACAACGCATCGCTCCGCACGGCAAAATACCTCTCAGGTCGCCGGTTACTCTCTCGTCCCAAATTCCTTCGCTGACATCGCGCGTCAACGCCCGAACTCGAACGCCGATTTCCTGTAGGCGTCTGCATAATACTTGCCCGACAAACCCTGAAGCTCCAGTCACCATCGCGCATGACATCCTGCTCGCACTTTTCGTCCGCATAACCTCTAGCACTCACCCAACAAAGACCGATACATTTCAAGGGTCTTGGATACCACAACGGTTTCAGAGAATCGGTCCTCGACTAATTTGCGTCCGTTCCTACCCATTTGCCTGCGCAGAACCGGATCGGACACCAATTTTCGAATTGCCTCAGCCAGTGATTGCGCATCCCTGGTTGGCACCAAGATACCATTCACCCCATCGAGTACGATTTCCCGGCAACCCGGTGTATCGGTCGTCACAATGGGCCTACCGCAGGCGGCCGCTTCGATCAACGATTTTGGGACGCCCTCGCCATAAAACGACGGTAGCACTGCGATATGCGACTGAGCCCATACTCGTGGGATATCACCGTCGTGACCTTTCCATTGTACCCAACCTTCGGAGTCCCAAGATTCTAAGCGTGATTCCTCAATGGACGTAGGATTGGCCGGATCCGGCGTTCCCACCAACACTGCGTTTAGTGACAAGCCATCTTGTTTCAGGATACGTGCCGCTTCGACGAATTCGACTATTCCTTTGGCACGGATCATCCGTGCCACCAATGTAACTACCGTCGGCCCGGACTCCGGCTCCGGCAAAGGACAAAAACGCCGTGTATCGACTCCAGATCCGCTGATGACTTCGGTACGCTCCGGCAATACCGCTCCGCTGTCGATCAGCAGGCGTCGATCGTCTGGGTTCTGCAATAAAATGTGCGTGCGTGGAGAGTTGAACAATAAGCGAAATGCCCTGCGTACGAAGAAGCTGATCAATCTCGCCTGTTTGCTATTGGAGGAAAAGACGTATCCCATTCCCGCCAGGGCATTGACCACAGCAGGACCACAAACCATCCGTGCAGCGATTGAACCATACAGCACCGGCTTGAGGGCCACATGATGAACCAGATCCGGTCGCTCCCTCCGATATATCGAAAAGATTTCAACAATCGCAGCCAATTCACGTAACGGGTTATTGTTGCGGCGTCGCATTTTCAGGGGTATTAGACGAAATCCTTCGTTAACGATGCGTTCCCTATGCATAGTGACATGCGTGGCCACGACCACCTTCATCCCAGCATCACGGGCTGCGCGTGCAATTGGCAACCTATGCGAACAGAAATACCAGTCTTCCGTCACCACGTAGATGATAGTCTTCCCGGACAGATGATTAGCCTCCAAACTCTAGCCTTTTTTGGTTGCTCACGAAAGTTCATGGATGATGGGCATCAAGCCAAGCCTGAAACACTAGAATATTCCAAAGCGCAGAGGCCCAGTTTCTTTTTCCCGTAACATGTTCCCGCCATTTCCTACGAATCTGCTGAGCATTCAGATAGCCATCATCCCTCAACCGTTTCTCCTCGAGTAGATTCTCCGCCCAATCTTTTAAAGGACCGCGTAACCAATTGTCCAGGGGAATTGCAAACCCCATTTTGGGGCGTTCCACGAGCCGGCTAGGCACATACTTGTCGAGCACCTGACGCAACAGCCATTTTCCTTTTCCATCCCTGATTTTCATTTCGGGGGGCACTCGCCAGGCGAATTCCACGATGCGATGATCCAAAAAGGGCACCCGCGTTTCCAAGCTAACACCCATCGCCGCGCGGTCCACCTTTGTGAGTATATCGTCAGGAAGGTAACTCATCATATCGAGATACTGCATGCGTTGTACGAGATGGGGTAAGTTCGCCCAACGGGCAGTATCCGTCAACACTGTTGAAAGCATATCACCTGAGAGCACGGGATTTTCTTCGTGCCAGTGAGAGACCAGCCTCAAATACATTTCCTCAGGGGATCCAGCAGCCAAAACATCGGCCAGCTTATGCAGTTTATCGCCTGGAGTGCGCGGCATTTTTCGCTGGGGCACAATACTCCCTAGCATCATAAACACCTTATCCCATTTTTGTGGTGGAACGCTTTGAAGAAATTGTTTGGCCGCTCGCCGCAACGGCATTGGCAGGCCCCCAATGCGGCTCCAGATCGACTGCGCCCAGATATAGCGATTATAACCGCCGAACAACTCGTCTCCCCCATCTCCGGTTAGCGCTACCGTGACATGCTTCCGAGTCATTTGCGAAATCAAGAACGTGGGCAACTGTGACGAATCGGCGAACGGTTCATCATAGAGAAACGGCAATCTCGGAATCACGTCCATTACCTGCTCTGCTGCCACATACAACTCAGTATGTTCTGTACCAAGGTATCCAGCAATCGACTTCGCAGTTTCAGCTTCGTTGTATGCCGCTTCATGAAAACCGATTGAGAAAGTCCTGACCGGCCGGTTACTTTCCGCCTGCATAACAGCGGTCACCGTCGTAGAATCAATGCCTCCGGACAAAAAGGCTCCCAGTGGCACGTCAGAAATCATCTTCTCCCGGATAGTAGTTCTCAACAAATCGTCAAGCGCGCTTACAGCCTCATTATCGGTAAAAGTCCACTCGTTAACACAGCCTGCTTCCGCAACTTGCCTGAGGTCCCAGAACGAAACAGGCGCTGGCAAATCCGGACACCGCATACTCAGCGGAAAACTCAACGATGTGCCTGGCGTGAGTTTATAAACCCCCCTGTATATCGAATAAGGCGTCGGGACGTAGCCGTGTTGCAAATACAAGGCCAACGCCCCCCGATCCAAACGCTCCTCCCACTCCGGATGGCCGCGCATCGCTTTCAACTCCGAAGCAAATAGCAACGTCCGCCCTATCCAACCATAATATAGCGGTTTCTCACCGATTCGATCCCGCGCAAGCGTCAGAGTCCGCTCTTGTCTGTCCCATAGGCCGAAAGCGAACATTCCCACAGATCGCGACAGGGCGCCCTGAAGACCCCACGCCTCAATCGCCTCAAGCAATACCTCCGTATCTGAAGATCCGTCGAATCTTAATCCTTTGCTAACTAGCTCAGAGCGCAGCTGCCGGAAGTTATATACCTCTCCGTTGAAAACAATGACGTAGCGACCTGAATTCGACACCATTGGCTGGTGGCCATGGGAAGAAAGGTCCTGTATGGACAAGCGCGCATGTGCTAGCACAATATTCGACTGATTGTCACGCCAAATCCCTTGATCATCCGGCCCTCTATGATTAAGAGTATCTAATGCCTTTTCGATACCTTTCCATTCATTGCCCTTTGACATCGCACCAAGTATTCCACACATCGACGATATTACTTTTTTGCCACCACAAGAAAACCCGAGGGGGCTGTGGAACGACCCCCGACCCCACACATTCCAGGCAACATCAGCAACCAGTTAAAAATCCTCAAAGGATACAACACCGTGAACGGTGAGAATGCAGTAGTTACGAGATCTGACATCGCATGCAAACGGGTACCCTGATTCATCACTTGAACATTTGAGAACCGCACGAATAAATCCTCGAGAGCCATTCTAGTAGGACGCCAGTAGTCTCCTGGATCCATATGCTGTTGAAACATGAATGGAACTGTCAATACAACTACGCCGCCTAGCGTAAGAGATGCATAAACCTGTTTAACAAATTTCACTGGTTCTGACAAATGTTCAAACACCTCGGAAGCAAATACACAGTCGACACTACCATTTCGAACGGGAAGAGAGCACGCTTCACCAATACAGCTTGTTACACCTGGAACAGGGGCTATATCCATAGCCAGATACCACTCTGCAGAAGGAAATAATTTACGGTACGGATCCTTACCAGCACCCACCACAAGCACCTTCTTAACGCGACCAAAATCAAGCTTCTCCAGACTCTGCCTGACCACCAATACCCGAGCGGTAGGAAAGATGCTATCAAGCCATTTTTTATCCAATAACCGTAAGCGCATCAAATTTTCACCTGGGGTCTCTGGACCTATTGATAGCCAATGAGGAATCATATACCACCATCGCCAACACCAACCAGACCCAAGGCTTCCAATAATCAGATATCACCGCATAATGAACAAAACCCGCGGAAAGAGATATTATATAGCCATACTTTCGAGAAAACGGCAGCAGAAGCGCCCTACGAAATATAAGCGTGTAACCTGACAGCAACGCCATCAAAGCTACAGCCCCGCCTTCGAACATAACCTGCAACCAAAAACTAACGACCCCGCCCTCAATCTCAAACTTCATTGCCTTAAACGATCCAGCTCCATAACCAATCAAGGGAGAATCATAGCTCTGCTTGAGTGCTTTACTCCACCGTTCGAGACGATCTCTACTCGAAGCATCACCTCCTTTCAAAGTAACCTTGCTCGCCACGGAACTTACCGCACCACCGTCGACCACCTGATTTTCGGCGGCCCATAATCCAATCAGAAAAAAAACCAATGTGGCAGCAAGAACAAATTTAATACGCTCGGGCTTGACATAGACAAACACCAAAATGGCGACCAATAGGCCGAACCCAAGACTTATCAGCGCGGCGACGCTGACCGTAGCGAATAACCCTAGCATCGTCAGCACAGAAAGCACCGCCGCGACGCCCCATTTTCGCCTTTCCGCCAATGAAAAAATGACAATTGGCGCTATCAACTCCAGATACAAAGCCATCAAGCCGGATTCAGCCATAAATGACCGTGAACGGAAAACCCCAAGATATGCGGCAACATAGTCTTCACGTCCGGAAGCTCTTCCTGGCAAATCTAATACTCCCCAGTCGGAGCTTACGTTCCGAACGATAAATTCATATATTCCAACTATCGACACTGCCACGACTCCGATAGCCAGCGCGGTAATCATGCTGGCGATTCGGACTTTAGCTGCCGAGATTATTAACCGAAAAAATAAATAGTAACAAGCGATAGTCACAAAATATGACGAGATATGCGGAAGCGAGTAATCGTCAATCCACTCCGTATGTATAACTGTGGAAAAGCATAATACGGTAAGAAACAACAGAAAAAGTCCGTCTTCCGGCACCAGCTTTATAATTGCCATTTGTGGGCTCAAGAGCAATGCCGCCATATAAGTGGCAATCAAAGGAAGCAGTACCACCAAATAAAGCGGAAGCCATTTGTGTATCGCAAATACATCGGAGAAAGGTATCGTTAGCAGATAAAGAATTATACCGATACCAAACCCGCTTAGGTTTGCCGACGCACCCATTAGAGCTTTCTCATGTATCGGACACGAGGAGCCGATTCGAATCCCGTACTGCCAACCAAAGCCCACTTGGCTGACTCGAGCGCATCGAGTAGCAACTCCGTTTTCGTTAACGCCGTATCATGAGGCATCACGCGAGAAAGAAATTCCAGAAATCCATTCGCCACCTTATCAATGGAGAAGCAGCCCGCTCGTTGCCTAGAACGCTCACAAGCTTCCTGGTATTCATTTTCTGCCAAACCGCCCAATCGCAATATATCAGACAATATTGGTGTTTTACTTTTTGCGTGATCAACCGAACCTAAATTAAAATCTTTCTGCTCATGAAAAAATCCATAAGTAGATGCTTCCTGATTACTTTCGATTGCGAGCAGGCTGGGAACGCCGGCCGCCGAGGCCTCAACCAAACTGGCGCCTTCTCCTATTGACATAAACGCGCCTTGAAAAATAGCAGGTAACTGCGAGTAGTCGACCCGGCCGTGGATAAAATAGCGATCTTGAAGATTCAGCCCTGTAATTTTTGACCTGAGCTCCGACTCCAAATCACCGTAGCCATAAAGATGAAATTCGTAGTCATGGCCGGAATCAACCAGGGCGCGAATCACATCGGCCATATGAAACAGATATGTTTTAAAATTAACAATTCTCGCGACGCCGACTATTCTCCTGCGGCATGCATTCCGCTCAAGGTTATCGTAACGCTTCAAATCTATTCCTAGCGACAGGACTTGACTGGACGAGTAGTCAATTCCCAGCACCGCTTCGTGTTCGTCGGCGAATTCTCTTAACAAGAATGCGGCATTACCCGCGGGGATTCTACGCAAAAGTCTTTTAAGAAACATATGATACCGCGAACTATTTGGTATGCAGAACTCTCTGGGGTGGTAAACACCAAAGGATACCGTAGCTCGTAGATTGTTCCTTTGTTTAAGACGAACTCCATGCAATAGCGCGCGCCAGCCCGTACAATAGATCACATCATATTGATCGGAGACAGAAGTTGTCTGGAAGCAAGGAAGTGCTTCCCACTTCCTAAGACAGAAGATATTAGAGTACTCATCGAATTGATTCCGGATACTCTCGTTTGCAATCCCGCGGATTAGCAAAACATCGACCTCTACGCCACACCGAATCATGATTGGAAGTAGTTGGAGAATTTGCGTCTCTATACCTCCAAGACCTAGACGGTTGTGCACAATCAGCAGTTTCATTATGGAATCGCCCTGCCGCGGAAGAAAATACCTTCCCCCCACTTCCAAATCATGAAGGACAGGCATATGACAATTATTGCCGAAGCAGGTACCACTTTATTCCATGCCACGCGTAAGTCTCCCCAAAATAGCGAGGATATTAACAACACAACGATAAGCCCAAATACGATAAGACGAATGTCCTTGGCGCCAAAATCGAAGTTAAGCTTGGCTCGGGCTACAACGCAGGAAAGTATCAAATAGCCAACTCCAGAAATAAAATACGCAACACCCACCACGACCATGTCATCAAAAAACTCCATACCAATGAATAATAAGCCGATGAATCCGATCATGAATACGGAATTTATAATCAGAAACCATAATCCAAGTTGGACTCCCAGCAGAGCTACGCCGAACACCCATCCGACTATTTTTAGGAGCTCTCCGACGAGCATCCATTGGATCATGACCAACGAATCCAAGAAAGCCGTACTGTACAATAGACTTACAAGAATCGGCTTCAACACGATCATTACCGACAGGGCCAGCGTAGCGACTACAGTAGCAAGTACTAATACGCGCCGGATCACCGCGTTTCTTTGTTCGGTTTCCATTTTTTCGCTAACAGCGGGCAGAAAATACAAACCGATTGAATTGAGTATAAGCCCTATATAAGCAGCGCTTATCGCCCAGGCTGTTTCAAACATGCCCGCAGCCTCGATTCCGTGATAATCTACGACTATCAGCCTGGACAACAAAATACCACCTTGGCCAATAAACGCCCCTAACAGAACTAACAGTGAAAAGGAACCAAAGCGTCGTAGACAGGAAATCTTGGGTGCCACGGAAAAAGGCCAAATCGCAATTCCATGTCTACGACATTTCAGCACTCCATAAATTAGGCTGACAAACTGGGCGACCACAAAGATCCACGCATAATATTCAAGTCGACCGTCTGATATGATCAGCGCAATAGGATAAGCCAACAAGGCCAAGCAAAGCATTCTAAGCATTTGCGCAACAAACACTTGCTCCAAAAGCCTGTTGCCATTGAGTATTCCGACGTAGAATTCTGATAACACGGCTAGCACCACTGCAGCCACAGCCCAGATGATCAGTAAGTGATCACCGACCGCGTTGACGGACAGGTAGCGTAAAATCACATCAGCCAAACCCATCATCATAAGTGCAACAATACCGGTGGCCGCCAGATAGATAGTCGCTACTGACGAAAGGAATGGCTTATTGTCACCCGCTTCCATACTGGCAATTCCCTGCGTTAACGGGGAACGCCCCCCGAACGTACCAACGGATACAGCGACTTTTATAACTTTCTCTAAAATAGAAAAAATGCCGGTACCCTGGGGGCCCAGCACGACCGCTATAATCTTGACTGCAACAATATTGAGCAATACACTCAATACGGTATAGAGCCAGCCTTTCCCTATTTTATTCAACATCGGCTTATCGCGATTTTTTCTCTGTCCAAACCGACAAGTCGAATCCTGTTAACAAAGCGGTTTTTTTCACATCGTCCGCATAGCGATCAACCAACATGTTGTAATCTTCAACTGCTATTGATGGCTTTTTGAGATTCACACGAATAACCTTGTCCACTTGTTCACGCAACCATACTCTGCGCGGCTCATTAAGAAGCGGTTTAAGTACTGCCTTTATGACGTTTTCTCTTCCTGCAAGTCTGTAAAAGATATCGTGTATAACCCTATTTCGCGGAACCCCACCCGTATTAGACCGAACGGGGAAAAATCGAAACGAAGAATCTATTTCCAGAAATTCGCACACCGACGCCAGAAATGCAGAGTTATCGCGCTGAAAGTCCTCATAACGTCCAATGAAGATCTGCTTAGAAGGGAAGCACTGAATAAACTTTTCCAAAGAATCCGCAACAAGACCCGAACGAAAATATCGATAAGGCGGGCTCCAATTATTTTTCACACGCTCATCCTCGGCCCGCAACGCCTGCCCAAAAGACAGAGTTTCGTAACCATCTCTCAGCATATGCGCGTAGAGAGAGTACGCTCTTTCAACGGGGTTTCTGAGTATAAATATGAACTTCATAGTGGGCACATAGCGGGCAATAACTGCGGCACTCTGCGGAAAGTGGACATATAGACTGGACTCGCCCACAGCTCGGAAACCGTCACTACCAGCAAACATCTGACGGTATGCGTCACGATCATATACAACTGTACTGTTAAAGATCACCCCATCACTCGGACCACCATATACCGGGCGTCTACCTTCGAAAGCAAAGTAATTCGGCTCTTTAGATGGACACATAAAAACGTCTTTGTGCTGGCACAAGTAATTGTGAAGCGAAGAGCTACCGGATTTACCAGGCCCTGCGATAACGAAATCGGGAAATCTACCCTTCATATTCTTGCAATTTAGTTACTATTCGCTTGACACCCTCGCTGTTTAGATGCGGCCCTATAGGCAGACTAAGCACGGTTTCTGCCAGCTTCTCCGTAACATGTAGTCTGCCGTGATGCTGTCGAAACGCGGAGCTATAGGCACCCGACAGATGCGGTGGCACAGGATAATGTATTAGCGTGTCCACTTCTGACTGGCTAAGATAGTCCATTACCGCCTGCCGATTGATATGTTGAATCACGAATAAATGCCACACCGGTTCTGCCCATACTGGTACGATCGGAAGAATGATGTTAGGAATCTCAGACAGACCCTCCAAATAGGCAGCCGCTATAGCTTGGCGTCGCGCATTCCAATCATCCAATACGTTCAGCTTCACCCGGAGTATCGCCGCCTGCATTTCGTCCAAGCGCGAATTATATCCAACTACGTCGTTTTGGTACTTTATTTTTGAGCCATAATTACGCAACACTCTGATCCGCTCCGCCAGATCCGGATCATTAGTTACAACTGCGCCACCATCACCAAACGCACCGAGATTTTTGCCTGGATAAAAGCTGAATCCCGCCGCATCCGCCAGCCCTCCCACGCGCCTGCCCTTGTAACGAGCGCCATGAGCCTGCGCGGCGTCCTCGATAAGCTTCAGTCGACTTCGATTCGCGATCGACCTGATTTCGTCCATGTCAGCTGGCTGACCATATAAATGTACAGCCACGATCGCTTTTGTGAATGGAGTAATTGCCGATTCGATCACACCCGGATCGATATTACATGTCCGCACATCCGGTTCGACGGGTACCGGCGTCGCTCCTACGTACGACACTGCCAACCAAGTGGCTATATAGGTATTGGCCGGTACGATTACCTCATCCCCGGGACCGATACCGAATGCGCGCAGAATGAGATGCAAGGAATCGAGACCATTTCCAACTCCGATACAGTAATCAGCCTCACAGAAATGGGCAAACTCGTCCTCAAATGCTTGAAGCTCTTTACCTAACAAATACCGTCCCGAACTCGCCACTCGCTGATAAGCAGCATCAAGCGAGCTCTGCAATTCGACATATGCCGCCTTCAGATCAAGAAACGGAATTTTCACCGTCTTCTTGCCAATGACAAAAATTCGTTATAGTCACGAATATAGTCATTTTCGTCATAAGCGTCCGACGCGAGCACCATACATACCGATCCCGACGAAAAGTTATCCAACGAACGCCACATCATCGGACTAATATAAATACCGTTGAACGACCGATTAAGATGCCAGGTTTTCTTTGAAAACCCATCGTCCAAGGTAATATCGAAGCTACCAGACATGGCTATCATGAATTGGCGCAGCGTTTTATGCGCGTGCTCGCCCCTGTCTGCTCCGCCGGGTACATCGTATAGGTAATAAACTCGCTGAATTCGGAAGGGAATATGTTTTTCACCTTCTATAAAGGTCAGATTCCCGCGTGGATCTGAAATTTTTGGCAAATCCAGCATTTTGCAATCTTCAAGCGCCATCGCAATATCTCAGGTCAAGTTCAAAAAATTCGTGTAAAACACCGCCAGCTCCAAAGCCCGCCTTGAATTGATACAGTCCCTCGTTCAGAAATCGCCCCTCCTGTTCATTACTGATTCCGAAATCAAAAAAACGCTTACCCTTTTCCTGAGCTCGCCGGATAGCCGCATCGAAAACTGCGTCTAGCGCAGAGCACTCGTAACCAATGTCGTTCGAGGCAATATACTGGGCGTGACTCACACGAAGAGAATCAAATAACACAATGCCGGCCACGACTTCGGATTTCATAACGCCAACAACGATCTCAATACTATCGGCGAATCGATTAGCAAGAAAAGACATTTCCTCAAAGGTATGCACTGGAGCCACACCATGCTTCTGTTCCAAGTTCCTTTGCAAAACAGTCCAAAAGCATCCTAAATTGGCTATGCCGAATTCTACACGCACTCCAGCTTTTTTGGCTTTGTTTAGCGATCGCCGCCTTTGTTCACTGGCCCTACCTCTGTTAACCAAATCAATTGAAGCACTAAGATCACAGCGGGTCCGCCTTGCATTAAGCAAGAACAACGCATACAAATCGTCCTGAAACGGGTGCTGATGATAAATATGTGGAACGGCCTTGTAGAGGAGACGAGTATAGCCTTGGTCACAGTAGTAACGTGCTATCGCAGTAATGGCTTCGACACAAGCCCTACCCCGTAGCTTGCCGTCACTTACTATTCCACCAAAAGTCGCGCCCGGATGACTCACAATACACTCTGATGACTGTGGAGCGACCGCGGCGGGAAACACTCCGACGAGTTCGTTCCTCGAATTTTCAATCAGCAACGATTTATCTTCGAACCGATTGCCGTGGTAAGAAAGAAATTGTCGTTCGTGTAAAAAAGTGGCGTTGCTGGCCTTCAGCACAAACTGGTCCCAGGCGTCTGATGCCTGAGACTCAAACAATGTAATATTCATTGCTCAAGCACCGCCAGGCCGAAACCGGTCTCACCAAAATTGTTTCCGTTATAAAGCATGAATATTTGCCCATGAAGCTTCATCACGGCCGAGTAGCAGATCATCTCAGAATCCCAACCGGTACCGGAGACATCAAGTCCAAGCGCGGAATCCTTACGGCTCCAGTTAACTCCATCGATCGATTCCGCGTACCCAAGGCGGTACGATTGCACATCTCGTCTACGAATAGAGTAGAACATCCTAAACAAATTTCCGTCCCGCAGAACGTACGGACGGCCAAATCCGTGCTCGTTTAGATACTCGACACGTATACAAGGCCTACCTGAATCCGGCCAGTGCACGCCGTCAGATGACTCAATATGCCGGATATCATAGACAGGCTTGGCTGTTCCGCCCACCTCCGCCCAGCTAGACCCTGCCACATACCACATACGGAACCCTGCTTTCTCCCGAATGACATGCGGGCCACATCGAAAATACAACTCCGAATCACTACGCTCCAACACCGGGACGCGTTGAACACGACGGAAAACTGTATCGCCAGCCTCCTGAACCGCTACTCCTGTTAATAGTCGATAGCGGATTTTTTGCCCCAGTTCAAAGCCTGCATAGTACAGATAGGTCCCACCGTTCGCTAAACTAACGACAGAACAAACCAGCGCGCCATTTTCGTCAAATGTTCCTGGCTCGCCAATTCCCAACACCGGCTCGGTTCCAATATTGATAACCTTCGAGGGGTCTTTTGCTGACAAATCGACAAACCCTATCCTGCCAACGCCGTCTTTGTCGCAACTAGTAAAAAACACCCGGACCACATCGTCGCTCAGCACTGTAGGCGTTGGAATCATCGCATGACTTCTGGCCCACCATAGAGAACCGTCCGGCACGTAGACACGGCCAAGTTTATTCCAGTTCACGCGGACTTATTCCCTGATCTTAAAATAGCGATAGGTAGTAATTTTCGCCGGATCGCACTGAGTTGGCTTATAAAAAGATCCTGCGTCAGTATCTCTAGTAATGACAACTCCCGGCCCGATCCAGCTATCCCGCGCAACCGAAACGTTGTTAGAAATCGTACTGTTGACGCCAAGAAAACAATAGTCACCAACCTCCACGAACCCAGATACGACCACATGCGACGAAATGAAGACATGTTGCCCAATACGAGAATGATGGCCAATATGATTGCCACTCCACAACACAACATTATCGCCTAATCTAACAAATGGTTGCACAGTATTATCTTCAAATATGAAACAATGCTCCCCCATTTCTACATTAGGCCAGACGAATGCTCGCGAACTTACATAGCTGGCTAGCGGATAACCCTTGTTTTTCGCCACTCCGACCAGACGTTCCCGAACCCTGTTCAATTTTGTATACACTAACGCCGCGTACACGCAATGCTCTGTTACCGGAAAATGGTCTTCCATTGATTCGATGTCCACTACAGGTAAGCCGAATAATTCCGACTTAGAGCGGTATTCGCGTTCCACCGCGAAGCCCGAGACTTCATATTCCGAATCATGCGTAAAACATTCGTACGCAACCTCGGCGAACGCCGAGTCGCCCAGGATTACCAGCTTTCTACTGTTATCCATTGAAACTTCCTGTGCTCAAGGGCGAATAATCAGAATATCTTCCCGCCGGTTAGCCATAGGCAAGCGTCTGTCCTGTGGCAGGATATAAGCATCAAAACCGGCCAGCCGTGCACGCAAAACTATCCCCACCATGAGACTATCGTCTATCGAACCCGGCTCTACACAGTTAAACTTTACCTCCGGATCCTGATCAGTATCCATGAAGTCCCTGTGATAGGCTTTCCCAGCGGATGAATCGAAAAAACGTTTTCTTTTGGAAATATTTGGTATATCACCGATTAGCATCGCCCCTCCCGCCGCAAGCAGCATCAAGGATTGATCAAGAAAATTCCACATGTTGGACTCGGCAACTATATAATGAAAGACGCTGTAGCACAGAATCACATCCACTGTACCGTACAACTCGGACAATAAGTCAGGACAGTTGGGGTAATAAGCGGCGATCTTGCGTACCGCCTTGTTTTCGGGAAGAAGCTCAAGCATTTCTGCACTGTCAACCAGTATCAGCTCGTGTCTATTCTGAACACTATGGTCAAACAAATAATGCGCGAGATCTGAACACCCGGGCCCAATATCCAAAATTCGTTTCTTTCTGTTGTTCAGAGCAGGAAGCTTCACTTTAATATCATCAAAAATCGTCTGCTCCCATCCCTTCCGATATTCATCGGGGAATCCGATTTTTTCATAACAGCTTTTGGATTCATCTCTCGCGAAGCGACGAAAATCATCGAACCCAAGCCGCGAAAATCTGGAATATTTATCCGTCACGCTACACCTGATAAAACACTGGAACTGCGGCCATCGCCCGTACGTGGCTCGGCAGTTCGACAGGCGACTAGCATAATCACATTAGCGAGGACAGAAATCCTGTCAAGCAACTTGCCATCGACCGAAATTTCAATGGATAGGGCCAGCAACGCTCTCAACATGGTTCCAGCAAACCCGGAAATTGATTGGTCATAAAACCGACGCCGACCGATCATAACTCCGGCATCGATCTGCATGATGTGACTCATATTTAGGCAATCGTTTAACATAAACAGTATCACCGCACGTCGACGTCATCGAGATCGGGCTTGACTGCGCGGATATCGCTTGCCCGCCTCTTGACAAGAACGATCTCCGCTATAGATACCATCGCAATGCTCAATGCAATACCAGTTAAAGCGGCCAACAGCAGAGTCAGCGCGTAACGTGGAGACACTGCCTGGTAAGGTGGCCGTGCGGCATCGTCGATAGTGACGGCCGCCAAAAAACCGCGGTCTATGGTAATTGCTCGAAGCGTGCTCAGCCGCCCCTGCAGCTCACGCAAACCGTCGATGAAAGGATCATTTGACTGACGCGACTTAAGTGTCGCGATCTCCGCGTCAAGCGCGTCAACGCCTCGCATGTACAGTGGTAGTTGGGCGGTATTGATCGCAAGCGCCCCTTTTATCGCGCTCCCCAACATCGGGACTGAATTTACGCTATCGATGCCGAGGGCGACAGCAATGGATCGCGCTTCTTGCAACCTCAGAATCTTGTCTTGCCGTTCGACTTCCGCCGATAAACGTTTACCGGAAATCTCTCGCTGAATAACGCCAACCTGCGATTGAATGGCGGCGTTCGTATCGTCAATCAGTTGTTCAACAGTACGTTTATCGACCTGACGGACAAATTGATTTAGCAGTTGCGCAGCGAAATCAGGCTCTCCATCGAAAAAACTGACAGACACAAATGCGGGATTCTTAGGATCGACACGCACCTGTAAATTAGTATTAAAGTTCTCCAAGAACAAACGATCAGCGTTCACTGCATCTCTTTTATTCGTCGAATAACGCTTCTTCAAAACATTTTCAGTGAAGTATTCACGTCGAAATCCCGGCGACTGCAGATTTTCCATAAAGGCTGCATAAACGGTTTGAGGCGTATAGCTCTGAATATCCACACCATTATTTGCAACGACCAAGCTTTGGATAGCAACCGGTCGCGGCGGCAACAGATGTATTGATGACTGATAAACCGGGTTGGCCGCAAATAGATAAAAAACAGCTGGTACGAGACAAATCAGAACAGCGGTAATGGCCAAGCCTTTTCGTCTAACTATAAGACTTACCAAATCGGCGAGGCTTAGGCCGTCTTCGTAGCTAGACGATGACACTATGTATACTGGTAGCGGCGGAGTTTCCGCATTCCTGTCACTACGCCGCATAGTGATTGTTGATGGCCAAGCGAACATTCCGATCCCATAGTATTTTCAACTTGCATTTTAGTTGGCGTATAGCAGGCGGAAAAAAAGAAACAGGCGTTAATTTTCGACCACGCGAACTTCATATAAAAACTTCGTTGCTCAAACTGCCGTAACTTCATCTTTGTGGCCGCAAATACCGCCGGCCTTTAACGACCGCAATCAATGACCCAACTACGGCGACAAGATGTCTTTGCGGACGAAACAGCTCCTGTTTCATCTCGTGCAGCGCCGTTCCTGCAATTTCAAGTGTATAAGCTTAATCATAAACAAAGGATTTGAACTCGCGGATGTGGATACAATAATACATCTGAAATATGCATAAGGAACAACATGCTTTCAGCACTCCACCCGATTGTACACATCCTCAAACCGCACAATATCGTCCTCCCCCAAATAACTCCCCGACTGAACCTCGATAATCTCCAGCGGAATGCTCCCCGGATTCTCCAGACGATGGGTCGTTCCTAAAGGAATATAAGTCGATTCATTCTCCGACAACATAAACACCTCTTCCCCGCGCGTGACCCGCGCGGTACCGGAGACGACGATCCAGTGCTCGGCACGATGATGATGCATTTGCAATGAGAGTTTGGCCCCCGGTTTGACCGTCAGTCGTTTGACCTGATAACGCCCGCCTTCGTCGATGCCTTCATAGTCTCCCCAGGGCCGGTAGACACGGCTGTGGAACCGGTATTCCTCGCGATCGCCGTCCTTCAGCTTGCCGACGATGGCTTTGACGTCCTGGCATTTGTTCTTGTCCGCGACCAGAACGGCATCGGAAGTCTCGACCACGATGACGTTATCCAGCCCGACCACGGCGAGACAGCGGTTTTGCGCCATGAACAGGGAATTGGTGGCGTCATGCGTCAACACATCGCCTTTACAGACATTACCCTGGCCATCCCGCTCGGAGACCTCCCAGATGGACGACCAGGAGCCCACATCCGACCAGGCCGCATCCATCGGCAGCACGGCGGCCTGGCGCGTCTTTTCCATCACGGCATAGTCGATGGAATCGGCGGGACTGGAGAGAAATGCCATTTTATCCACCCGGACAAAGTCGCTGTCGCGCTTACTGTCGGTCATGGCGGCGCGACAGGCCGCCAGGATCTCGGGTTGAAATTTATCGATCTCCTCCAGCCAGCGGTCCGCCCGCATGACAAAAATGCCGCTGTTCCAATAATAGGACCCGGTGTCAATATAGCCCTGCGCGGTGGCGGCGTCCGGCTTCTCCACGAAGCAATTCACCTGATAACCGGCGCTGTCTTCTATGCGATCTCCGCGCTGAATATAGCCGTAGCCGATTTCGGGCCTGTTTGCCACCACGCCGAAGGTGACCAGATATCCCTGTTCGGCGAGTTTGCCCGCTTGCGCCACGGTCTCACTGAATAGCGCGGCGTCCGGTATCACATGGTCGGCAGCCATGACCACCATGGTGGCGTCGGCCGCCTTCTCCGCCAGATACAAGGCCGCCACGGTGAGCGCGGGGGCGGTATTGCGTCCCTGCGGCTCCAGCATGATCGCCTCCGGTTCCTTCCCCAGACTGCGCACCTGTTCGGCCACCAGAAATCGGTGCTCTTCGTTACAGACGAACAACGGCTTGTGAATCCCGTCCAGGCTGTCCAGGCGGATCGCCGTGTCCTGCAGCAACGTTCGTTCACCGAATATGGGCAACAGGGGTTTGGGATAAAATTCGCGGGAGACAGGCCAGAGACGGCTACCAGCGCCCCCAGTCAGAATTACGGGATAAAAATTCATATTGTTCAGCTATTTTGGGTGCTTTTGCAGGGCGCCAATGTAACGCGGACAATACCCAAAACAGGCGACAGGGTCAATCTGGCGGACTGTCGCTTTCCGCCGACGGATCGGCCCGAGCGGCCATGCAGCAAGAGGATATGCCTCTCATAGGAGAAATGGCGCCACGTCCCTGTCGCTACGGCGACATTCCTGTCTCCGCCCCTAAAAGAGGCATAACCACTTACTGCACCTTTTTTTGTGCTTTGCCGGTAACTACCTCAGGTCGGCCCGATCGGAGAGGAAATCCGCCCGGGCCGACCCGCGGGTTATTTTTTCTCGTCCGCCGGGGCGGCCAGCAGGATGTTCGGGCGATTCTGTTCCACGGTCTTGGCCCCGATGCCGTCGACAAGCGACAGATCTTCAACCCGTTTAAACGGCCCGTATTGCTGGCGGTAACGCACGATCGCCAGCGCTTTTTGCGGACCGACACCCACCAGCCCGTCGACCAGCGCCTAGGAATCGGCACTATTGATATTCACCGGTTGCGCGGCCGCGGCCGCCCATGAAAACGCGAGTAAACAACTGCCCAGCAGATGACGAAGTAAGTTCATGGACCCAATCCTCCTTGAAAAATTAAGCGGTCGCGGGGACTCCCTCCCCTGATTGGCCGTGGCTGCTTTGCCGCGCCAGGAGACATATTACGAGGGCATGACGGTTATACAATGCGCAAATTTCTGAATTTTCTGTACGAAATTTCGTACGCGGGCACACACCATACCGCTTCAAACAGCGGCGAGCTCCCGATTGATGTCGCTCAGTACCGCCAGAGGATTGGCCGCCTGGGTGATCGGCCTGCCGATGACAAGAAAGTCCGCGCCCTCGCGTACCGCCTCGGCAGGCGTCAGCACGCGGGTCTGATCGTCGAGAGCGGCGCCCTGAGGTCGCACGCCCGGGGTCACCCGCAGGAAGTTCTCACCTACTTCCTGTCGCAGCAGCGCCGCTTCACGCGGCGAACAGACCACGCCGTCCAGTCCCGCATCGCGGGCCAGGGACGCCAATCGCAACACCTGTCGCTCCGGCTCCGTGTCCAGGCCGACTTCCGTCAGATCGTCCCGACCCATGCTGGTCAGAACGGTCACACCGATCAGCAAAGGCGGCTGCGAGTGCGTCTCCGCCAGCGCCTGTTTCGCCGCCTGCATCATCTGCCGGCCGCCGCAGGCGTGCACATTCAACATCCACACGCCAAGGGAGGCCGCGGCCTCACAGGCACGTGCCACGGTGTGGGGAATATCGTGGAATTTGAGATCCAGAAAGACATCATGGCCCTGCTCGACAAAGCGGCGCACCAGTTGCGGCCCTTCGCGTGTGAACAACTCCTTGCCGATCTTCAGCCGGCAGCTGCCAGGTGCCAGGCCATCGACAAACGCCGCCGCCCGGGCGCCGTTGGCGAAGTCCAGGGCGACGATAATTCTGGAAGCCGGATGGGTGGCGATCACAGGTGGCTGCCCTGTCCCAGCGGTTTGACACTGCTCCAGGATCTACAACCGGGGCATTGCCAGAATAATTTGCGACTGCTGAAACCGCACTGCTCGCAACGAAAACGGGTCTCCGGTCCGATGCCGTGGACAGCCTCACCGGCCGGGCGCTGCTGCCCGGCCTGGCCCGACAGACGGTCGTAGCAGGCCTGCAACTGTTCCTGGACATCGGGCAACAGCCGTCGACTCTGCTGCCCCATCGACTGATACACTTCGATCGCCGTGTGAAAGTCGCCGGCGTGCTGGCAGGCCGCGGCTCGCAGCAACAGCGCGCGCGCGCAATCGGCGTCTTCACAGCGGGCGTATTCGGCCCGGACCATGGCCTCGCCGACGTCCCCCCGTGCCAGCGCTTCCTCGCCGAGTTCGCAATGATAGTGGGCGATACGGATTTTCCACTGCCCCGGATCCGAGTCGGCGATGCGCCGCGCCACCTCGATCGCCCGACTCCATTCCTTCTCCTGCTGATAGATGTCCACCAGGTACTGGCACACCAGCCGTTCGTGCGCGCCTTCACCCAGCAGACGCTTGAACAGGTGTTCGGCGCGATCCAGCAGCCCCGCCTTGAGATAGTCGCGCCCCAGCTCCAGCCGCGCCTGGCCGCGCAGCTCCGGGCTCAGACCGGTGCGGGCGGCGATATTCTGATGCACGCGAATGGCGCGGGCCACTTCCCCCCGGCGCCGGAACAGGCTGCCCAGCGCCAGATGCAGCTCCACCGTGTCCGGGTCGACTTCCACCAGCTGCACCAGCACCTCGACTGCCTTGTCCGGCTGTTCGTTGAGCAGGTAGTTCAGACCCTGGCCATAGGCCGAATGGAAGCGCGCCTGACTGATACGGCGACGTTTTCTCTGACTGTAGAGCGCCGCCCACCAGCCCGAAGCCGCCGCGGCCGGGAGCAACAACCAGAGCAGCGAATACATATCCATCAGTCCTCGGCCGGCAGAACCTGCATCTGCTCGGCGCTTTTCTCCAGATGGCGCAGGCGACGTCTGAGCTGCGCTATCTGCGCCTTCTGCCGCAGGATCATGCCGGCGCTGACCATCACCCCGGCCAGCGCCCCGATAGCCAGCGCCAGCACCAGCACCATGGACAGCGCGATCTCGCGCTCACCCAGATAATAGTTCAACGTCACCGGCTGTGAATTGAGCACAGCGAACGAAAGCCCGGCGACCACGAGGATGATCACAAACAGGAAGCCGATCAGTCGGCCCATAACAGCTCTCCGCAAGAGGATTCAGGCGGCCCATTATCTGTGCTTTGAAAAGTAACGGCAAATCACAAAAAAAAGGAGCGGTTGCGGCCGCTCCTTCAAGTAAAGCTTAGCGGGGTATGACGCGCGGATCAGAATAGGCTGCCGCCGCCGGCGGACTCGGCGTCCGCTTCGCCGCCGGCGGCGGAATTGTCGCCGTTGCCGTAGATATTGACGCGCTCGCGCAATTCCTTGCCGGGTTTGAAATGCGGTACATACTTGGCCGCCAGTGCCACCGCGTCACCGGTTTTCGGATTGCGTCCCATGCGCGGCGGCCGGTAATGCAAGGAAAAACTGCCAAAGCCACGGATTTCAATACGATTCCCGGTGGACAAGGACTGACTCATCTGCTCGATCAGACTTTTAACCGCCAGCTCCACATCCTTATGGTTCAAATGACTGTTCTTGGCTGCGAGTATTTCGATTAACTCAGACTTCGTCATATGGTAGTCCCCGATGATTCTCAAAGGGTGGCCCTCCGGCCACCCTGGCCCGTAACCCTATCATAGACCAATTTATTGATTAGTCACCACTATTTTCCAATTGTTCCTTCAGCAGATCACCCAGCTTGGCACTACCGACGGTGCTCTTGGAGTAATCGGCGACCGCGGCCGCTTCCTCGTCGTTGTCCTTGGCCTTGATGGACAGAGCGATGGTACGGGTCTTGCGGTCCACACCAATATACTTGGCCTCGATTTCCTGACCCACGCTCAACACCGTGCGCGCGTCCTCGACGCGGTCCCGGGCCAACTCAGAAGCACGCAAGGTGCCTTCCACGCCATCTCCCAGGTCGACAATCGCCGCTTTGGCGTCGACTTCCTTAATAACGCCCTTAACAATAGAACCTTTAGCGTTATCTGCTGAGAAGTTAGAGAAAGGATCTTTCTCAAGCTGCTTGATACCTAAGGAAATTCGTTCGCGCTCCGCATCCACGGACAGAACCACGGCCTCCAGTTCCTCGCCCTTTTTGTAGTTACGCACCGCTTCTTCACCGGTCTCGTGCCAGGAAATATCCGACAAGTGAATCAGGCCGTCGATACCCCCATCGAGGCCGATAAAAATACCGAAATCGGTAATCGACTTGATGGTGCCCGAGACGTGATCGCCCTTGTTGCGGGTGGCCGAGAACTCTTCCCAGGGGTTGGTATGGCACTGCTTCATGCCCAGCGAGATACGCCGGCGTTCTTCGTCGATATCCAGCACCATGACCTCGACTTCCTGCCCGATGTGGACCATCTTGCCCGGGTTGACGTTCTTGTTGGTCCAGTCCATTTCGGACACGTGCACCAGACCTTCGACGCCGTCTTCGATTTCCACGAAGCAGCCGTAATCGGCGATATTGGTCACTGCACCGAACAGGCGGGTGTTTTCCGGATAACGGCGTGCCAGATCGGCCCAGGGATCCTGGCCCAGTTGTTTCAGACCCAGCGAAACACGGTTGCGCTCGCGGTCGAACTTCAACACCTTGACGTCGATCTCCTGACCGACTTCGACAATTTCGGAAGGATGCTTGACGCGCTTCCAGGCCATGTCGGTGATGTGCAGCAAGCCGTCGATGCCGCCCAGGTCGACGAACACACCGTAGTCGGTGAGGTTCTTGACGATGCCCTTGACGGTTGCGCCTTCCTGCAGACCTTCCAGCAACTGTTCGCGCTCGGCGCTGTATTCCGACTCGACCACGGCGCGTCGCGAAACCACCACGTTGTTGCGGCGCTGATCGAGCTTGATGACCTTGAACTCAAGTTCCTTGCCTTCCAGATAAGTGGTGTCGCGCACCGGCCGCACATCGACCAGCGAACCGGGCAGAAAGGCGCGAATGTCGTCGATGTCTACAGTGAAGCCGCCCTTGACCTTGCCGCTGATCACACCCTTGACAATCTCACCGTCTTCGAACGCCTGCTCCAGACGTTTCCAGACTTGCGCGCGCTTGGCCTTCTCGCGCGACAGACGGGTAGCGCCAAAACCGTCTTCGACAGCGTCCAGCGAAACTTCTATAGCGTCACCGACGGCGACTTCCATCTCACCCTGGGCGTTGTAAAATTGTTCTATGGGGATAACGCCTTCGGATTTGAGACCGGCGTTGACAATCACAGCATCGGACTGAATATCAACAACCGTCCCGGTAACGATAGTACCGGGACGCATTTCCTTGTTGACCAGGCTTTGTTCGAAGAGCTCAGCAAAACTTTCTGACATGGGTGAAAAATCCTTCCGCTGCTTTGCGCAACGGCATACGAAATCGCCCGTCCGGCAGAGTCACCCGACGGCGGGTTGCAGTTGAAATACCGGCGTTACTTTTAGTTGCCGGGCCACGTAACCGCTGATTATAAACGCTTATTCTTTAAGATTCACGGATTTAGATGTTTTTTTAACAAATC
>JASBST010000028.1 GCA_030148775.1 Thiogranum sp.
GGTATGCCATTGCCATCGAGCAACACTACAGCGCGCGCGCCGGCGAGGACCGGCCGATGGACATGGAATGGGCGCTCGACGGCAGCGACGGCCAGCTGTATCTGGTGCAGGCGCGCCCGGAAACCGTGGCCTCGCAACGCCGCGGCGCCAGGCTGCGCGAGTACCGGTTGCAGGAACAGGCCACGCCGCTGGTCGAGGGCCGCGCGGTCGGCGCCGGCATCGCCGCCGGCGCGGCGCACGTGATCACCAGCGCCGATCAGCTCGGCGGCTTCCGCCCCGGCGAGGTGCTGGTCTCGGTAACGACCACGCCGGACTGGGAGCCGGTGATGAAAACGGCTGCGGCGATTGTCACCGACCGCGGCGGCCGCACCTGTCACGCGGCGATTATCGCGCGCGAGCTGGGCATCCCCGCGGTGGTCGGCTGCGGCGACGCCAGCGCGCGCATCGCCGACGGCGACCTGGTGACCGTCTCCTGCGCCGAGGGCGACAGCGGGCGGGTCTATCCGGGGCGATTGCGCTTCGAGCTGCGCGAGACCGATCTGTCGGATCTGCCGCGCCCGCGCACCGAAGTCATGCTCAATCTCGGCAACCCTGAGCTGGCCTTCCAGGTGGCGCAACTGCCGAGCGACGGTGTCGGCCTGGCGCGCATGGAGTTCATTATCAGCGAGTCGATCCGCGCCCACCCGATGGCCCTGCTGCACCCCGAGCGGGTGAGCGACCGCGAGGCGCGCAAGGCATTGCAGAGGCTGATTGCCGGGTCTGCTTCGGGCGGCGACTATTTTATACAGCGTCTGGCCGAGGGCGTCGGCACCATCGCCGCGGCCTTCTATCCGCGGCCGGTGGTGGTGCGGCTGTCGGACTTCAAGACCAACGAATACGCCGCCCTGCTCGGCGGGCGCGACTTCGAGCCGCAGGAGGCCAACCCGATGCTGGGGTTCCGTGGCGCGGCGCGCTACAGTCATCCGGATTATGCCGAGGGGTTCGCGCTGGAGTGCAAGGCGCTGAAACGGGTGCGCGAACAGATGGGCCTGACCAATATCATTCTGATGGTGCCCTTCTGCCGCCGGCTGGAGGAAGCGGCGCAGGTGATCGAGACCCTGGCCGCACAGGGGCTGCGCCGCGGCGACGACGGCCTGCAGATTTATATGATGTGCGAAATTCCCAACAATGTAATCCTGATCGACCGTTTCGCCGAGTACTTCGACGGCTTCTCCATCGGTTCCAACGATCTCACCCAACTCACCCTGGGCGTGGACCGCGATTCCGACAAGGTGGCCTTCGCCTTCGACGAACGCGACGCCGGCGTGCGCGAAATGATCCGCCTGGCGGTGGCGGGCGCGCGCCGCAACGGCAAACACTCCGGTCTGTGCGGTCAGGCGCCCTCGGATTATCCGGAAATGGCTCAATACCTGGTCGACCTGGGTATCGATTCCATCAGCCTCAATCCCGACACCCTGCTGGCGACCACGCGCGTGATTCTGCAGGCCGAGCAGCGCCGCGACGCGTCCGGCGGAGTCCCCTAGAACAGCGCCAGCTGCGGTTGCAGTTCGGGCGGCGGCCCGAAGCCGCTGCAATCGAACTCCGGCAGGCCGGCAAACGGGAATCGCTTCAACGCGGTTTGAAAACGCTGCCGGATCAGATCGGCGTAGACGCCGCTGCCCCTCATGCGCCGGCCGAAGGCGGAGTCGTTGTCGCGCCCGACGCGAATATCGCGGATGCGCTGCATGATGCGCTGCGCCTCGCCGGGGCGATGCTGCGCCAGCCAGTCGCGGAACAGCTCCTTGACCTCGTGCGGCAGGCGGATCATCACATAGCCAATGCGGCGCGCACCGGCGGCGTGCACCTGCTCGACGATGGCTTCGAGTTCGCTGTCGTTGAGAAACGGAATCACCGGCGCCAGCATCGCCCCGACCGGGATGCCGGCGTCACTCAGGCGGCGGATGACCTCCAGCCGCCGTTGGGGGGCGGCCGCGCGCGGCTCGAGGCTGCGCGACAGGCGCCGGTCGAGCGAGGTCACCGACACCATGACGTGCACCAGGCGCCGCTCGGCCATGGCGGCGAGCAGATCGAGGTCGCGCTCGACCAGCGCCGACTTGGTGATCAGCGTGGCCGGGTGACCGAACTCGCGCAGCACTTCGAGGATCGAACGGGTCAGCCCCAGCTTGCGTTCGCTGGGCTGGTAAGCGTCGGTGTTCACCCCCAGCGCCAGCGGCCGGCAGCGGTAGCCGGGCCTGGACAGCTCTTTGCGCAACAGCGCCGCCGCTTCGGGTTTGTAGAAAATGCGGCTTTCGAAATCCAGCCCCGGCGAACAATCCAGATAGGCGTGGGTCGGCCGCGCGAAGCAATAGACACAGCCGTGCTCGCAGCCGCGATAAGGATTGATGGAGCGGTCGAAGGGCACGTCCGGCGACTGGTTGTAGGCGATCACCGTGCGGCTTTTGTCCACGAACAATTCGGTGGCCAAGGGTGGCGGCGCCTCATCGCGTGCCCAGCCGTCGTCGAAGTCGGCGCGCGCGTGGCGGTGAAAGCGGTTGTCGGGGTTGCCCAAGGCGCCGCGGCCGCGCGGCGGAATGTCGGGTCGCTGCATTGGTCCACCTCCCGGCCCTGACAGACGGGCCGATACTGTATATTTATACAGTATCGATGCCGGGAGCGCCAGCGCGGCGGGTGGCGCTTACAGCCAGCGCACCAGATAGAACAGGTATTGGCCTTCGGAGGACTTGGAGGGGCCGGCGACCACGGCGGGGTGGCGGTGGTGGTCGGGGTCGGCCGCGGCGCGCGCGGCGGCTTCGTCGGGCATGAGTTCCAGGCAGTTGGCCGACAGGCGTTTTTTCTTCTTCGGCGCGTAAACCACGGCGTAGTGTTCCTGCACCACACCGCCGCGATCGAGCATCAAACCGCGGATCGAAACGCCCATCAGCGGGCTCTTTTCGCGACGCCGTTGCGACGACCACCAGGGCGTCTTTGTAAGAATATTAGCAACTGGTTACTCACAGGAAAATCGCCTCTACGGAATTTACAGTCTCAACTGCGGTTGAGCTCATCTTTACTCTAACAACAGAACAATATCTTTATGATTTCAAAGTATATTTGTAATTGATTAAAAATTCAACGATTTAACAGGCAGCGAGTAACCGTCGCGGATTTGCGTCATACTCACGTCATGATCCACAGACTTATCCACAGTTTTTGTGGATAAGTCTGTAGGCGTGTAAGACGATCTTGGCGCGCCGTTCACACACCTCAAGCGACGCTGTCGCAGCGTCGTTCCTGCACCAATATCCAGGGCGCCACCACCACCGCCCACAGCTGCGGCTCGCCGCTGGCCCAGGCCTTGGCCACAGCGGCGTCGAGCTGGCGCAACTGGCCGTGGTTCAACCAGTCGCCGGCGGCCGCCTTGTCGTCGTCGGCCAGCGCCGCGGCGACCGCCACCAGGTCCAGGTCGGCAGCCACTTGCAGCACCGCGCCACGGGCGAAGTGCCGTTCCAGTTCCGGCCAATGAATGCGCGCGGTCTGGGCAAGCATCTCGCGCTGGCGTTGAGTCGGCTCGTGCATGACCTAAGTCTAGTCTAAACCGGCAGTGTGCGGATGCGGTATTTCAAACCGTCGCGACGACGCGGATCGAGCGGCCCCACCGCTGCCAGACGGCGCCTGAGTTGACGTACGTTTGCGCGCCGGCGTAGGAAGACACCGACGGCGTTATGATTCTGTGCGGTACTCAGACGGAAGGCCGCGGCGAAGCGGGTGCGGCAGCGCGCGTCGATGCGATAGGCCGAGGTATCCAGCTCCAGCGCCGAGGCGAAGTTGCTCACGATCAGGCCGTGTGGCGATAGACACGCCTCCAGGCGCCCCACCCACTCGGCGCCGGCGTAGACCGCGCGCTGCGGCTCGCCTTCGTGGTCGCCGAAAAGATCATCCACGATCATATCGAAGGCCGGCCCGCGATAGCGCCGCACCCAGTCGACGGCGTCGGCGCGGTGCAGCCGCACCGCGGCGCCGCCGACGCCGAAAAAGCGCCGCGCCACCGACAAGTGCACCGCGCTGAGTTCGACGCCGACAACCGCCGCGGGCCGCACGTAGCGCTGCAGTTGACGGATCACCGCGCCGCCGCCCACGCCCAGCACCAGCACGCGCTGCAACGCAGCGGGCGGATAAAAGAAGGCCGGCAGCCAGAGCAGATCCCAGACGCTGCCGCAGTGCGGCCGCGCCGGGTTGTACTGGCTGTGGAACACACCGTTGGTGTACAGTCGCCGCGTGCGCCCCGCCGTGCGGACCTCATAAAAGGTGTCGCCGACGCGGCGCTGCCACAGCAAGGCCACCCCGCCTCAACCCCGCAAGCGTCTGAACCAGCGCCGCCAGCGGCCCGCCGGGCGCTGCGCGTCGTCCAGCAGGCGGCCGCTGAATGCTGTTTCCTGTGATTCGTCGCCACTGCCCAGCAACTCGGCGGCGAGGCCTTGCTCGTCGACCTCGGCGCCGAGAAAAGCCGCCACCGCGCGCATGTCGATCAGCGCGTTTTCCAGACAGGAGGTGCCGCCCGGCGAAGGCGTCATATTGAAAATCGCCCCGCGACCGGTATCGATCTTGGCTTCGCCCAGCAGCAACCGGCCCTGGGTTTTGTCGATCAGTTGCGGGCGGATTCCGCCGACCTTGTTGGCGAAACTCAGATCGCGGTAGCGCAATGTCGGCACGATTTTGCGTGCATCGCGCAGGAACAGCAGTTTACGGATCAGCGGCACCTCGAACAGGATGTTCTTGAGCATGTAACGACGGATATCGCGCACCCGCAGCAACTCCCACAGCGCCTTGGCCACCTGGCGGTCGAAACGCAGCACGCGCAGAAAGTCCGGCAGAGTGCGGTAGTTGTAGCGCTCCAGAATCGGCAGAATCAGCGCCGTGGGTCCGAAGCGGGTCTTGCCCGGCACCAGCACGTCGGGGTCGCCGTGGATGGCTGCGAACGGCAGTTTGTCGTTCTGCACCGTATAGACTTTGCCGTTCAATACCTGCGGCGTGAAATAATAGCTGCCGGCCACCGGCAGACAGGAATAATGGCGTCCATAACCGAGATCGTGCGCCAGTTTCAGGCTGTGGCCGCCGGCGCACACCACCAGGGCGCGGGTCTGGTAACAGGTGGTGGCGCTGGAGACTAGAAAGCGCTCGGCTTCCACGTCGATGTGCAGCACGTTTTCGTTGTAGCGCACATCCACCGTCTTGTCCGCTTCCTGGCAGGCGCCGCGCACGAAGGCCCGCGACAGCGCCTCGAAATTGACCGCGGTGTACTCGTCGGTGGAACCGAGCGCGACAATCGGTTCCTCGCGCAAGCCGCCGCGGCGCGCCGCCACCACCGCCGGCTCGATGCGGGCGATGTCCTTTTTCTCCAGCAGGCGCAGTTGCGGATAGTGCGCCTGCAGTTCACGGTAGCGTGCGCGCAGCAATTCGCATTCGCGCTCGCCCACGCCGAGGACCATTTTCGGATATTGATAGATCAGGTGATCGCGGTCGGGCTGGCGCAAACAGAAGTTGGCGAGCATGCGCGCGGCGCGCTGCACCTTGAGCGCCTTTTCCAGGCTGTAATTGGTTTCGATGTCGCCGCAGTGCAGCGTCTGGCTGTTATTGCTGGACAGCGAATTGACCCGCGCCGGAGCGGCGTATTTTTCAATGATGCCGATGCGCTTGATACCGGTATAGCGCGCGGCCGAATACAGCAATGCGCTGCCGGAGACGCCGGCGCCGATGATCAACAGATCGTATTGTTGTGGGTTGGACATGGCACCTGCACCATTCCCTGGCGAATGGCCGGGCGGAAAAGTGGGCATTATGGGATATATCGTCTGCGCTTGGGAAGTCTTGACAACAGCTGCCGGCGCCCGGGCATGCGGATTGACGACGGTTGCGCGCTTGCCGGGCGCGGCATCGCATCGCCTTTGCCGTCGTGTCGAATCGACGCGCCCGCCATCTACAGATGCAGCAGTTTGAGCACCGGTTCGTTCAGCGCGGGATCGTCGTTGAAGCCGGCCACCAGCAATACGTCGCCACCCGGTTTTCCCAGCCGGCAACTGTCGGCGACAATCGCGCTGATGTCGCGCCACTGGGTAGTGTCGGCGCCTTCGTGCAGAAACGGCACGATGCCCCAGTGCAGCGACATGCGCCGGCAGACCTGCGCGCTGGAACACACACCCACCAGCGGCGCCAGTGGCCGGTGGGCGGCGACGATCCGCGCCGTGGTACCGGTGCGCGTCGGCACCAGAATCGCCTTCAGCGCCATGTCGCGCGCCAGTTGCACGGCGGCGTGCGCCATCGATTCGCGGATGACGTGCGTCTTGCCGCCGCGGTCGGCGATCGGCTCGTCGGCGAACGAACGTAGCCGCCACTGATGCGACTCGACCTCGCGCAGAATACGGTCCATGATGCGCACGGCCTCCAGCGGATAGTCGCCGGCGGCGGTTTCGCCGGAGAGCATCACCGCATCGGCGCTCAGCAGTGCCGCGCCGGCCACGTCGGTGACCTCGGCACGGGTCGGCCGCGCCAGTGTCATCATCGATTCCAGCATCTGCGTGGCCACGATCACCGGCACGCCGGCCTGACGCGCGCGGGCGATGAGATCGCGCTGAATCAAGGGCACCTGTTCGGCCGGCAGTTCGATGCCCAGGTCGCCGCGCGCCACCATGACGCCGTCGACGGCCTCGACGATGGCGTCGAAAGCGCTCACCGCCTCGGGCCGTTCGATTTTGCCGATGATCGGGATGTAGGCGTCGAGGCCGCGCAGGCACCGGCGCAGCTTGCGCACATCGGCGGCCGAGCGCACAAAGCTCAGCGCGATGTAATCCACACCCATCTCCACGCCGAATGCCACGTCGCGCCGGTCCTTGGCGGTCAGCGCGCCGGTCGAGAGCGCCGAGTCCGGCAGGTTCATCCCCTTGTGTGCGGACAGCCAGCCGCCCTCGATCACGCGACAGCGCACGTCGCGCCCGCGCACCGCCTGCACCCGCAGGCACAGACGGCCGTCGTCGAGCAGGATGGTCTCGCCCTTTTTTACGTCGCGATGGAGGGATTTGTACTGGGTGGGGATCAGACCGTCACGACCGCGCAGCGGGCGCGTGGTGACGACCACGCTGGTCCCGCTTTTGAGCTGAATCCCGTCGCCCTCGAAGCGGCCGACACGGATCTTGGGACCGCACAGATCCATGAGAATGCCGATATGGCGATCGGCCTTGTGCGCCGCCGCGCGTACTTTCTCTATTGTCGCCCGGTGGGTCGGCTGATCGCCGTGGGACATATTGACGCGCACCAGGTTCACACCGGCGCGGATCAGTCTGGCGATCATCGCCGGCGAGTCGCAAGCCGGTCCCAGCGTGGCAATGATGCGGGTGCGCCGCCAGCGTAACGCCGCGGCGCGTGCCTGTTTGTTTTTTTCTTCCATGCTCTGCTCCGTGCCATCGACGCCGGCTAGCATGACCGGCGTGAAGGATGCGCGCAAGCATGCCGCTGTCGCACTCAGGCCGCGGCGTTAACACTTGCGACCCTCTGCAGGGCTACGGTGAAGGTAACGCCGGGCTGGTATCCGCCGCCATGGTCCTTGCCCGCGCGTCGGGGAACCGCCGAGGGTTCACCTGGACTGCACTGCGGGCGTGCTTGCCGAGGCGGACAATCCCGCCGCCTGATAGAGGTGGCGGTACTCGGCAGGGGTCAACGGCCGCGATTTGCCGGGACGCAGCGCGCGTTCGAGAATCACCGGTCCGTAACGCACCCGGCTGAGCCGACTGACGGTGAGCCCCTGCGACTCCCACAACCGGCGCACTTCGCGATTGCGGCCTTCCTTGATAATGACGTGGTACCACTGGTTGGCGCCGCTGCCGCCGGAACGTTCGATGGCGCTGAAGCGCGCCATGCCGTCGTCGAGTTCCACACCCTGGATGAGCCGTCGCAGCATCGCTTCGGTGACCTCGCCGAGCAGGCGCACCGCGTATTCGCGTTCGATTTCCTGCGCCGGATGCATCAGGCGGTTGGCCAGCTCGCCGTCGGTGGTGAACAGCAACAGTCCGGCGGTGCTGATATCCAGCCGTCCGACGCTGATCCAGCGCCCGCTGCGCGGACGCGGCAGGCCCGCGAACACGGTACGGCGGCCCTCGGGGTCGCTACGGCTGCAGACTTCGCCGACCGGTTTGTGATAGGCGATGACTTCGGCCGCCGCCTGCGGCTGCGCCTTGATCGTGACCGCGCGGCCGTCGACCCGGATGTGTTCGCGGCCGCTGACTTTCTGTCCCAGTTCCGCCACCCGGCCGTCGACTTCCACGCGTCCGGCGCGGATCAGCGTCTCGATCTGACGACGGGAGCCCAAACCGGTGCGTGCGAGGATTTTTTGCAGACGTTCTTGCATCAGGGGTAGCGACGCCTCGGCGCGCGGAAGCGACTGGTCAGTGGAGTATTTCCACGTTGTCCGCCGCCTCGATGGAGCGCTGGGTGGCCGCCTCGGCGCTGTCGTCCGGGTCCGCCTCAGCGGCAGCCGCGCCGGTCTCACCCTCCTCGCCTTCGCCCTCGTCATCCGCTGGGGCCGGCGCCGCCTCACTCGGCCAGGACAACTCCAGTTCGGCGTTGATGGTGTCGATGTCGCTCAGCTCCATCAGGGTGGGCAGATCGTCCAGGCCATTCAGGTTGAAGTAATCAAGGAACTGGCGCGTGGTGCCGTACATGGCCGGGCGACCGGGAACGTCGCGGTGACCGACCACGCGCACCCATTCGCGCTCCTGCAAGGTTTTCATAATGGACGAGCTGACGCTGACACCACGGATATCCTCGATCTCGCC
>JASBST010000034.1 GCA_030148775.1 Thiogranum sp.
ACAGATCAAGGATTAAGAGGTAAGCAGACTATGATGACTGATCCTATCGCCGATATGCTGACCCGCATTCGCAATGGCCAGCGCGCCGGTAAGGTTTCGGTATCGATGCCTTCTTCGAAGCTGAAGATGTCCATCGCCAAAGTGCTGAAAGACGAGGGTTACATTGCCGATTACGCGGTGAGCGAAGATGGCACCAAGAGCGTGATGAACGTAGAGCTGAAGTATTATCAGGGCCGGCCGGTCATCGAGAGCCTCAAGCGTGTCAGCCGTCCCGGCTTGCGTATTTACAAGGCCAACGACGAACTGCCCAAGGTGCAGGGCGGTTTGGGCGTGGCCATTGTTTCGACATCCAAAGGCGTCATGAGCGATCGCGCCGCACGCGCTGCCGGTGAGGGTGGCGAAGTGTTGTGCTACGTCGCCTAATTTGAGTACAGATCATGTCCAGAGTCGCAAAAAAGCCTATTGAGCTCCCCAGCGGGGTTGAAATCAACATCAACGGCCGGGCAGTTACCGTCAAAGGCGGTAAAGGTTCGCTCGAGCACACCATTCACAGCTCGGTGCAGGTCACGCAGGATGACAAGGTGCTCAGCTTTGCGCCGCGCGACGGCTCCAAGGTATCCATGGCGCTTACCGGCACCACGCGCGCCCTGGTGAACAACATGATCCAGGGCGTGAGCCAGGGTTTCGAAAAGAAACTTCAGTTGGTTGGCGTCGGCTATCGCGCCCAGGCGCAGGGACAGAAGCTGAATCTGACCCTGGGCTTTTCGCACCCGGTCGATTATCCGGTACCCGACGGCGTGACCGTCGAGACGCCCAGTCAGACCGAGGTCGTGGTGCGCGGCGCCGACAAGCAAAAGGTCGGGCAGGTGGCCGCGGAAATACGCGCCTATCGACCGCCGGAGCCCTACAAGGGCAAGGGCGTCAAATACGCCGATGAAATCATCGTGCGTAAGGAAGCCAAGAAGAAATAGCGGCGGACCGGACCACGGGTCCGGTGCCGGAACAGAGTTGAATGCGAAGGTAATCACATGGACAAAAAGGCATCAAGACAGCGCCGCGCCAGAAAGACGCGGGCCAAGATCCGCGAACTGGGCCGGGCTCGCCTGTGCATCCATCGTACCCCGCGCCACATCTATGCGCAGATTATCGATGGCAGCGGCGACAAGGTGCTGGTCAGCGCCTCCACGCTGGACGGCGAGTTGCGTAAAAGCATGAAGAGCACCGGAAACGCCGAAGCTGCGGCGACTATTGGCAAGGCGGTCGCCGAGCGCGCCAAGGCGGCCGGTATCAGCGCGGTTGCGTTCGACCGTTCCGGTTTTAAATATCACGGTCGCGTGAAAGCGCTGGCGGATGCCGCGCGTGAAAGCGGTCTGGAATTCTAGGTAAAGGTTGCGCTATGGCAAGTGTCGATACACAAACCAATTCAGACGGTCTGCAGGAAAAGCTGATCGGGATCAATCGGGTCGCCAAGGTGGTCAAGGGCGGGCGACAGTTCGGTTTCGCCGCCCTCACCGTTGTCGGTGACGGCGAGGGCCGGGTCGGCTTCGGCCGCGGCAAGGCGCGCGAGGTCCCGGTGGCCATCCAGAAGGCGATGGAGAACGCGCGCAAGAACATGAAGCGGGTGGCGCTCAAGGACGGTACCTTGCAACATCCGATCACCGCGACGTTCGGCGCCGCCAAGGTGTACATGCAGCCAGCCTCCGAAGGTACCGGTATCATCGCCGGCGGTGCCATGCGCGCCGTGTTCGAGGTCGTGGGCGTGCGTGACGTGCTGGCCAAGTGCATCGGCACCAACAACCCCATCAACGTCGTGCGGGCGACGATGAAGGGCCTGGAAGAAATGAATTCGCCGGAAATGGTCGCTGCCAAGCGCGGCAAAAAGGTAGAAGAGATCACGGGGTAGGTCATGGCCGACAAGAAACTTAAACTGACTTTACTGAAAAGCACCAGCGGTCGGCTGGCGTCGCACCAGGCCTGCGTGCGCGGCCTGGGGTTGCGACGGATCCGTCACACGGTCGAAGTGAACGATACGCCGGAAAATCGCGGCATGATCAACAAAGTCAGCTATTTGCTGCAGATCGAGGAGGCTTAAGCCATGCGCCTGAACACATTGAAGCCGGGCCAGGGTGCGCGCACCGCCGCCAAGCGCGTCGGACGTGGTATCGGTTCGGGTCTTGGTAAGACCGGCGGTCGCGGCCATAAGGGCCAGAAATCGCGCGCCGGCGGCTTCCATAAAATCGGTTTCGAGGGCGGCCAGATGCCGCTGCAGCGTCGTTTGCCGAAAGTGGGTTTCACGTCGCGCAAATCGCGAGTGACCGAGGAAGTGCGCCTGAATGAACTGGCGCTGGTGGAGGGTGGCAATGTCGACCTGGCCAGCCTGAAAGCCGCCGGTGTCATCAAGCAGCGGACGCTTCACGCCAAAGTCATGGCGTCGGGTGAAATCACGACGGCGGTTACGGTACGCGGTATCGGTGTGACCAAGGGTGCGCGCGCGGCCATCGAGGCCGCCGGTGGCAAGGTCGAGGACTAAGGGCGGATAGGTAACACCGATGGCTGGAGCAGGCGCATCAGGTCTCACCGGAGGAATCGGTGACCTGGGAAAACTGACGGAATTGCGGCAGCGCATTTTTTTCGTGCTGGGCGCTATTCTGGTGTTCCGTATCGGTTCCTTCATACCGCTGCCGGGCATCGACCCGCATGTGCTCGAGATTCTGGTCGAGCAGCAGAAGGGTACCATCCTGGACATGTTCAACATGTTCTCGGGCGGTGCGCTCAGCCGCTTGTCGCTGTTTGCTTTGGGCATCATGCCGTATATCTCGGCGTCGATCATCATGCAGCTGCTTTCCTACACCGTTCCCGCGCTTGAGCAGATCAAAAAGGAAGGCGAAGCCGGTCGTCACAAGATTACCCAGTACACGCGCTATGCGACGGTCGTGCTGGCGACCTTTCAGGCGATAGGTATTTCCACCGCGCTGCAAGGTCAGGTCATGGGTGGCCAACCGCTGGTCATTCTGCAGGGTCTGCCGTTCGTCATATCGGCGGTCGCCTGCCTGGTCACGGGGACGTTATTCTTGATGTGGCTGGGCGAACAGGTGACCGAGCGCGGCATCGGCAACGGTATTTCGATCATTATTTTCTCCGGTATCGTGGCCGGCCTGCCGCGGGCGATCGGCGGTTCCCTCGAACTGGTGCGCACCGGCGAGATGAACACGCTGACCTTGTTGTTCCTGTTCGCGCTGGCGATGGCGGTGACCGCGTTCGTGGTGTTCGTCGAGCGCGGCCAGCGACGCATCACGGTCAATTACGCCAAGCGACAGCAGGGACGTAAGCTGTACGCGGCACAGAGTACGCATCTGCCGCTAAAACTGAATATGGCGGGCGTAATACCGCCGATATTCGCCTCCAGTATCATCCTGTTTCCGGCGACGGCGGGGCAGTGGTTCGGCAGCGCCGAGGGCATGGGCTGGTTGAAGGATGTCTCATCCATGCTTTCCCCGGGGCAGCCGCTGTACATTATTTTCTACGCCATGGCGATTGTGTTTTTCTGCTTTTTCTACACCGCCATCGTTTTCAACTCGAAGGAAACCGCGGATAACCTGAAGAAATCGGGCGCCTTTATTCCGGGCATTCGTCCCGGCGAGCAGACGGCCAAGTACATCGACGGTGTCATGACCCGGCTGACCCTGGCCGGCGCAATCTACATTACCGCAGTCTGCCTTCTGCCCGAGTTTCTGATTCTGTACTGGAACGTGCCGTTCTACTTCGGCGGTACCTCTTTGTTGATTATTGTCGTAGTGGTCATGGACTTCATGGCGCAGGTACAGGCACTGATGATGTCGCACCAGTACGAGGGGCTGATGAAGAAAGCCAACCTGAAAGGTCACGGGCGTGCCGGTGTGCTGCGGTAGTTGAATCCATAAACTTAGGTGAAACCATGAAAGTTCGTTCTTCCGTTAAACGTATTTGTCGCAACTGCAAAATCGTCCGGCGCAAGGGTGTGGTGCGGGTCATTTGTAAGGATGGCCGTCACAAGCAGCGCCAGGGCTGAGCGGCAGGCCGCTCGGATTTTGATTTTTATAGATTGAGAATTGAGGCTGTGTCCGGTACACTTGCGGGTTTTCGCGACTCCCGTCCGGACGTCTCGTCGAGGAGATTAGGTTCATGGCTCGTATAGCCGGAATTAACGTTCCGCCGCAAAAACACGCGGTTATTGCGCTGACCGCCATTTATGGCATCGGCCGTACCACGGCGCAGAAGATCTGCGCGGCGACCGGGATCAAGCCGGAGACCAAGATCAAGGATCTGTCAGAGTCCGAGGTTGAGGCGATTCGCGGCGAAGTGACCAAATACACCGTCGAGGGCGATTTGCGCCGGACGCTCTCCATGAACATCAAACGTCTCATGGATCTGGGCTGTTACCGTGGCATCCGCCACCGCCGGGGTCTGCCGCTGCGGGGCCAGCGCACCCGTACCAATGCCCGTACCCGCAAGGGGCCGCGGCGTCCGATTCGCAAGTAAGTTGTTGTTTATAGGTACTATTATATATGGCTAAGCCGAGTACAACCCGTACGCGTAAAAAGGTCAAGAAGAATGTGGTGGACGGTATCGCCCATATTCACGCGTCTTTCAACAACACTATCGTGACCATCACCGATCGCCAGGGAAATGCGCTGGCATGGGCGACCGCGGGTGGTTCCGGTTTTCGCGGGTCCCGCAAGAGCACGCCTTTCGCCGCCCAGGTCGCCGCCGAGCGCGCCGGCGAGGCGGTCAAGGAATACGGATTGAAGAATCTGGAAGTCGAAGTGAAGGGTCCCGGCCCCGGCCGCGAGTCCGCCGTGCGGGCGCTCAACAACGCCGGTTTCCGTATCACCAATATCACCGACGTGACCCCGATTCCGCACAACGGTGCCCGTCCGCCGAAGAAGCGGCGCGTGTAGGACGGAGGAGAGAATATGGCCAAGTATGTAGGACCCAAATGTCGCCAGTGCCGCCGTGAAGGCACCAAACTGTTTCTCAAGGGCGAGAAGTGCTACACCAGCAAGTGCTCGGTGGAAAACCGCGCCTTCCCGCCGGGCCAGCACGGACAACGGCGCGGGCGTCTGTCGGATTATGCGGCGCAGCTGCGCGAAAAACAGAAAATGCGTCGTATCTACGGTGTGTTGGAGCTCCAGTTCCGTAACTATTACATGAGTGCCGCGCAGCGCAAGGGCTCGACCGGCGAAAACCTTCTGCAGATGCTGGAAAGCCGCCTGGACAACGTGGTGTACCGCATGGGCTTCGCGGCGTCCCGTTCGGAGGCCCGTCAGCTGGTGCGCCACAACGCCATTACCGTCAACGGGCAGCGCGTCACTATTCCGTCCTACCAGGTACAGCCCAATGACAATCTCGCCGTAGCGGAGAAATCGCGTAGTCAATTGCGGGTACAGTCGGCGCTGGAGCTGGCCGAGCAGCGGGGTTTTGTCGACTGGATCGACGTGGACGCGAAGAAGATGTCGGGTGTCTTCAAGGCGCGCCCGGAGCGTTCGGATCTTCCCGCCGAGATCAATGAACATCTCGTGGTCGAGTTGTACTCCAAGTAAGACATTCAGCTGAAGAGGGCTATACATGCCGGGCAAGGTCACAGAATTTCTGAAACCGCGTATCGTCGACGTGCAGAGCGTCAACGAGCACACCGCCAGGGTGGTTCTGGAACCGTTGGAACGTGGTTTCGGCCATACGCTGGGCAACGCCCTGCGTCGTATCCTGTTGTCGTCGATGCCCGGTTGCGCCATCACGGGCGTGGAAATCGAAGGTGTTCTGCACGAGTACTCGGCGATCGAGGGTGTGCAGGAGGACGTGATGGAAATCCTCCTCAACCTGAAAGGTGTGGCGCTGAAAATGCACAATCGCGACGAAGCCAGCCTCAAGTTGAGCAAAAAAGGCCCGGGTCCGGTCACGGCCGGCGATATCAGCCTGGACCACGATGTGGAGATTGTGAATCCCGGCTATGTGATCGCCAATCTGACGCAGAGCGGTGAGCTGAACATGACGCTGAAGCTGCAGATGGGACGTGGCTATGAGCCTGCCACCGTGCGCGCCGAGCGCGACGACGACGGCAATCCGATCGGGTCGTTGCAGTTGGATGCGAGCTATACGCCGGTAAGCCGTGTTTCCTATACCGTCGAGGCCGCGCGCGTCGAACAGCGGACCAACCTGGACAAACTGGTGATCGAGATCGAAACCAACGGCACCCTGGATCCCGAGGAGGCCATTCGTCACGCCGCCACGATTTTGCAGGACCAGCTGTCGGTTTTCGTCGACCTGCAGGGTAAAGAGGAAATCCAGCAGGAAAGCCACGAGGCCGACATCGATCCGATTCTGCTGCGCCCGGTGGACGATCTGGAGCTGACGGTGCGTTCGGCCAATTGTCTCAAGGCGGAGAGCATTTATTTTATCGGCGATCTGATTCAACGTACCGAGGTGGAGTTGCTCAAGACGCCGAACCTTGGCAAGAAATCGCTGACCGAGATCAAGGATGTGCTGGCTTCGCGCGGCCTGTCGCTCGGCATGCGTCTGGAAAACTGGCCGCCGGCCGGTCTCAAGGACAGCGAAAAGCAGTCCGCCTGAGTCGAACTCAACCTAGGTAGAGAACCATGCGTCACCGTCAAAGCGGTCGAAAACTGAATCGCAACAGCAGCCATCGCAAAGCCATGTTCCGCAACATGGCCGCGTCGCTGCTGGATCACGAAGTCATCAAAACCACGCTGCCCAAAGCCAAGGAGCTGCGTCGCGTGGCCGAGCCGTTGATCACCATGGCCAAAAGCGACAGCGTCGCCAATCGCCGCCTGGCCTTCAACCGTTTGCGTGATCGCGACGTGGTGAGCAAACTGTTCAATGAACTGGGTCCGCGCTACCAGGACCGTCCGGGCGGCTATCTGCGCATCCTGAAGATGGGTTTTCGCAGTGGCGATCAGGCGCCGATGGCCCTGGTCGAACTGGTGGATCGTCCCGAGGACGCCGAAACCTTCGAGGCCGTCGACGAATAATCCGGATCTTCGAGGCGGCGCGATAAACCGGGCTTTGCCCGGTTTTTTCGTGGCCTGCCGCGAATGTCGACTGATGGGTTATGCTTGAGCGGTGATAGCGACCTTTACTGATTTCGGCACCCGCGGACCCTACCTTGGTCAGGTGCGGGCGGTCCTGCATCAACTCGCGCCGACAGTGCCGGTGGTGGATATTTTTACCGATCTGCCGGCGTTCGATTGCCGCGCGGCGGCCTATTTGTTGCCGGCCTACAGTGCCGGTCTTCCCGCCGACAGCGTTTGCCTGTGTGTGGTCGATCCCGGTGTGGGCACCGGTCGCCGCGCGGTTGCCGTGCGGGCGGACGACCGCTGGTATGTGGGGCCCGATAACGGGCTGCTGTCCCAAGTGGTGCGTCGGGCCGGTTCGGTCGCCGCGTCCAGTATCGATTGGCGTCCCGACTTCTTGTCGAACAGCTTCCATGCGCGCGATCTGTTTGCGCCGGTCTGTGCCATGCTGGCCAATGGCGAACCGCCGCCGGGTGGCGCCGTTGATTCGGCTGCGCTGGACCGGCCGCAGTGGCCGGACGATTTGGCGGAAATTCTCTACATCGATGCTTATGGAAACGCCATTTCCGGACTGCGCGCGGCTGCAATATCGCCAGGCGCCCAGATCGAGCTGTCCGGCTGTCGCTGTGCCTACCGGCGCACGTTTGCCGAGGCTGAGCCGTCCACACCCTTCTGGTACGCCAATGCCAACGGTCTGGTCGAAGTCGCCGCCAACGGTGCCAGCGCCGCCCGCCTGCTCGCGCTCGAGGTCGGCCGGACCTTAACTGTTGTTATACAGTCTTCATAAAAGCTGGGTATACTCGCCCCGGCTTAGTGCAATAAGCCGCGCCAATGGGGGAAATGCCCGTTTCAGGGGCAAAAGGCATAATATTAACTTGTTGAATATTTTCGAAAAAACGCGTTGGTCCGAATCTTGCGGAACGAGTGACAACCGATTCGGTCAACCAAGGGGACATGTGGTGAAAAAGCTCGTAACAGTAGTAGTAAGTTCTTTTCTGGCGCTCACTACGGCTGCCGCGGCGGCTGCTCCGGCAAACACCGGGGTCCCGCAAACAGTCGAAGTCACAGGGGGCAAATTCGCCGGTATCGACTCGGCGATGTTGAAAATCGGGCAACTGATCGATTTCGGTGGCACCCATATTTTCTGGGTACTCGGAATAGGCCTGATCGCCTTCAGCCTGGTTGCCCGTCGGGTGTCGGTTTAGGCGGCGGCGCGGTGTCGTTTTCCACCTGATTTTCTAATAACTTGTGAACTATCGCGCGTACCGCCGGATGGTCGAAATCACGGCCGCCGACCGCGCGGTAGACTACGTTGCCCTGTTGGTCGATCAGCAGCGTGGTCGGTAAGCCCTTGACCTGGTAGTCCTGGGACACCTTGCTGTCGCTGTCGAACAGAATCGGAAAGCTCGGGAACAGGCTCAGTTGCCCGATAAAGGCAAAAACCCGGTCGCTGTCCTCAAATTCGTTCACGGCCAGGACAGTGAAGCCGTCTTCGCCCAGATCCTGGTAGATGGATTCCATGGAGGGGATTTCGCGCCGGCACGGCGGACACCAAGTGGCCCAGAAATTCAGCATCACGACCTTGCCGCGATAATCGGACAGGGAATGCAGATTGTTGTCCATATCCCGCAGCCTGAAGTCCGGCGCCGGCACGGGGGTTTCCAGCCGGGTGAGCTCGTGGCTCAGCTCCGGGGCGGGCAGATCCAACGCCAAAGCGAGGCCCGGCAACAGTGCGCCGGTCAGAGCGAGCAGAATCGACCCAACGCGTTCAGGACGCCGGTTTCTTGACAGGGGGTTGTTCAGGCGCACAGCGCAGAGTTTCAAAAGTGTCTTCATGGGATATGCCTTGCTGGGTCCATCGGTAACGTAGCTTGACCGGGGTGTTCGGTGGCAGTTTCAGGGTGGTGAAGCCCTGGCTCCAGTCGCCGGGGGCAAAGGTCTGGTCGTCGGGCAACAAGGACCAGCGGAAGGCGACGCCCATGTCCTGCCACTGTTTCAGCCACTGGGTCTTGGTTTTGATCGGGTGCTCGCGGCCGTCCTCGGTGATATAGCGCCAGTCGCTGACCCGATAGCTCAGCGGGCCGTCGGATTCGTTTTTTATGATTGTTCCGAATATGCAATAACTGGCCATCAACTCGATGACCTCGTTGGGCAGACCGCGTGCACCGTAGACGGCGCGCACATAGTCGGGCATCAGCTGGATGAACTGCAGGCTGAAGCCCGGGTGCGTGGCTTTCCACGACAGCAGGCCGCTGGCACTGTCGGTAAAAGTCTGTACGTTCGAGTCGTTCGCGCCCACGGGCGTCATCAGCAACAGTGTCGCCGCGCCGAGCAGGATCGGATGGCGTGATTTCATCGGCATGTCGTCATCTTACTCCACATTCTCACAGGGGTATAAGTGGCTTCGACCCGATTCGTGTCGGCGCTCACGCGGCATCGGTGGTGGAGCCGCGGTTTTGGCGCTCGAGTACGGGTCGCAGAAAGCGCCCCGTGTGCGAATGAGGCATCGCCGCGACCTGTTCCGGCGTCCCCACGGCGATGATTTCGCCGCCGCCGTTTCCACCCTCGGGCCCCAGATCGATCACCCAGTCGGCGGTTTTGATGACATCCAGGTTGTGCTCGATGATCACCACCGTGTTGCCGTGGTCGCGCAGGCGGTGCAGCACATTGAGCAGTTGTTCGATGTCATGAAAATGTAGCCCGGTGGTTGGTTCGTCCAGTATATACAATGTTTTTCCGGTATCGCGCTTGGACAGTTCGCGCGACAGTTTGACCCGCTGCGCTTCGCCGCCCGACAAGGTGGTTGCGTTCTGTCCCAGGCGGATATAGGACAACCCGACATCCAACAGCGTTTGCAGCTTGCGCGCGATGACCGGCACGGGCGCGAAAAAGCTGCTGGCGTCCTCGACCGTCAGTTCCAGTACCTCGTGGATATTTTTGCCTTTATAACGGATATCCAGCGTTTCGCGGTTATAGCGCATGCCCTTGCAGACGTCGCAGGGCACATAGACGTCCGGGAGAAAATGCATTTCCACCTTGATCACCCCGTCGCCCTGACAGGCCTCACAACGCCCGCCCTTCACATTGAAGCTGAAGCGGCCGGGTTTGTAACCGCGCGAACGCGCCTCCTGAGTGCCGGCGAACAGTTCGCGAATCGGGGTAAACAATCCGCTGTAGGTGGCGGGGTTGGAGCGCGGTGTGCGGCCGATCGGGCTCTGGTCGATATCGACCACTTTGTCGAACAACGCCAGTCCTTCGACCGTCTGGTAAGGGGCCGGGTCGGTGGTCGCGCCGTTCAACTCCGCCGCCGCAAGGCGGTACAGGGTGTCATTGATCAGTGTCGATTTGCCGGACCCGGACACACCGGTGACACAGGTCAGCAAACCGACCGGGATCGACAGCTCGACCTGCTTGAGGTTATTGCCGCTGGCGCCCTTGATCAGCAGCTGTCGCGCCGGATCGTTGTCGGTGCGGGTGTCACCGACGGCAATGCTGCGTTTGCCGCTCAAATACTGGCCGGTGATCGAGGCCGGGTCGCGCATCACCTGCTGTGGCGTCCCCTGCGCCACGACCTGGCCGCCGTGCACGCCGGCGCCGGGGCCCATGTCGACCACGTAGTCCGCGCTGCGTATGGCGTCCTCGTCGTGCTCGACCACAATGACCGTGTTGCCCAGGTCGCGTAGATAGTTCAAGGTACTGAGCAGGCGCTGGTTGTCGCGCTGGTGCAGGCCGATGGACGGTTCGTCCAGGATGTACATGACACCGACCAGTCCGGCGCCGATCTGGCTGGCCAGGCGTATCCGTTGTGCCTCGCCGCCCGAGAGCGAATCGGCGCTGCGGTCCAGCGAAAGATAATTGAGACCCACGTTGACAAGAAAGTCCAGGCGTTCGCGGATCTCTTTGACGATTTTCTCGGCGATGGCACCCCGTTGCCCCGGCAGCTCCAGGGCGGAGAAAAAGCGGCCGGCCTCGCCGATCGGCAGCGCGGTGATTTCCGGCAGCGTGTGTTCGGCGACAAACACATGGCGCGCGGCACGGTTGAGCCGGGTGCCCTGGCACTCGGGGCAGGGATGGGTGCTCAGATAGCGCGCCAGCTCCTCGCGTACCACGTTGGATTCGGTCTCACGATAGCGTCGCTCCATATTGCGCAGCACGCCTTCGAAGGGGTGGCGTCGTATCTGCACTCCGTGACGCTCGTTGAGATAGCGGAATTCGATGACATCGTCGCCGCTGCCGTAAAGAATAATCCGGCGTGTGGCTTCGTCCAGCTCGGCAAAAGGGGTCTCTATATCGAAACCGTAGTGTTCGGCCAGCGAACTGATGAGCTGGAAATAATAGGCGTTGCGACGGTCCCAGCCCCGTACCGCGCCGCCGGCCAAACTGAGGTGCGGGTGGGCGACGACCCGGCGTGGGTCGAAACTCTGCTGCACGCCGAGCCAGTCGCAGGTGGGACAGGCGCCGACGGGGTTGTTGAACGAGAACAGGCGCGGCTCCAGTTCGCTCAGAGAATAGCCGCATACCGGGCAGGCGAACTTGGCCGAGAAGGTGATTTCGCTCGCATCCTGCATGCTGACCACGCGCGCCAGCCCGTCGGCCAGCCGTAACGCCGTTTCAAACGATTCCGCCAGCCGTAATTTCAGATCCTCGCGTACCTTGAAGCGGTCCACCACAACTTCGATGTTATGTTTGCGCCGTAAGTCCAGGGGGGGCGCACTATCCAATTCCACCACTTCGCCGTCGATGCGTGCGCGGATAAAGCCTTGCGCGCGCAGTTCCTCTAGCAGCGCCAGATGTTCGCCCTTGCGCTCCTGCACCATCGGCGCCAATAGCATCCACGGAGAACCCTCGGGCTGATCCAGTATGTGATCCACCATCTGACTGATGGTCTGCGCCTCCAGGGCGATGTCATGATCGGGGCAGCGCGGCACGCCGACGCGGGCGTACAACAGGCGCAGGTAGTCGTAGATCTCGGTGATGGTGCCCACCGTCGAACGCGGATTGTGCGAGGTGGATTTTTGTTCAATGGAAATCGCCGGCGACAGACCTTCGATATGATCGATGTCCGGTTTTTCCATCACCGATAGAAACTGGCGCGCGTACGCCGACAGCGACTCCACATAGCAGCGCTGCCCTTCGGCGTAGATGGTGTCGAACGCCAACGAGGATTTGCCCGATCCGGACAGGCCGGTAATCACGATCAGCTTGTCGCGCGGCAGCTCCAGATCTACATTCTGCAGGTTGTGCGTACGCGCGCCGCGGAGTTTAATACAGTCCATCTTGATTCCGGCTTAACATCGAACCTGTTACTATACTGCGTTTAGCAACACTGACCAAAAAGGAATCCCCGGGCTTGAACGAAGACCTTGATGCCGCTGCAGGTATGAGCCGCAACGAGGTGCGTTCCGCGGCCGCCATGGCGGGCATTTATGCCTTGCGCATGCTGGGGTTATTCATGATTCTGCCGGTGTTCGCACTGTATGCCGAGCACCTCCAGGGTGCAACGCCCGCCCTGGCCGGACTGGCTATCGGCATCTACGGCATGACCCAGGCGCTGCTGCAGATCCCGTTCTGCCTGGTGTCCGACCGTATCGGACGCAAGCCGGTGATCGTGTTCGGGTTGCTGGTCTTTGCCGTGGGCAGTGTGGTGGCGGCCACTGCCGACAGCATTGTTCTGGTGATCCTCGGCCGCGCGCTGCAGGGGGCCGGTGCCATTGCCGCCGCCGTGATGGCGCTGACCGCCGACCTGATTCGCGAGGAACATCGCGTCAAGGCGATGGCGATCATTGGCATGAGCATTGGCGCGTCCTTCGCCCTGGCGATGGTGCTGGGTCCGGTGCTAAACAATTGGATCGGCGTTCCGGGCATCTTCTGGCTCACCTCGGTGCTGGCGCTGGCCGGCGTGGCCGCGGTGGTGCTGATCGTGCCGACCCCGGCGGTCAGCCGTCTGCACCGCGACGCCGGCGCCGTGCCGGAGCAGTTCTCCTCGGTCCTGCGCGATACTCAGCTATTGCGCCTGGATGTCGGAATATTCTGTCTGCATCTGGTGCTTACGGCCACCTTCGTGGTATTGCCGCTGGCTTTGCGCGACCAGGCCGGCCTGGCTGCCGAGCATCATTGGATGCTGTATCTGCCGGTGTTGGTGCTGTCGCTGCCCATGGCCATTCCGTTCATTCTGCAGGCGGAGAAGCATCGCCGCATGAAAGAGGTCTTCGTCGGGGCCATTTTGTTCATCGCGCTGGCCGAGGGCGGGTTGTCGTTCCTGCACCAGAGCGTCGTCTCCATCGCCTTGTTATTGTTCGTCTTCTATACCGCCTTCAATTTGCTGGAGGCGATTCTGCCGTCGTTGATCGCGAAAGTGGCCCCGGCCGACCGCAAGGGAACGGCCATGGGGGTCTACTCCAGTTCGCAGTTTTTTGGCGCTTTCGTCGGCGGCACAGTCGGCGGCTGGCTCCACGGCCAGTACGGTCTCGGTGCCGTGTTCCTGTTTTGCGCCCTGGTGGCGCTGGGCTGGTTGATGCTGGCCGCCAGCATGCGCGCTCCGCGTTATCTGGGTACACGGGTGTTGCGTATCGGGCCGCAGGATCCGGCCAACGCGCAGCAGCTGGCGGCGCAGATCAGCGCCGTCCGCGGTGTCGCCGAGGCCGTGGTGATTCCCGAGGACGAAGTCGTCTATCTCAAGATCGACCAGCACGCGCTTGACGAGGCCGCGCTGCGGGCGTTTGCGGTTCCGGCAGTGAAATAGCGCCGGTCCGGGCGCTCGGTTCGCACTGGAGAGTGCCAGGCGCAGCCGTTATGATAGGCCCTCAACCGACTATCACGGCGAACGCCGGGACCCAGGGAGCGGATCCCGTATGAGGAGAACAGCATGGCACGAGGCATTAACAAGGTGATTTTGATTGGCAATCTGGGCAAGGACCCGGAAGTGCGCTACATGGCCAACGGCGGTGCCGTCTGTAACGTCACGCTTGCGACCACAGAGTCATGGAAAGACAAGCAGAGCGGCGAGCAGAAGGATAAGACCGAATGGCACAACATCGTGTTCTACCGCCGTCTGGCCGAAATCGCCGGTGAATACCTGCGTAAAGGTTCTCAAATCTACGTCGAGGGCAAACTGCAGACGCGTAAATGGCAGGACAAAAACGGCAATGACCGCTACACCACCGAGATCATCGCCAACGAAATGCAGATGCTCGGCAGTCGCGGCGGCGGCGGTGGCAGCGCCGATTTTTCCGCCGAACGTTCCACTTCGCAGGCGCCGGCCGCGGCGGCGACGGACGATTTCGACGACGATATCCCGTTCTGATTCGCGCGGCGCTTACGCCCGGACCGGAACACCTTGCGCCCGCGGTTTTGCGGGCGTTTCTTTTTGGTCCGATCGTCGCCGCAGACCCAAATGTATTTATAGCTATATATAAAAATATTTAATAGGCAATTCCTGCTTCAAGCCAAACTTCAAGGGATTATCTAGGTACTTCCACCAACCCTCTGATTTGCAATTTAAACGCCCAGCCAGTTCTCGTTACCATTCGGTCAGCTCCCCGGTTTTTGTCGCCTAAGTTACTGTCACAACAGTAGGAATTTTCCTCTGTGCGCCTTGACGGGCAGAAGGCTGCTACCTATAGTGTCAAAAAGTGGGATGAAGTGGGTTCAAGTGGTAATAACTGGGGGATGAGGGCGGCGCAGTGTTCCGTGGTGGTAGCTCAGTCAAGCTGGATGCGAAAGGGCGGCTGGCCTTGCCGACGCGCTATCGCGCGCTGATTTCCGAGCGCTACGCCGGGCAGCTGGTGCTGACCGTGCACTCCGACGGCTGCCTGCTGCTCTATCCCCAGCCCGAGTGGGAGGACCTGGAACTACAGCTGATCCGGACCCCCAACCACGATCGCCGTACCCGCGACGTGCAGCGCATGCTGGTCGGTTACGCCACCGAAGTGGAGATGGACGGCAACGGGCGCATTCTCATCGCCCCGCGGTTGCGCGAATTTGCCGGGCTGGACAAGAACGCGTCGCTGGTCGGTGTGGGCAAGAAATTTGAAATCTGGAACGAGGACGCCTGGGAGCGGATCGGCAGCTCCTGGATGGAGGACGATGCGGTCGGCGACAAGCCCAGTCCGCTTGAGTCATTGACGCTCTGATGGGCGATATACATCGTCCGGTGCTGCTCGATGAAGTGCTGGACCTTTTGCACATCGAGCATGACGGATTGTACATAGACGGGACTTTCGGGCGTGGCGGGCATGCCGCGGCGATACTGGGACGGTTGCGGGCTGATGGCAGGTTGTTGGCTTTCGACAAGGATCCGGCAGCACTGGCGTTCGCAGCCAGCCATTTTGACAAGGAGCCGCGTTTGATCATGCGACGCGCTAGCTTCGGGGATCTTGGATCGGTGGTGACGGAATTGGGCTGGCAGGGAAAAGTGAACGGCATCGTGCTGGACCTGGGCGTGTCCTCGCCGCAGCTCGACGACGCCGGGCGCGGCTTCAGTTTTCTTCACGACGGTCCCCTCGATATGCGCATGGATCCGCACTCGGGCGTGCCGGCCAGCGAGTGGCTCGCCGGAGCGGCCGCCGAGGAGATCGCCGATGTGTTGTGGCGTTACGGCGAGGAGCGTCATTCGCGGCGCATCGCGCGCGCAATCGTCGCCCAGCGCGAGGATGCGCCGGTACGCACCACAGCGCAACTGGCGCGGCTTGTCGCCGCCGCGGTGCCGGGGCACGCCGGCAAGAAACACCCGGCGACCCGTAGTTTTCAGGCGATTCGCATTTTCATCAACGACGAACTACGCGACCTGGAGCGGGTACTGCCGCAGACCCTGGAGGCTCTGGCGGTCGGCGGACGCCTGGCGGTGATCAGCTTTCATTCGCTGGAGGACCGCATCGTCAAGCGTTTCATCCGCGACCAGCAACGCGGACCGCAGTTGCCGCCCGACCTGCCGGTGCGGGCGCAGGCCTACGCGCCGCCGCTGCGCGCCGTGGGCAAGGCGGTGCGACCGGGAGCGGCCGAAGTGCAAGCCAATCCGCGCGCGCGCAGCGCAGTGCTGCGGGTGGCGGAGCGTGCGGCGTGAGAAGCGTCGTGCTGCCTGTGTTGCTGCTGGCGGTGGTGGTCACCGCGATGGCGGCGGCCTACGCCAAACACCAAAGCCGCAAACTGTTTGTGGAACTACAGAATCTGCAGGAGCAACGCGACGCCATGAATGTCGAATGGGGCCAGCTGCAGCTGGAGCAGAGTACCTATACCACACACGGCAAAATCGATGGCGCGGCGCGTGAGCGTCTGCACATGCACCTGCCCGCAACCCAACAGGTAACCATTATCCACCCATGAGTCGAGCGGTCCCAATCAGTCGCGCCCGCCGTGTCCTGCTGCTGGGCCTGCTGTTGTCCGGTTTTGCGCTGCTGGCCGGGCGCAGCGCGCAACTGCAATTGCTGGATGGCGAGTTTCTTCAGGGGCAGGCCGACGCGCGTCATCTGCGCGTGGTGCAGGTGCCCGCGCACCGCGGCATGATCACTGATCGCAACGGCGAACCGCTGGCGATCAGCACGCCGGTGGAGTCGGTGTGGGCCAATCCGCGCGAGTTGGTGGCCAGCCGCACCGACCTGGCCCGCGTCGCGTCGCTGTTGGATTTGCGTGTCGATCGGATGCAGCGTCTGCTCGGCCAGCGTAAAGACCGCGAATTCGTTTACTTGCGGCGTCACCTCGCGCCCGACAAGGCGCAGCGGGTTGCCGATCTGGAAATTCCCGGCATCTATCTGCAGCAGGAATACCGGCGTTACTATCCGGCCGGCGAGGTCACCTCACACCTGATCGGTTTCACCAACATCGATGACCACGGCCAGGAAGGGCTGGAGCTGGCGTACGACAATTGGCTCAGTGGCGAGCCGGGCGCCAAGCGCGTGGTCAAGGACGGACGCCGGCACATCGTGGGGAATGTGGAAAACATCCGCTCGGCGCACCCCGGCAAGGCCCTGGCGCTGAGCATCGACCGGCGTATTCAGTACCTCGCCTATCGCGAGCTGAAGGCGGCGGTCAAGCAGCATCATGCCCGTTCCGGATCGATTGTGGTGCTCGACAGCCGTAGCGGCGAAGTGCTGGCGCTGGCCAACCAGCCCGCCTACAACCCCAACAACCGCCGTCATCTCAACGCCGCCAGTCTGCGCAACCGCGCCATTACCGATGTCTTCGAACCGGGTTCGACTATGAAGCCTTTCGTTGTCGCCACCGCGCTGGAGAGCGGTCGCTATCAGCCGGGGACGCAGATCGACACGTCGCCGGGCCTGTTCCAGGTCGGTACCTATACCATTCACGACATGCACGACTACGGCGTTCTGGACCTGACCGGTGTACTGCGTAAATCGAGCAATGTGGCGGCCAGCAAGATCGCCTTGACGCTGGATCCGCGCCAGGTCTGGCGCGACTATTCGGCGGCCGGCTTTGGCGTGTCGACCGGCAGCGGCTTCCCCGGCGAGGCCGACGGTTATCTCGCCGACTGGCGCCGCTGGCGCGATGTCGAGCGGGCCTCGCTGTCGTATGGCTACGGGTTGTCAGTGACCTGTATCCAACTGGCGCAGGCCTACAGCGTCCTGGCCAACGACGGCTACCGGGTGCCGGTGACGCTGCTGCGCCGCGGCCGTCCGACGGTGGAGAAGCAGGCGGTGTTCGCACCGGCGGTGGCGCGCACCGTGCGCAGAATGCTCGAAGAAGTGGTCAAACCCGGTGGCACGGCGCCGCTGGCCGCCGTCAACGGTTACCGGGTCGCGGGCAAGACCGGCACGGTGCACAAATCCGAAGCCGGCGGCTACGCCAAAGACCGCTACGTGGCGGTGTTCGCCGGACTGGCGCCGGCCAGCGACCCGCGTCTGGTGACGGTGGTGGTGATCAACGAGCCGTCCAAGGACGAACATTTCGGTGGCCAGGTGGCCGGCCCGGTGTTCTCGCGCGTGATGGCCGGCGCCCTGCGGTTGTTGAACATCTCCCCCGACGACGTCTCCCTGTTGCAGACGCGGCTGCCCGAGGCGGAGGGTCCGGCATGATGGCGGCCGAATCGATGCATGAGGGCATGAGCCTGGCGCAATTGCTGGCGCCGTTTGCATCGCCCGGGACGACGCTGCCCGAGCAGCTTGTCGGCGGTCTGGCGACCGACAGCCGTCTGCTGGCGCCCGGCGATCTGTTCCTCGCTGGCAAGGGTTTGCAAGTGCACGGCCTGGCGCATCTGGAGCAGGCGCTGCAGCGCGGGGCGGCGGCCGTGGCCTGGGAACCCGACGGCGACCCGGCCTGGCCCGAGCGGCTTGCAAGACTGAGCGTGCCGGTGGTGGCGGTAGCGGATCTGCGTCGCAAGCTGGGCGTCATCGCCGATCGTTTTTATGCCCATCCCTCGGCGGCGATGCAGGTCATCGGCGTCACCGGCACGGACGGGAAAACCTCGGTGGCGCATTTCATCGCCCAGGCGTTGAGCGATCCCGGGCGCGCCTGCGGCTTGTTGGGCACACTGGGCTATGGCGTCTATGGCGATCTGCATCCGGCGACCCACACCACCCCCGATGCGCTGCGCCTGCAGGCCGAGTTCGCCCGCCTGCGCGCCGCCGGTGTGCGCCAGGTCGCGATGGAGGTTTCATCGCACGCGTTGCACCAGTACCGCAGCGACGGAACCCGATTCGCCACAGCCGTGCTGACCCAGCTCAGCCGCGATCACCTGGACTACCACGGCAGCCTCGAAGCTTATGCGGCGGCCAAGCAGCGTCTGTTCATGAGCCCCGGTCTGCGGGCGGTGGTATTGAACGCCGGCGACGCGTTCGGCTGCCGCCTGGCGACCCGGGTGTCGTCGCAGCTGCAGGTGTTCGCCTACGGTCATCCGCAGCATCGCAGCGACCGGTTGGCCGAGCACTGGCTCACGGCGGAGTCCGTCGCCGCGACGGCACATGGCATGACGGTTGAAGTGAACAGCAGCCGCGGGCGCGCTACCCTGAACGCCGCCGTGCTCGGCGCGTTCAACGCCGACAATCTGATGGCGGCCCTGGGCGCGTTGCTGAGCACCGGACTTACGCTGGACGAGGCGGTGCGGCGTCTGCGGACGGTCTCGCCGGTACCGGGGCGCATGGAGTTGTTCGACCTGCCGGGCCGGCCCGCCGTGGTGGTCGACTATGCCCATACCCCGCATGCGCTGGCGAGCGTCCTGCAGGCGCTGAGACCGCACTGCCGCGGCAAACTGTTCTGTGTGTTCGGCGCCGGCGGCGATCGTGACCCCGGTAAGCGCCCGCAGATGGGTGCCGCTGCCGAGCGTTATGCCGACGTGGTCGTGCTGACCAGCGACAATCCGCGCAACGAGCCGGCGGAACGCATCATCGACCAGATCGCCGCCGGCTTGCAGCGGCCGCGACAGGCGCGGCGGCTGGTCGAGCGTGGCGCCGCCATCGAGGCGGCCATCGCCGCCGCGCAAGCCGACGATCTGGTGCTCATCGCCGGTAAAGGGCATGAGGACTACCAGCAGATCGGTGCGCAACGACTGCCATTCAGCGACCGCGAGCGGGTGCGCCTGGCGTTGCGGGGGCGGGGCGAATGATGACCATGCAGCTATCGGCGGCGGCGCGGGTACTCGACGCCAGGTGCGAGGGCGACGATGTGTCGTTCACCGGTGTCAGTACCGACACCCGGACCCTCAGCGCCGGAAATTTGTTTGTCGCCCTGCGCGGTCCCCACTTCGACGGCCATCGGTATCTGCAGCAGGCGCAGGCGCGCGGCGCGGTGGCCGCGGCGGTGAGCCAGCTTCAGACTGGCGGCCTGCCGCAGTTGCAGGTCGAGGATACCCGGCTGGCGTTGGGCTCGCTGGCCGCGCACTGGCGCAGTCGCTTCGACCTGCCACTGGTCGCGGTGACGGGCAGCAACGGTAAAACCACCGTCAAGGAGATGCTCGCGGCGATTCTGCGTCGCTGTGGCAACACCCTGGTGACTCAGGGTAACTTCAACAACGATATCGGCGTGCCCCATACATTGTTCCGCCTTGGGCCGGAACACGCCTACGCGGTGGTGGAGCTGGGCGCCAACCATCCGGGTGAGATCGCCTACCTGACCGGTCTGGCGCAGCCGCTGGTGGCTTTGATCAACAACGCGGGTCCGGCGCACCTAGAGGGTTTCGGCAGCATCGAGGGTGTGGCCCGGGCAAAGGGCGAGCTGTTCGCCAGCGCCGGTCCGCAGACCACCTGCGTCATTAACGCCGACGATACCTACGCGCCTGTGTGGCGCAGCCTGGCCGCGCCGCGGCCGACCGTGAGCTTCGGATTGGAAATGCAGGCCGACGTTTCCGCCCAATGGCGCGGCGATATCGACGGCAGCGATGTTCAGCTGCGCACGCCGAAAGGACAGGCGCACACGCGACTGGCGCTGCCGGGACGTCACAACGTGATGAACGCGTTGGCCGCCGCCGGCGCGGCTTGCGCGCTCGACATCGATCCCGCTGTCATCGCCGCCGGTCTGGCCGATGTGCAACCGGTCAAGGGCCGCTGGCAATCGCTGCAGGGCATAAACGGCGTACGTATCATCGACGACACCTACAATGCCAATCCGGCCTCGCTCGATGCCGGGCTGGCATTGCTGGCGGCGTCCGACGGCGAGCGCTGGCTGGTACTGGGCGGCATGGGTGAACTCGGCGAAAGCGGCCGCCATCTGCACACCGATACCGGCACTGCCGCGCGCCGCGCCGGCGTCACCCGCCTGTTCACTCTGGGCGAGCTGGCCGCGCTGGCGGCGCAGTCGTTCGGTCCCGGGGCGAGCGCCTACGACAGCCACGAGGCGCTGGTGACCGATCTGCGGGCGGCCTTGCAGCCGGGCGTCACGCTGCTGGTCAAAGGCTCGCGCTCGATGCAAATGGAGCGGGTGGTGCGGGCATTGCTCGATGACGCCACCGCGGGGCAGGGGGTGCGCTGATGCTATTGGCGCTATTCGAGTATCTGACGCGCTACTATAGCGGCTTCAACGTCTTCCAGTATCTCACCCTGCGCACGATTCTGGGGGTGTTGACGGCACTGATGATCTCCTTCGTGATCGGTCCGGTGATGATCCGCCATTTGAGCTTCCGCCAGATCGGTCAGCAGGTGCGTGACGACGGGCCCGCCTCGCACCTCTCCAAAGCCGGCACGCCGACCATGGGCGGGGCGCTGATCCTGGTGGCGATCGCGGTCTCGACGCTGTTGTGGGCCGACCTCGGTAACCGCTATGTCTGGGTGGCGTTGCTGGTGACCAGCGCGTTCGGTGCCATCGGCTGGGTGGACGACTACCGCAAGATTGTCTACGGCAACAGCCGCGGTCTGTCCGCGCGGGCCAAATATGGTTGGCAGTCGCTGGCGGCGCTGGTGGCGGGGGCATATTTGTTTTACACCGCCCAGTCGGCGGCCGAGACCGAGCTCATCGTGCCCTTCTTCAAGGATATCGCCATTCCGTTGGGCGCCTGGTACGTCCTGGTGGTGTACTTCGTCGTCGTCGGGTCGAGTAACGCGGTCAACCTCACGGACGGTCTGGACGGTCTGGCCATTCTGCCCACCGTCCTGATCGCCGGCGCGTTGGCGGTGTTCGCCTACGCCACCGGTAATATCAATATCTCCGGCTATCTCGCCATCCCCTTTATTCGCGACGCCGGCGAAGTGGCCGTGTTCTGCGGCGCCATGGTTGGCGCCGGCTTGGGCTTTCTGTGGTTCAACGCCTATCCGGCCCAGGTGTTCATGGGGGATGTCGGCGCGCTGGCGCTGGGGGCCGCGCTCGGCATCGTCGCGGTGCTGACGCGCCAGGAGCTGGTGTTTTTTCTGATGGCCGGCGTATTCGTCATGGAAACCGTGTCGGTCATCCTTCAGGTGGCATCTTTCAAACTCACCGGCCGACGCATTTTCCGCATGGCTCCGCTGCACCATCATTTCGAACTCAAGGGCTGGCCGGATCCGCTGGTGATTGTGCGTTTCTGGATTATTACCGTGATTCTGGTGTTGTCCGGTCTGGCAACACTGAAAATTCGTTAGTGGGGTATGACGATGGATGAAAAGAGTCAGATAGCGATTGTCGGCGTGACTTTTGTGGTCATTGCGGTCGGATTGGTGTTGCTCTGAGTTGACAGACGCAAGGCGATGCAGGCGGTAGCGAACTATATGGTGAACGAAACACAGCGGCAGCCCCGTACGTTGATTGTCGGTCTCGGCGCGACCGGGCTGTCGTGCGCGCGCTTTCTGGCCGCGCACGGCGTCGAGGTGGCCGTCACCGACAGCCGCGAGCGTCCGCCGGCGGTGGACGCCATTCGCGACGAACTGCCCGATGTCGCCTTGTTTCTCGGTGGCTACGCGCCGGATGTTTTCGCTCGCGCGCAACGGCTGGTGGTCAGCCCCGGGGTCTCCTTGCGCGAACCGCTGATAGCGGCCGCCGCGCGCCGCGGCGTCGAGGTCATCGGCGACGTCGAATTATTCGCCCGCAGCGCGCGCGCACCGGTGGTCGCCATCACCGGTTCGAACGGTAAAAGCACGGTGACCACGCTGGTCGGCGCAATGGCGCGTCAGGCCGGATTGCGGGTGCGGGTGGGCGGCAATCTCGGCACGCCCGCGCTCGATCTGCTGGCCGACGAAGAGCCCGATCTGTACGTGCTGGAACTGTCCAGCTTCCAGTTGGAGACGGTAAACAGCCTGCGCTGCAAGGCGAGCGCGGTGCTGAATATCAGCGCCGACCATCTGGACCGTTATCCGGGGCTGGATGAGTATGCGCAGGCGAAGCGGCGCATCTACGCCGGCGCCGGGATGCAGGTGATCAATCGCGACGACCCGACAGCGGCGGCGCTGGCCGCGGTGCAGGGTTCGCGCCTGAGCTTCGGTCTGGACGCGCCGGAGGGAGAGGATTTCGGCGTCGTCGAAGCTGACGGCGAGGACTGGATCGTCCGCGGCGCCGAACGCTGGCTGCCAGTATCGCACCTGCGTATCGCCGGGCGGCATAACCTGTCCAACGCTGTCGCCGCGCTGGCGCTGGGCAGCGCCGCCGGCATCGAGCGGCAGGCGATGCTGCGCGTGTTGCGGGAATTCCAGGGTCTGCCACACCGGACCCAGTGGGTGGCCGAGATTGGCGGCGTCTCCTGGTACAACGATTCCAAGGCCACCAATGTCGGCGCCACCCTCGCCGCGGTGCGCGGATTCGACGCCCCGCTGGTGCTGATCGCGGGCGGTCAGCCCAAGGGAGCGGATTTCAGCGAGCTTGCCAGCATCGGCGGGCGCTTGCGCGCGCTGGTGCTGATCGGTGAGGCCGCGGAGCAGATCGCACGGTCCCTGGACGACGGGCAACTGCCCATCCGGCGGGCCGACTCCATGCGCGAGGCGGTGGCGGTGGCGGCGCAGCTGGCGCGCAGCGGCGATCTGGTCTTGCTGTCGCCGGCCTGTGCGAGCTTCGACATGTTCGACAACTATCAGCATCGGGGCGATGTTTTCGTCCGGGCGGTGCGGGAGCTGGCATCGTGAACCTGGCCCTGCTGTTGCCCGACATGCCGGCGCGGCGCGGCGAACGTCTGCCGCCGCTGGATCCGGTGTTGCTGGTCGCGGTCGCGGCCCTGGCCTCGCTCGGGCTGGTCATGGTCACTTCGGCTTCCATGCCGGTGGCCGAGCGCCTCAACGTCAGCACCTTCTATTTCGCCAGCCGTCAGGCGGTTTACCTGGGTATCGGGCTCCTCCTCGGGTTGGCGGTGTTGCGTGTACGCATGGCGCTGTGGGAGCGCGGCAGTCTGGCCTGCATCCTGTTGGCGATCCTGCTGTTGCTGATGGTGTTGTTGCCCGGCATCGGCACCACGGTCAACGGCAGCACCCGCTGGATCAACCTGGTGGTGTTCCGTCTGCAGGTCTCCGAGCCGGCCAAGCTGCTGGCATTGATCTATATGGCGGGCTACCTGGTGCGCCATGGCGACGATGTGCGCGAAACCGGTGTCGGTTTTCTCAAACCACTCGGTCTGCTGGCGCTGGTGGCGCTGTTGCTGTTGCTGGAACCGGACTTCGGCGCCACCGTGGTACTCGCAACCACGGTACTGGTGATGCTGTTCATCGCCGGGGTCAGTTTGTGGAAATTCGCCGGCCTGATCGCCGCCGCCGGCGGCGCGCTGGCGGTACTGGCGATTACCTCGCCCTATCGCCTGCAGCGTCTGACCGCCTTCGTCGATCCGTGGAACGATCCCTTCAACACGGACTTCCAATTGACCCAGTCGCTGATCGCCATCGGCCGCGGCGAATGGTTCGGAGTGGGCCTGGGCGCCAGCATCCAGAAGCTGTTCTACCTGCCGGAGGCGCATACCGATTTCGTGTTCGCGGTACTGGCCGAGGAACTGGGCCTCGTCGGCATCCTGGTCCTGCTGGGTTTGTACGCGCTGGTGGTGTATCGCGCCTGGCATATCGCCGCGCGCGCCGGCGACAGCGGCAATCTGTTCGCCGCCTATCTGGCCTATGGAATCGGCACCTGGCTGGGTGCCCAGGCGCTGATCAATATCGGCGTCAACACGGGATTGCTGCCGACCAAAGGGCTGACCCTGCCGCTGCTGAGTTATGGCGGCAGCAGTCTGTTGATCACCTGCGTGGCGATCGCCCTGCTGTTGCGTATCGACTATGAGAACCGCTGCACGGTGAACAGCCTGCCGGCATCCGGGACCGCCGCCGCCAGGCGCCGCAGGAGAACGACATGAAGTCCCGGCCGATGCTGATCATGGCGGGCGGCACCGGTGGCCACGTCTTTCCGGCGCTGGCGGTGGCCGAGCAGCTCCAGGCCCGCGGCTGGGAGGTGCATTGGCTGGGAACCCGCGCAGGTCTGGAGGCGCGCGTGGTGCCGGCCACCGGTATCGCGCTGCACTGGATCCGCGTCAAGGGCCTGCGGGGTAAAGGCTGGTGGCGCAAACTCAGCGCTCCGCTGATGCTGGCGGGCGCGATGGCGCAGGCCGCTGTCGTGATGGTGCGACTGCGCCCCGCGGCCGTGCTGGGCATGGGGGGGTTCGTCACCGGGCCGGGCGGTCTGGTGGCCTGGCTGTTGCGTCGTCCGCTGGTCATCCATGAGCAGAATTCAGTGGCCGGTATGACCAATCGCTGGCTGGCACGTCTGGCTGGCTGTGTGCTGGAGGCCTTCCCTGGCAGCCTGCCCCGGGCCCGTCACACGGGCAATCCGGTGCGCGCCAGTATTGCCGGCCTGGATTTCATCGCGCCGCAGTGCAGCGGGCGGCGGCCGCGCCTGCTGGTCGTCGGCGGCAGTCTGGGGGCCGCGGCGCTCAACGAGCTGGTGCCGGCGGCGTTGGCCGGCATGGCGCGGGAACAACTTCCCGAGGTGCGCCACCAGACCGGTTTGAAACTGATCGACGCCGCCCGCAAGGCGTATCAGCGCGCCGGCGTGGAGGCGCGGCTGGAGGCCTTCATTGACGATATGGCCGAAGCCTACCGCTGGGCGGATCTGGTGTTGTGCCGTGCCGGGGCATTGACGATCGCCGAACTGGCCGCGGTGGGCGTGGCCTCGATTCTGGTGCCCTATCCACACGCCGTGGACGACCATCAGACCGGCAATGCGCGTTATCTGGTCGACGCCGGTGCGGCGATTCTCCTGCCTCAGTCCGAAATGGATATAGCGCGCCTGCAACGGGAGCTGGCACTGCTGCAGCAGCCGCAGCGGCTGCGCGAGATGGCGCAAAAGGCCCGCGCCCGCGCCTTGCCCGACGCCGCCGAACGCGTCGCCCGCGCCTGCATCGACGCCAGCGGCTGGCGGGAGGCGGCATGATGACGGCCGCACAACGCCCGCCACGGCGCACCGATACGCTCGGGCGCATCCGCCACACCCACTTCGTCGGTATCGGCGGAGCCGGCATGAGCGGAATCGCCGAAGTGATGCTGAATCTCGGCTACGTGGTCAGCGGTTCCGATCTGCGCGACAGCGTCATCACCCGGCGGCTGGCCGACCAGGGGGTGAGGATTTTCATCGGTCACCATCCGGGTCATATCGAAAGCGCGGACGTGGTGGTGATTTCGAGCGCCGTGGGCGAGGACAACGCCGAAGTCATCGCCGCCCGCGAGCGCCGCATACCGGTGGTGCCACGAGCCGAGATGTTGGCGGAAATCATGCGTTTCCGCTATGGCATCGCGGTGGCGGGCACCCACGGTAAAACCACGACGACCAGTCTGGTCGCCAGTCTGCTGGCCGAGGCCGGCCTGGATCCGACCTTCGTCATCGGTGGCCGGCTCAATAGCGCCAACAGTCACGCCCGTCTCGGCGGCGGGCGCTATCTGGTCGCCGAGGCCGACGAGAGCGACGCCTCGTTTCTGTACCTGCAGCCGATGCTCGCGGTCGTCACCAATATCGATGCCGACCATCTGTCCACCTACGGCGGCGATTTCCAGCGACTGCGGCAGACCTTTATCGAATTTCTGCACCATCTGCCCTTTTACGGCCTGGCGGTCATGTGCCTGGACGATCCGCAGGTGCGCGACGTCCTGCCCGAGATCACCCGCCAGGTACGGACCTACGGGATCGCGGCGCAGGCCGCCGACGTGCGCGCGACCGACCTCCGCCAGGACGGGCTGCAAATGCACTTCCAGGTCAGGCAGGCGGGCTACGCCGATCTGCCGGTGATCTTGAATCTGCCGGGTCACCACAACGTACTCAACGCGCTGGCCGCCATCGCGATCGCGCGCGAGCTCGACGCCGACGAGGCCAGCATTCAGCGTGGGCTGGAGACCTTCGCCGGGATCGGGCGGCGTTTTCAGGTCAATGGCGAAGTGCCGGTGGACGGCGGCACGCTGATGTTCGTCGACGATTATGGCCATCACCCGAGCGAGATCGCCGCCACCCTTGCGGCGGCCCGTAACGGCTGGCCCGAACGGCGCCTGGTCACTGTCTTCCAGCCGCACCGTTACAGTCGGACGCAGGATCTTTTCGAAGATTTCGCGCAGGTGCTGGTCGACACCGATTTGCTGCTGATCACGGAAGTCTACGCGGCGGGCGAAGCCACGATCGCCGGTGCCGACGGCCGCGCTCTGTGTCGCGCCGTGCGCGGACGCGGGCGGGTGGAGCCGGTGTTTGTCGACAACGTCGAGCACCTATCGGCGGTACTCGCCTGTCTGTTGCAGGCCAGCGACCTGGTATTGACCTTGGGCGCGGGTTCGATCGGTGCGGTGGCCGCCGGCCTGCCCGCCGAATTCGAGGCCGCACGATCGGGAGAGGGAGCATGAGCGAGACACGATATCGGATCCACATGGGCTGCGGCGAACCGCTGCGCAGCCGCGGGTGGATTGTCCGTCTGCTGCGGCAGGTGCCGGCCGCCGAGGCTGTCGATAACCGGCGCGGCAGTGCGCGGACCTCGGTCGGACGCACAGCCGCCCGGTGCAAATTATGATGGCCGTCGAATCCCGCCCGGATCTGCGTGGCGAGCTCAGCCACAACCAGCCGATGTCGGCGCACACCAGCTGGCGTGTGGGTGGCCGCGCCGAACGTTGTTACCGCCCCGCCGACCTCGACGACCTGCGTCAGTTCCTGGCCGGTCTGCCGGCGGCCGAGCCGTTGTTGTGGGTCGGACTGGGCAGCAATCTGTTGGTGCGCGACGGTGGCGTCCGCGGCACCGTCATTCTTCCTTTCGGCGGTCTGGACACGCTGGAAACGGCCGGTGAAGAACAAGTCCGCGCGGGTGCCGGCGTCAGTTGCGCCAAGGTGGCGCGTTTCGCGGTTCGTCAGGGACTCACCGGCGCGGAGTTTCTCGCCGGAATACCCGGCACCCTGGGCGGCGCGCTGTATATGAACGCCGGCGCCTTTGGCGGTGAAACCTGGTCGGTGGTCAGCGAGGTGCAGACCGTCGACCGCCAGGGCGAGCTGCACCGGCGCCGCCGTGAGGACTATCGGATCGGTTATCGCAGTGTCGTCGGCGCCGCCGAGGAATGGTTTGTCGACGCGCTGCTGTGCCTGCAGCCCGGTGACCGCGTGGCCGGGCAGGCGCGGGTGCGCGGTTTGTTACAGCAGCGCGCGGCCAGCCAGCCGACCCAGCTGCCAAGCTGCGGTTCGGTGTTTCGCAATCCGCCCGACGATTTCGCCGCCCGTCTGATCGAGGCCGCCGGTCTCAAGGGCGAACAGATCGGACAGGCGCAGGTCTCGCACAAGCACGCCAATTTTATTGTCAACCTGGGCGGGGCCCGGGCGACGGATATCGAAGCCTTGATTCGTTACGTGCAGCAACGGGTACAGGAGTGCCATGGTGTGCGCCTGGAGCCCGAAGTGCAGATCGTCGGGGACTTTGAATGACGCCTAAGTTCGACAGCGCCGCAGCGTTCGGAAAAGTCGCCGTGTTGCTCGGCGGGCGTTCGGCGGAGCGGGAGATTTCGCTGCAAAGCGGCGCGGCGGTGGTACGGGCGCTGCGCGAGCGCGGCGTGGACGCGCATCCGCTGGACTGCGGCGCCGAGGATTTTGTCGTCCGGTTGACCGGCGGCGGTTACGCGCGCGCGTTCAACGCGCTGCACGGACGCGGTGGCGAGGACGGGGTGGTGCAGGGTCTGCTCGAGTCGCTGCGCCTGCCCTATACCGGCAGCGGGGTGTTGGGCTCGGCCCTGGCCATGGACAAGCTGCGCACCAAACAGTTGTGGCGCGGGATCGGGTTGCCGACCCCGGCCTTCCGCCGCCTGAAATCCGGCGACGATCTTGCCCCGGCCGCGCAGGAGATCGGCTTCCCCATGATACTGAAGCCGGTTCACGAAGGTTCCAGCATCGGCATGACCCGGGTCGGGCACGAACGCGAGCTGGAGTCGGCCTGGCGCACGGCCGCGCGCTTCGATCGCGAGGTGTTGGCCGAACGCTGGGTGACCGGTGCCGAGTATACCGCCGCGATCGTAGGCGACACGGCGCTGCCGCTGATCCGGCTGGAAACCCCGCGCGCTTTTTACGATTACGAGGCCAAGTACCAGGCCGACGATACGCGCTATCACTGCCCCTGCGGACTGCCGGCGCAACAGGAGGCCGACTTGCAGGCACTGTGCCGGGAGGCGTTTCTCGCTGTTGCCGCCAGTGGCTGGGGACGGGTGGATTTCATGCTCGACGACCAGGCCCGGCCCTGGTTGATCGAGGTTAACACGGTGCCCGGCATGACCGACCACAGCCTGGTGCCGATGGCCGCGCGCGCGCACGGCTGGGATATGCCGGAGTTGGTGTGGCGGCTGCTGCAGACCAGTGCGGCCGGGGTGAACGGATGATCAGCAAACGCAAAGGCCAGGCGCGCCGCAGGCAGCCCTTCAAACCGAGTTTCGGCTGGCTCAGGCCGGCGCTGGCGGCGCTGACCGTGGCGGGCAGCGCGCTGGGCCTGACGCTGATGTCGGAATGGATGCACGATCCGCAGGCCTGGCCGGTCAAGCGCGTGCACATCGAGGGCAAATTCCAGCACCTGCACAAAGCGCAGATACGGGCGGTGGCTGCTGCTCCCGCGGCCGCCGGCTTTTTCGTCGTCGACGTCGGCGACCTGCAGGCGCGCCTGCAGGCACTGGCCTGGGTCGATCAGGTATCGGTACGCCGCATCTGGCCGGACGAACTCGACATTCAGGTACGCGAACAGCGGCCGGTGGCGCGTTGGGGCGCGGCAAGCTTCATCAACGCGCGGGCGGAGGTTTTCACCCCCGATACGCCGGTGCTGCTGGACGATCTGCCGGCGCTCGACGGACCCGAGGGCAATCAGCTGCGTGTGCTGGAAATGCACTATCGCCTGCAGGCGTTGCTGCGTCCGTTGCAGCTCGATGTCAGCGCCATCACCCTGACGGCGCGTCGCGCCTGGCGCCTGCGTCTGAACAACGGGCTGCGACTGGAAGTGGGACGGCGTGATCCGCTGCAGCGGGTGGCGCGCTTCGTGCGCGTTTATCCGGCGATTCTGGCCAGCGGCGCTGGCGAATTGACCAGCGTGGACCTGCGTTACAGCAACGGCTTTGCGGTTCGATGGAACCGCGCCAAGACGACCACCCAACAGACCGGATAATCCGGCACGAGCGGCATGGCAAAGAAACTGGAAAAAAACATGATAGTCGGCCTGGACATCGGTACCTCCAAGGTGGTGGCGATCGTCGGCGAAATCGCGCCCGATGGCGGCATCGAAATTATCGGCATCGGATCGCACCCGTCCAAAGGGCTGAAAAAGGGCGTGGTGGTGAACATCGAATCCACCGTGCATTCCATCCAGCGGGCGGTGGAAGAGGCCGAACTGATGGCGGGCTGCCAGATCCACTCCGTCTACGCCGGCATCGCCGGCAGCCACATACGCAGCCTGAACTCGCACGGCATCGTGGCGATACGCGACAAGGAGGTCACACCGGGCGACGTCGAGCGGGTGATCGACGCGGCGCGCGCGGTGGCGATACCGGCGGACCAGAAAATCCTGCACATCCTGCCGCAGGAGTTCGTCATCGACGACCAGGACGGCATCCGCGAACCAGTGGGGATGTGCGGCGTGCGCCTCGAAGCCAAGGTGCATATGGTCACCGGCGCGGTGAGCGCCGCGCAGAACATCGTCAAATGCGTGCGCCGCTGTGGCCTGGAAGTCGACGACATCATCCTGGAACAGCTGGCCTCGAGCTACTCGGTGTTGACCGACGATGAAAAAGATCTGGGTGTCTGTCTGGTCGACATCGGCGGCGGCACCACCGACATCGCGGTCTTCACCGAAGGTTCGATCCGGCACACCGCCGTGATTCCCATCGCCGGCGACCAGGTGACCAACGATATCGCGGTGGCGCTGCGTACCCCGACGCAGTACGCCGAGGAAATCAAGATCAAGTACGCCTGCGCGCTCACCCAGTTGGCCGCGCGCGACGAGAGTATCGAAGTGCCGAGCGTGGGCGAGCGCCCGCCGCGGCGGCTGGCGCGCCAGACGCTGGCCGAAGTGGTCGAGCCGCGTTACGAGGAGCTGCTGACATTGGTGCAGGCGGAGCTGCGCCGCAGCGGATTCGAAGACCTGATCGCCGCCGGCATCGTGCTCACCGGCGGCAGCTCCAAAATCGAGGGGCTGGTGGATCTGGCGGAGGAAATATTTCACATGCCGGTGCGCCTGGGCGCGCCGCAGAGTGTTATGGGGCTTGTGGATGTGGTACGCAATCCGATTTACGCAACCGGCGTTGGCCTGTTGCTGTTCGGTAGTCAGAACCGCGTGCAGCGGGCCTTTGATGCGGACTTCGGGCGAGGCGTGCGCGGAGTCTGGGAACGGATGAAGAGCTGGTTTCAGGGAAATTTTTGAATACATACGAGAGGAGAAGTCGTTATGTTTGAACTGATGGATTCGTACAGTCAGAACGCGGTGATCAAGGTTCTGGGCGTGGGCGGCGGCGGCGGTAACGCCGTGCAGCACATGGTCGAGGCCGACATCGAAGGGGTGGAGTTCATCTGCGCCAACACCGATGCGCAGGCGCTTACCAGCATGAACTCGCGCACCACGCTGCAACTGGGCAGCAGTATCACCAAGGGCCTGGGCGCGGGCGCTAACCCGGATATCGGCCGCCAGGCGGCGATGGAGGACCGGGACCGCATCCACGAAGTGATCGCCGGCGCGGACATGTTGTTCATCACCGCCGGCATGGGCGGCGGCACCGGCACCGGCGCGGCGCCGGTGGTGGCGCAGGTCGCCAAGGAGCTGGGGATTCTCACCGTCGCGGTGGTGACCAAGCCGTTCCCGTTCGAAGGCGGGAAACGCGGCGCCGTGGCCGAACGCGGGCTGAAGGAGCTGGGCCAGTATGTCGATTCGTTGATCACCATTCCGAACGAGAAGCTGCTGTCGGTGCTGGGCAAGGATGTCAGCCTGCTGAGCGCCTTCAAGGCCGCCAACAATGTGTTGCAGGGCGCGGTACAGGGCATCGCCGAACTGATCACGCGTCCCGGCCTGATCAATGTCGACTTTGCCGACGTGCGTACGGTGATGTCGGAGATGGGAATGGCGATGATGGGAACCGGTGTTTCCTCGGGTCAGGACCGCGCCCGCGAGGCGGCCGAGGCGGCGGTGCACAGCCCGCTGCTGGAAGACATCGATCTGATGGGCGCGCACGGCATTCTGGTCAACGTGACCGCCGGGCTGGATCTGTCGATCGGTGAATTCGAGGAAGTCGGCAACACGGTGAAAGAGTTCGCCTCGCGCGACGCCACCGTGGTGGTCGGCACCGTGATCGATCCGGACATGCACGACGAGCTGCGGGTGACGGTGGTGGCCACCGGTCTGGGCAACGGCTCCCACGAGGCCGAGGAACCGACGCCGGAGCCGCTGCAACTGGTGCAGCGCAAACGCAGCGGTGAGGTGAACTACGCCGAGCTCGACCGCCCGGCCGTGATCCGCAATCGCGCCGCGGGCGATCCGCTGCCGCCGCCGGCCGTGTCCGACGACATGGACTACCTCGACATACCGGCGTTCCTGCGACGGCAGGCGGACTGACGCCGGCGCGCCGCCGCAAGGCGTCGATAGCGGCCGTTTTGACGGCTCGATCAGGCGCGCTGGCGTTGGCGCCGGTAGGCACGGGCTGGCATAATCGTCAGCTGGTCTGGAGGAAAATAACGACTGGCCCGATAGGACAGGCGCTTACGGTTTGGGGGCGAGCGCCTGTGCATCCGTGCCTGAGGGTACGGCAGCGACGATGGGCTGGCGCTAGAGGCGTCTATAACTAAATGATTTATCAAAGAACCTTGCGTAATATCATGCGTGCGAAGGGGGTCGGTCTGCATACGGGGGAGCAGGTCTGCCTGACATTGAGGCCGGCGCCACCGGATACCGGAATCGTTTTTCGGCGTGTCGATCTGCAACCGCCGGTGGATATCCCGGCCCGTCTGGAATATGTCGCCGACACACGCCTGTCGACCGCCCTCGGGCGCGACGGTGTGCGTATCTCCACGGTCGAGCACCTGCTGTCGGCTTTCTCCGGTCTGGGTATCGACAACGCGGTGGTCGAACTCAGCGCCAGCGAAGTACCGATCATGGACGGTAGCGCCGGACCGTTCGTTTTTCTGATTCAGTCCGCCGGCGTGGAAACCCAAGCGGCGGCGAAGCGTTTTCTGCGCATCCGTCGCAGTGTCGAGGTTCACGAGGGTGACAAGTGGGCGCGGTTCACGCCCCACGAAGGTTTCAAGGTGGGTTTTACCATCGATTTCAAGCATCCCATGTTCAAGGACCGCTGTTGCCACGCCCAGATCGATTTTGCCCGCACCTCGTTCGTGCGCGAAGTCAGCCGCGCCCGTACCTTCGGTTTCATGCGGGATATCGAAAAGCTGCGTGAGGACCGACTGGCCCTGGGCGGAAGCCTGGACAATGCGGTGGTGCTGGACGACTACCGGGTGGTCAACGAGGACGGCCTGCGCTACGAGGACGAGTTCGTCAAACACAAAGTGCTGGATGCCGTCGGTGACCTGTATCTGCTGGGCCACAGCCTGATCGGGGCGTTTTCCGGCCACAAATCCGGGCACGCCCTCAACAACCTGCTACTGCGAACGCTGCTGCGCGAAACTGACGCCTGGGAGATCATGACGTTCGACGACCCCGTCAGCGCGCCGGCCTGGTTGACTCAACCGGCCGCACTCTCCATCTGATAGCGACATCAAACGACTCAAACTTCGCGGGTTTTTGCCGCTAACCGCATCAGGGCTTCCTGCAGCGGCGGGTGATCGATGGTCCGCGCGGTTTGCGCCAGCAGCGTTGCGCTAGACCCCGACAGAGTCAGGGGCGATGTTTTAACTCTTTGAGTTTCAACAGTTTCTGCTCGGACTTTCAGCGCGATCCGGGTGACTTTGAGAGAATGCCGGCGGCGCAGTTGCTGGATCAGGTCCGCGCCGGCGAAACGCAGGCGGTTTGCCCAGACCGGGGAGGCGGCGGCGAGAACCAGGGTTTCGTTTTTGACGTTCAGCGCCTTACAATGCGCAGCAAGTTCGGTGGGCAGGAGCTGCCGGACCGCCTTTTCCAGCCGTGCCAGCTTGCGCGCCCGTTCGAGGACCGGCAGCGCGGCCTGTTCGAGAATCTGCGAGCAGGAATAAACAGTCTTGTTACGCATCTGAATCAGCGGAGTAAAGGAACAACAGCAGCCTATGAAATTTTTACTCTACACCACCACCTACGGTAAGTCAGGCAGTATTCAGCTGCAACGGCCGGTTTTCTGGATACCGGCGCTGCTGGGCGTATGCGGCCTGCTGCTGGGGGCCGGACAGGTGGGCTACCTGCTGGCCGGCGCCGGCGCGGCGGATGCGACGGGAGCTCACGCGGGTGATCTGGCCTGGCAGAGTGCCCTGAAGGAACAGCGCCAGGAGCTGGTGCGGGCGCGCGATGCCGCGCAGAACCAGCTGAACGCGCTGGCGGTGCGGCTGGGGCAGATGCAGGGGCAGATGCTGCGGGTCGAGGCACTGGGGCAGCGACTGGCCGAGAAGGCCAATCTGGATAAGTCCGAATTCGATTTCGATCAGTTGCCGGCACGCGGCGGCCCCGCCGAGCCGGGGACCGAGGAGCAGATGGGTGGTGTGGATTTCATGCACGCGCTGGACGATCTGGCGCTGCAGCTCGACGACCGGGCGCGACAATTGGAGGTCTTGGAGCAGGTGCTCAGTCAGCGGCAACTGAAGCATGCCATGTCGCCCGCGGGGCGCCCCATCCGCAAAGGCTGGCTGTCCTCGTATTTCGGCAAGCGTACCGACCCGTTCAACGGCCGGCAGGAAATGCACAAAGGGGTCGATTTCGCCGGTCAGGCCGGCAGCGACGTGCTGGCCACCGCCGCCGGCGTGGTCACCTGGGCCGGCAAGCGCTACGGCTATGGCAATCTGGTGGAAATCAACCACGGCAGCGGCATCTCCACCCGCTACGGCCATTGCGAGAAGATTCTGGTGAAGGTGGGGCAGCGGGTCAAACAGGGCGAAACCATCGCTCTGATGGGTTCCACCGGCCGCTCCACCGGGCCTCATGTGCATTATGAGGTGTTGAAAAACGGCCGCCAGATCAATCCGGCGCGTTATGTGCAAGCGGGCCGCCAGCCGGCCGGCGGCTGAACTAACGATTCGTTAACGCTTTTCGTTAACGCTTTACCCGGCCACGCGTCAGCCTTCTGTCGCCGGCGGGCGGTTTCGCTGCGTAAAGATCTGTTACGCCGCCGCATATCAGGTATCATGCCGTCTTCCTGTAAGCGCACATAAACTGATTTCTCACGACAAGCTATGGTTTCTTCGCTGCTTCGCAAGGTGTTTGGCAGCCGCAACGAGCGGATTGTCAAGCGTCTGTTCAAGACGGTAAACAAAATCAATCAGCTGGAGGCCGGGCTGGAGCAGCTCAGCGACGACCAGCTGAAAGCCCGTACCGACGAATTTCGTCAGCGCTACCGCGACGGCGAGACCCTCGATCAGCTCCTGCCCGAAGCTTTCGCCGTGGTGCGGGAGGCGTCGCGGCGGGTCCTGGGCATGCGCCACTTCGATGTCCAGATGATCGGCGGCATGGTCCTGCACGAAGGCAAGATCGCCGAAATGCGTACCGGTGAAGGCAAGACGCTGGTCGCGACCCTGTTTGCCTATTTGAACGCGCTGTCCGGCAAAGGCGTGCACGTGGTCACGGTCAACGATTACCTGGCGCGACGTGACGCCGAATGGATGGGGCGGTTGTACAACTTCCTCGGGATGAGCACTGGTGTGGCCGTGGCCGGCATGATGCCCGAGGAGAAGAAAGCGGCCTATGCGGCCGACATCACCTACGGCACCAACAACGAATTCGGTTTCGATTATCTGCGCGACAATATGGCGTTTCGCATCGAGGACCGGGTGCAGCGCGAACTCAACGCTGCGGTGGTCGACGAAGTCGACTCGATTTTGATCGACGAGGCGCGCACGCCGCTGATCATCTCCGGCCCCACCGACGACAACTCCGAGCTCTATCTGGTCATGAAAGACCTGGTGCCGAAGCTGGAACGCCAGCAGGAAGAGGACGGGCCGGGCGACTACAGTGTCGACGAAAAACAAAAACAGATTCATCTGACCGAGTCCGGTCATCAGCGCGTCGAGCAGCTGCTGGAAGAGGCCGGTCTACTCGGCGAGGGACAGAGCCTCTACGACGCGGCCAATCTCACCCTGATGCATCACCTCAACGCCGCGCTGCGGGCGCTGGCGCTCTACAACCGGGATGTCGATTACATCATTCAGGACGGCCAGGTGGTGATCGTCGACGAATTCACCGGCCGGACGATGCCGGGACGGCGCTGGTCTGAGGGTCTGCATCAGGCGGTTGAAGCCAAAGAGGGCGTCAACATTCAGAACGAGAACCAGACCCTGGCGTCGATCACCTTTCAGAATTATTTTCGCCTCTACGACAAGCTCGCGGGGATGACCGGCACCGCCGATACCGAGGCGGCCGAGTTCGAGCAGATCTACGGCTTGGAAGTGGTGGTCATCCCGACCAACAAGCCGATGATCCGCGACGATCGTGGCGACCTGGTCTTTCTTACCGTCAAGGAGAAGTTCGACGCGGTGGCGGAAGACATTCGCGACTGTCAGCAGCGCGGTCAGCCGGTGCTGGTGGGTACCACGTCGATAGAGACTTCCGAATACCTGTCGAAGCTGTTGCGCGACAACAAGATCGAGCACGAAGTGCTGAACGCGAAACAGCACGAACGCGAGGCGCAGATCGTGGCGCAGGCCGGACGGCCCGGAATGGTGACCATCGCCACCAATATGGCCGGCCGCGGTACCGATATCGTCCTGGGCGGCAGCCTGGAAGCCGAGCTGGCCGCGCTGGATGCGCCCGACGAGCACACCGTCGCGCGCATCCGCAAGGAGTGGGAGCAGCGCCACCAACAGGTACTGGATGCCGGCGGGTTGCATATCGTCGGTACCGAGCGGCACGAGTCGAGACGCGTGGACAACCAGTTGCGCGGTCGTTCCGGACGCCAGGGCGATCCCGGCTCGACGCGTTTCTACCTGTCGTTGCAGGACAACCTGATGCGCATCTTCGCCTCCGAGCGGGTTTCCGGTCTGATGCAGAAACTGGGTATGCAGGAAGGCGAGGCCATCGAGCATCCCTGGGTAAGCAAGGCGATCGCCAACGCCCAGCGCAAGGTTGAGGCGCACAACTTCAATATCCGTAAAAATCTGCTCGAGTACGATGATGTCGCCAATGATCAGCGCAAGGTGATCTACGAGCAGCGCAACGAGCTGATGGCCAGCGGCGATGTCTCGGAGACCATCGACGCCATCCGCGCAGACGTGGTCAACGATCTGATCAATAACTATATACCGCCGGGAAGCCTGGACGAGCAGTGGGATGTCGCCGGGCTCGAAACGGCCATCGAAAGCGAGTTCGCGCAGAAGTTTCCCATCCAGGAGTGGCTCGACAGCGACGAGAGCCTGCACGAGGAAACACTGCGCGACAAGATTCTCGCCGAACTGGTGAGCGCCTATGCCGAAAAAGAAGCGCTGACCGGCGCCGAGACCATGCGCCATTTCGAGAAGTCGGTGATGCTGCAGGTGCTCGATCAGAACTGGAAGGAACATCTGGCGGCGATGGACTATCTGCGCCAGGGGATACACCTGCGCGGCTACGCGCAGAAAAACCCCAAGCAGGAGTACAAACGCGAGGCCTTCGAGATGTTCACCGCGCTGCTCGACCGCATCAAGCTGGACGTGGTCAGCATCCTGTGCAAGGTGCAGGTGCGGACCGAATCCGACGTGCAGGCGGTGGAGGAGCAGCGTCGCAGCAGCGCGCCGATGGAATTCCGCCACGACGAGGCCAGCGCCATGCACGACAGCGAACAAGAGGCGCCGGCGCCGGCGCAAGGCGCGGAGCCCGTGCGGCCGTTTGTCCGCGACGGGCGCAAGATCGGGCGTAACGAGCCCTGCCCGTGCGGTTCGGGTCGGAAATTCAAACAGTGTCACGGCAAACTGGACTGACGCCGCCGGTGTGTCGAGCGCGGGTCGAGCAGCGGCGCGCGCGCTTGCCACGTCCGCAATCCCCATTAGATCACTGAACAGGCCATGCCGGTCGGTTCTCTTCAGCTTCCTCCATTGGCGCAAATCCGCGGTATCCGGCTGGCGGCCGTGGCCGCCGGCATCCGCTATCAGGGGCGCGACGATCTTGTGGTGATGGAACTCGCCGCGGGCAGTCGCGCGGCGGCGGTATTCACCCGCAACGCTTTCTGCGCCGCGCCGGTGGTGGTGGCGCGCGAGCACCTGCAACAGGACATGCCGCGATACCTGCTGATCAACAGCGGCAACGCCAACGCCGGCACCGGCGCATCGGGCCTTGCCGATGCCCGTGCCTGTTGCCAGGCGCTGGCGCAGCTGAGCGGCTGCGATGCCCGCCAGGTACTGCCGTTTTCCACCGGCGTGATCGGACAGAAACTGCCGGTCGAGCGCCTGCAGGCGGCGCTGCCCGCGGCATTGTCGGCGCTGTCGGACTCTGCCTGGGCGGCAGTGGCCGAAGCCATCAAGACGACCGACACGGTCGCCAAAGGGGTCTCCCGTCAGCTGCAGGTCGACGGCAGGCCGGTGACCGTCACCGGCATCGCCAAAGGTGCCGGCATGATCCGCCCCGACATGGCCACCATGCTGGCCTATCTGGGTACGGACGCCGATGTCGAGGCGGAAAGTCTGCGCTCCTGTCTGCAGGCTGCGGTGGAGCGCTCGTTCAATCGCATCACGGTCGACGGCGACACCTCGACCAACGACGCCTGCGTCCTGGTGGCCACGGGTGCTGCCGGTGGCGCGGCGCTGTCCCCGGCGCACCCGGATTATCCGGCCTTCTGCGAAGTCATTGCGCAGGTGTGCGAGCGATTGGCGGAGCTGATTGTGCGCGACGCCGAAGGCGCGACCAAGTTTGTCACCGTCGAGGTGTCCGGTGGCGCCGATGCGCGCGAATGTCTGCAGGTGGCCTACACGGTGGCGCAGTCGCCGCTGGTCAAAACCGCGCTGTTCGCCAGCGATCCGAACTGGGGCCGTATTCTGGCCGCCGTGGGGCGCGCGGGGCTGCGGGATCTGGATGTCTCTAAGGTCGATATTTTTCTCGATCAGGTCTGCATCGTCCGTCAGGGAGGTGTCGCGCCCGATTATCGCGAGGCCGACGGCCAGCGGGTGATGAATCAGGCGGAGATTCTGATCGACATCCGACTGGGCCGTGGCGGGGCGCGCGAACGGGTGTGGACCAGTGATCTTTCCCACGAGTACGTGCGTATCAATGCCGAGTACCGTAGCTGATGCGGGTGTTTTGCGCGGCTTGCCCGGGAAGGCCTGCCGCTGGGCCGGCTGCGCGCTGCTGGCGGCGCTGATCGGCGCCTGTGACGAGCGCGGACAAGCAGCGTCGGAGCGCCGCGATCTCAGCGCCGCCCCGGACTGCGTGCCGCAGGACGGCTGTCGTCTGCAGGCCGATGCGCTGATCGTCAGGCTGAAATTCGAGCGCGAGGCGCAAGCCCTGAAACCCTTTCCCGTGCGCGTGGAAATCGACTCACCCGTGCCTGTCGACGCGGTGGGGTTGTCGTTCCGCATGCGCGGAATGGATATGGGCCAGAACCGGTACCGGCTGATACAGCGTACGCCACAGCGTTGGGAAGGCAGTATCACCCTGCCGGTCTGCGTTTCCGGTCGCAGCGACTGGGAGGCGAGATTACGGATCGTCACGCCGCAGCGGGAATATCAGGCCAGTTTACCCTTCGTTTTGCACCCTTAGGTTTGGGCCAGTTGCAGCGCCAGCAGGGTGGCCGGGTGCATCGGTGTCAGCGTCACGCCGCGCTGTCGCAACCCCGCCGCCAACTGCAGCGCGCAGCCGATATTGCTGGTGACCAGCAGGCGCGCACCGCTGGCGGCGATACGCTCGACCTGCGCATCGCGCAACCGGTCGGACAACTCGGGTTGGGTCAGCATATAGGCGCCGGCGGCGCCGCAGCAGCCGCCCTCGGGGTTGATCACGACCGGTCGCAGTTGCGGTATCCGGGACAGTAGTGTCTGTATTCCGGTGACGTTCAGACAATGGCGTTGAGTACAGGGCAAATGGATCGCGACCGGTTCCGGCAACGGCGTCAGCGGCAACGCGTCCGCGTCCTGGTCGACGAGAAAGTCGACAGCATCGATCACCCGCCGGGCGAACGGCTGCAGGGCGGGATCGCTTTGTGCCTGGCTGCGCAAATGGGCACTGCAACCGCTGGCGAAACTCACTATCGGAGCGTTGTTGCCGGCGAAAGCCCGGCCGCTGGCGAGTGCCAGTTCGCGCGCCTGGCGGGGCCGCCCGGCGTGTTGGTGCAGGGCGCCGCAGCAGTGGGCGCGAGCGACCAGGTTTACCTTGTAGCCGAGGCGTTCCAGCAGCGTCCCGAGTGCCGCGCGGGTGGCGCTGTCGAACAGCTCGCCGGTACAGCCGCTGAACAGATTGATCGTGCCGCGACCGCCGTCGGTGCCACGCCGGTCCCGGACGCGCGGAGGCGGGTCGCCTTCAGGGGGCAGTAACTGCAACAGACGGCGCAGGGGCGCGGGCAGGCTGGGGAGGCGCCGTACCCCCGAGCGCCGCGCGGCGGCGATCGCCAGCGCGGTCAGTCGGCGCCCGCCGCCGCGGGTGAGCAACGACAGTCCCAGGGTCGTGACGAGGCGCTGCCGCCAGGGACGCCGCGTCTGCAAACGCGCCCGGGCCCGGTCCATCAGCCGAGTATAAGGCACCTGCGACGGGCACATGGCCTCGCAGGCGTGACACATCAGGCAGCGGTCCAGATGCCGGAACAGGCCGGGTGACCAGTCGCTATCGGGATACTCCAGCATTTCCATCAGGCTGAGTCGGCCGCGCGGCGAGTCGGCCTCGTTGCCGCTGAGCGCGAACGTCGGGCAGTGCGGCAGGCACAGGCCGCACTTCACGCAGCGACGGGTGTCGGACAGGTCGTCGTTCATGGCTCACAGATACAGGAACCCGCCCGCCGCTGACAAGCGTTATTGCCGCCGGCCGGGAATGTTATGCTTGGCACAAAACAGAGACGGGCTCGTCGAGCCGGAAGGTAAGCTGCATGTCGTACTACCGTTATCACGTATTCTTCTGCATCAATGAACGCGCCGACGGCTCGGCCTGTTGCCAGCGCTTCGACGCCAGCGCCATGCGCGATTACGCAAAGCAGCGCAGCAAGGAGCTGGGTATCGCGGGCCCTGGCAAGGTGCGCATCAATACCGCCGGCTGCCTGGATCGCTGCAGCGAGGGGCCGGTGCTGGTGGTCTACCCGGAGGAGACCTGGTACAGCTACGTCGACCGCGAGGATATCGACGAAATTCTCCAGGAGCATCTGGTCCATGGCCGGGTGGTGCAGCGCCTGAAGCTCTGAGCGGCACCTGGGCGTCAATAAAAACAAAAAAACAAAAAAAACAGTAAGATATAATTATTCTCTTGATCGGGATCGGATATTGGCTGGCTATTGTCATACCGGTGCTTGACATAACGGAAGTATATAATAAAATACTAATCAGCTGATCGGTTAGCCCCCCAACCGTAACTAGCCGGTCAGCCTCCTCCAATCCTCCTTTGGTGGTTTTTAAGCGCAACTCCTCCAGTTGCGCTTTTTTT
>JASBST010000055.1 GCA_030148775.1 Thiogranum sp.
CTGTGGAATGACAACATCAAGAAGGTGACACCGTGAACAGGAAGTTCTGTATCCAGCGCATCGCGCTGTCTTTGGCCGTGCTGACGCTCGGCGCCTGTCAGACCATACCGCAAAAAGACAGGCCGGAGGTTCCACAGGTCCACCAGGCGTTACGCGAGTGGCAAACACCCGCACCGGCGGCGGCGGCGCCGACACCCCCCGTCGACGTGCAGAGGGCGCTGCTGTCGCCGGCCGGCGAGGCCAGCGCTTTGAATCCACTGCTGCCCAGATATGATATTTCGGTCAACGATGTGCCGGCGCGCGAATTCTTTATGAGTCTGGTACAGGGCACCGGCGACAATATGATTGTTCATCCGGATGTCTCCGGTACCCTGACGCTGGATCTGAAACATGTCACCACCGCCGAAATCATGGATACAGTGCGCGACGTTTACGGTTACGAATACCGCTACAGCCAGGGCATCTATCAAGTATTTCCGGCAAAAATGCGCTCTCAGGTTTTCAAGGTCAACTATCTGGATATCGAACGCAAGGGCGGCTCCAGAACCCGGGTCAGTTCGGGCCAGGTGAGCGAGGCACATAATGGCGGCAACACTGGCGGCGCAGCCAGCGGCACCGGGTCGGCGATCACCCCCGCCCAGGCCGGCGGTTCGTCCCAACGGCAGCGACATCAGGACACCATTTCCGGCGCTCAGGTCACCACACGCTCGGAAACCGATTTCTGGCGCAACCTGGAAAAGTCTCTACGATTGCTGATCGGCGAGGAGGATGGACACAAAATCATCGCCGACCCGCTGTCCGGTACCGTACTGGTGCGCGCCATGCCACGCGAACTGGTCGATGTGCAAAATTATCTCGACAGCCTGCAACTGTCGGTGAACCGCCAGGTGATTATCGAGGCGAAAATTGTCGAGGTCAGGCTTAACGATCAGTTTCAGGCCGGTATCAACTGGACCTCGCTTATCGATCTGCGCGGCGGCGGCAGGGAACTCACCGCCGGCGTGTTCGGCACCGGTCTGGCAGCGCCGCTGCGCAATATTAACGAGGCGCCCGCGGATGCGTTGAGCAGCGTGTTCGCCCTGGAGGCACATCTTGGCGACTTCGACGCGCTCCTGGAACTGTTGAAAAACCAGGGTGACGTGCAGGTCCTGTCGAGCCCGCGCGTGTCCACGGTCAACAATCAGAAAGCCATTATCAAAGTGGGCACGGACCGATACTTCATCACCGACGTCGACGTCAATACCGATACCGCCAGCGGTGTGCAGAATCAATCGGCCGACCTCACGCTGACGCCGTTTTTCTCCGGCGTAGCTCTCGATGTGACGCCGCAGATCGATGACCAGGGCGGCATCACGCTGCACGTCCACCCGGCGATCAGCGATGTCAAACAGGAGGACAAACAGGTCAAGATATCGACCCAGACCCAGTTCAATCTGCCGTTGGCCGCAAGCACCATCCGCGAGTCGGATACCGTAGTGCGGGCGCGCAACGGACAAGTGGTGGTGATCGGCGGTCTGATGCAGGATCTTAGCCAGGACAATCTCAGCTCCACGCCGTTGCTCGGCGACCTGCCCCTGGTCGGTCACTTGTTCCGGCAAACCCGCAAGGTTTCCAACAAAACAGAATTAGTGATCCTGCTGCGCCCGGTGGTGGTCGACAGTGAACGCGCCTGGTCGACGCAGCTGGAACAGACCCAGCAGCGCTTTCGCGACGTCCGCCACCTGGATCTTCCCTGAGCGCGGAGGAGTAGCCCGGTGTATCTGCAACACTTCGAGCTGTCAGAGCCGCCTTTTTCGTTGACACCGGATACCGGTTTTTTCTTCGGCCAGGGTAGCCATCAGGAGGCGCTCAACGTCCTTCTGGTCGCGCTGCATAACGGCGAGGGTTTTATCAAAGTCACCGGTGAGGTCGGCACCGGCAAGACGCTGCTGTGCCGGCAGCTGCTGAAACTGTTGCAGGAACATGCCGTCACCGCCTATCTTCCCAACCCGTTTCTCAACCCAACCGGACTGCGCATGGCGCTGGCCGGAGAACTGGGCATCGAATTCGCTCGCAACATTGGCCAGCACCGGCTGTTGCAGCTGATCTACGAGCGCTTGTCACAACACAACTGCGATGGTCGACGGGTGGTCCTGGTCATTGATGAGGCGCAGACCCTGCCCGATGACAGCCTCGAAGCGCTGCGTTTGCTGACAAATCTGGAAACCGAGAAGCGCAAGCTGCTGCAAGTGGTTTTGTTCGCTCAACCGGAACTCGACCGGCGCCTGCGACGCGAGGAATTCCGCCAGCTCAGGCAACGCATCGCGTTTTCGCATGAATTGCGGCCGCTGGATGCGCCGGCGCTGGAGCGCTACGTGCATCATCGGTTGACCATTGCCGGATATCGCGGCGCGGTCTTGTATAACCGACGCGCCTTGAAGTGCCTGCACAGAGCCAGTGGCGGCGTTCCCCGCCTGGTCAATCTGTTGTGCCATAAATCGTTGCTGCTCGCCTACGGCTGCAATGCGCGCAGCGTGAGTCACAAACAGCTACTGGTCGCATCCAGGGATACGGAAGCGGCCAGGCAACCGGACCGGCGCTGGATCAGTGCCGCCTCCACCCTTGTCGGCGCGCTGGCCCTGGGCGGCGCAAGCCTGCTGATGGCGTGCAACTTATGAGCGTGATCAATCAAATGTTGCGCGATCTGGATCGGCGGCACCGGCCGGGCTGCGATATACCCCTGGCGGCCGTCAACGGGACGTACATACCGGCACACGCGGCGGCGGGTAAGCGTGCTCCCGCGCTGATTCTTGGCGGCGGCCTTGCGGTGCTACTTGTTGTGGCCAGCCTGTTTTTCGGTATAGATACCCACGGCGTCCCGGGGACCCAGCCGGCGCGGCTGAGCGCGCAGCAGCCGCTGCCCCTGGCGCTGCCGCCGCAAACCCCGGCAACCGACCGGCGTTCGTCGTCAAAAGCTGAAGGCGAACCGGCGAAAACGAATGCCACGCAAACCCTGCCGCTCGCCGCGCGCGGGCGTCAATCCGAGGCGGCGGAGGTCAACGTGCAACCTAAGGAAGCTCCGTTAGCGGCCGCGCGACGGGGTGCAGGGAGCGCGCCGATGAGCGTGCGAGCCGCCGACCCGTCGCGCAGGTCCGGCAATCTTTTCTACCAGGCACAACAGTCGCTCGCCGAACGGCAGCCGCAAGCGGCGGTGGGCCTGCTGCAAAAAGTGCTCGCGACTGATCCCGCGCACGCACGGGCACGGCTGCAATTGGCCGGGCTGCTTGTCGCCCGAGGGGATAGCGCCGCGGCGGAAACGGTATTGGCGGCCGGCCTCAGGCTGACGCCGGCGAATGCCGGGATGGCACGGCGCTACGCACGTCTGCTGGCGCAGCGCAATGCCTTGCAGGCGGCCGTAGATGCGCTGGCACCCCTGAGTAACAGCGAAGACGCCGACACGCTGGCGTTAAGGGCCGAGTTGTTCAACCGCTTGCAGCGTTACGATGAAGCCGCGGCGACTTATCAGGCCGCGCTGAGGTTGCGTCCGACACAGGCGCTTTGGTGGACCGGGCTGGGCGTTGCCCTGGAACACGACGCAAGGTCCTCCGTCGCGCTCGAGGCCTATCGCGAGGCCGCCCGCTACGCGCTGCCGGCAGCGGTCGACGCCTTTGTCCAACAACGCATTCGGGCGCTCGGCGCTCACAACGGATAACGCCATGTCGGCCAATCTCTCCCGCAAACGCGTACGTATCGGCGACCTGCTGGTCGAACACAAAATGATCTCGGAGAGTCAGCTGCAGCAGGCGCTGGCGGAACAGAAGAAGAGCGGTCGCAAGCTGGGCCGTGTACTGGTCGAGAGCGGCTTCGTCGACGAGGAGAAATTGCTTCAGCTGCTGTCAGAACAGCTGGAGATACCCTATATTGACCTTAGTCGCTTCGAACTGGATCCGGAGCTGATTACCCGCCTGCCCGAGACCCACGCGCGCCGCTACCGCGCGCTGATACTGAAGCAGACCGCGTCCGGCCTGCTGGTGGGTATGGGCGATCCTACCGATATTTTCGCCTTTGACGAACTGGTCCGCATCCTGAAATCGCCGGTGCAGATCGCCTGCGTAAAAGAAAGCATGTTGTTGCACAACATCGACCGGCTCTATCAGAACCATGAACAGCTGCGTCACCTGGCAAGCGAGGTCGGCGAGGATCTGGGCGACAGCGCCTTTGATCTGCATTCGCTCGACACCGGTGGCGGCCAGAGCGACGCGCCGGTCGTGAGGTTGATTCAGACGGTCTTCGAGGATGCGGTTCGCGCCGACGCCTCGGATATCCACATAGAGCCGGACGACGGCGTACTGCGCATCCGGCGGCGGATCGACGGCATTCTGCACGAAACCGTGATGGACGACACCCGTATCGCGGCGGCGGTGGTGTCGCGGTTGAAACTGATGGCCGCTGCCGATATCTCCGAGCGCCGGCTGCCACAGGACGGCCGCTTCAGTCTGCGGGTGCTGGACAAAAATATCGACGTGCGTCTGGCCACCATCCCGACCCAAACCGGCGAGGCGGTGGTCATGCGTCTGCTGGATCAGGGTTCGTCGATAAGAAAGCTGACCCAACTCGGCATGCCCAGGACGATGCTCGCCCGGCTGCGGGCCCTGATTCACAAACCACACGGCCTGGTGCTTGTCACTGGTCCCACAGGCAGCGGCAAGACCACCACGCTTTACGCCGCCCTCGGTGAACTCAACAAACCTCAGAAGAAAATCATCACCGTGGAAGATCCGGTGGAATATCAGCTGCCGCGCGTCAATCAGGTGCAGGTCAATCCCCGTATCCATCTGACTTTCGCCCGCGTGCTGCGATCTTCGCTGCGCCTGGATCCGGATATTATTCTGGTCGGCGAAATGCGCGACCTCGAAACCGGGGAAATCGCGCTGCGCGCGGCGCTGACCGGACACCTGGTGTTGTCCACCCTGCATACCAACGACGCGGTGAGTACCGCCATGCGCCTGATCGACATGGGGGTGGAACCATATCTGGTGGCGGCCTCGACGCAAGCCATCGTGGCGCAACGGCTGATACGCCGCCTGTGCACGCACTGCAAGCAACCCCAGGCACCCGACCCCAGCGAGATGGCCTGGCTGAAGAGCCTCGAAGGCGACAACGCTTCCACCGGGGGCTTTCAGCACGGCGAAGGCTGCAATCAGTGCAATCACACCGGATACCACGGCCGTATGGGCGTCTATGAGCTGCTGGAGATCGACTACGCCCTGGCCGATGCGCTGCGGCGCAATAACCCGGCCGATTTCGAACGCGCGGCCCGCGCACAGAATGGATATCGGCCGTTGATCCTGAGCGCGCTCGACTACGCCCGCGAAGGGCTGACCAGCCTGGGCGAGGTCATGCGCCTGGGCGGGGCGGCGGACTAGCCGGCCATGCCGTCTTTCCACTACAAAGCCCGCGGGCCGCGCGGCGACGCGATTGAAGGGGTTATCGAGGCGGCAAGCAGCGATATCGCCGCGACCCGGCTGACAGAGGGCGGTCTGACGCCGGTGGATATTCATCCGGTGGCGCAGAATGCTGGTCTGTCCATGGACATCGGCGAGTTATTTCCGCCCCGGGTCCAGCTTTCCGACCTGATCCAGTTCAGTCGGCAGATGCACAGCCTGCTCAAAGCCGGCGTGCCGATTCTCAGCGCGCTCGGCGGACTTGCGGCAAACTGCGCCAACCGGACGCTGGGAAAAGGCCTGGGCGGGGTGATGCAAAGCCTGGAAGCGGGCCGTGATCTGTCCAGCTCACTGGCGCAGCACCCGGACATATTTTCGGGGTTTTACGTCAGCCTGGTACGGGTGGGTGAAACCAGCGGTCAACTCGATCTGGTGTTCAGCCAACTGGCGACCTATTTGCAACGGGAGAAAAAAACCCGCGACCGGGTGAAGTCGGCGACCCGCTACCCGGTCTTCGTGTTGGTCGCCATCCTGGCGGCCATCGGCATTATCAATGTGCTGGTGGTGCCCGCGTTCGCCAATATGTTCGCTCAGTTCGGCGCCGACCTGCCGCTGCCCACCCGTGTCCTGATGGCGATCTCCGATTTCACCGTTCACCGCTGGGAACTGCTGCTGACCATCGTCGTCGCCGCGGCGATCGGCGGGCGTCTGTATCTGAACACCGAAGACGGCCGTTACCGCTGGCACAAGACGCAACTGCGCCTGCCCCTGATCGGGCGGGTACTGTATCGGGCGACCTTGGCGCGCTTCAGCCGCCTGTTCGCCCTGGTGCAGTCTTCCGGCATCCCCATCGTCACCGGGCTGTCGGTGGTCGCGCGCGCGCTCGGCAACGACTATATCGAGGAGCGGGTGCTGTCGATGCGCGATGGCATCGAGCGCGGCGAATCGCTCAGCCGGACAGCGACCGGCTCGGGCATTTTCGATCCACTGGTGCTACAAATGCTGCAGGTGGGCGAGGAGTCCGGCGCCACCGACGAACTGCTGCGCGAGGTCGCGGACTACTACGACACCGAAGTCGACTATGCAGTGGAAAGGCTCGGCGCCTCGATCGAGCCCCTACTGACACTGGTGCTGGCCGGGTTGGTGTTCCTGCTCGCCGCCGGTATCTTCCTGCCGATGTGGGATCTGGCCAGCGTGGCCCTACATTAGCGCGCTTTTGTACGGCCAGGCAACGGAATTTGCCCGACTTTGTGATCGGTTTATCAAAAAAGCGCGCGCCTTTTCCATCATGACTGAAAAGAGTAGTATTCTTGATAATTAGATATGTATCTATAATATTTTCATATCAATTAGTTGTATAGGTCATTGGGAGTAATCGCGGCAACCGCTCGCGGAACCCGAAACTCAAGAACCTATAGGAAACTGACGATACAAAAAACAGCACGCACTGGCAGCGGGCTTTATTCAGGAGATTCAACAGATGAAAAAACATGGCGGTTTTACTCTAATCGAACTGGTTGCGGTTCTGGTCATCCTGGCGCTGCTGGGTGCCATGGCGGTGCCGCGCTTCACCGATATGTCCCAGAGCGCACTCAGCGCCGCGCAGAACGGTTCGATCGCCGCCGTGCGCACCGGGCACGCCATGGCCATCGCACAGCTCAGAGCGCTGCCCCAACTCAACCAGTTGATCAACTTCGTCGGCGGACAAGATGTCTCCATGAACGCCGCTGGCACCGGCATCGACGTGAAGATTAACAATCAGACCTACACGATCGGTACCTATACGGATACTACTTGCAAGAATGCAACGTCTGCCGCAACGGACCCGGTCGGCTGCGTCGGTGGCATCCTGTAAGCCAGCGTCGACGCTGACGCCAAACGGGGTGGGCGGATGCCCGCCCCTTTTTGTTTCGGGCACGGACATGAGCCCCAAGATCATCGGACGCCAGCGCGGTTTTACCCTGATCGAATTGGTGGCCGTAGTCGTATTGCTGGGTATTCTCAGCGCCGGCCTCGCCGTGCGTTGGTCACCGGCCGGGGCGACGCTGAACCCCCAGGCTGAAGAAGTCGCACGTGCGCTGCGCCACGCCCAGTCCCTGGCGCTGAGCCAGGGACGCCGCCTGCAGGTGGCGGTTCTGTCCGCCACCCGCTACGCCATCACCGACGGCGGCGCCGTGATCACCGATCCGCAGGGTGTCCGTCAGAGCTTCGACCTGGCGCCGGGCGTCACCTTAAGCGGCACCGATCTGGACTTCGACAGTCTCGGCCGCCCGCTGGACAGCGGCGGCAACCTGATCGCCGCGCCGCGCAACTGGGTGCTCAGCGCCGGCGGCAACAATGCCACGGTCAGCGTCTCACCGCTGAGCGGCTGGGTCATGGTGACGCCATGAGTCGGTCGGCCTGCTATTGGCCGCAGCGCGGGTTCACCTTGCTGGAACTGGTGGGCGTCATCCTGATACTCGCTATCGCCTCGGTCCCCCTGTTCAGCCTGTTCACCCAGGCGGGAATCGGCCTGTTGCGCGACGAGAGCCTGCAGACGGCCACCCAGCTGGCGCAGGAGCGGGCCGAAACCCTGCTAGCGATACGGCGCAACCGCGGCTACGCCGACGCCGAGATTTCCACCGACCGGGTGGAAACCCTCAACGGCGACTACGCCGGCTACACCCGTACCACCCGCATCACCCCGTTCGCGGGCACGGCCTGCCCCGGCGGCGGCGTCTGCAAACAGGTGGCGGTCAGGGTGGACCAAGCGGGACAACCTCGCGCCGAGCTCACCTTTATTCTGGTGAACTACTGATGGCGCGCAACCAACGCCGCGGATTCACGCTGATCGAACTGGTCATCGGCATCAGCGTGCTCGGCCTGCTCGCCGCGGTGGCGGCGCCTTATCTGAGCAACGGCGCGCGCGCCTATAACGGCACCCAGGCGGCACTCTACACCGTGGGCAATCTGCGCTATACCAGCGAGCGCATCACCCGGGAGTTGCGCGACATCGATAACAACGGCGGGGTGTTCGCCATCGCCACACCGGTAAACACGTCCGGCAACGCGATCACCTTCACCAAGGCCGATGGCGTCACCGTCTCACTCTCCGCCGTGCCACCGCTGCTGCAGATCAGCTACGACACGCTGGCGGCCGGGGCGAAGTTTACTTTGTCGGATCAGCTCAGCAGTCTCACTTTAAGCTACTACCGCAGCGACGGACTGCCGGCCAGCACGCCGGCGGACGTCGCCTACATCGAATTCGAAGTGGTACTCGACAACGGCAACCGCTATGCGCAACGCGGCCGGGTCGCGTTGAGGAACCGCTCATGAAGCGCCAGCATCAGACCGGTGTCGTGACTCTGCTGGGGGCGGTATTCATACTGGTGGTCATGGCGGTGCTGGCGCAGACCCTGAACCGCTTGAGCGCCTCCGGACTGATCGACAGCGCCGTGCAGCAGGATACAGTCGAAGCCCTGTTCATCGCCGAGTCGGGCGTTGAATATGCCTCGTCACTTTACGCCCGGGGCACGACCTGTGTCGCGCTGAGCGCGGTGGGCTCCACGCCGGTGGGGCGCGGCAGTTTCGAAATCACCAACGCATTCATGGTCAATGGCGACTGCCGTGTCCAAGTCCGCGCCGCCATCACCCCCTTGAGTGTCGGCGCGACCGCCGCCACCCGCATTGTGCAGGCCGATCTGCGACTGGCGGGCGGCGAAGGCTGGGCGGTCGGGGACAACGGTGCCATGCTGCGCTGGGACGGGGTCAGCTGGAACGCCGTGGCCAGCGTAACCACGCGAAACCTCAACAGTGTTCACTGCATCAACGCCAACGATTGCTGGGCGGTAGGCGACAACAGTACGGTCCTGCATTGGAATGGCGCCGCCTGGTCGGCGGTCCCTGTCAGCAACAATCGACAGCTGACCGGGGTCAGTTGTCCGCCTTTGACATCGACCGCTTGTCAGGCAGTGGGTTATTGGGTGTTTTTTGGCCCGTACGAGTTCGGGGCGGCGCTGCGCTGGAACGGCAGCAACTGGCAGAACACGCCTGTCTTTATGCCTTTCAACCGATTCAATGCCGTGGCCTGCACCAGCGCGACCTGTTTCGGAGTTTCCAATTGGGGCTCGGTGCGCGATGCTTCATCGGGCTGGTTCCCGGTCTATGGCCCCACGCCAGGCGCGCCCGCACTCAACGGCATCGATTGCCCGGCCGATGATCAATGCTGGGCCGTGGGCGCGTTATCGGGAAACAGCTATTCTCTCGTGCGCTTTTCCGCCGGCACCTGGTCGCCGTTGACCGTCCCGGCATCGAACCAGGGGCGCAGTGACCTCAACGCCGTCTCTTGTGCCACGGCTGATGACTGCTGGGCGGTGGGCGACAGGCGCAACAGCCGTTATGTTCTGCTTCATTGGTCCGGCGGCAACTGGAGCGCCACGCTATTGCGTAATGGTCAACACCGTGAGAATCTCAACGGTATCCACTGCGCACTGCCCACTGACTGCTGGGCCGTCGGGGACCAGCGCAACGGCTGGAATCTGATTCATTATGACGGCGTGAGCTGGAGTTATATCGGCGCGGCCGCGCCAGGCGGTGAAAATCTCAACGATGTCTATCTCAGCGGCGGCGGTGGCACCAGCGGTGTCTCCCTGGTGCGCTGGCGCGAACTGGTGGTGAATTGACAGCACGACGCACATCGGCGACGCTTGGCGCACTCATCGACAGAGGATCCGCGGTGTTTCGACTCAACAGCAAGTCCCGCAGCCACCGCTTATGCGCGCTGGTCGCTGACGATGAGGGCGTCGCCCTGGCTTGTGTCGACCATGCCAAGGAGGAAAAGCCCGTGCTGGAGTACTGCGCCTTTCATCCCCTTGAACAGGAGCAGTCGCTGGCGGCGCTGCTGAAAAAAACGGTGGCGCAGTACCGCCTCGACAGGACCCGTTGTTCCACCCTTTTGGCGGCGCAGGACTATCAGCTGCTGATGGTCGAGGCGCCGGAGGTTCCGGCCGCCGAGCTCAAGGCCGCGATTCGCTGGCGGGTTCGCGATCTGATCGATTTCCATATCGATGACGCCGTGCTGGACGTTTTCGATATGCCGCCGAGTGGCGCGCGCAAAGTACAGGAAAGTCTTTATGTGGTGGTTTCGCGCGCCGCGGTGGTGGAACAACGCACCCAACGGCTGCAGGAGGCGGGGGTGGAACTGGCAGTGATCGACATCCCCGAGCTGGCGTTACGCAACATCGCCGCGCGCGTACCGCACGACGCCAATGGTCAGGTGCTGTTGTACTTCAATGCCAGTCAGGGTCTGATCACCTTGACGCGGGACGCGACGCTGTATCTGGCGCGCGGCATGGAATTCGGCTGGTCGCAGTTACTGGACTCGCCGGCATTGGCGGAACGACTGGCGCTGGAACTGCAACGTTCCATGGACTACTACGACCGGCATTTCCAGCAGGCGCCCATCAATCAGCTGACCCTTTGCGCGGCGCCTCAAGGCGTAGGCGGACTGGCCGAACAGCTAATGCAACTGACCGGAATAGAAGTGCAGGTTTTGGGGGCCGCCGATGTGATCGACGTACCTGCGGGAGTCGATGACGCCGAGCTGGCGCGTTGCCTGTTGGCCATCGGCGCCGCCTTGCGTAGCGAACCGGCGCAACTGTAGCGTCAGCGCGCTACATTCATTGCCAGTTCTTTGATCTTTCTTGTCAGGGTATTGCGTCCCCAGCCGAGCAGGCGCGCGGCATCCTGTCGGCGGCCGCCGGTGCGCGCCAGCGCCGATTCGATCATAATCCGCTCGAATGCCGGCAGGGCTTCATCGAGCAGCGCTTCGCGTCCGTCCGCCAACTGCAGGTCGGCCCAGTTTTTCAAAGCCGCTTCCCAGCCCTGGCCACCGACCAGCTCTCCGCTGCGGCGCTGATGGAGCTCCGCGGGCAAATCGTCGATACGGACCTCCTTTCCCGAAGCCATGACGGTCAGCCAGCGGCATAGATTCTCCACCTGACGCACATTCCCCGGCCAGTCGAGCTGCTTGAGGTGCGCGGCGGTCTCGGGCAAGAGTGCTTTGCTCTCGACGTTGAGTTCCCGCGCGGCGCTCTGCAGGAAATGGCGCATCAACAAACCGATATCCTCGCGTCGCTCGCGCAACGCCGGCAGGTGGATCCGGATTACATTCAGGCGGTGGAACAGGTATTCCCGAAAGCTGCCTTCCTTGACCCGCTGCTCCAGATTCTGGTGCGTCGCAGCGATGATGCGGACGTTGACCTTGATCGGCGTATGGCCGCCGACCCGATAAAACTCACCGTCCGACAGCACCCGTAGCAGGCGGGTCTGCATCTCCGCGGGCATGTCACCGATTTCATCCAGAAACAGTGTGCCGCCATCGGACTGTTCGAAGCGCCCCACGCGCTGCGTCTGCGCGCCGGTGAAGGCGCCGCGCTCGTGGCCGAACAGCTCCGACTCGAGCAGGTCGCGCGGGATAGCGGCCATATTCAGCGCGACGAACGGGTTGTTCGAGCGCGGGCTGTGACGGTGCAACGCACGCGCCACCAGCTCCTTGCCGGTGCCCGATTCGCCATTGATGAGTACCGTGATGTTCGAACGCGACAGCCGGCCGATGGCGCGGAACACTTCCTGCATTGCAGGCGCCTCGCCGATGATTTCCGGTACCTCCTCTTTACCGGCCGAGTGGGCGTCGTTCTTGTTGGCGCGACTGTGATCGACCGCACGCCGCGTAAGCTCGACGGCTTCCTGCACATCGAAGGGTTTGGGCAGGTACTCGAACGCACCGCCTTTATAGGCCGTGACCGCGCTGTCCAGATCCGAATGCGCGGTAATGATGATGACCGGCAGATCGGGATAGCGCTGTTGGATTTTACCCAGCAGCTCGAAGCCGTCCATCCCGGGCATGCGCACGTCGGTGATCAGCGCATCGGGCTGGCCGCGTTCGAGGGTTTCCAGAATGCCACTGGCGGAGGCAAAACTCTTCACGTCCATGTCGGCTTTCTCCAGGGCCTTCTCCAAGACCCAGCGTATGGACTGATCGTCGTCAATCACCCAGACGCTTTCAGCATGTGTCATTCGCAACCTCCAATGGCAAAAGAACCGTGAAGCGGGTATTTCCCGGTTCACTGGTGAACTCGATGATTCCGTTGTGTTGATTGATCAGCGACTGGGCGATCGACAATCCCAGCCCCGTCCCTTCGGGGCGGCCGCTGACCATGGGATAGAAGATTTTGTTCTGCATATCAGGGGCGATTCCCGGGCCGTTGTCGATGATGTCCACCCGTATCACCAGCTTGTAGCGGGTATGGCCGATGGTGAACTGTCGCTGGGTGCGGCTGCGCAGGGTGATACAGGTGGCGCCGGCCTGCGCGGCATTGCGTACCAGATTGAGCAGCGCCTGCACCAGCAGCTCGGCATCGGCCTGCAGCTCGGGGATACTGGGATCGTATTCGCGTTTCAGCTCCAGACCGGGGTGGGATTCGGCGTCGACCAGGCTGCGCACGTGCTCGATCACTTGGTGAATATTCAGGGTGCGGTTGTCGGGCACGTTGTTCGGCCCGAGCATGCGATCGACGAGATTGCGCAGCCTATCGGCCTCGCCGATGATCACCCGCGTGTATTCGGTCAGCTCCGGTTGCTCCAGCTCGCTTTCCAGCAACTGCGCTGCGCCGCGCAGGCCGCCAAGGGGGTTCTTTATCTCGTGCGCCATGCCGCGCATCAGATCGCGCGCCGCACGCTGTTGCGTCAACAGGTGCTCTTCGTGCGCGATGCGCAAATGCCGGTCCACCCTTACTATCTCCAACAGCAAATCTCCGTTACTCAGCGGTGTCACCGTGCAGTCGACCGTGATCGGCCGGCCGTAGGCGGTGTGCAGTTCCAGTTCGCGTTCGGTGAACGGCTCCTGCGCGTGCAGCGCACCGCGCAAGCGCTCGCCGAGCGAACGTCCGGCCTGCAGCATTCCCGGCCAGTATTGGCCACTGACCTGGCGGCGGCTGATTTCGAACAGATTCTCCGCGGCCGGATTCAGGTACGTCAGATGCAGCGCGCCGTCGAGCAGAATCACGGCCGTATTGAGCGTTTCCAATAATTGGCCGGGCCAGGCCAGCAACAGATCGTCGGGCATTGTCATGTTCATCCGAGTGCAAAAACCAAACCAGCTCGCCTGGATCGCGTCGCGATCACCCGCCGAATCTATACAGGACGAGAAAGCCTATGATTTTTAATTACAAAATCTATTCAAGGGAAGAATCCCCGAGTTTTAGCCTGGCGTGGGAACGACCCCAATAAGTGCAGATGCACGGGCTGGCCCGGGATACGCACCATTATAGTGCATATTGCAGACGTTAAATGCCCTGCTTCAACGGGAGAGTGTGGATTTTGGTGCGGGTACGGGTTTTGGTGCGGAAGTGGGCGCTGGCGCGGTCGATTGCGGGCCACGCGGGAAGTTGATCGATTGCCGGTGCAGATAAAAACGCACGCTTTCGCTGCGTTGCGTCGGCTGTCCGGAAGCCGAAATCACGGCGACCGAAACGGTGTGGGTGCCGCGATCCAGATTGGGTATCAGCGTCTGCGCCGATACGCTCGGCTCGCCAAAGGGTTGATCATCCAGAAAAAACTGGAGCCTGTCACCCGCGGCGACCTGCAACGGCGGTTGCACCAATGCCTTGATGGTGACGTTGCCGGTGTTATCACGCAAGGTTTCGTCCGCCTGCGGTGCAACGATCCGGACGGCTTCATAATCCGCCGCCGTGGCGGCTCTCTCCCGGGGCGCCGTCGCACGCGTCGCGCCATACTTGGGGGCCGGTACCGTCGACAGGGGGGGCAACTTGAGCGGCTCGCCGTGACCTACTGGGTCGTCGGTGTAGACCACGTTGCCGTGCTCGTCCACGCTTTTGTACACGGCCGCCCACACCGACGGGGCGGAGACCCATAACAGCGCTGCGAATATAAAGCCGGTTTTGCCAATCATTGGGCAACCCCCAGTGGTTATGCACAGGATCACCTTACTGTGCGTGCGGATGGGGCGCAACAAAAAACGCCCCCGCTTGGGGGGCGTTCCGCTACCGGTCGTCGGATACTCAGAGGCTGTAGTACATGTCAAACTCGACCGGATGCGTGGTCATGCGCAGACGGGTCACTTCCTCCATCTTCAGGCCGATATAGGCATCGATCATATCGTCGGTGAACACGCCGCCGGCGGTAAGGAACTTGCGGTCCTTGTCGAGCGCATCCAGTGCCTGATCGAAGGAGTAGCAGACCTGCGGGATCTTGGCCTCTTCTTCGGGCGGCAGATCGTACAGGTCCTTGTCCATGGCATCGCCGGGGTGGATTTTGTTCTTGATGCCGTCGATCCCGGCCATCAGCATGGCGGAGAACGCCAGGTAGGGATTGGCGGTGGAATCCGGAAACCGCACTTCGATGCGGCGCGCCTTGGGGTTGGAGACGAACGGGATGCGGATCGACGCCGAACGGTTGCGCGCCGAATAGGCCAGCATCACCGGAGCCTCGAAGCCCGGCACCAGTCGCTTGTAGGAGTTGGTGGAGGCGTTGGTGAAAGCATTGAGCGCGCGCGCGTGCTTGATGATGCCACCGATATAGTAAAGAGCGATATCGGACAGACCGCCGTATTTCTTGCCGGTGAACAGGTTGCTGCCGTTTTTGGCCAGTGACTGGTGAACGTGCATGCCGTTGCCGTTGTCGCCGACTAGCGGCTTGGGCATGAAGGTAGCCGTTTTCCCATAACTGTGAGCCACATTCCAGATGACGTATTTCAATATCTGCACTTCGTCGGCCTTGCGTACCAGGGTGTTGAACGCCGCACCGATTTCGCACTGACCGGCGGTGGCCACCTCATGGTGGTGCACTTCGGTGGGACAACCCATCTCGTCCAGAGCCAGGCACATGGCGGAACGGATGTCGTGCAGGGAATCGACCGGCGGCACGGGGAAATATCCCCCCTTGATGCCGGGACGGTGGCCAATGTTGCCATCTTCGTAGACGCGTTCGGCGTTCCACGACGCCTCATCTGAATCCACCTTATAGAAGGCGCCGCCCATGTTGGCGCCCCAGCGGACGTCGTCGAGGATGAAAAACTCGTTCTCCGGACCGAAATACGCGGTGTCGGCGATCTTGGTCGATTTCAGATAGGCCTCGGCGCGCTGCGCGATGGAGCGTGGATCGCGATCGTAGCCCTTCATGGTGGTGGGCTCGAGGATGTCGCAGCGCAGATTCATGGTCGACTCGTCGGCGAACGGATCGAGCACTGCGGTTGCGGTATCCGGCATCAGAATCATGTCGGACTCGTTGATGCCCTTCCAGCCCGAGATACTGGACCCGTCAAACATCTTTCCGTCTTTGAAAAAACCGGCGTTGATTTCGCCGGCCGGCAGCGTCACGTGTTGTTCTTTGCCGCGCGTGTCGGTGAAACGCAGGTCAACGAACTTCACGCCGTTGTCCTTCATCAGTTTTGTAACCTTGGCTGCCGTCATTTACCTTCCTCCGAGATTAGGCTGGGTCAATTAAAACTCGCTCCCGGTGGGTCGCACCAGGCGTAGACCGGGTAACAAAATAAAGTGCTCACTGTTAGAGCACGAATTATGCCATGGCAAAAAATATTTTGCCTACAAAGAGTTGCGTCAAAATTCGGCTCCGACCAAGTCACTTCACGCACTAGTTTGGTGCGCGCGTAGAAGGCCATGCTCCTTTTGGGTGCACTAGGGCCGGAAGCTGACCTGGACGGATTTCACCTCCGGCACTTTTTTTGCGGCGCGCTCTATGCCGCGAATAAAAGCGCCGGCATCGCTGCGGCTTTCCAGCGCCGACAGCGGCAGATACAGATCAATCAGCAGCCGTCCGCTCAGATAATGTAGGGTGATCTGGCTGTCCTCGATGTCGGCAATACCGATCTCAGCCCAATGGCCCTTCAACTGATCGATGACCTTGCCACGCAGCGGCAACTGGTGGCAAGGCGACTCCTGTTCGTCGTCCTCCGGGTCGATGTGTACAGTGACGTCGGTGACTTCGTCGACGCGTTCGAGCAAACGGCGGCGCACGGTATCGCCGATCTGATGGCCCTCCGACACACTGATCCGCGGGTCCACCTGCAGGTGCAGGTCGACCAGGGCGTCGCTGCCGCTGCGTCGCGAGCGCAACATATGCAACGCCCGCACGCCGTCGACGCCCAGCACCACCTGACGAATGCTGTCGATAACGTCGGGTTCCAGTGCGGTATCGATCAGCTCCTTAGTGCTGTCACGCACCAGTTCGAAGCCGATCTTGGCGATCATCGCCGCCACGGCGATGGCGGCGACCGAGTCCAGATACGCGTGCCCCATCATCGCGCCGACAATGCCGATGATCACCACGATCGAGGAGATCGCGTCGCTGCGGCTGTGCCAGGCGTTTGCCATCAGCATGTTCGATCGCAGCCGGCGCGCGGCGTTGCGGGTATATTGATAAATGGCTTCCTTGGAGACGACGGAGATGACCGCTACGACCAGCGCCAGGATACCGGGCGCGACCAGTTGATCCGGCGCGTTCATGTGGCTGACCGCGTCATAGCCGATGCCGATGGCCACACCCATCAGCGAAATGCCCAGGCCGACGGTGGCCAGCGTCTCGATGCGGCCATGGCCGTAGGGATGGTCCTCGTCGGCTTCACGGTGCGAGTGCTTGGCGGCGTAGAGCACGACAAAATCGGTAGCCAGATCGGAGAGCGAGTGCAGCCCGTCGGCGATCAGCGCCTGCGAATGCGCCAACCAGCCGACCGCGATCTTCGCCACGCCAAGTAGAAAATCCACCAGCGAGCCGATCAGTGTGACCTTGCGGACTTCGCTGTAGCGGGTGTTTTGCAGCGTTTTGTCGGCGGTGGTGCTCATCTACTGTATCAGCCCTGCACTTCGATACGAATCGTGATTTCTTCGTCATGGCGCACGATTTCCAGCACGGCATGGCCGTGCACCCGACACCAGGCGGGAATATCGTGAATGGCGCCGGGATCGGTGCAGTATACCGTGAGTCGGTCCCCGCGCTGCAGTTGTTCAATGCGGTCCTGCGTGCGGATCACCGGCAAGGGGCACAGCAGCCGACGGGCATCGAGTTGGACCTCGCTCACAAGTACCAATGCGACGGAATTTTTTCGCCGCTGATCGGTTTGACCTGGCGCGTGAGGGTCGCGCCATTACGAATATGTATTTCCACGTCGACCGCTTCGGCGTCGCGCCCCTGGCTGAAGCGGGCGGTGATCCGCGCCGCGAGGTCCAGATCCTCGTCCCCCGGCTCACCGTCGACCAGCACCAACGGTCCGTTGTGACTGCGCGTCACCAGATGGGTGAACTGCTTGCGATAACCTTCCAGAAAACGGTTTTCGCCGTCTTCACGACCGATGATCAACTTGAAGTGCGGTCGCGGCCGCAGATGTCGCCCGACCTTGAGCAGCATAATATCGTCCAGCTCGTAACGGCGCTCGCCACGCGCCCGCCACAGATCGTTCAACTTGCGCGAGTACTGCGCATCGGTGAGGAAACAGCAGCCACCGGCCAGCTGCGCGTAGTCGCTGAACCCAAACCGATCCGCCAGCGCCATTTGCGGTTTGCGGCTGCGGCCTGAGAACGCGTACAGCCGTTCGCGATCCACCCAACCCTCGCGCTCGGGCAGCGTCTCCGGCAGGTTGCGCGCGCACAACGGGCGCAACAAGCGGTCGTCGGCGCCGGACTCCACGGCGATCACTGGCATGGTGTCTTTGCGTTGCGACTTGGGTCGCTGACCGATCACCTCGCCGGTGATGATGAAGTCGAAGCCCTTCTGTTCGATCCATTCACGCGCCTTGCGCACCATGAAGACTTTGCAATCCAGGCAGGGATTGAGGTTGGCACCGTAACCGTGACGCGGGTTGAGCACCACCTCTTTGTATTCTTCGATGATATCGACGATATGCAGCTTGATACCGAGCTGCTCGGCCACCCAGAGAGCGTTGTTACGTTTGGGGCGGGCGCGGTCCGTCTTGCGAATGGCGTGAGTATGCCCTTCGACACAAAATCCGGTGAAGAAATTGATGCCTTCTACATGCACGCCCTGCTCGAGGACCACTTTGGCGGCCAGCAGGGAGTCGAGACCTCCGGAAATAAGGGCGACGGCTTTGCGCGGTTGGTCCATACAGGCTTTGATCGGGCTGGGAAAACAAGCCCTATTGTAGCGCAAGCCGGGGCGCGGGATACGCTACGGTTGCCGCGGCCTTTCGCCGGCGGCGCGTAAAAACCTGCGTGCGCTCAGTGATCGCCGCGGCTGTCGCTCGGCGCTGGCAGCCCGTCGCACGCCCCGTCCAGCGCCAGAAACGCGGAACGGCTACCGGTGTCGGCCCACAACTCGGCCGCCACCAATGGCTCCAGCGCCGGCTCGCCGGAAAGACCACGCATGGCCTGAAGCACATCCATCACCGGTATGAACGCAGCCGCCAGACGGGTGTAGAGCGGATCGCTGTCGCGGTCCACCAGTTGCGCCAATTGCTGGTAGGCGCTGCGGCCCAGACGCACGAAATAACTCACGCGGACCAGACGTTTTTCGGCGATCTTAGGGAAAAATCCGGAAAAAAGCAGGCATTTGTCGCCAACATCCCGCAATCGGTCGGGTTGTTGACAATCATCGGTTTGTGCGTCGAGAAATTCCAGCGCCATTGCTCTGGCGATCACCTCGGCCCGCTCGGTAAAGCGCATCAACATGAAAACCAAATAGGATTCAACGGTTTCCTCGAGATTCAACTGGCAGGCCAGTTGTGCCTCCGCCACCAGCGCGTGCCACTGGGCGGTATCGGTGGGTTGAAGTACCAATGCTGTCATAAACCACCCCGGTTTTCAGTCCCTTTTGCGTCTTATCGACGCCAAGACCACAGTTCTTGAAAACTGACGCCCTTGTATTGTCTTAATTATTCCCGCCGCGCGCTACATCCGCTGGTCTGTGCAAGCTATACTGCGCGCCTTTGATGCACTGAAAAAAGATAAAACCCAGCCGTTGTGACAGCCACAAAATCCGTTAATGCCCGCACCTTCCAGGAATTGATCCTCCGTCTGCAGGATTATTGGTCGCGCCAGGGCTGCGTTCTGCTACAGCCTTATGATATGGAGGTCGGCGCCGGCACCTTCCATCCGGCGACCTTTTTACGCGCCGTAGGCCCGGAACCCTGGCGGAGCGCTTACGTGCAACCGTCGCGGAGACCGACCGACGGCCGCTATGGCGACAATCCCAATCGACTGCAGCACTACTATCAGTTTCAAGTTCTGCTCAAACCCAGCCCTGACGATATCCAGGATCTGTATCTGGGCTCCTTGAAGGAGCTCGGCGTGGATCCGCTGGTGCACGATATCCGCTTTGTCGAGGACAACTGGGAATCCCCCACCCTCGGCGCCTGGGGATTGGGATGGGAGGTGTGGCTCAACGGCATGGAGGTCACCCAGTTTACTTATTTCCAACAGGTCGGCGGCCTGGACTGCCGACCGGTCAGCGGCGAGATCACTTACGGTCTGGAGCGCATCGCGCTCTATCTGCAAGGCGTGGAGAGCATCTACGATCTGGTCTGGACCGAAGGTCCGCAAGGAAAGGTTTTATATGGCGACGTGTTTCATCAGAACGAAGTGGAAATGTCGACCTACAACTTCGAATACGCCAACGTCGAGGCGCTGTTTCATTGGTTCGATGTGTGCGAACGGGACAGTCTGGGTCTGATCGAAGCGGGATTGCCGCTGCCGGCCTATGAACTGATGCTGAAGGCCTCGCACACCTTTAATTTGTTGGATGCCCGCAGCGCGATTTCGGTGACCGAACGCCAGCGCTATATCCTCCGTGTGCGCACCCTGGCGCGCGCCGTCGCGCAGGCCTATTACCAGCGGCGCGAATCGCTCGGCTTTCCGTTACTGGCACAGGAGTCGAAAAAGGCATGAACGCGGCGCGCGACCTGCTGATCGAAATCGGCACCGAGGAATTGCCGCCGAAAGCGCTGCGCGGTTTGTCGCAGGCGTTTGCCGACGGTATGGACCGGGAACTGCGCGCGGCGGGACTGGCAGCGCAAACTCTGTACTTCTACGCCACACCCCGCCGACTGGCGTTGTTGATCAAATCGCTGCCGACCGCGCAGCCCGACCGCGAGACTGTGCGTCGGGGTCCAGCCCTGGCCGCCGCCTTCGACGACGAAGGCTGTCCTACGCAGGCGGCCATAGGGTTCGCCGGCTCCTGTGGCGTCACCGTGGAGGAATTGGATCAACTGGAAACGCCCAAAGGCAGTTGGTTGTCTTTCCGCGCCCTGGAGCACGGCCGGCATACGTCGCAATTGATCCCGCAGATGCTGCGAAAGGCACTGGCGACGCTGCCCATCCCCAAGCGCATGCGCTGGGGCGATCGGCACGACGAATTCGTCCGTCCGGTGCACTGGGTGGTGGTGTTGTTCGGCGATGAGGTCGTCGATGCCGAAATTCTTGGGGTAAAAAGCAGCCGCGACACCTATGGCCACCGCTTCATGCATCCGCGGGCTTTGACCCTGCCCAATCCGGAGGCCTATCTCCCGCTACTGGAAAAGCAAGGCTATGTGCTGGCCGACTATCAGGCGCGGCGTGAGAACATCCGCCGGCAAGTCCTCGCGCTGGCCGAAAAACTGGGCGGCCGGGCGCTGATAGACGAAGCGTTACTGGACGAAGTCACCGCGTTGGTGGAATGGCCGGTGGCGCTGGCGGGGAAGTTCGACCGCGTTTTTCTCGACGTGCCGTCGGAAGCGTTGATTTCCAGTATGCAAGACCATCAGAAATACTTTCCGGTGGTGGGCACGGACGGCACATTGATGGCCCATTTCATCGCCGTAGCCAATTTGGAGAGCACGGATCCCGAGCAGATCAGGGCGGGCAACGAGCGTGTGATCCGCCCACGCCTGGCAGACGCAGCGTTTTTCTGGAACCAGGATCGTAAACGATCCCTGGCGCAGCGCAGCGAGGATCTGCGGCAAATGACATTCCAGAAAAAACTCGGCAGCCTGTACGACAAACAGGAAAGAGTCGCCGCGCTGGCCGCGCGCATAGCCGAGACCATCGGTGCATCAGCGCCGCTGGCCGAGCGCTGCGCCCGTCTGTGCAAGTGCGATCTGTTGACCAGCATGGTGTACGAGTTCCCCGAGCTCCAGGGCGTGATGGGCCGCTACTATGCCCTGCACGACGGCGAGGACGAAACCGTGGCCGACGCGATCGCGCAGCACTACCGACCGCGCTTCGCCGGCGACGAACTCCCCCCGACCGGTGTGGCACAAGCCGTGGCGTTGGCCGACCGGCTCGACAGCCTGCTGGGGATTTTCGCCATCGGTCAGCAGCCCAGTGGCGACAAGGATCCTTTCGCGTTGCGCCGCGCCGCACTGGGCGTCATCCGCATCTGCGTGGAGGAATCGCTTGACGTCGATCTGGTGCAGTTGCTGCAAGCAGCCGCCACGGCCTACGACGCACGGCTCGACGCCGCGGCAGCGATCGATGCGGTGGTCGCCTATATCATGGACCGGTTGCGGGGCTATTATCAGGAGCAGGATATTGCCAGCGATCTGATCGACGCCGTGCTGGCGACGGCGCCCACGCGGTTGCTCGACATCGATCGGCGCATTCAGGCCTGTCGCGCCTTCCGGCAACTGCCACAAGCGGAAAGCCTCGCCGCCTCCAACAAACGCATCAGCAACATCCTGCGTAAAAACACAGCGATCGTCGCCCAGAGTGTCGACAACAGTCTGCTTGGCGAAGAGGCCGAGCAACGGCTGGCCGCAGAGATGAAAGCGCTCGAAACGGAGGTAATTCCACTGATGGAGGCGGGCGAGTACACGCCGGCGCTGACACGGCTGGCGGCTCTGCGTGACAGTGTGGACGGCTTTTTCGATAACGTGATGGTGATGGTCGATGATGAGAAGCTGCGCGCCAACCGGTTGGCGTTGCTGAAGCGCTTGGGCGATCTGTTTCTACGGGTGGCGGATCTGTCGCGTCTGCAAAGTTGAGGTGTGTGCATGAGTGCTGAGGATTCCTATGAGGCGATGCTTGCGGCGGTGCAGGCGTTCCACGACAAACACGACTTCAAAAACACCGGCGGCGAGGACATGACACATCGCGTCGCACTGATGGCCGAGGAACTCGGCGAAATCTCCGCCTGCGTCACCAAGGGCAAGGATAAAGTCCAACTGTCCGAGGAAACGGCCGACCTGTTCATACTGCTCATCGGCACGGCAATAGCGGCCGACTTCGATCTGCGCGCCGCGTTCTGGAAAAAAATGGATGTCCTCATGCAGCGCCAGTCGCGGATGGTCGACGGACGTATCCGGGTTTCCGAGTTTCGCGATATGAGCGCGGAGTCACGGGAGCCTTGAAGCGTTCCGCGTTCCGTACCACCGTTCTGTACTGTCGTTCCCTGCTGTTCTGGCTCGGGTTCGCCACCTTCACGGTCGTTTTTGCGCTGCTGCTGTTTATCAGCTTCCCACTGCCGTTCGACAGGCGTTTTGTTGTCACTCGCGCCTGGTCGGGATCGACCATCGCCTGGTTGCGCATAACCTGTAATTTACGCTACGACGTCAAGGGGCTTGAAAATGTGGGCGCGGGTCCGGGCATCGTCTTCGCCAAACACCAATCAACCTGGGAGACCTTGACGCTTAATTTCTGGTTCACGCCGCAATCCTGGGTGGTAAAACGCGAGCTGCAGTGGATACCGATCTTCGGCTGTGGCATGTATATGATGGACCCGATCGCCTTGAATCGCAGGGCCGGGCGCCGGGCCGTCGATCAGTTGGTGGATCTGGGTCGCAAGCACTTGCGCAAAGGCCGCTGGATAATCATATTTCCCGAGGGAACACGGACCGCGCCCGGCAAAAGGGGGCGCTATAGAATCGGCGGGGCGCTACTGGCGCAGCGCAGCGGCGTCGCGGTCACGCCGGTGGCCCACAATGCAGGTGAATACTGGCCACGGCGGCGTTTCATCAAGGAGCCGGGAGTGATACAGGTACGCATCGGACCGCCCATCGAGAGCAACAACAAAAGTGCACAGCAGATCCTGGCGCAGGCGGAATCTTGGATCGAAACCGAAATGGCGAACATCACCACCTTGACGGTGCACCACCACGGGGCGCCTCCAACCGGCACGGCGCGGGGTGACGACTAGATATCGAGATTGGACGCCGACAAAGCGTTCAGCTCGATAAAGTCACGCCGCGGTTCGACCTGGTCCCCCATCAACGTGGTGAAGATTTCGTCGGCCGCAACGGCATCCTCTATTTTCACCTGCAGCATGCGGCGCGTATCCGGGTTCATCGTCGTCTCCCACAACTGCTCCGGATTCATTTCACCCAGACCTTTGTAACGCTGGATATGCTGGCCGCGCCTGGCCTCGTCCATCAGCCATTCCATCGCCTGCTTGAAGCTGATAACCGGCTGTTGTTTTTCGCCGCGCGAAACGTAAGCATCTTCCCCCAGCAAGCCATCAAGCTGTTCGCCGAGCGCCACCATGCGTCCATATTCGGCGCTGGCGAAAAACTCGCCAGGAATGGTCTGCTCGCTGGACAGAATACCGTGGGTCAGCTTGCGTACACGGATGACGAAGCTTTCCTGACTTTCCTCAACCATCTCGATCTGGAAACGTTCACCGGGTTTGATGTCGGCGTTTAAGCGCAGCTCAAGTTCGCGGCACCAGTTCGCCATCTTCTGCATATCGTGCAACTGGATTTCCTGCAACGGCGGCATGTAGAGCATTTTCTCCAGGACGCTGGCGTTATAACGTCGCGCCAGGCGGGTGATGGCCGCCATCACCGCAATATACTGACGCACCAGTGTCTCCAGCCCCGGGCCGGTCAACGCCGGCGCGCCGGCGGTCACGTACAGGCTGGCCTTGTCCAGCGCCGCCTGCATCAGATATTCCTGCAACGCGGCGTCGTCTTTCACATATTGCTCCTGTTTGCCTTTCTTCGTTTTGTACAAAGGCGGCTGGGCGATATACACATAGCCTTTTTCAATCAGCTCGGGCATCTGCCGGTAAAAGAACGTCAACAGCAGCGTGCGGATATGCGAACCGTCAACGTCGGCGTCGGTCATGATGATGATGCGGTGATAGCGCAGCTTGTCGATATTGAATTCGTCTCGGCCGATGCCGCAACCGAGGGCGGTGATCAGCGTACCGACTTCGGCAGAGGACAGCATTTTGTCGAAACGGGCCTTCTCTACATTGAGAATTTTGCCCTTGAGCGGAAGTATCGCCTGATACTTGCGATCGCGACCCTGCTTGGCAGAGCCGCCGGCGGAGTCACCCTCGACCAGATAGAGCTCGCTCAGCGCAGGATCGCGTTCCTGACAATCAGCCAGCTTGCCGGGCAGACCGGCGATATCCAGGGCACCTTTGCGCCGCGTCATTTCGCGCTCTTTGCGCGCGGCTTCACGAGCCATCGCCGCTTCGGCGATTTTTGCGGTGATTGACCTGGAATCTGTTGGATTTTCAAGTAGATACGACTCTAGTTTTTCGGAGAGCGTGGATTCAACCACCCCTTTCACTTCGGAAGAAACCAGCTTGTCCTTGGTTTGGGAGGAAAACTTGGGATCCGGTACCTTCACCGATAACACGGCGGTCAAGCCTTCCCGCATATCGTCGCCCGTCGTATTGACTTTGTTTTTCTTGGTCGCCTGCCGTTCCATGTATTGATTCAGAGTACGGGTCAACGCGGCGCGAAAACCAGCCAAGTGGGTGCCACCATCCAGTTGGGGAATGTTATTGGTAAAACAGAAAATGTTCTCCTGATAGGAGTCGTTCCACTGCATCGCCACTTCCACGCCGATGCCATCTTTCTGACCGGTGAAATAAAAAACGTTGCTGTGCAGCGGTGTCTTCTTTCGGTTCAGGTGTTCCACAAAAGCCCGTATGCCGCCCTGATATTCAAAAATATCCTGTTTGTCCGAACGTTCATCGCTGATGCGGATGCGAACCCCCGAATTCAGGAAGGAAAGTTCACGCAGGCGCTTGGCAAGAATGTCGTAGTGGAATTCGATATCGGTAAAAATCACCGGGCTTGGCAGAAAGGTGACCTCCGTACCGGTCTGGTCGGTGTCGCCGATGATTTTCAGGGGTTCTTTCGGTTCGCCGTTCTGATATTCCTGATAATGAATGTGACCGTCTCGTTTGATGGTGAGTTTGAGGTATTCAGACAGCGCGTTCACCACCGAGATACCCACGCCATGCAGGCCTCCCGATACTTTGTAGGAATTGTCGTCAAATTTCCCGCCGGCATGCAGTACCGTCATGATGACTTCGGCCGCCGAACGTCCTTCTTCAGGGTGAATATCCACCGGGATACCCCGGCCATCGTCGACGATGGTGACGGAGTTGTCGCTGTGCAGGGTGACAGAGATTTCGGAACAATAATGCGCGAGTGCTTCGTCAATAGAGTTGTCCACCACCTCAAAAACCAAATGGTGCAACCCGGTTCCGTCGTCGGTATCTCCGATGTACATGCCCGGACGCTTGCGAACGGCGTCGAGACCTTTCAGAACCTTAATGTTTGAAGAATCGTAGCTGGGTTTATCGCTCATTATTTACGCGCTCTTGGCTAAGTTCCAGGATTATACCACCTCTAGTACATCCCCGTGTTTCACGTGAAACCTCTTTGCCCGTTCCAGCGGTAACTCTCGGAGCGGAGAAGAATCAATAATGGTAACAAAGACTTGAGATGGAGTCTCGGCAAGCATTGCGAGGCAACGACGCTGGTTCTCCACATCCAGTTCCGAACCGAGATCGTCAAAAAGAAAGATACCGACTTTACCGGTACGCTGATGCAGTACGACAGATTGCGCGGCCTGCAACGCGGCTATGGTGATTTTCTGTTGGCCGCGCGACAAGCGTTCGCCGGCTGGTCTGCCGTCGCACGCGAAAATCAGCTCCGCTCGCTGCGGCCCCATTCTGGTGTAGCGCGCGTCGCGATCCTTCTGCAGTCCCAGCCTCAAGGTCTCCAGATAGGATTGATCCTCTTTCCAGCCCTTTTTATAGCGAATATCGAGCGCCGGTAGAGAAAGGGCTTGGAACAACGCTCCTTCAAGCGCGTCGATCAGTTGCCGTAGATAATCGCTACGTTCCTCATGCAACCGTTCGCCAACCACAGCGAGATCCGGATCCCAGGCTTGTACCTCCCGCGCGCTGGCGCCTAGCCGTAGCGCCGCATTGCGTTGTTTGAGTAGTTTATTAAACCGTTTGCACAATCGGATATAGTCGTGTTTCACGTGAAACAATCCCCAATCCACAAATTGCCGGCGATGTGCGGGGCCATCTTCGACCAAGGTGTGCAGGTTTCCACCTAACCAATGGACAGGGATGAGCAAGGCAAGATCCGATAGCCGTTTGATAGAAGCTCCATCGATTCGGCACAGAAATTGATTCGGGCGCTTTTGTATACCGACGGGAACACTTCGACCTGCGCCCTCGGACCAATGGGCGACAATTTGAAAACTGTCGGCGTCGTATTGGATAAGACGATTGAGCTGAGCAGACCGGAACGAGCGCCCCCGCGCAAGAACAAACAAGGCTTCCAAAAGGCTGGTTTTGCCAGCCGCATTGTCCCCAACGAAAAGATTCAGTTGGGGCGAAAAACGCAGCTCGACCGCATCCAGATTACGAAAACGACTAAGCGACAACGAGTGGATGGGCATTAAAAACGGAACGGCGCCGCTGGCAGCGGCGCTGAAAAGGGTGGGTGCCCTAGAGCCGCATCGGCATGACGACGTAGCGATACTGCTCACTACCGGGTTCGCGCATCAGACAACTGCTGTTGGAATCGCTGAGCGTGATTTCCACATTATCGCTACGAACACTCGACAGTACGTCCAACAAATAGGTGACATTGAAGCCGATTTCCAGATTGCTACCCGTGTATTCCACTTCGAATTCCTCGTCGGCTTCCTCTTGTTCTGGGTTATGCGCTTGAATTTTAACTATATTTTTTTCAAGATTTAAGCGAATACCCCGATACTTCTCGTTCGAGAGAATGGACGTTCTCGACAATGCCTGACGCAGCAGTTCCCGGTTGGCCACCACCTGCTTGTCGCCGCCTTTCGGCACGACACGGTCGTAATCGGGAAAACGTCCGTCAACCAGCTTGGAGGTAAAACGAATGTCGGCGTTTCTGACGCCAATATGGTTGCCGCCGACCTGCACTTCGACCGGCGCATCGCTGCTCTCCAACAGACGCATCAGTTCCTGGATACCCTTGCGCGGCACAATCACCTGTCGCTTGTCTGGAGTTTTTATATCCACCGGCATATCGCACAGCGCAAGTCGGTGGCCGTCGGTGGCGACCGCGCGAATCTGGTCCCTGGCCAGTTCGAGCATCAGACCGTTGAGGTAGTAGCGCACATCCTGCTGCGCCATGGAGAACTGCGTACGCTCGATGAGTTCCTTCAATTTGTTTTGCGCGATTGAAAAGCTGCTCTCGCCCTTAATGGATTCGACCAAGGGAAAATCGGCCGCCGGCAACGTCGCCAGTGTAAAGCGGCTCTTGCCGGAACGGATCTGGGCTTTCTGGTCCTTGATGCTGAACTGGATACTGGCGTTTTCCGGCAAAGCCTTGCAGATATCCGCCAGCTTGCGAGCCGGCAACGTGATTTCCCCCCCGCTTTCGACTTTGATGTCGATACGCGACTGGATTTCGACCTCAAGATCGGTTGCTGTGATAGTCAGGCCGTTGGCACCGGCAACCATCAGCAGATTACCTAGCACCGGCAATGTCTGACGACGTTCAACAACACCGATAACCTGTTGCAGGGGTTTCAGCAGAACTTCCCGATCGACGGTGAATTTCATTGAATATATATCCTTTTATATATCCTTGGTTGTTATAGTTAAGCGGCCATGTAACGCTGGATAAGTCGCCGATTCGGTATTGAAATCAACCGATAGAAACGGCTCAGGCCACTGGGCAAGCGGGTCCGCAACCTGTTCGTCACCTGTGGATAATATCGGAAAACTCCGGGGCGGCAAATTTGTGCACCTGTTATCCACATCATGTGGTGAGCTTCCTGCACAGGTTGCTATAGTCCTCGGCGATCCGCAGATCGGATTCTTTCAGTTCGCTGACCTTGCGACAGGCGTGCAGCACGGTGGTGTGATCACGGCCGCCGAACGACTCGCCGATCTCTGGCAGGCTGTGACTGGTAAGTTCCTTGGCCAGCGCCATGGCGATTTGCCGCGGGCGGGTTATGGAGCGTGTGCGTCGCGCCGACAACAGGTCGGTGACCCTTATTTTGTAGTACTCGGCGACGGTTTTCTGAATATTGTCCACCGAGACGAGTTTGTCCTGCAGCGCCAGAAGGTCGCGTAATGATTCCTTGGTGAACGCCAGGTCGATGCTGCGCCCGGTGAAACGCGCGCTGGCGATGACCCGCCGCAGCGCCCCCTCCAGCTCGCGAATGTTGGAGTTAATCCGCTTGGCGATGAAAAACGCCACGTCGCTGGGAAGTTCTACATTGGTCTGCAGCGCCTTGTTGACCAGAATAGCGACCCGGGTTTCGAGCTCGGGCGGCTCTATAGCCACCGTCAGACCCCAGCCGAAACGCGATTTCAACCGTTCCTCGAGGCCGTCGACCTCCTTCGGGTAGCGGTCGCAGGTGAGGATGACCTGGCTCTGACCTTCGAGCAAGGCGTTGAAGGTATGGAAAAACTCCTCCTGGGAACGTTCCTTGCCAGCAAAAAACTGGATATCGTCGATCAACAGAGCATCTACGGAGCGGTAGTAGCGTTTAAATTCGTTGATCGCGTTGTGCTGCAGCCCCTTGACCATGTCGGCTACGAAGCGCTCCGAGTGCAGATACACCACCTTGGCGTCGGGCCGATTGGCCACGATGGTGTTGCCGACCGCGTGCATCAGGTGGGTTTTCCCCAGGCCGACGCCGCCGTAAATGAACAAAGGGTTGTACGCGCTGCCGGGGTTTTCGCCGATCTGGATGGACGCGGCGCGCGCCAGCTGGTTGGATTTCCCCTCGACGAAACTGTCGAAAGTGAACGCCGGATTCAGATTGCAACGCGGCAGGTCGCGGCGCTCCTGGCGACGTTCTCTGGCCGGTGCTCGGGTCGGTGTCCCGCCGCGGATTGTTGCCACGCCGTCGGTCGACTGACTGGAGCCGATTTCCAACCGCACGCGGGTGTTCTAGCCGCCTTCCAGCGTCGACAGTGACTGCTCGATATCGGGAAGATAGTGCTGTTTCACCCAGTCGAGAACAAAACGGTTGGGAGCCAGTAACTTAAGAAGATCCTCGGTCTCGACCGCCTGCAGCGGACGGATCCAGGTGTTGAATTGCTGTTCCGGCAACTCGTTAGCGAGCCGCACCAGACATTGTTGCCAGAGTGAGCCTTGCAAGATAGTTCCTGTTCAAATCTGTGTTACGGTGGGGGTCGACCAGTCTAGCGCGCGTGCCGGCAGTTATCCACAATAAATAAGGCCCAGCGCGGACGGCGGAAGGTTGACAGATGCGGGTCAAAACCAGTAATCTGCGCGGCCTGATTCGGCCCGCCCAACAGAGGGCCTTCAACTGTCATTGGGAACGATTGCGCCATGAAGAGAACATTCCAGCCCAGTAACCTGAAGCGCAAGCGCAACCACGGTTTTCGGGCCCGGATGCGTACCAAGAACGGTCGTCTGGTCATCAAGGCCCGCCGTGCCAAGGGCCGCGCCCGCCTGTCAGCCTGATCCACGGCACACAGCCCGCTGGTGCCGGCGCGTTATCCCCGCGGTTGTCGTTTGCTTTCTGCGGCCCAGTACCAACGGGTTTTCAAGCATAGCGAACACAAAGCCAGTGATCGGTTGATCACCGTGCTGGCGGCCGGCAACGGGTTGCACCACCCCAGGCTTGGCACCGCGGTGTCCGTCCGAGCCGCCGGCAACGCCGTCAAACGCAACCGGGTGAAACGGCTGATAAGGGAAAGCTTCCGCGCGCGGCAGGCTTTGCTCGGCGGAACCGACGTGGTGGTATTGGTTCGCGCCGGTATCAGCGAGCGCAGCAACCGACAGATATTCCGCACACTGGACAATCACTGGCGTACAATTGCCGCGCATGCGCAGACTACTAATCCTGCTGATTAAAACATACCGGCTAGTGGTGAGTCCGTGGCTCGGCAACCACTGCCGCTTCACGCCTACCTGTTCGGCTTACGCGTTGGTCGCGATCGAGCGTCACGGTGCGCTGCGCGGCGGCTGGCTGGCACTTCGGCGTATCGGTCGCTGTCATCCCTGGCACGCCGGCGGCGTGGATCCGGTTCCTGAAACCTGCAAACCTTTTCCGAGAAAAACAGACGTCCCCGAACAGACCCATGGATAATCCCCGCGTTTTACTGGCAATTGCTCTTTCCTTTCTCGTCCTGCTCCTCTGGCAAGCCTGGATGCAGGACTACGGTCCGCAGCCGCAACCGACGTCACCGCCGCCGAGCGCTACCGCGCCGCAAGGCATCCCGGAGCACGCGCAGGCTCCGCAGACCGATCTTCCCACTACCCACGACGACAGCCTGCCGCAGCCCAGCGTGTCCGAGACGCCGGTGCTGCCCGAGGGCAAAAAGGTGAAGGTCGTGACCGACCTGTTCCGGGCGCTGATCGATACTCGGGGCGGTGATCTACGCGAGGTCGATCTACTCAAGTACCCGGTATCGCTGAAACCCGGCAGTCCGCCATTCAAGCTGATGGAGGCCGGCACAGAGCAGCTGTTCATTGCCCAGAGTGGTCTGCGCGCCGCGGCCAAGGGGCCGGAACCGACGCATCATGCGACGTTCAGCGCCGAACGCCTGGCTTACCGTCTGGATGCAGGCAAAGAGGTGATCGAAGTCCCATTGCGTTGGAGTGATGGTAAAGGTCTGGAGGTGACAAAGACCTATCGCTTTCATCGCGACAGCTATGTCATCGACGTCGAGTTCCACGTCCGTAACGATGGCAGCGAAGGCTGGAAAGCGCAGCCTTACTATCAATTGCAGCGTACCCCGCTGAAGACCACCAGCCGGCTCCTGCACACCTATACCGGCGGCGTGCTCTACAGCCCGCAGGAGAAATACCAGAAAATCAGTTTCTCCGACATGCAGGAGACGAATCTCAACCGCGAAATCACCGGTGGCTGGGCGGCCATGATTCAGCACTATTTCGTCGGCGCCTGGATTCCGCCCGGTGATCAACCTGAGCGTTATTACAGCCGGGCCCTGCCCGGGGAGCGTTATGTCATCGGCATGATCGGCCCCTCGATGAATGTCGCCGCTGGTGGGCAGCAGAGTCGCGAGGCGCGCCTGTTCGTCGGCCCCAAGCTGCAACACCGCATGGAGGCCGTGGCGCCGGGCCTCGAGCTGACGGTCGATTACGGGAAACTGACTTTCATCGCCGAACCGATCTACTGGTTATTGGAGAAAATCCACAGTCTGGTCGGCAACTGGGGCTTGTCCATTGTCTTTCTCACCATTCTGATCAAGCTGGCGTTTTTCAAACTGTCCGATACCAGCTACAAGTCCATGGCCAATATGCGCAAGTTGGCACCGCGGTTGCAGGCGCTGAAAGAGCGCTATGGCGACGACAAGCAGAAGCTGAATCAGGCCATGATGGACATGTACAAAAAGGAAAAAGTCAATCCGCTCGGCGGTTGTCTGCCGGTGTTGGTGCAGATCCCGGTGTTCATCGCGCTGTACTGGGTGCTGCTTGAAAGCGTGGAAATGCGCCAGGCGCCGTTCATGCTCTGGATCCAGAACCTGTCCAGTCCCGATCCCTATTTCATTCTGCCGCTGATCATGGGCGTGACCATGTTGATTCAGCAGAAGCTCAACCCCGCGCCCATGGATCCGATGCAGGCCAAGGTCATGATGGTCCTGCCGGTGGTGTTCACGGTGTTTTTCGCATTCTTCCCGTCCGGTCTGGTGCTCTACTGGGTGGTGAACAATACTCTGTCCATCGCCCAGCAGTACGTGATCACGCGCAGGGTGGAGGCGGCCGCCGGATAGCGCCGCCGGTCCGTGCGCACGCGCTGAGTGATGGCGATAGCTCCCGCTGACGACACCATCGCCGCCATCGCCACCCCGCCCGGGCGCGGCGGTGTCGGTATCGTTCGGATTTCGGGTGCGCGGGTGCCAAAGCTGGCCAAAGCCCTGCTGGGTTCGCTACCGCCGCCGCGCCAGGCCGAGCTGCGCCGCTTCACCGACGTCCATGGCGAGACCATCGATACCGGTCTGTGTCTGTATTTCCCCGCGCCCCACTCTTTCACCGGCGAAGCGGTGCTCGAGTTGCACGGCCACGGTGGGCCGGTGGTGCTCGATCTTCTGTTGGCGCGTGTGCTCGAGCTGGGGGCGCGCCAGGCACTGCCCGGCGAGTTCTCCGCCCGGGCGTTTCACAACGACAAGCTCGACCTGGTACAGGCCGAGGCGATCGCCGATCTGATCGACAGCAGTAGCGCCAGCGCCGCGCGCGCGGCGGTGCGCTCGCTGCAGGGAGAATTCTCCCGACGCGTCCATGCGTTGACGCAAGCGCTGGTGGAACTGCGCAGTTTCGTCGAGGCGGCGATCGACTTCCCCGAGGAGGACATCGATTTTCTTAGCGACGGACACGTGCGTCAGCGACTGCAGCAGCTCGCCCAGGACCTGGATGCCCTGCTCGCCGGCGCGCAGCAGGGCTGTCTGTTGCGCGAAGGCATGACGGTGGTACTGGCCGGTCAGCCAAACGTGGGCAAGTCGAGTCTGCTCAATGCGCTGGCGCAGCGCGACGCGGCCATTGTCACCGAGGTGGCCGGCACCACCCGTGACGTACTGCGTGAGCATATCCAGATCGACGGCCTGCCACTGCACATCATAGATACCGCGGGTTTGCGCGACAGCCCCGACCCGGTCGAGCGGGAAGGCGTGCGCCGCGCCTGGCAACAGATCGAGCAGGCCGACCGAATTCTTCTGCTGATCGATGCCCGGACCGGGTTGGGCGAGGCCGACCAACAGTTGCTGGCGCGGTTTCCTAAGACGCTGCCCCGAACCGACATTTACAACAAAATCGATCTCAGCGGCACGCCACCTGGTACCACCGAGATAAGGGGAATAACGCGGGTGGCACTGAGCGCGGTAACCGGCGCCGGCATGGGCGCGTTGCGGGACCATCTCAAGGCGGCGATGGGTTACCAGGAGGGGTCGGCCGGTGGATTCAGCGCGCGCCGCCGCCATCACGAAGCTCTGCGCCAGGCCGCTGCAGGCGTGCAGCGGGCCTTCGAATGTCTGGCCAGTAACAGCGCCGAGCTGCTGGCCGAGGAACTGCGGCAGATGCAACTGCAGCTGGCGCAGATCACCGGCGAGTTCTCCAACGAAGATCTGCTGGGTGAGATATTTTCCAGTTTCTGTATCGGCAAATAAAAAAATCCCCGCGAAAGCGGGGATAAGATACGGACTGGAGGAAAACCGGTTTATCGGGCGACTTTATATTTCGGGCAGGTCGCTGACTTTGACATACCGCCAGCCTTGCTGCAGGCGGGAGACAATGTGATCGACAGCCGTCTCGCCGCCGTGCACGCCTCTAAGCAGGCTGACATCCACGCCTTGTTTGCGCAAGTTGCGAATGGCGTTGGCACAGGCGATGAAGTGCAGATTGTTGTACTGTTGCTGCAGTGCGCGCACACGCTCGGCGTAAGGTGAGCCGCCCTGGCGCATCAGGTCGATGCCGCCGGCGTTGGCCACCACCTCAACTTCCGCACCGCGGGCCGCATGAGCGGCAAGAAACTTCTCGGCATAGTCGAGTACGGCGTCGAAATTCTCGCTGCCCGATTTGTCCAAATGCAACAGCACATGGTCCGCGTTCTGTACCAGCGTCTGCGGGTCGTTCGGCTGGCGCTCGCCGATGCTGTAGCCAAACAATCCGCCGCCGCACAACAGTGCCAGCGCCATCAGCGAGGCGGCGATACCGCCGCCCAGGCGGAACGACCGCCGCATCGGCTTGTTGCCTTCCAACGCAGCGGGCGGCATGGCATCGGCAAAGCCGGTGCGCATCCAGTCTTTGGCGCGGCGCAGCCGGCAGATCCGCTCGCGCACGCCGGCATCGTGTTCCATGGCTGCAAGAATTTCCCGTTCCTGTTCCGCGACGAGTTGACCGTCAACGTAGGCGTTGAGCGTCAAATCGTCCAACTGCATTTGGGATTGCATATCACTTAACCCTCTTTAAAGCTGCAACGCGCCCCGGCACCACCGCATTCGACTGGGCTTCCAGTTTGGCCAGCAGCGACTTGCGACCGCGATGCAAACGGCTCATCACAGTGCCAATCGGAATGTCGAGAATGGCCGCCACCTCGTTGTAGGCAAGCCCTTCAAGATCGACCAGCGCCAGCACCCGACGTTGCTCGGCCGGTAAACCAGCCACGGCGTTGCGTACACGCGCGACCGTTTGCAGCTGACCGACCTCGGCATCCGGCGCGGGGCCTTCGCAGGCCCGCCCTTCGTCCAGATCCTCGTGCGGTCGGTTGCAGCGTAAATACTGTTTCCAGCAGTTGTTCAAAATGCTGTAGAGCCAGGCGTTGAGGCGTTCCGGATCACGCAGTTGATGGACCTTCTGCAGACCGAGGGCCATCGCTTCCTGGACCAGGTCATCCGCCAGCATGGCGTCACCACACCAGGCTAGCGCCACTCGGAACAGCCGCGGTCTGGCGGCGGCGATTTGTTTGCGCTGGCACTTGGCCTGGCATAGACGTTCTATTAGCTTCATAACCGTTAGATGCGCGGATACGCCGATTTATTTCTTTTTTTCGGCGGAAATATTTCGGGAATAAATTCTCCGGGCAGATTCTCTAGGTTCTGACCCCCGGATTTTTGCCGGAGTATGGCATCAACAAGTATTTGCAGGAGGATTTTAATGAAACGTTCCATCAGACCCTGGGCCTGGTTAATGGCCCTGTTTTGCCTGGTTGCCGGCAGTCAGGCCTTTGCCGCCCCGGAGGACAAACCCTTTGCTGAAAAGAAAATCGTTTTACAGATCAGCGATCAGGACGCATATAAGCAAACGCTTGTATTGAATGTGGCCAGCAATCTCATCAAGCACTACGGCCCTGACAAAGTCGACGTCGAAATCGTGGCCTTCGGGCCCGGGCTGCGCTTATTGTTCAATGACAACAGCAACCAGAGCCGTATCGACCGGTTGGCCGAGGACAGCGGCGTGAAATTCAGCGCCTGCATGAACACCATGAGCAAGATGACCAAGGTGTTAGGCCATGAACCCAAGCTCAACCGCGACGCCAAACCGGTGCCCGCCGGCGTGGTGCGCATCATCGACCTGGTCGACCAGGGCTACATTCTCATCAAGCCCTAAAGTTTAGTCAGCGAATATAAGCAATCACCGATTTTCGGGGAGAGGATTAATGCAAAAAACATTATTAACAGTAGCGGCAACCCTGTTGGCGGGCCTCAGCGTGTCCGCCCACGCGACCAACTGGTTGCAATTGCAAGGTACCGAGCCTGGGGGCTCGACGGATCGTTTCAAGCTGTGGGGCTTCATACAGCCTCAATTCAACTACACCAGCAACTCGAAGTTGCCGGTCGGTGGCTGGTCCGGTCAGAACGCAGTGTTCAATCAGATCGGCCCTGACCTGAAATCGAGTTCCACGTTCCAATTGCGCCGGGCACGTATCGGCGTGCGTGGGGCGAACTTTCCGCTCGACAGCAAGACCAACTATTTCCTTCTGATCGAGGCGGGTCAAAACGGCATCACCGAGTTGTCCGACTCGGCGGTGGCGGCCACCGACGCCAGCGTCACGCTCAATCACATTCCTTACGCGCGTATCCGTTTAGGTCAGTTCAAAACCCCGGGGTCCGAGGAAGGGCTGCAGGCGATCCACGTCTTCAACTACATCAACTTCACCCAGGTGACCGATAATCTGCTGTTGGAGCGCTTTTTCGATGGCGACGGTTCCAACATCCAGGACTCCAACCGCCCGAACGGCTCTGTCGGTGCATTCCGCGACATAGGCGTGCAGGTGTTCGACTGGTTCAACTGGCTTGGATGGGAACACAGCTACGCCGCCATGGTGGGCAACGGCAACGGCATCAACCGCATGGACAACAACAACGACAAGGATTACTACCTGTACTGGGCTTCCGAAAGGGTCTTCGGCAATTCCAAGGGCGCAAGGCGCGAATGCTGGAAATTGTTCGGTTGGTACATCAACGGCAAGCGGACTTTACAGTTCGTCAACGGGGTGGCCGGCGAGCAGGACTTCGATCGCAAGCGTTGGGGTTTCGGCACCACCTTCCGCAAGGGCAAGATGCGCGCCGCCGCCGAATACATCGACGCCGACGGCATGATATTCGCCGGTACCGACGGCGGTGCGGTTCCGGGTAGCCGCAACAACGCCGACACCGCGACATCTTCGTTTAATATCTCGCCCGATGGCAAGGCTAACGGCTATTATGTCGATATCGGTTACAAGATCCTGCCCAAGCTGGAACTCGACCTGCGTTATGATTACCTGGATCGGGTGAAGAATATCGACGCCCAGGAGCGTGAGTTCAACAACTGGACGATCGGTGCCCAGTGGTTCTTCAACAAGAAGACCCGGATGCTGGTCAACTATGAAATCCGCGATGCCAAGGCTCCGAACTTCCCATCGTCGGCTGGCCCGAATCAGATTCTGAACGAAGTGGACAACCGCGTGACCGTGCAGTTACTCGCGATTTACTAAGCAAGCAGCCACATCCCGGCGGAACCGTTCGGTTCCGCCGGATTTTTTCCTCCCCTCTTCCCTAGCAACTCCGTCGAGTTTTTCCAACGGCCGGCGCCCATCTGCAACACGCCCGGGCGCGGGTTGGCGTATAGTCCCCACTGGGCAGACAACGGAAGCCGATCCGATGTATATCCTCAACGGCGTGCTGGGCGCCGCCGACGGCGGCCGGTGGCAAGTGGTGTGCGACTATACCCGTTTGTTTCTAAACCGCGGCCATTCGGTGTTGATGCTGGTCAACGCCCGCCGTCGGCCCGATCCGGCCGCCGTGCCGTCGGGTGTTGCGTTGGCGCATGTAGCCAATCACGGACATTATGATTTTCTCGCCGCCTGGCGCCTGAGCCGCCGTTTTCGTGCATCGCCACCCGATATCGCGCTGGCGCATTGCAGCCGTTCGGTGGCGTTGTTGAAACGCGCCCTGCCGGCCTCGGTGCCGGTGGTCGCCGTGAGCCACAGTCCGAAGGTGTGCCGCCTGCTGCCGGCGGACGCCTGCCTGGCCTTGAACGCCGATATCGGCGCCCGCTTCAGCGTAGCCAGTGGCGGCAAGCCGCATTTTGTCATCCCCAACATGATCCCGGTAGCGACAGCGAGGCCGCCGCAGTGGCGGCCACACCAGCCGCCGCGTTTCGCCGCCATGGGGCGCTTCGATCCGGTGAAGGGCTTCGATGTCTTTATCGACGCTTTGGGTTTACTGAAACAGCGCGGTTACCTGTTCGAGGCCTGGTTGGCGGGTGACGGTGACGAACGCGCGCGACTCGAAGCACGCGCAGCGGCCTGCGCGGTGGCGGACCGGCTGCATTTCCCCGGATGGGTAGATGACATCGAAGGCTTTCTGGCCGGGGTCGACATTCTGTGCGTACCGGCGCGCTCGGATGCATTCGGGTTGACGCCGCTGCCGGCGGCGCGGGCCGGGGTCCCCATGGTGCTCTCGGCCAATAGCGGACACCGGGGGATATTCGCGCCCGAGGAGCAGGCACTGTTTGCGCAAGTGGGCGACGCCAAAGGCACAGCCGACCAGTTGGCGCGCCTGGCCGAGCAGCCGGCGCTCGCGCTAAAGCTCCGCGAGGCTGCCTTTGCCACCTTATATCAGCATTACAGCACACAGGTCGTCGCTGGCCGGCTGATGGAACTTATTGAAAGTAAAATAAAAAAATAATCATTTATAATTAAAGAATACTCTATAATTAGTGTATTTATCAATATAAGGTCATAACCCCCAATATTTTGTCCGCGACACAAACGGCCTGGAGCTACCGCCTTTGCGTGGACAGCCGGTAGACTCGCTTTCGAGGGTAGAGACCAGATGCCGGCGTTCCGGGTGGACGCGAGCGAAATGCGGTATGATTTCACGCCTTTTTACCGAGCCCGGCCAGGTTGGAGACGATGGACTTTCCGCACAAGTATGCCGTAATCGTGGTGGGCGGCGGCCATGCCGGCACCGAAGCCGCGCTGGCTGCCGCGCGCGCAGGTGTCGAGACGCTGTTGCTGACCCATAATATAGAAACGCTGGGCCAGATGAGCTGCAACCCCGCCATCGGCGGTATCGGTAAGGGCCATCTTGTGAAGGATATCGACGCCCTCGGTGGCGCCATGGCGCGCGCGGCGGATGTCGCCGGCATCCAGTTCCGACGCCTTAACGCCAGCAAGGGCCCCGCCGTACGCGCCACCCGCTGTCAGGCCGACCGGCAGCTGTACCGCCAGGCGATCCGTGGCGTACTGGAACAACAACCCAACCTCACCCTGTTCCAACAGGCGGTGGAGGATCTGTTGGTGCGCGGCGACAAGGTCGTCGGCGTCGCTACCGGCATGGGACTGAAGTTCTTCGCCGATTGCGTCGTCCTGACCGTCGGCACCTTTCTCGGCGGGCGCATCCACATCGGTGAGGCGAATTATCTCGGTGGGCGCGCCGGCGATCCGCCGGCCAGTGCGCTGGCCGCGCGGTTGCGCGAACTGCCCTTGCGGGTGGAACGGCTCAAGACCGGCACGCCGCCGCGCATCGATCGGCGCAGTATCGATTTCAGTCGGCTGCAGCCACAACCGGGCGACGACCCGATACCGAGTTTTTCTTTTCTCGCCGTTGGTGACGAACATCCGCGTCAGGTCAGTTGCCATCTCGCGGCGACCACGCCGCGCAGCCACGATATCATCCGCGCGGGGCTCGACCGTTCGCCGCTGTATGCGGGCGTAATTGAAGGGGTGGGCCCGCGCTATTGCCCATCGATTGAAGACAAAGTGGTCCGCTTTGCCGATAAGAACTCGCATCAGATCTTTGTCGAACCCGAGGGGTTGGATAGCGGCGAGATCTATCCCAATGGGATTTCCACCAGCCTCCCCTTCGACGTGCAGTACGCGTTGGTGCGCTCCATTCCCGGGTTTGAAAGGGCAGTCATCACCCGCCCCGGCTACGCTATCGAGTACGATTTTTTCGATCCGCGCGACCTCAAGGCGACGCTGGAAACGAAGCACATCGAAGGTCTGTTTTTTGCCGGCCAGATCAACGGCACCACGGGTTACGAAGAGGCCGCGGCACAGGGATTGGTGGCCGGCCTGAACGCCGCCCGTCGCACGCGGGCGCTGGAAGGTTGGTGCCCCGGCCGGGACCAGGCCTACATCGGCGTCATGATCGACGACCTGGTGACCCGCGGCACCGCCGAACCCTATCGCATGTTCACCAGTCGCGCGGAGTACCGGTTGATGCTGCGCGAGGACAATGCCGATCTGCGCCTGAGCGCCATCGGCCGGGACCTGGGCTTGGTCGGAGAAAAGCGCTGGCGCCGGTTCTGCGCCAAACGCGAGGCGATCGAACTCGAACAGCAGCGACTTGCCGACATATGGGTGCGCCCGGGCTCACCCGCCGCCGAGCGGCTGGCGCGGAATTACAATGAGCCTCTGGCCACCGAACAGCGCGCCACGGAGCTGTTGCGGCGCCCGACACTGAGCTACGCCAAACTGATGTCACTGAGTGGTGTCGGGCCGGGTACCGATGACCCCAAGGTGGCGGAACAGGTAGAGATCCAGGCCCGTTACCAGGGTTATATCGCCCGTCAGCAGGAGGAAATCGAGCGCCATCAGCGTTACGAACACAAGCGCCTGCCGCCCGGTCTGGACTACGCGCAGGTGCGTGGATTGTCCAGCGAAGTGCGGGAAAAACTCAGTCAGGTCGCGCCGGAAACCATCGGACAGGCCGCGCGCATTCCCGGCGTCACCCCGGCAGCCATTTCGCTGCTGTTGATTCATCTGAAAAAAACCGCGCCGGCGGCGCGGCGTAGCGCCTGACCGCAGCGTCTGTGTCGGACTCCGGACTGCAGGCCGTTCTGGATCAGGGCGCGCGGTCGCTGCGCCTGGCGTTGGATGCCGAGGCGCAGCGCAAATTGCTCCACTATGTGCAGCTACTGACCAAGTGGAACCAGTCCTATAATCTGACCGCCGTACGCGATCCGCGGCAGATGGTGGTTCGCCACCTGCTCGACAGCCTGGCTGTGCTGCCGTTTCTACCCGGCACGCGGTTGCTGGATGTCGGCACCGGTGCCGGCCTGCCGGGATTGCCGCTGGCCATCGCCCGTCCGCAGCTCGGTGTCACCCTGCTGGATTCCAATGCGAAAAAGATCCGCTTTGTGCGTCAGGCGGTCGCCGAGCTGGAGTTGAACAACGCGCAGACGGTGCAGGCGCGGATGCAGGAGTACCAGCCGGCGCGCGCTTTTGATATGGTGATCAGCCGTGCGGTGGCGAGTCTGGACGAACTGTACCGCCAGTCACAACATTTATTGTCCGCGGATGGGCGTATGTTATTCATGAAGGGCACCTTGCCCGAAGCGGAAATGAAAGCCTTCCCGGCGGGAGCCGTTGAGTTGCAGTCTCGACAGCTGCGGATTCCCGGACTGGAAGCCCAACGCCACCTGTTGTGGCTGGATAAAAAAGGCTGAACGATCCTGATGACGCGTATTCTCGCCATCACCAATCAAAAAGGCGGCGTGGGTAAAACCACGACCTGCGTGAACTTGGCCGCTTCGCTGGCCGCCACCCAGCGGCGCGTGTTGCTGGTCGATTTAGACCCCCAGGGCAACGCCACCATGGGCAGCGGCGTGGACAAGCGCGAGTTGCAATTAAGCGCCTACCATCTGTTGCTGGAGGATGAGCCGCTGGAGCGGATCATCGTCAGGGCCGAAGCGGCGGGCTATGATTTGATACCGGCCAACGGCGATCTGACCGCCGCCGAAGTGAAACTGATACAGCAGGACGGCCGCGAAAGCCGTCTAGGTCGCCGCCTGCGGCCGGCGCATGGCGACTACGATTATATACTCATCGACTGTCCGCCGTCGTTGAACATGTTGACCCTGAACGCCTTGACCTCGGCCGATGCCGTTTTCATTCCGATCCAGTGCGAATACTACGCACTCGAGGGGCTGAGCGCGTTACTGGAGACGGTGGAACAGATCCGCGAGGCGGTCAATCCGACGTTGGAGGTCGAGGGCCTGCTGCGCACCATGTTCGATGCGCGCAACAACCTCGCCAACGAGGTCTCCGCGCAATTGCTGGAACATTTCGGCGACAAGGTCTACCGCACCATCATCCCGCGCAACGTACGCCTGGCGGAGGCTCCCAGTTTCGGTGCACCCATACTCAAGTACGACAGCAATTCGCGCGGCGCCATCGCCTATCTGGCCTTGGCCGCCGAATTGGTGCGGCGACAGAAGACAGCCGGTGGCGAGACCGCGCCGGACGATGGTAGTGCCCAGCGCGGCGCCGCCGCATCCACTCCCGACACGCCGGCGGCCTGAGCCGCCGCGCCACAGTTGAAGATAAGTTATGGCCGCTAAAAAACGAGGACTGGGACGAGGACTGGACGCCCTGCTTGGCCCGGCGAGAACGCCTCCGCCAACCGACGGCGCGCCCGCCCCCGCGCCCAGCGCGGCAAGCCCCGAAGGGGTCGAGGGGGAATTGCGCACCCTCGGTGTCGAGCGCCTGCGGCGTGGCAAATATCAACCCCGCGTCGACATGCACCCCGAAAGCCTGGAAGACCTGGCCGACTCCATCCGCGCCCAGGGCGTGGTGCAACCGATAGTCGTGCGCCCGGTCAGCGACGGCGACTACGAGATCATCGCCGGCGAGCGCCGCTGGCGGGCCGCCCAGCTGGCCGGGTTGCAGGACGTGCCGGTGGTGGTGCGGGCGATGGACGACCGCGCCGCCATCGCCGTGGCGCTGATCGAGAACATCCAGCGCGAGGACCTCAATCCGCTGGAGGAGGCGCAGGCACTGGCGCGCTTGATCGAAGAATTCGAAATGACCCATCAGCAAGCGGCCGATGCCGTCGGCCGCTCCCGGGCGGCGGTCTCTAACCTGTTGCGATTGCTGGAGTTATCGCAAGACGTACGGACGATGGTGCAAGCCGGGGAAGTCGAAATGGGCCACGCCCGGGCGTTGCTGGCGCTGCCCGGCGCGCAACAGGCCGAAGCCGCCCGCCAGGTGGTGCGCAAAGAGCTTTCGGTGCGCGCCACCGAGCGCCTGGTCAAGCAGCTGCTGGTCGACAGCCGGCGTCCGGCCGGCGCACAGCAGGCGCGTCGCGACCCCGATCTGGTCAGTCTGGAACAGGATCTGTCCGACAAGGTCGGTGCGCCGGTGCAGGTTCAGCATGGTGCGCGCGGCAAAGGCAAACTGGTGATCAGCTACAACAGCCTCGACGAACTGGATGGAATCCTGGAGCACATTCGCTAATTGAACCGCGAAAATACCCTACACTGATATATAAAATGTTGACCCCACCCATCGACGATCCTTATAATCGCGGCCGCTTCACGCCACCAGTGCCGGTGGCCGGGCGCGCGCCCCGGGGATCGCCTTGGGAGGGGCGGGCCGGACACTATTGGATACGGGAATCGGCAGGCTGTTGCTGTACCAGCTAGCGCTGGTAGCGGCGATTTCAGTCGTTTTTCTTATCGTCGCAAGTCCGCTAGCTGCCGGCGCCTGTGGGTTCGGCGGCGGCATCGCGGCTGTGAATGCACTTTTGTTGACGCGCTGCGCCCATCGGGACGCGCGCGCGCCGCAACGCACGCCGCCGCAAAGTCTGGCGGCTGTTTTTTTATGTGTTGCTCAGCGGTTTCTGGTCGTCACCCTGTTGTTCGCCATTGGCCTGGGTGTCTTGAAGCTGAAGCCTCTTGCACTGCTGATCGGTTTTGTCGCCGGGCAGCTCGTGATGGTTATCATCGGAACGCAACGGTTAAAGAAGTAATCCCATGTCCGCAACGACGTCTGCAGAATACATCAAGCACCACTTGACCAATCTCACCTACGGGAAGTTCCCCGAGGGACACGAACACGCCGGTCATTGGGGATTCGCCCACAACGCCCAGGATGCGGCCAGCTTCGGTTTCTGGTCGATCAATGTGGACAGCATGCTGTTTTCCATTGTACTAGGCGTGCTGTTCCTGGGTTTGTTCCGCATGGTGGCCAAAGCGGCCACGGCCGACGTGCCCGGCGGCTGGCAGAATTTCGTCGAATGGGTGGTCGAGTTCATCGACGACAGTGTGCGCGGTTCCTTCAGCGGCAAAAACGCGCTGGTGGCGCCCCTGGCGCTGACCATTTTCATCTGGATCTTTCTGATGAATTTCATGGATCTGATCCCCGTCGACTGGCTGCCGTGGCTGGCCGGCCTGCTGGGCGTCGGCCACCTCAAAGTGGTCCCTTCCACCGACCCCAATATCACCTTCGGGCTGTCGCTCACCGTGTTCGCGCTGGTGTTGTACTACAGCGTCAAAATGAAGGGCGTGGGCGGCTTCGTCGGCGAGCTGACCCTGATGCCGTTCCAGTCTAACAACAAGCTTGTTCAGATTCTGTTCATTCCGGTGAATTTTCTCCTCGAGGCGGTCACCCTGATTTCCAAGCCGGTGTCTTTGTCGCTGCGACTGTTCGGCAACATGTATGCCGGTGAAATGATCTTTATCCTTATCGCCCTGATGTACGGCGGCGGTCTGGTGCTGGGCACCTTCGGCGGCCTGCTGCAGCTTGGCTGGGCCATCTTCCACATTCTGATTATCACCTTGCAGGCCTTCATCTTCATGACGCTGACGATCGTCTATCTGGATATGGCCAGCCAGGAACATCATTGATCCCGCTTTCTCACTGATTTGAACTTCAACTTTTTAGTAGACTAACCATGGAAAACGCTCTGCTCTATATTGCCGGTGGCCTGATGATGGGTCTGGGCGCTCTGGGCGCCGCCGTCGGTATCGGCATCCTCGGTGGCCGCTTTCTGGAAGGCGCCGCGCGTCAGCCCGAGCTGATCCCCATGTTGCGCACTCAGTTCTTCATTGTCATGGGTCTGGTCGACGCCGTGCCGATGATCGCTGTCGGTCTGGCCATGTACGTCATGTTCGCCGTGGTCGGTGGATAGAGCGCGTCGGCGTTTTATCCAGCCATAGATTGCGCGAGGTGCAAGCATGAATTTCAACGCGACACTGATCGGACAGAGCATCACCTTCGTCGTGTTCGTGTGGTTCTGCATGAAGTTCGTCTGGCCGCCGATCATGGCCGCGCTCACTGAGCGCAAGGCCAAGATCGCCGCGGGACTGGCGGCGGCGGACCGCGGTAAACACGAGCAGGAGCTGGCGGAGAAAAAAGCCGCCGAAACCCTGCATCAGGCCAAGCAGCAGGCTGCCGAGATCATCGCCCGTGCCGAGAAGCGCGCGGCGGAAATCGTCGAGGAATCGAAAAACGACGCCGTTGCCGAAGGCAACCGTCTGAAGGCCGCCGCCCAGGCGGAGATCGAGCAGGAAGTCAATCGTGCCCGGGAAAGCCTGCGCGGTCAGGTGGTCGAGCTGGCCACCGCCGGTGCCGGCCGTATCCTCAAGCGCGAACTGGACGCCACGGCCAACGACGAGCTGATCAAAGACCTGGTCGCCAGGATCTGAGGTGGCGGATATGTCAGATGCGAGCAAACATGACGACACGCTGAGCGGTGATGCCGCCCTGGCGCGGCCGTATGCGCGCGCGGTTTTCGAGCTGGCCCGCTCCAGCGGTGACTACCGCGCCTGGTCCGACAGCCTGGCGTTGCTGGCGGCGGTGGTGGCCAATTCCACCATGCGCAGCCTGCTGGACAACCCGCGCCTGACTCGAAAGGATGCCGCCGAATGGGTGATACGCGCCAGTGGCGAGGATATCGGCGAGGCGGAGAAAAACCTGGTGAGCATGCTGGCCGAGAACGGCAGGTTGAACCTGCTGCCGATGATCGCCGCGCTCTACGACAGCTTCCGCGACGCCGCCGAAGGCAAGGTCGAAGCCGAGGTCATTTCCGCGCAGCCGCTGAGCGAGGCCCAAAAATCCGCGATCACCGATGTGCTCAAGCAGCGCCTCGGCCGTGACGTGCAACTGAATTGTTCTGTGAACGAAGACCTGGTCGGCGGGGCAGTGATCCGCGCGGGCGATCTGGTGATTGACGGATCGGCCGTGGAACATCTGCGCCAGCTCTACAGCGCCTTGGTTCACTAAAAGAGGACGCAAGTAATGCAACTAAATCCATCCGAGATCAGCGAGCTGATCAAAAAGCGTATCGAGGGTTTCGAAGCCACTTCCGAGGCGCGCAGCGAAGGCACCATCGTCAGTCTTACCGACGGTATCTGCCGGATTCATGGCCTGGCGGACGTCATGCAGGGCGAGATGATCGACTTCGGTAACAGTCTTTACGGTCTGGCGCTCAACCTGGAGCGCGACTCGGTCGGTGCGGTTATCCTCGGTGACTACAAAACCGTATCCGAAGGTGACAAGGTCAGATGTACCGGGCGCATTCTCGAAGTGCCGGTCGGCGAAGCCTTGCTGGGTCGGGTGGTCGACTCGCTGGGCGCGCCCATCGACGGCAAGGGGGCGATTGATGCGCAGGCCAGTTCGCCGATCGAGAAAATCGCACCTGGCGTTATCGAACGTAAATCCGTCGACCAACCGGTGCAGACCGGTCTCAAGGCCATCGACGCCATGGTACCGGTCGGCCGTGGACAGCGTGAGCTGATCATCGGCGACCGCCAGACCGGCAAGACCGCGGTGGCGATCGACGCCATCATCAATCAGAAGGGTACCGGCGTAAAGTGTATCTATGTCGCGGTCGGGCAGAAGAACTCCTCGGTCGCCTCCGTGGTGCGCAAGCTCGAAGAGCACGGCGCCATGGACCACACCATCGTGGTCGCCGCCGGCGCCTCGGACTCGGCGGCCATGCAGTACATCGCGCCTTACGCCGGTTGCGCCATGGGCGAATATTTCCGCGACCGCGGTGAAGATGCGTTGATCATCTACGACGATCTGACCAAGCAGGCCTGGGCCTACCGCCAGGTGTCTCTATTGCTGCGCCGTCCGCCGGGCCGCGAAGCTTATCCCGGCGACGTCTTCTACCTGCATTCGCGTCTGCTGGAACGCGCCGCGCGCGTCAACGAGGCTTATGTCGAGAAGATGACTAACGGACAGGTCACCGGTAAAACCGGTTCGCTGACGGCATTGCCGATCATCGAGACCCAGGCTGGCGATGTTTCGGCGTTCGTGCCCACCAACGTCATCTCCATCACCGACGGACAGATCTTTCTCGAATCCGATCTGTTCAATGCCGGTATCCGGCCGGCTATCAATGCGGGACTGTCGGTATCGCGTGTGGGTGGCGCGGCGCAGACCAAGATCGTCAAGAAACTCGGTGGCGGTGTGCGCCTGGCCCTGGCGCAGTACCGTGAGCTGGCGGCCTTCGCCCAGTTCGCCTCGGATCTCGACGAAGCCACCCGCAAGCAGCTGGAACGTGGCCAGCG